>CAISGE010000065.1 GCA_903884815.1 Candidatus Omnitrophota bacterium | reverse complement strand
TGCGGCCTTCCAGTCCAGGGTTGCGGCGGGCTCTCTTTCTCCCGCGGAACAGGCGGCGTATGACGCGGTGAGTTCCAAACTGAACGCGACCGATTCGTTCTCAATGACGACGACGGGCACCGAGACAAGCTACAGCTGGACGGATAAAGAATCCGGCCGCCGGTTTAGCCTCAGCCCTGTTTCTCAACTAACGCAAACGGCGTGGACGGAAATTAATGCTTCCTACCGCAGCGGTACGGAAGGAAGCTATGAACTGACGGATTCTGGAAGAGCTGCCGGGTATTCTGTTGTCGACGGGAAATTGTATCACCAACAGGGTTTGAGCTTTTCGGAGTCGGTCGAGATGACGATGGCGGCATTCCGGTCGGTTGGAGGAAATATTGGTGAGGATTCTGACTATTATGATCTGTACGATGAGGCGACCGGGATGATGGATACTGGCGACACCTACTCCATGACGATCCGAGGCGAAGATGTCAATTATAGCTACAAGGATGAGCAAACGGGGCGAAGTTTCGGCCTCAATCGTGTCGTAAATGAAGTCCCCCAAGTGATAGCGGTGCCAGCGGGGATTGTTGCAGCTGTGGTGAAGAATGGGACTGTTTATGAAGCCCATGACGCGACCGGCGCGGTGATAACCGCAGCGGCATTGGTGGCTGCGGGATATTTTCTGGCCCCTCAGACCGGCGTGCTGTGTGCGGCCAATCCAACCACAGGCGACATCCTCTACGACAACATTGTGAGATGGAGCTTCAGCGAATCGACGAGGGTCACCTCGGGCTTTTTGTCGAGTTATTTGGATCCCACGCTGCCGGTGGAGTCAACCGACACGGATGCGTCGAATCGCGTGGCGGCGGAGCATCTTTCGGACGGCACGACGATCCGCCACTTTTATGCCACGGACATGGGGGCCACGACGTTGCAGGACATGATCAATGCCTCGGCGGCGGGCGACAGGATCGTGATCCATGAGGGCACTTACAGTACCGGAACGCTTACTCTGAAGTCGGGCGTTGACCTGTTCGGGATGGACAATGAAACCGTGACGCTTAATGGGACGATCCTCGCGCTGGGTGGCAACACGATCCAGAATCTGACGCTTAATAGCGGTGACACAGGTACTCCTGTGGCGATCACCGTCACCGGCAACAATGTCTACGTCCGTAATAACATCATTGCGGGTGGGACCGCCGCGAACGACACCGGCATCTCGATCGTCACGACAGGGAACGCGGTTCCCTCGAATGTCCAGATCGAAGGGAATGTGATCCGCGGCTACGCGAACGCCATCCTAAGCGCCAACGATAATACGAGCGTCCGCTTCAATACATTCGATGGAAACACGAACGGCATTTATCTCCAGCCCGGCCAGGCACCCGCGATCAGTCACAATATTTTCAGCGCCACCACCGGCGCCCCCGTGTACACGGATCCGATGACCGCGGACAATTTCAAAGCTTACGCGCAGCGCCTTCTCACGGCGGGTTCGATCTCCCGTACGCTGTACGACTCGCTTGTGGGGGACATGAACGACGCGAATGATACATTCTCTCTTACCATGAACGGGGACGCGCTCAGCTATGTTTTTCACGATGCGTCGACCGGTCTCAACTATAGCCTGAGCCAGTCGCCGGGCCGCGTCGCCTATGCCGGGGAGATCGCCGTTTCCGCGGCGGGTATTCTCGCTTCCGGGTTGATCATTGATAGCGCGACGCACGACGTGACGAATTCGGCCGGGGTGAAGCAGACGGATTACCGTTATGATGCCACCGGCGCCGGCACTTACTACCGCACCCTTCGGACAGGGACGGCCGGGAATTATGTTCTGATCGCTTCGGCGCTCACCGATGGGTTCTTTCTTGTCGGCGACCAAGTGTATCGCCTGGAAGATTGGGATTTTTCGGCGGTGACGCCTTCTTCGATGACCGATTTTACGACGGCTGCCGGGCATTTGGGTGCGGGGTCGCCGGGCTATGCCGCCTATCAGCGCCTTCTCGGGAATTATACCTGGGCCGACCTTGACGCGAGCTTCTATACCGTAACCCCCGGAACCGGCGGAGCTGCCGATACCTACGCATTGACTTCTGCGGGCCAGCAGGCGGGATATAGCATTAATTTGACGACGCATCTTCCGCAGAGGGCATCTTTGATCGATGACCAAGACATCTTCACAAAGACCGGGAGCGGCGAGAATCTCCGCTACGGTTTCACGGACCGCCAGACCGGGCAAACTTACAGCCTGAGCGTTTCCGTGGCTCGTACCTATTTCAACTGGGCGACTATCCCTCAGAACTTGCTCGTGAAAACTCCCGTTACGGCGGATGCTATTACGGCGGCCGGTTTTACAGTGAATTCCACGACTCATGCCGTTACGAACGCCGCGGGGACTACGGTGAGCGGCTACGGGTACGATGAAACGATCGGCTTCTATGAAACCGGCGCAGCGACCTACAGCCTCACCACCTCCGGAATCGATGCGGGATACATTGTCTACAGCGGGAGTGCTTATCGGATCGAGGCGGCGCTCACGGAAGCTCAGTTCCGCAATAACGCTACCGCCGCAGGCGTCACAATTCCACAAACCATTCTCAATGCAATGGTCGGAGGAGGCGACAGCTTCTCGGTATGGGTGAATCAGGCCACCGGGGGCATGAGTTATGTTTACAGAGACAAAGACTCCTCGGCCACTTTCAGTTTTGACGTCGCGGCTCCGGCAACGCATACCGCCCAAATCAGCTATGCTTGGGCGGATCTGCCCTCAACCTACAAAAATGCGGACGGAACACTGACGGCCGCGGGAACTGCCGCCGGTTTCTCGGGGGATAATACCGCCGGCGTCGCGCGGACCGAAACGATCATCTCCATGGCTGATTTTGTGGCCTATGCCGGAGGACTGACGGGTGATGCTCTCGCGCGTTATCAAGCGGCGACGATGGATGGTGCAACTTCGCTTCTGGATTCGAGTGATACTTTTACGATTTATACGAATCTGACCGACGGAAGCGTCACGTTTAATTTTCGCAATTCCGGTACGACGGCCAAGAGTTTCACCTTCGCTCAAAATAACCGATTTATGAAGGTCGACTGGGGGAGTGATCTGATGGCTTCCACTAGCTGGGTCGGCCGCGCAGCCCATTACGCTCTGAATGCGGATGGCCTTGCGGCTGGGTATATTTCCAATGCTGGCCAGCTTTACAAAGAGCAAACCAACGCTTCTTTCACGGTGCCGAAAGCAGCGCCTTTCACGAACCGCGCGCTTTCGAATATCGCGGACAATGTTATCTTTGACATTGCATCAGCCCATCCGACTTCCGGGACGATCTCCATCCTCTCAGGCCAAAACTGGCTCGGCACAACCAATGTCACTCTTGAATCTTCGGCGCCTTTCGTGGATGCGGCGCATAACAACTACGCATTGCCCTCAGCCCCGGTCTATGCCGGATATGGCGCTGTCCTGCCTGCCTCGCAACAGGCTCAGCTTCAGCTTGAAGCCGATCACAGCCGTTATGTGGCCTCACGCGTTGCGGCCGGGAAGCCCTATATTGCCGATATGTATCAATGGCAAAGTTATAAGGCCGCCCTCGTCAGCCTGCAGGGAACGAACACCGAGATCACGATGATGGTGAGCGGCAAAACGACCTCCTTTGCCTGGACCAGTTCGGACAAAACGACTTCCTTCAATCTGAGTATTTCGCCGACCTATATTGACGGATCGACGGTGCCGGTGATGGAAGCGTCGTTCGATGCAAAGATCCGTGTCACAAAAGCCGTCGCGCTAAGTTATAGCGTGTCACTGCCGGCCAATCAGAGGAGCGCCTTCACTGCGGCAATCACTGCCGGCAAAGAATTCTTTATGTCCGCGAACGGGCGCGACCGTTCGATCACCTGGACCACCGAAAACGGCCGCTTTGATCACTCGCTATCGGTCAATGGCTCCTTGGGAACTGCCTCCTATAGCGTCCGTCGTACCGCAAGCGCCGCGGAAGTGAGGTCGATACTCGCGCTCTTGCCCGCGGATGCCGTGAGCTCGGAGCGCGACCTTCTCGAAGCCGCGCTTAACGCCGACACGACTCAAACGGACTTTTATATGAACTCTAGCATGACCAACCAGAGTTACAACTGGACCGTCCCGAATACTTCGACGCGGCATACGGTTTCTGTGGATCTGACGAACCCGAATGGCGCGACGGCAAGCTATAGCGTTCAGTCACGCGTGAGCCAGGCGGCGATGGAGCAAAATCTTGCGACGACTCCGGCTAATGCCAGCGCGGGCAATTTCAACAGGATCTTTGACGGCGAGCAGCGCGACAGCCTCCACCAGGCTCTCGTGACGGTTTCTGCCGGAACTGCATTTTTCCAGGAATCCCAAGAAGGCAGGACCAGTTATTCCTGGTCGTCCATGGACGGTCTGACGTCGCATACGGTGCAGGATGACGCGGCCGGAGATCCGAATCGCTTCACTTACCGTTCCCAAACCCAAGTTTCAGCCGAAACTGCCGCGCGCGAAACCGCCCGGCAAGGCGATCTGACGGCCGCGCAAACGGCGGAGCTGGTGCTCGCGCTCGTGGCTTTTGCGGGAGCGACGTTCTACCGGTCAGTGACGGACGGGGAAGCCTCTTTTAGCTGGTCCAGTTTTGTTTCGATCGGTGCCGGGATTTGGACCTCCGTCAGTAATACGTTGAGATCTGTGACGGGACAGGGTTTCACCTGGACGGACGACCGGACGGTGGCTCAGAGCGCTCATCCGATGGCGGTTACCTGGAATGATCCCGCCTGGGCTGGGCAGGATCTGAGTTACACCCGCACCTACAACTCCACGATCGCGGGGAGCACCCTGGCGTCCGAATCTTACAGCGTTACGTCCCGCGACGGGTTGACGACCCGTAGTGCAAGCCGCGAAAACGGCGCGACGGCCTGGACACAATCAGAGGCGATCACGCACCGTGATACTAAGAATCACCCGGTGAGCTTTACTCCGGGAGGTGCCTTTTTCGACTTTGAGGGGCATCAGGGGGACTGGATCGAAACGCGGGATAATCTGAGCGCGAGTTTCGAGCCCGTGCCTGCCACGACTTATTCGCTGCGAATGCAGGAACGCAACGCGGCGGGCGCTCTCACGGGTCGCACCTTCATTATTAACGCCAAACACGACAGCATTTTTAACAAGACCGCGCTTGATTACAAACTGACGATCCAGGAACAGGAACACAACACGATCCACCAAGGGATGCGCGGCGATTGGCTTAAGATGGCCACGGATCTTGGCTCCGGATTTGTCGTCTTGAACGACGCAAGTCACCGGACGGATTATGCGCTCCAACTCACCCGTAGCGCCGGCCTTTCCGAATTCACCTATTCGATCAGCGGTTACGCGGACGCGTCATACACGCGCGGGGACCTGGAGTTATCCGTCACCGAGCGGAAGTGGGGAAGCCTGCAGGTTCAAGTGCCTTTGAGCGTCGATCCCAGCGGCTATCACACGTATCAGGGGAGCCTCTCCAAGATCGCTTCCGGTCTCGGGCTGAATTTTGAAGTGACTGACTGGACTCAATACTCGACTAATTTTTCTGCTGTGGACGCGTCAGGATTTGAAACCGGGAAAACCTATATCACCTCGGGTCTCAATGCGGCTTTTCAAGAAACGAATCCCGACCTGACGCTTCGTTCGATCAAGGAGGATGTCCCGATGACCCTCCTGGGCGACGACAACTTGCCTCGCCAGGTGATCGACCCCCTGACCCACCAACTGCGAACGCTCAGCGGCACGTGGACGCGCAACTACGGCGGCCTTGATGCGAGTTTCGCGATCACCGGGGATTCCGACTTCAGCCAGTCTTTCACGGACGGGGACGTGACCTATTCCATCTCTGGCTATAACAGCACTTTTTCGGGACAAGGGGCTGACCAACAGCTCGAGTTCAGCGTTAGCGTCCGGGAATTTGACTCTGTGGCGAAGCCGAACTTCTATGGCGATGCTCCGGCGCGGGGAACCGCTTATCGCGGCAACGGGACGCAAACCTGGAGTAATTTGGGGGCGAATTTCGGCGCCATCGTTGGTTCGGAATTCAGCCGCAGCCTCGAGGTCCGGAATGCCGCCGGCCTTGCGACGGGACTCACGGTCACCATTAGCGGTTACAGCAGCGCCGCAGCGATGAAGGATCCCTTAAATCTTGCGAAGGACCGTCTGAAATACAGCAGTTCGATACGAGAGGTCGGCACAGGGTGGACGCGTTCGAGCAGTAACCTCAACTCGGACTTTACTTCCCGTTCGGGATCGACACACAGCCGGACGCTCACCGTCGGCCGCACCACCTATTCGATCTCCGGTTACAACAGCCAGTTCACGGCCGCCGCTAATACGCGCCTGAAATATTCCACGCAGGTCGTATCGTTCAAAACACGGACTTTTACGAGGGGCGACGGAACGACCTTTACGGTGACCGGAAAGTGGACTGAGGTCAAAGGCAATCTGGACTCGACCTTCAATGTAACGGCAGAGACCCAATACTCCCTCCAGATCGATAAGGAGCTCACCATCGGGGGAATCACCGGAATCTGGACGCAATCCTACAGCAATCTGGATTCGAATTTCCAGGCAATCGAGCGTTCGCAATTCAGCCGTCAGATCGAAAAGGACGGCACGACCTATATTATCTCCGGGTATAACGTGGATTTCACGGATACAGAGATCTCCACGGACGCTATTCTGGCTCAAGCGGGATACACGATCGATGCGAACCATAATGTGCTCAAAGGGGGCGTGATCCAAACCGATTACCGGTACGAGGCCGGCACCGGGAAATACTATCACTGGGTTGGTCTCGAACGGTCCACGCGCCAGGAACAATTTGCCACCGACCATTTCGGGATCACGGGCGACTGGAACCTGGTCCGCTCGAAACTGGGCGGGAATTTTGAGTACGTCGCTGCCTCGGAAACGCAGCTGGAGCGGCTGCTCGGCGAAATCACCATCAACGGTCTCTTGGGAGACTGGACCGAGATCTACAGCAATTTGCCGCAGGATTTGGCGACCCTCGCGAATTCGCCGAACCCGATGCTGCGTATGAGTCAGGGCGATACGACCTACATGATCAGCAATTACGGCAATTCTTACAGCGCTCAAACCTTTGTGAACGGCTCCAGCGATTACGACTACGGGATGCAGATCCAGACTTATAACGGTACGGTGCGCGGCCTGACGGGCGACTGGGTTCAATCGATCTCGAGTCTTGCAAGTAACTGGACGGTTCGGACCTCGACCGATTTCGGCCTTCAATTGACCCGGGAGGAGCTTACGTATAACGTCAGCGGGTATACGTCGCTCGCGTATAACGATCCGATCGATAAACTTTCGCTTAGTGTCTCGATGAAGCGACCCACGAACGAAGGCCTGGCCGCGAATTTGAATAACCTGAACGATCCTTCGTCGGCGTCGGCGGCGGTGATCGCAGGGCGGCAGGCAACCCGGATCTGGTCGATCGACAATGTCGAAAACGCCTTCACGAATTATCAGGCGAATGTTCTTTCCTATTCCGATCAGCTGGACGTTTCGGTAAAAGGCGACGGCTCCTATATGATCAGTGCCAGCTATTTTATGGATGCGCCCGGAACGCAGGTGCTCACAGGTGCGGCAAGGACCGACGCTCTCGCGTTTTTAGGGACGGTGACGCTCGATCCCGACGTGCGGGCCTTTTTAGATTCGCTTCGCGGCCTGAACAATAGCAATATCACCGGCGATATCTCCAAGATAACGCGAGCCACGGCGGCCGGCACTGAAACGGGCTATCAATTTACAGTAGGGACCGGATCCGCCGCCAAAATCTACTCGCTCTACTCGAGCTTCGTTCCCAATCCTGATGGCACGACAGGATCTCAACGGCTGGTCTGGGGATTCCATGAGCAGGCAACGAAGAACGGAGTCACCATCAGCAAAGTGATCCCCGGCTCGCAGGGAAAGAAGCACGAGATCACAGGCTATGCCGACCTGACCTTCACTTCGATCGAAAGCATTATCCTTCAGGAAAAGCTCTCGGACGGGAATACCTCCACCACGTCCTATTATATCCGGAACATTTCCACGCTCACGCTTGCCCAGGTGAATGCAATGCCTGAAGGCGACGCGAAGGCGGCTTTGCAAGCTGCGCTTGCCGCGAATCCTGCTGTGGGCGTAATCACGAAGCTCACCGATGATTTTAACACTCAATTCAGTTGGACTGACGCGGACAATCATGTGCATACGCTGACGTCGAAGGACGAGAACGCCCTTTCGGGTTCTACCTACGCCACAAACAAAGTTTGGATACACAGCACGGACGCGACAACTTTGTGGAAGGTCAAAGGCTCGGAGGCTTCTTACACCACGACGATCGATCTGGGGCGTAATGTCACGAGAACGATCGTCTTCGCGGATGCCGCGCACACCCGTATCGTCGGTGTCTCGGACGCTCTTTCCGGGGCAGTCATCAATCGTGGAATGGCGGATATCCGCGTGATTCAGTACGACGCCTCGATGTTCTCGAATGTGACGTATGCTCAACTGCCGACGCTGGCGGCTTCTAATTTTGTCGGCGATTCACTCACAGTGACGGCCTACAACGTGGATGGATCCATTCGCGACAAGTCGACTTACGGATTCCCGCCCCGGGCGCAGGACATTCCCGTCGGCTATGAATCGGTGGCTACGGCAGGACCCACCGTTCCCAGCGGTGCAGAGTTCAACATCAATCTTGGAACCCCCACGCAGGATCAGGTGCTATCGCTTCTTTTAGAGGACACGGGATCTTTCGGTGTGAATTTCGCAACACTGGCAAATGGCGCGAATTTTACGCGTGTCGGGCTTACGAATGTTACGGGCCTTACAGAAGAGGCTCTTTGTGATAATAATCCGGATACGTATGTATTCAATCTAGCAGACCAAACTCCGCAAAGTTTCACCCAGCTCGGAATAGTGAACCTTAGTTCCGCGCAACCGATTAATCAGATCACGCTTGATATCTATACTCCAGACGGTCTCCAACATCAGGATTTCCAGGTCGAGGTGATGAAATCAGATGGTTCTTGGGTCACGCTCACTACGCCGGTTGTTTCTGCCGCGGATTACAAAGGGAAATTAGTTATAAATTTTGAGACGACAACCACCCAACATATTCGTATCTCTGTGAAAAATAACGCGCCAACCACAGCGACCTCACCCAGGACCTGGCTTACCGGGATCACGGCCACGCGTCAGCTCACTGAAGAAACTTTTCCCGTGAGTCTCCAGGTTTTTAAAGGGTATCAGCCGGGAACGACAACAGAAATTTGGGAGACGGTGGGCAGTGCCGCGACGGTCAAGGCCGGGGAAAGGTTCCAGATCCCTGTATTTCAGTTACCGGCAACGATGTCGGGAAATCAGAGGATGCGGGTTGTTTTATCCGGTTATCCGGCGCCTCTTTTCCTTCAGGAAGCCGAGCTTTACCGCGCGCCTGTCGCAGGCGTCACGCCACCCTCGACGGTAAGCACCGCGCTCGCGACGTGGGGCGAGACCGGGCATCAATACCTCACACAGAAGGCTCTTTATGTCGGGGGCCGCGGCTTTGAGCTTCAGCTCGTGCAATTGAACGTCATCAAGGTGAACGGCGTCGAAGTGGTGGACACCGCCTCGGAATACTTTTACGAAGATAACGCCGGGAATCTCAAGAACGCTCAAGAAGCCATTGGCCAGCATTGGCAGCTCCGTATGAGCGAGATGCGGGACCTTTCGGGCTATGAGCAGCGCGGCATGATCCCCGTCGGTACGCTTACCGGCAGCGCTCTGTCATCCTGGATCGCTGAACGTTCCACGCAGCCGCTTGGGTTGGATACCTCCGAGAGAAGTGTTGTGACTGTGGTCATGGCCGACGCGTACACGGCGAACAACTGGGTAACGAACGAGTGGGAAACAAATACCTATGATCTCCGGGCTTATGGAGGCAGCGCGGATCCGGGTGTTGTTGCGTATTCGGTTGATTTTGGAGCAACGACGGACGCAAAACTGCTCTCGCTTGAGTACGAGGCACCCGCCGGGGCCCAGCTTTTGATCAAGGTGTATGACACGTCGAGCACAGGGGCCACCTTAACAACTTTCAAGTCCTACACCATGACCTCACCGGGTCAATTGATCAATATGGCTGCGGGGCTTAAGGGAATACATAAGGTCGAGATCTCTTGGGCTAATCACGCAAGCTTTTCTTCCTCTCAGGCCGTTATGCTGAACGGTGAGTCCCAGACCGGCACTGCGTTCACGGTTTACAAAGATGTTTTTGGTGTTGGGGTGTCCGGCGCTAGCTCTGCGGTTTCTCGATCTCTTTTTTCGGATTGGGTCAATCTGGTCGATGAGCCCGTCCTGGATTTTACTTTAAGTGGTAATTCGGTGCGGACTATCGCGATGTCCGCGGCCGGCTCAAACTTTTCCACGGTTTCCGAGGCGACGCCGATCCTCACAGGCAGCTCTATCGTGTATTCCGCGGATTTTTCTTATACCGCAACGAGTACGAATTGGCAGATGGCTGTGGCGAATCAATATGCCGCATTTGGGTCGGGAGGCTCTTTGGTTGATCGCGTCGGAATTGCTCTTAAAAATGGAAAATTTTATATCCAGGGATATAACGTTCCGGGACTCACCAATAATAGCGACGTCCTTGTCACCGGACTGACGCCAACCGTCGGAAAAGATTATACCGTGGAGTTCTCTTTGGTCTCCGGAACAACCGATACGCTGCAGATCTTTCTTTATGAAAAGGGGACTACAAAACCTCTGACTGCCACAAAAACCATAACAGGCTTGAATTGGAATGCGATCGTTGTTCAGTCCAAGCTCACGAGCGGCGCGGCAGTCACGCTCTCGAATTTCCTCCAGAAAACTGACGGAAAAACCGTGGAACCGAAAATTGTGGATCCCGCCACTGTCACGGTGACGACGCCTACGGTGACCTACAATCTCGGGGTCCCGATGCGTATCCGGAATGGGGATGACTCTTCGGCGGCCGGTTACCACGATATCGCGCTTTCACGTTTTCACGATAGCAACGGCTATTATTACAAGATCCTTGTGGACGGTAAGCCAATCGAGAATACCCCCGGCCATCCGGAATATGATTACTATTACTATGATCCCTTTGATGATAAACCGGAGAACGTCAGCTTCGATCTGTCGCATCCCGGTGAGCTGGTGCTCAAGATCGGGGACCGGGATGTTTACCGCGGATCGAACGCCGGCTGGTCCAAAGCCCAATTCGTGGGTGATCTGGGTACCGGCACGATACTCTTGGGGGACATTGAAGCAACGGCGTATCAGCAGTCCTTTGAACCTCTGAATCTTAATTTTGGCAATACGCTCTATGCGCGCAAGTTTGATATTACGGTGTCCAATATCAGCGCAGTTGCGGCGGCTACTTTCAATGTTGAGGTTTGCGCGACGATCTCCTGCTCGGCCAACTCCAGCGACTGGAAACAGATCGGCACGATCAGTCTCGATGCCGGCAAAGAAACGACGCAATCGTTTACGCTTTCGGGAGATCTGGCAGCGCTGGCCGGAGAACATCAGGTGCGCATCGTTACGGAAAACAGCGCTCTTTCGGGACTTCTTAACGTCACCCACGTGGGTGTTGCGACGGGGTGGAGCGATGCTTCCCAGACCGCGTATGCTCAAACGAAATTCAATAACGGCGCTCTTATCCAAAGACAGTATTTTCGCGGGAACGGTCAGGGGCAGGATTACACGGTCTATTACGACACTGACGGTTCCGTCAAAACCTACCAGAAGGCGGTGTATCTCGTCGGGACTCAGTTCGCGACCAACGACAGTATCTGTGCCTTCCTCCACTACTATCCCGATGGTGCGATCGACGCGCAGGCGGTCGGGACCCAACCGGATGATCTTCTTGCGAAGATCCAGTTGACGAACGTTTACGCGGGAGTGGGCCAGGCTATGGGACTCTCCGCCAAGGAACAACCCCTTGTGACGCAGCTTGCGACAGACGCCACGTTTCAGCAGCTTTTGACGAACGCGACGAGCAATAACCAGGTTGCGAAGTTCGGCATGCAGATCCTTGCCTCGGCGGATGTCACGCGCAGTCTGCCTCCCGCGACGGTTTTGACGGATTCCCAGACGCAAACTTTTGATACTCTGGCCGGGATTGCGCCCGTAACGCCCCTTCTTTACAACGTCAATTTTCTAACCCCTGCGAACGCCACGGTGACGCCCATTGATTCTAGCGTGATGAATCCTAGTGTGATGATCGGGGGTGCCGCTACAACGAACTCCTCTGTATGGGATATCTTGGCTCTTGGCTATGACCCTGATTCATACACCTATCTCGATGCGGTTGGCGAACCGGTACCTGTTGCGCGGATTACGCTTAATGCCGCTCGTATGATGGATACGGTCGGCGTCGAGTTTGGCCCTCAGCCGAATCTGAGTTATGGATACAAGATTATGGTTGCGGGGACCGACGGCGTTTTTACTGAAGTTTCTCCGGCAGGCGCTACGGGAAACGGCACCGCCGAGAACATTAGCTTTGCTGCGAGGGAGGTCAAGTACATCGAAATCTGGGCCGCGAGGGTCGGAACCAGTCATAGCCGCGTGCTTATTCAGTCGGTCACCGCGAAGCTCATGGGCGTTTCGAGCGGCCCCTTTCCGGCCCCCGCTTCGGGACAGACAAATTATGCTCCGGATGTCAGCGTTGCCCAAGGTGTTCAGTTTGGGAGCGGCGCGGTCGTGGTTCAGGGCACTGCGACCCAGCCGGATCTGATCCTTGGGGATATCCAAACGCTTAAGAACGGTTTTTCGACAGAACTTGATTTTACGATGAGCGCGAGTGGACGGGATGACTGGATAGGTTTTGATAACGGGCTTAATCCCTCGGATGAGCATTACCGTGCGTTCATTCTCCGTCAGGGAGATCTGCCTCTGGACGGGAATTCCGCAGATACTTATTCCGCGAGGACCACGGCGGGTTTTTACGACTATACCGGCAGCGACACGACCTCGCGTTGGAACGCAGTGGGGGATCTTTTTACTGTCGATAAGAACAAGACGTATACCCTGAAGGCCGAGGTAGTGCACGGCTGGCTCATGATCTCCTTTGGCGAAAAAGGCAAGCCGGAAACATTCCATACCCTTTATACCGCGGAAGTTAAGGATGATAGCTGGAGCGAGCTCCGCTGGGGCGCATTTTCCGCCAAGGGCTCCGTCTCTGGGACAACGACCTCGGGAACGATCACGATCACGGAGCTGAGGACCAGTGTTCCCTCGGGTTCCACAGTCTCGACATTCGATGGAGCTCTCAGCTTGGCCCCTCTTCCTACGGCTCCGCTGATACCTGTGGAGCTTGGTTCTGAAACCAATGACTATATCAATAATGGTGCGAATTATGCCACTTTGGTTGAGAGCACGCTGGCGACACCTCAAGTGATCGATACCGTGACGGTCACATTACGCGGCGATTATTCGGGGACGCCCATTATTGCCATTGCGGGAAGTGACGGTAATTACCGGGACGTGACTCCGTCGAATTTCCCTTATGCGCCAGGAGTTCCCGTTAGCATTAGTTTTTCAGCCCAGCAAGTTAAATATATTCGGGTTTCGGCCGCACCAAATGACTATGACGTTCCGCTGGGGCTCATGAGTGTAACCGCGCAATATTTCGGAGTGTCGTCGTTGCCATTCGCCGGGCCCGGTAATATTCAGAATGTGACTGGTTACACGCCGCCCGCGGGCGTTGCGACAGCCGTAGGCGTCGCATTCGGTGGAGGCGTGGCCGTGGTTCAAGGTTCCGCGGTGGTGCCGGAATTGATCTTGGGTAACGTTCAGTCTCTTGTGAATGATCTTTCGATGTCTCTCGATTTCACGATGGACGCGCTAGGAAAAAACGACTGGATCGGATTCGATAACGGACTTAATCCTCAAGATAAGAATTACCAGGCGTTCGTTCTCCGGCAGGGGGATGTGGCCACCGACGGCAATATCTACAATGGACTCAACGCCACGGGGATGGTGGGTTTTATGCAATATTCAGGAGCTGCGACTACGCCGACGTGGATCCCGAAGGATAATCAATTTGCCATGGATCCGGCCAAGACCTATACCCTTCAGGCCAAAGTCAAGGACGGCATGCTCATGATCTCATTTGGCGAAAAAGGCAAGCCCAGCTCGTTTAGGAATGTTTACTCTGTCGAGGTCGGGGATGATACCTGGGAAAATATTCGCTTTGGAGCCTTCGCTGACGCGCACGGGAAAGTGACGATCTCAGAGGTTCGTATCGATTCGCCTCTCGCGTTTCAGGCTTCTCCTATTTTTGAGGAGCGGCTTTCGACGCGGTCCTACAATTACTACGATTCGGCAACGGGCGCGATGCAGCGAACGGAGGATTTCAAGAGTGTATGGCAGGCGACGGGTTCGACCGAGGGATTTGTCTTTCAGAAAGAGCGCGTGACCTATTACCGGGACGGCGGGGATCGTATTTCGTATATCGTGAATTACAAAGACGGTACCGTTCCGGGTACAAGGGTCCCTGATACCTATTCGGTTTACGTCTACGACGAGCGTGCGGGCTTGAACGGCTCTTCGACGGCGCTTACCCGGATCGATGAATACACGGCGAGCGGCGAGATCGATGTCGTGAATGCGATCCGCGGGCCGCCTGTTGCGATGAATGACCGCGATGTGCTCATCCATACGACGTTTTTTAACACAAGCGCGGAATACGCGGCGATGAACGTCGTTGGTTCCGACGGCAAAACCGAGCTCCAGCGGCTCGGCCAGGATTATTACGATCCTGCCGTTTACGGGGCGAAAGCGGTGGTTGTTCAGGATTACAAGCTCGTTGTCACACCGAGCCCGGAAAGCGGTCTTTTGCTCTCGCAGGATCTCATCAACAGTTCCCTGATCAATAACGGGCTTATGGTCGCGGCCTATGGCCGGACCTTTCAGGTCTATGACAGCAGGACCCAGGCCCTCAAGCGAAGCGACCTTTATAGCACGACATTTGCGACCCCGACTTCAACCGTAACGGCAACTACTCCCGGCGCTCCGCCAGTTGGATTGCGGGGGACCGTCATGGGCTCTTCGGTGAGTACGACATCAGGGGGACCATGGACAGCGAATGGGACAAGCATTTGGTCCAGTTGGGGCGGTGCGGTCAGCTATACCATGGATTTTGGCGCCCAAGCCTCGGATTGGGCTCTTCAGATCAGTACTTCAAATTATCATGACAAGCCTGTCTGGTGGGCTCCCTTCGGGATTTCCGTTCTTGTCGATGGCGTCAAAGTGGGAGATATTTCAACTTCCGCCACAGCCACGGATGAAGCGACCCTTTCTTTTTCAAAAGCTTTATCGGGCACGCATCAAGTCACCCTCTCATGGGCGGGTCAGGCTCCTTATTATGTAAGGGGTAGTGGTAATGACCTTGAGAATTGGTTAGGGATCAATAGCGTGAGATTATGGGGCGCAACGCCGGAATCGGTGGGGCCCACATACACGGGATCCCAGGAGTACCTCTCCCAGCAAACCTTCTACCGTCCCGACGGCAATGTCGATTACACCGAACGGATCGATTATGTCCAGACGCCGGGATCTACAAGTCCCTACGACATCCAAAGCGAAGTGACACGGACTCAGAGCTACTATTACGAGGACGGAGTGCAACCGCCCATCATTACGCATCAGGTCAGTCGCGCGAATGGCTATATCACCAGTGCTGTTTACTTTAACACGGGCATTGAACTGGCCCGCGCCGGACGGGTATCACTGCCGTGGATCGATCTTCAGACGGATACACCCCCAAGCGGTAAGTACGGAGTCCTCGCGGTCCAGAGCCTTGATGTCGGGAAAGACTTGCATAGCGATAAGTTCGAAACAGCGATGTTGGGGGCCACGGTAAGCGAGCTCCATTACGGCACCGACGGGATACTGGACCGTACGGACCGTTATTCTTTCTCGCAGTCGGAAGGCAAACAGCTCGATTCTTCGACCTTCTACAAAGCGGATGGGGTGTCGATCTCACGGATCGAGCGCCAGGATGAGTACAACCGGCTTGCGACCATCGAGACCTATGTGTACGGAACGGGGCTTCTGAGCGACCGGATTCTTTATGTTGAGACTCAATCACTGAATTTCACAGAAACGGTAGACCCTGCGCATCTGGCGCAAACTCCTCCGGTCACTTACGGCGCTGCGGTCTGGGTGGTGACTAATCGGGCTTATTACGATTATTCCGCATCGGGAAGTGCCCGGCAGGTCGCTACAGTTCAGCAACCCTCTGGGATTCGGAGCACTTACGCTTTTGACCCGCATGGCGTTCTTGTTTCGATCACGGATGTCCACCGCAACGGACAGATCCTGAGTCGGACCTTCTTTGCCGACGGGAAGCGTTTCGAGACATTCCACTACGGTCTTGATCAATCGCATGTGCAGACCACGGTCTACAAATATGACCGTTACGGAGCTCTGCGAAGCACCACCATGACGGATTTTTCGACCCTGCATACGGTCGTTGCCGATCTTGCGGGGGCGAAAGGTTTGGAGTACCGCACGGGATTCACGGAATATGATCGTTCGGGGAATGTTTGGGCAACGACACTGATCGATACGAACGAATGGGGGGCTATCACCACCACGGTTCAGAATCATCTCACGGTCAGCTCCGCAAACGATCTGACTCAGTCGACGGTGGTGATCTATACCGATCTGCTGGGGAACCGCGTTCTTCAATATTCCTGGTCCGCTTATGAGGCACGAATAGGGGCTGCTCACACTGAATTCAATTATGTTACCGATTCTTACGGCCGGGTGATGAGCTCCACCAAACGCGAGCCCTCCTCCAACGGCGCGACCTATACCACCTATTACGCCACGGACTATGTCTACAATGGAACAGACGATATTGTCGGCTGGACGGACACGGCTGCCGGGTCGCATACGTCGTATCAGACACGCCTGACTCTTGCCAATAACCGTATGTCGAGCGTTTCAAAATATAGGTCCGTCACGGGCACCACGACTTCGGGTTGGTCGGCCGGAACGACTTCCGCCTGGGCTTCGGATCGCCAGATCAAGGCCCAGCAGGAAGCTGCCCGCAGCGCCCAGGTCCGGATGAAGGAGTTGAAGAAGATCAGTAAGCAGGTCGAAAGCCTCGTCAAGAACGCCGATGCGGCTTTGGCGGGAACCACCGATGCTGCTGCGATCAGCAAGATCTACTCCGACCTGTCCACCCAGCTCCGCCGGCTCTCGTCCCGGGCCGAACGCCTCGGAGTCGATGTTGGCACGAATGCGGCCTATATGTTAAAAGCGGTCGCCGTGTATCTCGACTCTTCGAATATTAAAAAGGGCTTCACGATGAGTGTCCTGGATGCCCTCGGGAATTTTGCAAGAGGCGACCAGACGGCGCTCGTGATCGATCAATTCGGGACCAATCTCGAAGGGGGCACGGTCCTGATCTTTGTTGCCACAAGCAGCACCCAGCTTAACGCTCAAGGCGTTCTCCAGCGCACTTATATCGGCTATGCCCCCGAAACTCGCAGCAATTATGCGACGATGCTCCGCACTTTTTCCAGGGCTGATCCGTCTCGCGTCATAACGGAGACGATCTGGGGTCTCCAGGTCACGCAGAAAAGACAGACGAGCGTTGAAACCCGTCACTACAACTACGACGGAGACAAGCTCCTGTCGGTCGATAGGCAGATCAAGGTAAAGACAAAATCCGGCTCGGGGATATTCGGGTCCACCAGCACCTATACGCGCAAGAGCGTTGTTTTCTTCAATGAAGATTACGCGCGGAGTTACGCTGCGGCCAACAACCTGACCCTCGACAAAGTTGGCTTCAAGAACGGCGTTTTTGAAGGCGGCGAGCACGTCACCTCCGAAAAAACAAAAGTAAGCGGTGGGATATTGGGGCAGATCATCATGGCGATTATCGCCATCATCGTTTCTGTGATCTCCTGGGGAGCTGCCACACCCGCTATGGCAGCAATGTTTGGCACGTACGGCGCAGCCATGTCCGCGTTTGCCACAGCGATATCTACCGTGTTGGGGGTCTCGATGCCTATGGCTGCCACCATTGTCGGCGGTATCATGGGAGCTGTTGTTCGGGCGATTGGGACCTATCTTTCCACCGGAAGTCTCAGCGCTGCCCTCACGACCCTCGGTGTGGGTGTTCTGACGAGTATCGTGAGCACTTGGGCTACCGCAAATCTTAATGACTTTCTCTCCAATACAGATTTTGGAAAGTGGCTGGGCAGTCTCTCGACTCCTACCAACTACTCCTTCTTTGGGGCGATGGTTCAGTCTTTCGTTCCTAATGCGATCGTCGGCGGTATCCTCGGCGGCATTGCGGCCGTGGTGCAAGGCAAGAGTTTCTTTGCGGGAATGCTGGGAGGCATTGTCATGGCTGCCGTGGGGGCCGTGATCGGGGCGATCGCGGGTTCTCTCAAACAACTTGGAACCGTTGGCAAGACTCCGACGAACCTTGAGCCAACGCCGGCGCAAAAAAATCTGGGATTCGGTTCTTTTAGCGACATTTCGGAAAAGGGCGGTTGGGGCGCTATTATGCAGGGCATCGGCCGCAGGCTGCTCACGGATGTACTCATCCCCCAAGTGATCGACGCAGCGCTCAAAAAAAGTCCCAACGATGCCGGCCTGACTGAAAAATCACTGTGGGATACCGTCTTGAGCGATGGTCTCAAGGGCGGCTTTAGCGCTGCTTTTGGCGGTATGTATGACGCTCAGTTCGGTGGTGCTAGTTTTGGGGCCATCGACTTTGCGGCAGCATTTCTTAGCGGATTCGCCAGTGGCGCGCAGTCCGCTTTCTACAGTGAATCTCTTATTACGATTGGCGGAGAAAAATGGGGACAGGCGCTTGCCGGACTTCTCCTGACGCCGATCCAGACACTCATTCAGTCCCTGACGACGCCTAGTAAGTCCTTCGACGCTCAGAAGGGAGCAAAGGAGCTCAAAGAACATGGGATCACGGAAGAGGATTATAAGAACAACCGGGTCGTCACGCTCCGGGATGGCGTTCAGGTTCGTCTCTCTTATGACGAGCAGCACGGTTGGATGCAGACCATAATCAGCACGAATCTCAGCATTAATCCGGTTATAACCATGGAAGCTTTTGCCATGCTTGTTACGCAGATAGGGCTCATCGGCGAGGCCGCGCCTTCTGTGCTCAATCAATTGATCGACCGAGAGGCGACAAAAGCGGATAAGGAGCCCAAGAATATTACGAACGTGCGTGTCGACCAAAGCCGGGAGGATTTTGCCAGCATCGAATATGAAAATGTCAGATTGGACGGGTTTAAGGACGAGATCTCCCTCGGAATGCGCGGGGTCCGCGAGGATGGCAGCAAAGTCGATCTTCTCTCTCAAAAGGATATCGCGGCTTTAAATGAGATTGGCCGCGAGCTTTCTGCGAAACTCGGTGCCTCGGTGGATCTCTCGATTGGCGATCATCTGGTGGCGTTCGGGAACATGCTTCAGCAAGGTCTCGCGGGGTTGCTCGGAGATCAGGTCAGTTTTGACGCAAAAATGATTCGTTTCAATGTGGCTGAATTTTCCTATAAGGGCGAGACTTTCACGAATGTTGCGTTTGAGGTGACCTCGGACTCGGTGACGTCGTTTTACAAGGATCTCGGCACCGACTGGATCGTCAAGTCAGGCGATATGGGCTCTTTGCTGGATCTCATGGTCGGGATACGGGACCTGGCCAAAGAACTCGGGATTACGAATTTCATGACACAGTTCCGGGACGCCCTTGATCCTACAAGCAAAGGCGCCGCGTTGCTCATTCTTTTCGGGGACAGGCTGCAGTCCATGCTCAAGGCCGGCCAAAGCGTTTCCGCGAATTTCAAGATGTATCATGAAAAGGGTGACCGTGACCTGAACGTAAGATTGACTTGGACGGCGAAGGATGTGACTTATGAATTCACTGCCTTCGGCAAGGACGGTGCTCAGATCGATGTCAAGGGGATTGTCGGCAACACGCGGGAAGCGCTGCACGACATCAAGGCGATCGCCGACCTCGCGCTCGATTTTAATTTGAATTTCATCGCCGCGAACGCCAAAGACCTCATCGGCTTCGGCGACGCGCTTCAAAGCATGCTGGGGAAAGGCGAGAACGGCCTTTACGCCAAGGAAGTAACGATCACGTTCTACCGCAACGGCGTAAAATTCGGCGATTTCACTTTTACCAGTAATTCCGTCAGCTTCCAGGGTGTCCGCCTGGCGGGCGCAAAAGGTTTTATCGACATCGCCGGTAAAACAGACGGGATGAAAAACGCTCTCGCGAGTATCCAGACGCTCGAACAGTTCGCAAGCCGGCTCGATCTGACGAATGTCGGGGATATGCAGAAGCTCTCGCAGTTTGTGGTGCAGAACTTCGCTTCTCTCAATCTCTCTCAACTCGCCATCAAGTTTTACCTAGCTGACGGCAGTCTTTTCGGCTCCTTCCAGTTCGATCCGGAAGGCGGAACCTTCAAGGACGTCAAGATCGCCGGCAAGAACGGATCCTTCCTGAATTTGAATGGGGCGTTCGCGATGAACGAGCAGGGGGTCGCGGGCGTGTTCTCCAAAGTCGATAAAATCCAGAAAGAGGTCGCGAGCGGGAATTACGACCTGGGTGATCGCAAGGACGTGTCCAAACTCAGTAGTTTTATATTCAAAAATATTCTGATGCCCGAATTGGCAGGGGCTGAGGGCCTGGTCACTACGGAAGCGGAAAATGTCGGCCGGGGCGTGATCGGGATCAGCATCTTCGAAAAGAACGGTAATCTGCTGGGTGATTTTGAACTGCTTCTGAAACAGGAAGGCGGAAAATATTTCCAGGAACTCCGGATGTCGAATGTCTCGGTCATGGGGAAGAACGGCTCGAGCATGAAGTTCGGCGGGACGATGCGCCAGGAAATGGCCGGAGAAGATTCGGGCGCTACGCTCATGGGGGCGGCGTTCGCGAATATTGACACTGTCCGGAATATCGCCTCAAAATTCAACCTATTCAATTATTCGGTGAGCGTGAATAAGGACGGATCCTTTGCTTTCCCGCCGGACGGCGCCGTTGCATTCGGCAAAGCCCTCGCGGATGCTTTCCAGAGCGGACAGTTCGCCCTCATGACGCATCTCGCGCCTGGTTTTTACGCGAACTCGAAAGAAGTTTTCGCGGTTTTCAAGGAGGCGCTCGGAGATAAAGTCATCGAATTTATGGATGTGACCCTGGTGGCCGCGGACGGGGGCAAGATCCCCTGGAGCGGAAAGGCGGATTCCGTGCCCGAAGCCGTCTCCGAGATCAACACACTGAAAGCCGCCGCCGCGACTCATAAGACCGGGAATCTCTCGGAGAATCTGGTGCTCTTCAGGGATATGCTCAACGCAGGGGCCAGTAACCAACAGATCGCGGAGGCTACGACGCGGCTGTTAAGCGCACTTCCCGGAAATGTCTTGTTAGACGTCCTCAACAGTGCTGGGCAAGTGATTGGCAAGACGGGTTTTATCCGCCAGGCGAATGGGGCGGCACTGCCCTTCTGTGTGCTCAACCTGGATAAACCGGGGAGCGAGATCTTTCAGTATCGGGATGGTAAAGGCTGGCAAACAAAAACGATCGAGCGTGATCAGGTTCTCAAGGATATCAATGCGGTTAATACCGCGAAACAATATGGCGGCGATCAGATCAAAGAAAATACGATCACCTCGCTGAAAGATTCCCCGGAGCTCCTGAACCTGCTCCTCAACACCGCGATGGGCCTCGGGATCATCAAATACAAGCAGGGCATCTTTCTCGGTGATGCTCTGAAACCCATCGTCGATGTGATCTATGTGCCCGCGACGTTTGCGAAGAACGGGTCGCTTTTGAAGAATTCCTTCGCGGCTATCGCGGACGGAAGTTCGCTGAAAGTTTCCGTGGGTGGCGGGAAGTTCCAGTCGGTCGGAACCTCGGAGGAAGTCCTGAAGACCGTGAAGGAGCTCGGGGCGGTCGGCGCCAATCTCCTAGGCACCAAGGAGAATCCAATCCTCGGCGACGAGATCCGAAAGATGAACTTCACGCTCGGCGGGACATTGGTGGAAGAGGCGTTGAGGAATTTCATTCTCACTGCAGCCAACCAGTTCGGCCTGACCCAGTTCTACGACACCGCTCTTTTCGGCGGGGGGGAAGAATCTCGGCGCGGTCCAGCTCATCAAATATTACGACAAGAAGCTCGGGCAGAATGTGGAGTATGTCGCGGTCAATAAGGGGAACGGGAAGCTGGCTTACGCAATATCTGCGGACAGGGTCATCGAGGTTTCGTTCCTTGAACGGGTCGAAGCCCGGTCGAATGGGCATGACGCGATCAGCGCCTTCGGCGGGAATGAGATCCGGAAATGGATCGCGGTCGGCTATGATGATAATCCGCTCGGCGGACTTCTTGTCTCTGCCGCGGCGGGCCTTGGTGTGATCAGCTATTCTCAGGCGATCTTTAGCGGCTCGGTGCTTCTCGCGAAATGCATGTATCAGGCGGCCTCCGAGAAGGGTGCCGCGATCGTCGCCGTGAACGTTAATGGCACATTGCGTTACTCCGACGGCGGTTCCATTAAAACGGCCGTCTTCGCGGAAAAAGAGATCCGGAAAGGCGCGACTTCCTTCGGCAAATTTACCGGAAATTCTGTCCGGGAAATGACCGTGGTCGGCGAATCGTCTTCGACCAGCCGTTTTGTCGCCCAGGCCGCTCTTTCGTTTGGCATCGTAGGGTACGCTTTCGCGCTCTTTAACGCGGGCGTGCAGGTCCTGGGCTGTGAATTGATCCAGGAACAGTCGGGATTTCTGATCGCTCGCGACAAGCTGACCCATGAGGTGTTGGGCGGGATGGATATTCGCTTGACTGAGGCCGTGATGATGAAAGTCGAGACGCCGGCCGATGCTCGCAAGGAACTGCCCGCGCTCAAGAATCCCAAGACCGGCGAAGCGCTCGAGTATGCGCATTTTGAGACCGTTCTTGTAAGCGGTTCGGGCGAGAAGCTGACCAAGCTATTCTTCAACGGCAAAGAGGGCGACTATCAGATGGTCGGTATGACAACGGGTGACCCGAGCAGCTTCAAATCCATTATCTTCTTCGATTTCGTGGGCGGCATCAGCTGCCGCCAGGTCGCGTCCACTTTGAGCCTCGACCTCGTCTTCTTTGACCCCAGCGGCAATCGCCTCGGCGCCATGAACATCAAAACCTTCCAGCCGGTCGTGCGGGGTCCCGCGAGCGCCAAAGATTTTCAGGACGAAGCCCAAAAAGCACACGACAAGTTAGAGAATGACAATCAGTTGAATTCAAAGGATATTTCTACTCCTGAGGAAATTGCTCCCGTCGAAGATATTTCCAAACCACTCAAGGAAATGGCCGAGAGCTATTCCCGCATTGCTCAGGATACGGGAAGTGAACTGATGGCCACCGTTGCCGGCATGATGAACGACATGGCAACAGAAGTGGCCAATAAGACCGCTAGCTATCAGCAGATGGCACTTGCGGACGCTCATGCGCTTCCTGAGGCTGAAGCCCTGCCTCTCGTAAGGAACCCGGCTTCGTCGGTAGACCCGAATGCTCCGACGCATTTTGATTGTAATAAAGACGCCGTCAGAGTGGATTACACGAAGGGAACGCTTCCCGAAGAGACCCAAGCCTTCTACTTTGACAAAAATAACAAGATCATCGGATGGACCACGGGCCAGTCGAACGATGCGTCCTCGATTAATTTCTTTATCTCGGACGGCATGTTACTCCAGCGAGGCTCTGGCATCGTTGGCGGTCCGTTGGGCGCCCTTCTGGTGACTGATCTTAAATCTGGCGCCCTGATCGCCGGCTTTGATGTCACGGCTCACTTCGCACCCCAAGCCATGACCTGGCAGACCGTTACCGATAAGACACAGCGGACTCTTACCACCTTAAAGGACGGAAAGCCTGTCGTGGCTTTTACACTCAACAAGGCCACGGACGTTCTGGTCGGGGCGACAGGTGCCGAAGGCAAAATTCTGCGCATCTATTTGAACAAAGCTGAGGGGACTGATCGTTACAGCATTGTCGGTGCCACTCGAGGCGTTGATCCAGCCACAGCGGATCTTATCTTTTACCGGGCCGGCAACTACCTTTTCTTCTCACGAAACGGGTTTGATTCTGTCGGTGCTCTCAATATTCTGGATATTACGACGGGCAAAGTCCTGGATCAGTATCTGTTCCAGGGACTTCGGAACGCTTCCGAAAACGGTCTCTGTAAAATCAGCGCCGTCAAATCGACGCTGACCAAGGATCAACTGGCCGCTGCCGGTACGACACGGACAGCCCTCAAGGGTGCTGATAAAGGGGAGGTGTTCGATGTCAGGTCGATCACGTTGCGAGATGGCACGGTGATCAAAGATGACAACAAGACAGAATTTGGACAGTTGATGAGCGTTCTTCAGCAGGCAGGGGTCGCAGAAGGAATCACCTTCACCAAAGGCGATGTAACCTGGTTCTTCGGATCGACCGATCTCAGCACGCTTGGCAAGTCAGTATTGGTCGGCTCCGGGAAAGCCAACGGCGGACAATTTGACGTCATGGGCTTTGGAGCGAAGGTACCGGATGGCATTTACACGGTCCAGAATCTTGAAAATCGCGCACTGACTTCCGCTGAGTTTCAAAAGGCGATGAAGGACCAGCCGGCCCTCGAGGGAATGGGGCTGACAAAGGGAAACCTACGCAGCATTGCGTCTTTCTTGGGGCCCGGCGATGTGGTGATCGACTCCCTCAATCCGAAAGATAACGCGCAATTCGCCCTCATCCTGGGTGCCCTTGGCACCGTTGGCGTTTCTCAGGGCATTTCTTTCACCGATTCTTACGGATTCGGTGTGAGTTTCGATAAGCCGGATCTCTCAAAACTCGCGAGTGCCCAAATGTTGACCGGTTTTGGTTCGAATGCCGGAACTTATTTGGTCCTCGGAGGAGGCCGGGTCATTGAAAGCGTGAACAAGAACGGCGCCAACAGCACCCGCGAACGATTCACGAATCCTGACGGTTCATGGAGTTTCGGCAAGGAGTTGCGGACCTTTCACACGGGCGACATAGCCAAAGAGGGATCTTCCTGGGGCGGACAATCAACCCGTCTTCAAATTCTTGATGTCTCGATCGACAACACGGGGCTATTGCCGACAATGGTTCAGGAACTCGACGGTCTGTACGCGATGCTGACAGGCCTTCGGTCTCAGTTCTTTTCTAATGGCAATGGCGATTTTGCGATCAGCCGTTTTTGGGACGCAAAAGGAACCACTGTAATCGGCGTCCAGAGCTCCCAGCAACTTCCCGACGGTTCAGGGTGGAGAGTCCGGACCGGGGCTTACAACGAGAAAAACGGTCTGTATGTCGAGACTCTGACACCCGCCAGTCGGCAGAGTCCGAGCACCAGAGCCCTTGAAAATATTTTCTCACAAACGTTATCCCTCGGGGCAGGTACGCATATTGACCCTGTTACGGGAGCCGGCGTGTTTTATGGAAAAGACGGCACATCGCCGGTAGATCCGACGTCTCTGTTCGGCAAATCAATGTTTGCAAGTTTCCAAGTGATCGATTCGGCGACGAACCTGATGCTCTTTTCCGCCACCTATGGCGAATTGGAGCAAGGGCCCGGCGGAGCGCAGGGGAAAGGCTGGACCTACATAGCTACATCGATGAACGCCGCGACGGGGCTTTACGCGATCGCCTCCGGAAAAACTAAGGGAGATACGGCGAGTAAGGAAGATATCGCGAGGGTTCAGGCCCAAGCCAAAACTTTTGCGCAAGCAGCTGAAAAACGGACGGCTGAAGTGGGGGGAAGCTACATTGACGCAAGCGGGGTGATCACCATGAGGCGGCAAGGGGCCCAGTCTTTGGAGCAAGGAGCTTCAAACGGAGTCGGGGTTATCTTCAGGGATCAAAACGGGGTGATCGTCCCATTCGATAAATTGCCCGGGATCGGGACCGATGTGAATTTCCAGATTCTGGATTCCAAGACAAATTTGATGCTCTTCGCCGCGACCTTTGGCAAGCTGGACTTCGGGTTCGGTTGGTCTATTTCGGTAGGTTCAGTGAATGAAAAGACAGGACTCTATGCTTCTGGTTCCATAAAGGTTCCAGAAGGCAAGGTGAGCGCTGCTCAGGTCGAAAAACTTCAGGCGGACGTTGAACATATTTCAGAGTTCGCGGCACGCAAGGAGACGGGGTCCCGCACCTCCGTATTTTTTAAGGATTCCGACGGAAAAGAAACTGGTTTTGACGGACTCGCCGGTGCCGGAAAAATGAGGCTGGACGATCTCCGAGATATGAGCTTTCAGATTCTTGATACCAGGACGGGCGCCATGCTCTTATCCGCGATGTATGCGCAGAAAGTCGCGCCGCCTGGTGCGGCCTCTTCCGGATCTTGGATCCTAACGAGCACTGCACTGGACGCTAAGAAGGGTGTTGCCGTTGTTAGCTCTCTTACCATGAATCGTGACAACGTTCGCGCAGAGGATATTGCGAAAGTTCAGACCCAGGGCCAGGAGATCTCTAAATCCTCGGAGCTCGTGAAAACCGGCGGCGTAGTCTTTAAAGACGCGAGCGGGAATGTGGTTTCTCCGATGGACATTATTAACGCCGGGAAGGACTCCGCCTTTCAGATTGTTGATCTGAAAACAAACATCATGGTCTGTTCGTATGGATTCGGGAAGTTGGCCGACGGGACGAGCACCTGGATCCTTACGAGTAAAGCGGTCAACGGAGCTGCCGGTGTTGCCATTGTCGGTACTCTCGCGGTTAAAACCGAGAAGTTTGCAGCTGAGGACGTGGCTAAGGTTCAAGCAAATACCCGGGCAGTCGCTTTTGGCAGTATGCGGCGCGAGGATGCCCCGAAAGCTGATGGCTTCGGCCGTGTTTTCCTTACGGATGGATCCATGAATGAGAACGGCACTCTAAATGAAGTCGGGCTATCCGCCCTTGTCAGGGACGCAAAGGAGATGAGCTTCCAGTTTGCCGATACGCTCACAAATGCGGTTCTCCTGACGGCCACTTACGGAAAATTGAATGACGGTGCGCCCGGTGTTGTCCCGGAGAATGGTTGGACCCTTACGAGCACGTCCTACAACGAAAAGACGGGCCTCTACACTGTCGGTCACTTACAAGTCAAGGGAGACACGTTTGGTGCTGAAAAAATCGCCTTAGTGCAAACCAATACGACGACCCTTTCAGCCGCCGCGGTGAGGACGGAAACGGGCAAAGTGATGTTTATGATTAGCGGTCAGGCCGTAGGCTTTACGGAACTTGAAGGGATCTCGAAGGACATGGTGTTCCAGATCCTAGACCCAGTGGCAAACGTGTTGCTCTTCTCGGCCGAGTATGGTCAATTAAGCCCCGCACGGGACGGGAAGGAAGCGACATTCGGATGGCTCCTCAAGGGCGGATCGTTGAACCCAGAAACGGGTCTCTATACCGTCAGCCAGACGAAGGTTCCTGGAGAGACGGTAAGCAAGGAAGATGTCGCGGCTGCGCAGCGGACGGATATTCGGACGGCCTCGAAAAATGCGGCCCAGACTTTTCCGACGGACCACTGGAAGGACACGGCGACGGGCCGGACCTATCCGGTCGTCCAGGGTCACTTGAGAGGCGAGGACGGCAAGCCGATCTCTGACGTTGAGGTCCTGAAGGGGCTTCTGGCCAGCCTCCGGGCCGATGATCATGCCGCGATGAAAGACCAGAACATTTCTGCCCTTGCCATTGATGCGCTGTTGCCGATCAGGAGTGAGTGGGTGTCGAACGAATTCGTCGGCGCCATTTTTATGATCGATTCTTCGCGGCCAGTTTCTCACGGCGACCTGTCAATCCGTTTTACCGCAAAAGACGGAACCCCGATCACATCAGAGTCGGTTCTGCGTGCCCTTGGGGAAAACCTTGACCTCGAACACGGTGGACATAATTACTGCGAAATTTTCGGAGCAATACCAGGGAATATCAGCGCCAGTGTCCGTGGTTCCATGGAACTTTTGTCAGGTTTGGGGGCCACCCGATTCCAAGGAGGTTATTTACCGACCAACTTGGATTGGGGTTCATTGGCCGGGGTTGAATTTGAAGCAACTGTGACTTTTTATGGAGAGTCTTACTGGAGTACGGGCAAGTTCAACACGGTGGGATCTATTGTTTTGGAAAAAGTTAAGTCGGCCGCTCAAGCTGAATTCCAAGCTATGGATTTCAAGCAAGCAACCAAATTCAAGGGTGAAATGATCAAGGTCGTGGATCAGTACAACAACAAAGAGCACCCGGACGGCGTCCGGCCCACCGTTGCGAACATTGACTGTAAGTGGGATTTTTCTGAAACCTTCAAAGTCAACGGTATCGAAAAAACCGTCACTGGATTCCTGTTGCAGAGTGAGGCGTTCTTTAATATGAAACCGTTATCCGGCGACGCGGGTCTCAACGCGCTTGGCAAGGGGCCCATAGCCCAGTTCCAGAATATCATCTCTCAAATTGACGGAGCCGAGACCTTTCGCTGCCATGCCGACGGGTTTGTGGAAGGAGCATCCTTCTGGGTGCAGAAAGTCTATGGTCGTGAGCTATACAAAAGCCAAGCGGGCGTGATGGTTCCCGGTACCCAACCTGAAAGATATTTTAAAACATATGAGGGGGGGGACGCTGAATATAAAGTTGGAATCCGGCTTGGTTCTGATTATTTAAAAAATCCGTTTGACACAAAAGACGGAAAATCAGGCTACGCGATTCTGAGTAGCCTGATGAAGCAATTCGACCCGGACTCAAAGCTATTGACGGAATACCGTATAGGCCTCGGCCTGACCCAGTTTGAGGTCGTGGATTCGAAAGGCGTTACAGCCTCTCTGGAAGCCCGATCGTATGAGTGGGGAAGCGTTTGGACACACATTGGGTATGGTTCGGAAGCCACTGTCACTTACAAGTTCCTGCCCGACATCACTAAAGATGGCCGGATAAGCACCATCAGGTCCATTTCGTACGGGAAGGACGGGACGGATAAAGGCGTGGAGCACAGGGATTCGCTTAGCTATCATCCCGCATGGGCCATAGGCGGTTTTTGGGAAATGGTTGTGACAACGAAACGCGAAACTCTTTTAGGCGATAAATGGAATCATGATGAGAATCAGGATGTGACCCAATATTTTCGCGAACCTGGGCGATTCTACGGAGATTATAAGGACTGGAACTCGGAGACCGGTTTTATGAGGAAGGACGGTTCGATGGCTTTCGCAGACGCGGTGTTTATCGATCAGATTAACAGCCAGCGCGGGGCGATTGCCTTAGAGAAAGGACATTTGAATTTTTGGTTCCAGCCTAATCTGTTCGTTTCGTACGGTAGACCTATCACCGGATTTGCCTACGAGATCCTCCATGATGCTCGTACTTACAGCCATTGGATTGTGACGCCTTCTCTCGAACTCTCCGGCGCATTGGGCGCGGATCTACGGACCTTCCACAGCGGCAGCAGCTGGACTTCCACAGATCTTAACACTGGCGTTTCTACGGAAGTAGAGATCCATTTCTGGGAAATCACCCGGCTCTACAGCCCGAGCACCATCATTATGGCGGCCTCGCTCACCCCTATGGTCGTTGCAACGGCCTATATGTGGGTAGAAGCGATGCCGGCGGTGCTTGTAACGGCGGGTGCGTATTGCACGGCCGCGGGTTTTGCCGCCACTGCCGTCAAGTGGGCCTGGCAGACCTTCGGCGATCTCAAGGAAACAGACCTCGCCTATAAAACGCTGACCGTGATCGAGGTGGGCGGACTTGTGATCGGCACGATCTGCAGCGGATTTTCCATGAGAGCGGCGACCTCCAAATTGGCCGCGGCTGCAAAAACCACCGAGGCAGTAGCGGCGGGCGCAAAAGCCGTTGAGACCGGAGCAGCTGTCGTCAAAGCCACGACGCCTTTTTGGAAAATCGCTACGGGCGTTAACAGCTTTTCGCAGATCAGTAAGACAGCTTACACGATCGTGAATATTTCGCACTTTGTCCAGGGAACTCTCACGGCTGGTATAACCATCGGACTCGGGATGGCCGCTGCCGGAGGAATCCGGATGGCATTCGGAGGAGACTCGCAACTTCTCATTCACGGCATTGCGATTGCGGGTTTTGCCTTTGGCGCCCGTTTTATGTTCGCGTTCGGCCCTTCACTTGTCGAGCTGAACGCTGTCGGCAAGCTTGGTGAACTTAATGCCGCCGGAATGCAGGGATGGAAATACTTCCACCTCGGATCGGGAATGCTCAACGTGGCCGCTTTCGGAGCCGGAATCGGCATGGAGATGTACGGGTACGCGTCTGGAAAGCAATTCTGGCAAGATTTGGGGCAAAAGTTCCTGATCGGGTCTCTCGTGCTTCTCGCAGGACGGGGAATTGCCTTAGCGATACCGGTCCGGGGGATCGTGCTGGCAAGAATGCTCTCGGCCGACGGCTTGGCTCTTGACGGCATTGCCGGTCTCGGGTCCATGGGGCGCGTCGTGGCGCGTGTCGTCCAGCAGAGCGCTCTCCTGAAAGTTAGCACCTTTGAGATTCTCCTTCTCGACGCCGGCAAAAGCGTCATTACGTTCCATATGCTTCCCGTGGCGATGGCGGCGCTCTATACTGACCAGGTATTCGAGTTCATGTTGAACAAAATTAATCCCTCTTGGCATTTCTTGGATGAGAGATCTCGCAGCGAAGGGTATTTGGGACATGTGCGCTCCGTCTTTCAGCAACAGTTCCTGGACCCGAACGCCTGGGCACCGAGCCGCATCCTTCATGACGTTATCCTGGGGCAGGCACTGCATCTTTTCGCGCCGACTTTTTCGGCCGGTCTTCTTGGACGTTTCTCGGCTACGAACGGACTGTTCCGCGCCATTATTCCTGATTCTGGGTCTGCTTGGGTCAGAACGCTTTTTACGAAATTGTTAACCAAGGAAGGGGCTGATTATCTTGGCGCAGCCTTCGCTTATGCCGACAATCTCATTCTTTTTAACACAGTGATCGCGACCGGAAAATCTATTGCCCTTGTGGCCCAGGCCAATGCCGGAGTTGCCGAACCTGCGCCTAAAGCGGGGTCCTCCGTCCCCGGGATTGCGGACGTGGGCGCGATTCTGAAGGATCTGGCGAGCATTCCGGGTTTCTTCGCTGGAATGTTTGGTGCTCACTTGAGCGGTAACTCCGATTCTTTTAAAGCCGCATTCCTGTCCTTCGGATCCTCTCTTGAAAAGGCCTCGATCCTGCTGGTCCCACAAGCGGGCGGCAACCTTCGCCCTTCGTTCAGTGATGTGTGGCGCAGCGGGGAACTTCGCGATCAGAACCTCGTGCTGAACCTTTCTCTGGAGAACAGGACGCAATTCTTTGAATTTGTGGAAAGCGGCAAACAGGATGAAGCCCTGACGCTTTTGCGAACGATCCGCCCGACTGAAGTTCCGACATCCAATGCTCTGGGAGAACGGGAACTGATGCTCCTTGGTCAGTTCTCGCTCTGGAAATTCCTCGGAACTTCGGACGGCCTCGGTAGCATGGTGAATATCGGTGCCGCCGAATGTGCGGCCCTGGCGCGCGGCCTTGAGCAGACGCTGGCCGGTTTGGAGCCTGCAAAGAGGGCCGCTTTCGATGCCGCCTTGAAACAAGCCATAGAAACGGATGCCTGGAGTCCATCCAATGGCGGAAAACCGCCGATAGAAAACGCCTTCGGCATACTCGACGTTGCATTACCTCGTATCCTCAAAAGCTTAAATGTCTCTCAACGCGATGCACTTATTGAGGCCGTCAAAACTGGTCGCTGGGATACAGCCCAAGACGTTTTAAAAGAATCTGCAAAATCGACTCAGCAAACGATCTATGGATTAAGACAGGTCAACAAAGCCCGCCTTGAGTTCCTGATGAAGGACCTCGAACAGAACAAGCGTCTGAACCTCGAGAATTTCAACATTAACAAGAAGGAACAAAAGCTGGGCGCGGAGGGACTGGCGGATATCTTCCTGCGTGGGAAACTCGCGCCCGAGGATGTCACCAACCTTTTCAAGAGGATGGCTGAAGCGTGCCAGGCTCTATTGCTAGAGAACTGGATACAGCCAGGCGTCCAGACCTTTCTCCGGGCCTCGAACGAGGAGCGAGCGTCCGCCTACGCCACATTTTTTAGTGCTGAAAAGAAAGCTGAAACGCCCACCGCGCCCTCGGAGACCCTCGCGACTGAAACAAAGGTTGAAGTGACGGAGACCGCACCGAAACCCGCGGAAGCGCGGGCTTCCATTGCTCAAAGAATAGGCGGGTTGCTCCCCCCCGCGCTCCGGGGTTTGGAAGGCCGCCTCGAAGCTAATGATGTATTCATGCGGTCGATCGCCGAGGCTCTGCTAACCGCGATCCCGCGCGATGAGTTCGCCGGTTTCCTGAACGCGTTCGCAAATTCCGGCCGCAATATTGAACAGTTAGGCGGTATCGGCCGTTTCACGTTCCTCGGCGAAGTTACGCGGCGCATGAATCTCCAGACAGTGGACGACTTCAAAAAATTAGTCACCTCGATCTATGATGCATTCTCCAAAATTGAAGTGACCCAGAATGTCGCGGAAAAAGAAGGCCTCGCACCCCAGGCCGCGGAGCCCGTCGCCGGGATCGTAGTGACGATCTCAGGAAAGCAGGCGTTCCTGGACCTGACGGCCGATGCGGCTGATGATTTCTGCCGGCTTGTCTCAGGATTGGACCTCAAAGGAACTTTTTCCAAGATCCTTGGTGACGCGGCGGTCAGTGCCCCTTACGAGGGGACATTGCTCGAGACCCTGATTGCAAAAATGGTAGACTGGAATTCCAATGTCCGGCTCGCCGTTTTTGTGCGCGTCATGAACGGCGACGATGCCACTCCCGAAACTACGGCCGCCTTTAACGCACTTTTCAAGAAGGCGGAAGAATTGCAGAAAGACAAGCGCTTCATGAGTCCGGTCGAGGCTTTATCCGAAGTGGCGACCCAACTGGCCAAGCAGTATTTGGATAATTCGCCCGACGCGAAGAAAGACGCTCTCCTGGCTCAAGCTGGCGTTGTAGATCTTGTTTTAAAGATCATGGCGTTCGAGCTTGCTCCCCAGGTCCGGCGTTTCGCCGCGGATCTGAATCTCGAGATCAAGAACGGCAAGGCGGTGATCGAGATTACCCCGGAAATCCAGAAAAGCCTTAAAGCCCGCGTCTCTCATCCGGAGCTTGTCGAATTCCTGTTGAAGCAGAAACTCGCTGACGTGAACGCGTGGCTTGAGCGAATCGAAGTTCAGAACTGGCTCACGAGTCTTCCGCCTGAACTGCAATCCGCGGCAATCGACAGAGCCGCTTTCGGAGCCTTCCATTTTATTCTCACCCACGGTACTAAAGAATTTAACGCCCTCGATTTCAAAGCCGATACTGGGCACCTTTTAACGGCAATAATCGCCGCTCATAATGCGTATATGGAAAACCAAGCCAATGATGCTTACAGCAATCCTTCGGCGGATCTGTTTGCCCACCTTCAAAACATGGATAACGATTCTCATATCCGACAGGGTGCGGTTGAAGAAATCGAAAATGCTTTTGATGCCGCAAAAACAACGCATCCAACTCTGACATACCACGAGTTTTTTAAGGTTTATCTGGCCAAAGCCTGCGCCGCGCAAGGCGGCGGTGGCTTCGAAAGCTACGCACGTATTTTCACGTTCCGGGATGTTGGACCACGGACAGGTGAAACGGCGCCTTCCTTGAGAGATTTCTTCTCCAGCCTGGGCGGGATGAAAAATCATGAGAAGATGCTTCGCACCGCGGTGATCATTTCGGAGAAAAGCGTCAAGCTTTCAATGGAGCAGCAAAAGGGTCTCATGGGAGGGCTTGTTGGAAATCTCCTGAACGCGGCCGTCGGAAGCGGCAAAACCTTTCTGATGGTCGCTTATGATTATGTTTTCAGCGCGAACATCCATATCGCGGAAAGCAAGGAAGGCATCGAACGCATCGTCGCGGAAGCTACTGCGACGAAATCAGCTGCCGAGAACCGGACGAACGAGGAAAAGCTCGCGAATAATCTCCGTATGCGATACATCAACGGTGAAAAGCTGATCGAGCGGATCACGCGAGGCGCGACGCAGGAGGAACGGGACACAGCTTATGCGGAATTGATTAAAATTCTTGCTGGCTTCACGGATACGGATGGGTTCAGGTGGGTGCTCGCCGTGAGCTTCACCACTCTGGGGCATCTGATGACGCATTTCCGCTCCACGGACCTTCAGCATTATCGCGAATTCTCGAGGGTATTCCAGAGTTCGATGCGAGTCATGGACGAAGTCCATCGGGTGGTGGACCCGACCTATTTCATTCTGGGCGGCGATGCCATGAAAGCGGTCGAATTGCCGCAATTTTTCCTCTATTGCGCCGCCAACGAACTTTTTGTGGATGATCATAATGTCGGCCAAAATAGCATTATGCTTTGGGAGCGGAACGGAGAGCTTTTCGACCGGAGGGGCACAAAAGTAACACCTGCGGACGAAACACAGCACCTCATCGTTACCGAAAGTAAGGATTATTTCGATCGCAATAAGGGCGATAAGGCCGTCATTTGGGTTCAAACCGCGACCTACGAGATGGTGAATAAATCGAACCAGGTTGCGGAATTCTTCAGCCGTGGCCCCGGGAAAACAGCCCTGAAAGAGCGTTATGAAAGCATTATCGAACGGGAAAATCAGGGTATTGAGAATGAGGAGGATCAGATCAGGCCTCTGAGCGACCTCACGCTTTATACGTCGGAACTGGAATCCATCCTGAAATATCAATCGATACGCACGGAAAATGTCGAGGCCGGTATTATCAACGGCATACGGAGAGGTGCCGGCGACCAGTACCGTCCCAAAGGCTCCGACGGCAAGCAGCAGGATTCCCAGATTATTTCGGACACGGTCGGCCTTATCACGATCAGCTACAAACTCAATGACGCCGGGTTGTCCCATGAACTAGCCGGTCTCGGGATCAAGGACGAGGTCGGTGCGGACGGCAGTTACATGACGGGCGATAGCGCACTCAGCATCAGACCCATAGTGGGAGAGACCAACCGGTACGAAAGACTGGGCCTTGACATTATCCGGAATAGCGCGAAAAACATCGAGAAGACGAACACCCTCACCGCGTCGAGCATGTTCGATCTCTTCATCATGGGCGGCGGAGCGTCTGCCGCCTACGGAATGTCGGGTACGGTCGCCGAGGTCGCGCTGCAGGCGAAGATGATCGTGGGACGGAATACCGAAGTGATCTTCGGAAAAGGCGGTTTTGCTGACGCCTATGTTCACGAATTGCTTGCGGAAAAGGGCGGGGAGGACGCACTTCCCGGAGAAGCTCGCAAGGCCCTTAGTCTCAAACAATGGGACACTTCGGGTAAATCGGATCAGCAGCAAGCTGCATTCATTGCCCGTGAATTGTATGACGCCAGAGGGCACGGTGACGCTATGAGATCCGTTCTGGCGGGAATCTTGAGCGATACAGTGATCAAGCTGGTAAGGTTGGAGCTGTTGAAACTGGGGTTGACAGAAAAAGACATCATGGTTATCGACGGAAGTGCCGAGGGCCAGAATAACGTGCTCAAGAATGTACAGAAATTCAACGAGGGAAGCACGGAAAAGATCGTGCTCGCCGCCCAGCACGCGCTGATCGGTTTCAATTATCAACGGGACAATATGCTTTACGCCGCGTTCACGCCGCAGATCAGCTCCGTCATGCTCATGCAAAACCAGGGTCGTGTTGCCCGGACGATCTCTATGCATTCGATCTTTGAATCAATGGTGAGGGAATACGCCAAAGGTGAAGTCTCGGCGAGGGCTTTTGAGAAGACGGTGAAAGAGGCGACGGGTTTAGATAATGATCCGAGATCCTTGAGCGAGATCCTTAATGCTGATGCCTCTGCCATCTTGACGGCTTTGGGGAGGCCGCAATATAGCCGGGAACTGGAATTGGTTCAGGCTCATTTGAATGGAGAGCCCGGATGGCGATCCGCAAGGCAATCGGAACTCGAAACCATTCTTAATTCGACCTATTGGGCGGATTACCGCGACGCAACGAAACGAGCGTGGAACGTGGATGCGGCCACGACGTTCACCGATTATCTCGCAAAGGCTGAATCTAGCAGCAACGTTGACTCGGAGGGCTTCACGACGGTGCTCAAGGACGAGACCGCGAAGAAGTTCGCGGATAGAGATGAGAATGGCAATCTGAAGGCTGGGGGTAAGTCGCACGACCGCTTCGACGCGGAGATACGGATCTATCTCAACACGGAGTTCCTGGAAAGCCTGTTGGGAGGTCTTGATTTCAAGGCGATCGCGGCATGGCGGGATTTCTTCCAACCTCGGATGGATACCGCTGCGGGTGAAGCCTATAAATATGGGGATTCGCTCAAAAATTCCAAGTTTTACAACGGCCCCAAAGACGCTACGGCACCGAAAGACATCGTGGGCATCCTTGACCGCCTCCAAGAGAATGAAGGGGATTGGAAGAAGCTGTCGCAGGCCGAGCAAATGCTCCTCAGCTACGCCATGAACAGCGCCCGAGCAGCGGACGCTACGGCGAGGTCGCTCACCGGCCAGCTCATGGACTTCGCCCTCATGTTCAACCCGATGCGCGACGCCATGATGATGGCCAATTTCGTTGAGGGGGACCAGGGCATCAAGGAACGGGCGATTCTCTACGAATTCAATTTGGAATTGATGCGGCATTACGGGACGAACTATGAGATGGAGCGCGGGGAGGATTACGCGAATGGACCAAGGTCCGTGCAAGGGCTTGTGGGATCGAAAGCGAAGACCGCCAAAGAGCAGTTGAACGCCTTCCTTAAAGGGACCGGAAAAGATCTGAGCGAGTCTGTCAAGCAAGTTCTGAAAGACGCGGTCGAAACAGCCGGTCATGTCCAATTACGTGCGGGCGCCGAATTTGCGACGATCCGTGAGAATCAGCTCCGGGGCGATTATGACGGACAATTTTTCGGAAATCTCGGTTTCAAAACGGATGTGAAGGAGCGCGCGGACACCATGATCGCGATCGCTCTCGGCTTCGCGATGGAATTCGCCCCACAACTCCAGGGGGCCGAGAAGCCTGCCGGTCTGGACGCCGGGCGCCAGTCGAGCGAAGTTGCCCGACCTGTGGCTGAACTCGCTCAAGCGACGCGCGATGAAGCCGGGCGTGACCGCCTTGGGACATTGAGCGGCGGGCCTTTCAAGGCCAACGTGACGAAGAATTCCGAAACGGGAGAACGGATACTCAAGATCGCAGGGATCGAGATCGCGCTCAACGCGATACGCGACGCCAATCTCAAGGAGCTTCTCACGAACAATGCACTTCTGAATGTTACATTCAAGGGCGGGCTCGCGATCTTCAGCGTTAACTATGAAGACGAGATGAAGTCCTACCTCGAAACACAGGCAAGTTGGCTGAAAACTCTCTTGGGCGAGGATGGTTTCAAGAACTGGAAGTCCTATCTGACCCTTTATCACGAATTGCTCGGCACAGGGCTAACGCACGAGGAAATTGCGGAGCTCCGGGCCGCTATTCCTCGGGAAGACACCGTCCAGACCCTGGCCAAACTTGCTGCGCAAGTTGAAGCGACGGGGCCTCAGCAGGCTCTTCGACGGGAAGTGATCGTCAAACATCTGGACGTGAGCGGTCCTGTTCTGAACGCTTTGGCCTCACTTGAGCCCGGAAAGTTCGTAAAACTTGCGACACTTGCCGAACAGTCACAGATCGACAATAGTGTTTTTGCCCGGGCCGGTTTCAGTGCAGCCGAGACGGCGCAGTGGGGCAGCGTGATCGATCCTTTGGCGTTCTATCAAGTCCTCCGGAAAATGCCGCTCGCAAAGTATCAGCAGGTGTCGGAAGGCGTCTTCAGAGGGGCCCTTAAAAAAGCTCTGGCGCTTTCGATGCTGGCGACCGGGGTGGATACGCGTCGCGCGATCTCAGACGAACGGCGTACGAATTTGAAGGCGGTCATCACGCAGGCTGCCGGTATTCTAGGGCAGGATCCGAGCGCTTTCTATGACGCGCTGGACTGCTCCAAAGTCGCGGGTGCTTCCGGGCAGTTCTCAAATCCCGTATCTCTAGTCATGAGCCGCGTCCTTGCCTTGGCATCCGAGCTCACGCCGTCGTCAGAACAACTGCGGAAATCCGCCCAAGCGGTTGCCGCAGCCCGCCGCTCCGGAAAAGCCGCGCTTGCCAATGTTGAAAAACAGATCACGGACGCCATCGGAACCTCTCTTTTCGTCCCCAAGGTCAATACCTTATTGGTTCAGCTTCAATTCATCAAAAAACTGTCTGAGAAGAACGGCCTCAGCATGAGCCAGATCATGGATCTGTGGCGTGAGACGGACTGGAAACGGACTGAAGCTCTCAAGACGGCCGAGGCTACGGCTAATCTGTGGCTTGCCGCCAAGGCCAATCCCATCACCTTTGGCGATCAGTCGCAATTCGAACTCAAGTCACTCAGAGATGCGGAACTCCTTGTTCGCTTGAATCTTGGAATTACAAGCCGGGTTAAAGGATTCCTGACTGTCTTGAGGGAAAATGGCATTGTTTTTACACATTCCGATGATCTCTACAACAACCTTAACGGACTGTCTTTGATTTCAGATATGGGCCCGAAAAATCTTGCGCTGGACGTAAAAAACACCTTGAGGCGGCGGTTCGTCAAGAACGGTCATATCATCCAAAGCTTGACTGGCGCGCCCCTCGTGGAGCTCAAGGGGCAAACGGTCGAAACGCTCGAATTCCACGGCGGGGAGTGGATCGCTAAGACAGACCGGGGCGTTGCTGTATTTTTCGGCGGCGATAAAGTTCGCGTCGAGGCTGCGCCGGGCGTCACAGCTTCCATGGAAGACAACCGCGTGGTCATGAACGGACTTGTGGATGAATACGGACGCCCGATGGAGTTCCAACGGCATAGCATGGTTTCTGCGCTCTCCGTCGAATTCATCGGGGATGCGTCAGGCAATCAGGTCATTCAGATCTCGAGCGGTGCTGAAAACCATGAGGGCGGCTTTGCCGACATTAACCTGGAGAAAGGCGTCGTCCAGAACGTCCTTCTCTTTGATAACGTGAATCAACATACGCGCGATGCGGGACCGGTGCTCTATGCCCGACTGCCCAGCGGTAAGAGCTTCGTCCCGGTTCAGACGGCGGACGGGCGCAAGATCATGTTGGCCGGCGGCGCCACGCGGATGACCCCGGACGGGATCAAATTGGACGGAAAGGTTTTTACGCTGGCGGAGCTCACGAATTTTGATCCGGCTAAGAGTACGATGGCTCAGGACAAGAAAGAATTGCTCGAGAACTGGCTAAGGATCTCCGCGTATTCAACCGAGTTCGCGGCATCACGGGCCCTGTTGCCCGCCTATTTGAAGGCTCGCAAGCAAAGCGAAAGCCTCGGCGCCCAGTTCATGGCGATCATGGACGCGATGATCAGCACCCGCAATGCCGGAATCGTTCCCGTCGATGACATCAGCATTCTGGATCATATTCTGAGTAAACTCACTCCTGGCACTGACGACGCATTGATCTCCATCATTAATGAACAAAAACTGGCCTTCGCGGCGGAACTCAAGACCGCCAATTCAAAAGCGCGGGCGGATTTCCTCGCCGCCATGACCCCCTCGGAGCGTTTCCAGACCATGCTGCGGCTTATGCAAACGGCACGGTTGGCCGGTAATGATCATTTTATTCAAGGGGTGGATTTCGCGAGAGCTGCCACCGAGCTGATAAGGGACCGTTCTTTCGACAAAAAAGCGAGAGAAATGCTTTTGGAGCATTCAAGCTATGAATTGATCCACGATTTCCTGAAAGCCCTTCAGGACATCGATGTGGGTGATCACGAACTGAATTCGCTGAGAGCTCAGCTTTCTGAGCTTCTTGACCCGCTTTCTGAGAGCAAGCGCACCAAGGACCGCGTGACGGACCTTCAGGATATCGTGCCTGTCATGGAAAAGATCCTGAAGATGCTGCCGGGGAAGGTCGCCCTGGCGAAGAAAGCCGGCATTTCAACAGAGAAAGCCGCCGTGTATAAATCGGCGCTCGCAAAAACTACGGATACGTTTAAAGACCTCCAGACCTATCAAGACGCATATGTCCTTTTCATCGATGTCGCGACAAAAAAGAAGCTGCAGGCAAAACAGATCGATGCTAAAGGTGAGTCAACGATGGTGGACTTTACCGTGCCCATCGCCAGGGAGCTTTCCGCGCTTGATCTCCTCAACACGGCTCGGCATCTTTCTGGGGCGCAGAACCTCGGGGAATTCCTGCGGGATGCCGCGAAACGGGGGGATTACGGCGCGATGGCCGAGTATTTCGTGTTCAGCATGGAGAATAATGAGCACGGCAGTCACCGTCTCCAGATCGAACCCGCGCGACGCTCTAAATTCGTCGAGCTCATCGAAAAGCATTTGAAGGATGGAAAGATCTACTACGGTGTGGTGAATTTCGATAAGTTCAACACAGGCGAAGGGACCTCACGTCTCGGGGAGTCGATGGACATCCCCGCCGCGTCGAACTTTCCCGGAATGCCGGGGGAGACAGAGCAGCGAAGACAAGATCGCTGGATGGAACAGCACGGCTATACGAACTTGGGCGTGCCCGTCTTTAACGTAGCCGAAGATATCGTCGAAGAGCTCGGCGAATATTATGATTTCATGAAGAACAACTGGGTGCAGTCGACCGGTGCCGAAGCGGTGGTAAGCCACGAGGCCAAGAGCGCGAGAGACGCCAAGGGCCGCCCGAACTGGATCACGTCGACCGGCATTGTTCTGGTAGCCGATTACTGGTGGAAGCAGTCGCCCCAGCATGAATACAAACACGTCACGCACCCGCGCCCTTACCTTTATTCCCGGAACGATTCCAGCGGTATGATCATGATGGAAGAAGTTTTTAACTTCTTCGGGCAGGTCGTAGAACAGCTCGAGGATCGTGAGCATGGACATCCATACAATTGGGAAGGCATCGACAGGAAGCTCGAAAGCTACGCCCGCGGCCACAATTTCAATCCGGATATCATGAAGGCCTCGTTCCGCTCCTTCGTCCGGCTCTATCAACTTCATGGACCTCAGGCGGTCCGGTTCGGGAAATATATCACGAACGCCTCGGACCTCGTCCTGTTGGATGCGTTGACACCCGAGCAGTTGCAGCGTATGGACGCGGCCAAGAATAGCAGAGAGTTGACCGCACAAGTGATCCTTGAAGCTCTTAAAGACGAATTGATGCCTAACGGAACCACTGTTGCCGGTAAAGTGACCGAGGAATCCACGAAACTTATCGACGAGCTTTTGAAATCGGAAGCCGCAAAACCGGGCGATCAACAAATGACAGCGGACGAGCTTACGCGCGCCAAAGCCCGCCTCATAGAACGCGTTCTGAGAGAAAATACGGGCGACGGTTATCAGCGGCTGCTCAATTTTCTTACAGCTAATGCTCCGAATGCTGTCGTGGATAATTCACTGGATGCGCTGCGCGCCGCGGCCTATAAGGCGCTCAATCTGGATGCTAACTATCAGCCGCAACCCCTGATTGAAGATGATGATAAGGGCTCCGTACAATCGATCCTCAGCCAACTTCTGGACGGTAAGCAAGTCTCTGTCCGGGATGAAGCGAAGGCTCTTGACCAGATGAGAGAAATAATCAACAAACTTTTGGCGGCCGAGGGTCTTTCTTCGAATCAATTCAAATTCGAACAAGTACCGGGCAAAGGTTTGTTTTTGACCATTCCCCCCAAGGATCCCGCCACCGCCGGAAAACCGATCGGTTTCCTGGGACACATCGACGTGCGTACCGAAGTTGCGGACGATCTCGCGGCCACGATCGATTCTTTCGGGAATGTCCGCGCCAAGGACCCGAGTTCGGCCCTTGGTGCTGATAACCGGTCCGGCCTGGCGATTATCCTGAACACAATCCGAAAACTGGTCGCAGAGGGGCATACCAACGAGATACGCCTGATTATCACGACCGGAGAGGAAGTGGGGCTTGGGATCCTTCACGCGGAACAGGACCGCGCATTCAACAAGGCCTTACGAAAGATCCTGTCGGGTGTCGAGCGCATCTACTCCGCCGATCGCCAGAACCAGACCGAAAAAACAAAGGACGATTACGGTCGCGGGTCTTCCGTCGAGGAAATATCAGTGGATGCCGCCACAGGTGCGGTTACCTATAAAGAGGTTACATCGATGGCGGAAGGGACGATGCCTTCCAGGAACGTGGAGCATTACATCGATGCGCCGGTTGATCGCACGGGGCGCTATAAAGGAGCGATTGCAAATGTAGTAGGTGAGAAGGGCGTGCTGATCGATGGATTGACGTCGGGAGCGCAGGATGAGTCTCATAAGGGAGAAATAGCCGAGAATAGCAATGGCGATTTTTACCATATTCGCCGATTCAATACCCAGACAGGTCAGTTTGAGGCCGACAAATCCTCCGGAAATCAGATCGAAGTCGTGACGAATATTTTTACCGGCTATTACGCCCACTTGCGCGGGTTTGAATCTACCAACCTCAATGAACTAAATGAGATGGCAGACGTCATGATGGATCTTGTCACGGATCTAGCCCCGGACGCGCTCCCGGAAGTCAAACCCGAGGCAATGATCGAGGAAGAGGCCGAACCGTCTGTCGCGGAGGAAGAAACCGTGCCCGCAGATGAAAAACGCTCGGAACTCCACGATTTGAAGCCTTCGGACAAAGTGGCGGATCCAGCTACGGCGAAAGTGAATGCCTGGAAAGGTCTGGCGGTCGAGGCGGTGGGCAGACTGACGCCAGGCCAGCTTGACCGCATTGATCCAAAACTGCTGATCAAGGCGATCAACACGTTGCCTATTAAGGTGTTCACGGTCAAACAGGAGCCACTGCTGAAAGGCAAGAGCGGCTTTGAGAGAGAGTTGCCCGGTGGCGCGCGTGAGATCGTGCTCAATTCCGAAGTGGTCGAGCGCATGACGCCTTCTCAATTGAAAGACTTCGTGATCCATGAAGCGATTCACGGAGTTCAGGCAGAAGTGAATCGCGGCATCCTTGCCGAAAGTCGTCGGCTTGACGCGGAAATGCAGGCGCTCTCCATCATGGTAGAAGTGATGGACGAGAGTCTTTTGAGGGAATCGTGGACTGCCATGCTTGCCGCGGCGCGGGGCGATATTAATACCCGTGATGAAAGTCTGCGCAGCGACCTGGAACATTTTGCGCAACTCACGGCCACAGCCATGATCCCTGCCGGTGTCGGGATCGAGGCGATGCTTAATAGGATCAACGTTGAGCGCTACGTGGTTGCCGGCGCGGCTAAACGGCTTGGGGATCAGCCCGGCAGGAAGCCTCTCGATGAAACGGCGCTTGCTAAGGAAATGCCTGAGTTTAAGAAGCTGGCCGAAGCTGGACGGACGGAGCACGTTTCATTCGAAGTCCTTGCTCAAGACATCCCTGCTGGATCGAACTTGGAGAAGTTGCTCGGTATTCTCAAGTCGCAAGGCTTTATGGTCTTCGTGGTGAAAGAAGCCGATATACTGACGGATGCGGACCTTGGGCGGGAGTCATGGCTCGTGCAATATGCCTTGGGGGTCGGCAAAACCCAATTTGATAACGTGATGCTCCAGTACGCGAGTATACCAAAGCCCGAAGGCTTCTATCCTATCGGCAGCTACCTGGCCAACGAGGCGATACGGCGTATCTTGGATGCGCTGATGGCGACCCGCCAGACCGAAGTCGCCGCGTAAGCAGTGCCCGCAGAATTCTCTCTCCAGAATTTCGCCTTCTTTTTTCTTTATTTCATGATGGGGAATGAGTATAAATACGCCTGTATTTAAACAGGAGAGGTTCAATCGATTTTATGAAAGTTTTGTTGAAGACTTTTGGGTGTCAGATGAACACCTACGACAGTCAGGTGGCGGCGGGCATCCTGGAGCAGGCGGGTTTTGAGGTGCTTGCTGAAGGCGAGGGCGTTGGAGATACCGTGCTCGTGTCCGGAAGGCCCGCGATCTCTCAAGGGGCCGATATCGTCCTCATGAATACCTGCTCCGTGCGGGACCACGCGGAGGAGCGTGTTTGGGGGCGCCTGGGGCTTTTAGGCGCGGAAAAAAAGGAGCGGCCTAATCTGGTGATCGGACTGATGGGGTGCATGGTCGAGGAACACCGGGAAAAGCTCTTCAAGCGATTCCCGTATCTGGATCTGATGGTCGGCACGCGTCACATCAAAGAACTCCCCGATATGATCCGCCATGTTCTGGAAAAGCGAAGTCACGTCGCAAGGATCAAGCAAGACGGGCTTTCGATCGAATACAGCGAATTCACGAAAAGGGATAGCGCTTATCATGCCTGGCTGCCGATCATGACGGGTTGCAACAAGGAATGCACCTTTTGCATCGTTCCGATAACTCGCGGCGCGGAAGTGTCGATGCCGGCACGCGAAGTGATGATAGAAGCCGAGCGGCTTGTGGCGAGTGGCGTCCGATGGATCACGCTGCTGGGGCAGAATGTTAATTCGTACGGCGCTCAGGAGTACGGTGTACGGCGCCCAGAGTCCCAAGAAGTCATACCCCGTACGCCGTACGCCGTACGCCGTTCAGATTCCGTGGAAGTCTCATTCCCTCAACTTCTCGAGATGCTCTGTGGCATCACGGGACTCGAGCGACTTTCGTTTACGACTTCGCACCCGCAGGATGCGACAGAGGAACTTTTTCAGGTGATCGCTCGAAATCCCAAGATCAGCCGTCGTTTTCACTTACCGCTCCAATCCGGTTCCGATAGCGTCCTCAAAAAGATGCGGCGGCATCATACTTACGCGGAATATAAGGCTAAAGTCGACCGTCTGAGGGAACTCGTGCCGGAGATTTCCATGACGACGGATATTATCGTCGGATTTTCAGGGGAGACGGACAAGGATCACCAGGAAACGTTGAGAGCTCTTGAAGAGATTCGCTTCGATAGCGCTTTTATTTACAAATATTCCGTACGTCCCGGGACGCCCGCGGCCCGCCTTTCAGATGATGTTCCACCGGAGAGCAAGGCCGCACGGAACCAGGAGCTCTTGTCCCTCCAGAAAAAGATCTCGGAAGAGAAGAGCCGGGCGCTTATCGGATCTTTCAGTGTTCTGTTTGTGGAAAAACGCCATGAAGGGAATGCTGGCGAATTTGTGGGGCGCATGGACCAAGACCGTCGCGTGATCTTAGAATCTGCGGGGGATTGTGTCGGGAAGTTTGTCAAAGTGCGCTTAACCGGCCTGCACCACGAAACGTTTCGGGCCGTGCCGGCTTAGCACTGCGTTACATAAGTTTTGAATGGGTTCGCAGTACTATACCGTGTACCGTTATAAATTTGTGTGGCACGGTATTAGTCCCGCTGGACCAGAAGCATTTCCCGGAGATCAATAATCTCAAAACCTTCCTGCTCGAGACGAGGAATTTCATCCGCCAGGACTTCCAGGGTGTTCCCGCGGTAGTGACCTATCGCGATGGCGTTGCCCTTCTCCCTTGCAACGGCACGCAAATGGTTCAGTTGGGCGCGGATGGCGGATTTTGAATCTTCGTTGTCCAAAAAGACACCCCGGGCAAGAATGGGAAGTCCGACTGCGCGGCCCACGGCGGGAACCACAGATTCCTTGGTGGTGTAACTATCCAAAAAGAAAAGACTCCTGCGCTTCAGTTCACTCAAAATGATAGTCATCATTTCCGTGTCCGTTGTGCCCCTTGATCCCATATGATTATTCACACCCACATGGTTCGGGACCGAATCGAGATCACGCGCCAGCATGTCCAGGATGTCCGCGGGGCTCATCGTTCCGACGATCAGGCCTCTGCCGGGGATCTTGTCCAACGTGGTGTCAAGCGGGAGGTGAAGGATGACCTCAGCACCGGTCGTCCGGCACAGATTGCCGTAATAGCGCGAATAGGGTAGCAGCGGCAGTACGGCGTAGGTGACTTTGTCCCCCAGAGCTTTTAATTGATTATTGAATTGGTTATTGTTGCCAATATCGTCAATAACGATAGTGATCTTCGGTGTTTTTGAAAGGCGCCAAGGTTTTCTCGCGGGAAGAGGCGAGGGTGGCACGGGCAATGGGCGCGGCGCGACTCTTCGGGGAGCCACCGTTTGTGCAACAACCGGCCGATTGGAAACTATCGTTTTTCTTACGGAGGGATGCGTCGGTTTGAACTGCGCCGGACGAACCAGAAGCCAGAAGAGACCTCCGGCGCAAAGCAAGAACGATAGAGACACAATGATCGTTCTTTTTTGTTTTCGGTTAAGTTTAAATTTTATGAATTTTCGACGGGCCATGGTTTCCTTTATAACATAAAAACGGCATTATTGCGGATGTATTAATAGAGCATTTCGCAACTTGCAAGTCTTGTTCCCGCTTGATAGGATACCCGCACAAAACTTTCGGAGCGCTTGTTCATGAAAAATGAAAAGTCTGAATTAATAATTTGGGCAAAGGCATTGATCGACCTTGTGTTGGACGCCAGCGGCCAGGAGGTCGTTTATGATGAACTTTGCGCGCGCGAGCCGCGGCTCAGACAGCGTTCTTTTAAGGAGTTCTCAGCGGAATATGTGCCGGCGAAGCTGGCCTTGGGCTGTGTCCATTGGGTCGGCTGTTGTGTGGAACATCGGCTTGAAGATAAAGAACTGAAGAACCTCTATTTCAAGCAGGTCATGGAACTTTTCACTTCCCCAAAGTCCCTTGAAAATGCGACGCGGTTTAGCGAAAGTCTTTATGCCTCTAACGCCGACAAGGAACAATCCCCGGTTTTGGGTGTGCTCGTCCATCTTTTCCATAAGCTGGGCCTTGAAGCGATCGTGAAGCCGGGGGAGAGCGATGCCGGCGAGCTCAATACCGGGTTTACGTTTATGATGCAAGTTTGTGAAGCTTTGAAGATCGTTTTTGAGAACCAATTTGACGAATTTTATTATTCCCAAGAAACTTGGAACGCGCCCAACGCGAAAAGAAAGGTCTCATGAGCTCTAAAATGCACCGCTACAACATGGTCTGGATCGATATGGAAATGTCGGGGCTCGACCCCGATAAGGAAGTGATCCTCGAGATCGCCACGATCGTCACCGACGGAAATCTGAATGTCCTGGCCGAAGGGCCGGATCTGGTGATCCATCAGCCCACGACGATTCTTAAGAGGATGGACCAGTGGAATCAGGAGCATCACGCAAAATCGGGTCTCATTGAATCGGTCAAAGCCTCGACCATCACGGTCAAAAAAGCAGAGCAGCTGACGCTGGAGATCATCCAGGAATTCTGCAAGCCCCAGAAGGCACCGCTTTGTGGCAATTCCGTTCACCATGATCGCAGGTTTCTTCACAATTACATGCCGAAGATCGATGACTATTTGCACTACCGGCATGTGGACGTGAGTTCGCTCAAAGCGCTTGTCGCGCGTTGGTACCCGAAGGATAAGGAGCCCGCCAAGGCAAAGTCGCATCGTGCGCTTTCGGATATCCGCGAATCGATCGCCGAACTCCGTTTCTACCGGGAGCGTTACTTTAAATAGAGGAAGAACCACGTCGCCTGCATCGCCTCTTAAAAGCTCCTCCGGGCGCTTGGACATCAGGAGTATTTATGAAAAAGAAGATTACCCAGAATATTATCGCGCTGGTCTACGATTTTGACGGGACCCTTTCCCCCTGCAATATGCAGGAAGAAACGATCTTCAAGGCTTACAAGATCGATAAGGATAAATTCTGGGCGAAGTCGCAGAAGCTCGTCACACGCTTCGGCTATGAGAAGACCCTGGCTTATCTCAAGCTTTTAATCGATGATCCGGTCTTTAGGAAGCGACCCCTCTCCAAAAAAAAGCTCAAAGAATCCGCGAGCCAAGTAACCTACTTTCCCGGGGTCGATGACGGTTATTTCGATCACCTGAAGACTTTTATGGATTCTCTTCCCGAGGTCCGCGAGGCGGGGATCACGCTCGAACATTATATCGTATCAAGCGGTCTTCAGGAGATCCTGGACGGTGTCAGTATTCGCAAGTATTTCAAGAAAACTTACGCGTGTGAATTCGATTTTCAAAAAGGCCGCCCCGTTTTCCCGAAGCTCGTTATCAACGACACCAATAAAACACAGTTCCTTTTCCGCATCAATAAAGGAAAGTTCAAGCTCAGCGAAAGCATCAATGAGCACTTGCCCGAGGCGGATCGCCGGATCCCGTTCCGTAATATGATCTATATCGGGGACGGTATCACCGACGTGCCTTCCATGACCGTGATCCAGAAAGCCGGCGGCAACGCCATCGCGGTCTTTGATCCCGCCCGTCGCGTGCCGCAAGCCGTCAAGGCCATGGTAGCGGAGCATCGCGCCGAGCATTTCGCGCCCGCCGATTTCAGACCCCAATCGCTTCTTGTCAAGATCTTGCACCAGACGCTCAAAAAGATCATCGCCTCGATTGTGTACCGCTCCTCCGCCGACCGGTCTTCCGACTGGGTACGGCGGCACATGTAGCTTTATGCCAACGACGCTTCTTCCTCTGGCCGAAAAATATTTTGAGAAAGATCCCGTTTCGGCGGCCCATAGCCTGGAATCCATGCCCGAGGACCGCGCGCTTGCGATCCTGAAGGTTTTGGCGCCCCGGCTTTCCGCGAAAGTTTTTACGCATCTTCAGCCGCATTTTGCCGCGGGACTGCTGGCGGATCTCCCGGTTCAGCTCTTCGAAGAAGTAGTGACCCATCTGGACCCGCTTCACGGTGCAGCGCTCTTTTCCCATTTACCGGTTCAGGCGCGCGATCTTGTGCTGGCAAAGCTTCCTCAAAAAACAAAGGATCGAATCCGCGAGTTATTAACTTTCCCGGTGAATACGGCGGGACGGATGATGAGCGTTTCTTTTATCGCGTTCTGGGATGACCTGTCGGTCGAGGAAGCGGTTCAGCGTATCCGCACTCTGTCGCATAAAAAAGAGACGCCATTCTATGCCTATGTTGTGGACAAAAAAAATCATTTGGTGGGCGTCATTAACATGCGTGACCTTTTGCTTTCCGACCCCGGCGCGTTGCTCTCGCATGTTGCGCGAAAAGATGTTTTTGCCGTCAATGCTCTGACGGACCGCGAGGAAGTGATACGCCTTTCGAACCAGCGCCGTTTTTTTGCGCTACCCGTGGTGGATGCCGAGAACCGTCTGGTCGGCGTGATCGACACGGGTCTTTTGCTTCACGGGGTCCAGGAGGACGCGACCGAAGATTTTCAGAAGATGGTGGGCGCCGGCGGAGACGAGCGCGTTTTCTCTCCCGTCGGATTCTCACTGCGAAAGAGATTGCCCTGGCTTCATGTTAATCTCGCGACCGCCTTTCTTGCGGCTTTTGTCGTGGGCCTTTTTCAGGGTCTCATTGCGAAGATCACGGTTCTTGCGGTATTTCTTCCCGTTGTCGCGGGTCAGGGGGGGAATGCCGGTGCCCAGTCGCTTGCGGTTGTGATGAGAGGTTTGGTCTTACGGGAGATTCCTTTTGAAAAAGCCTGGCAGCTGATCTCCCGTGAGACGGTGATCGGGGTCGTGAACGGCATCGTGATCGGCGCCGTGACGGCCGGGATCACATGGCTCTGGCAGGGGAATCCTTTTTTGGGGTTGGTTGTCGGGCTCGCGATGCTGGTCAATCTGGCGATCGCGGGATTTTCCGGGGCGGCTATTCCTGTGGCGATGAAGGCGATTGGTCTGGATCCGGCCCAGTGTTCCAATATTATTCTAACCACGATCACGGATGTGATGGGGTTCCTGGCATTCCTGGGTTTTGCCGTGCTCTTCCAGAACTACTTAGTCTGACCGGTTTCTCCCGCATTAAAATCTTCCATAAGAACCGTCATCTCCTTGAAGGTCGATGCCCGGTTGATCTTCTCACGGAATTGAGCGACGTTGGGGCAGCCTTTAAAATACCAGGCGGCAATTCTCCGCGAATGAAGCGCCCCCATTTTTTCTCCCGCATATTTGACTTCGAGCCTGAGATGCTCGAGCGCGACGCGCTTCTTTTCCTCGAACGAGGGGATTTTGGGCGAATGTCCCGAGAGTAGAGCTTCGATGCCGGCATAGATCCAGGGATTACCGAGAGCACCCCGGCCGATGGCCACGCCGTCACATCCGGTCGTCTCCAGCATCCGCTGGGCGTCTTCCGGAGTGAAGATGTCCCCGTTGCCGAATACCGGGATCTTGAGAGCTTTCTTCACAAGCCGTATCACTTTCCAGTCAGCTTTTCCAGTGTATCCTTGTGCGCGTGTCCGCCCATGCACCGTGACGGCGGAAAGTCCTTCTTTTTCGGCGATCCGCGCGAGGTGCAGAGCTTCCTTGCCGCTTGGATCGGTGAATCCCGCTCGCATTTTAACCGTGACGGGGATCTTCTTGATATGGGCCATAACGTTTCTGAAGATCTCTTGAGCTAATTCGGGATTCTGGAGAAGGGCCGATCCCGCACCGGGCCCCGTGACCTTTCGCACCGGACAGCCACAGTTCAGATCCAGTACCTCGAAACCCAGGGCCTCGATCATCGCTGCCGCTTTTCCCATCGAGACGGGGCTGTGTCCGACCAACTGAGCACCGAGAGGTTTATCCTTGGGGACCTTCCGGAGCAGGGGAAGGGTTCCTTTATTCCAGCGGACGAGCGCCTCGGCAGAGATCATTTCCGTAAAGGCAAACGCCAGGCCTAGTTCGCGAGCGATCAGACGAAAGGCAATATCCGTGCAGTCTGCCATCGGGGACTGGAATACTTTGGTCTTAAATGTGTGTTTTCCGATTTTTATCATGGGCTGCCCCAATTTCCGCTTTCCGGAAATTGATAAGATTTGGACTGTGCCGTGTACCGTCGAAAATTTATGTGATACGGTGCTAGAAATATTGTCGAGTCTGGGTATAATACCCGAATTAGAAATCGCCCGCTTGAAATTTTCCTTGGCACGATTCAGGGTCGCGCGGGTTCTCCAGGTGGATCCAGGATCCCAAGGGGATGAATTGATCCTTCAAAGAGAAAGGCCGAATTCATGTCGATGATCGAGAGCCGAGCCAGCCAGTCCCCGGAAGATTGGGGTGTGGTGATCCAGTCCGTCCCCGCCAAGAGTAAGAAAAACGTCCTGAAGCAGCTTGAGAAGATCTTCCATCTCGACAAGCGCAGCGCCGAACAGGTCCTGGCCAATATGCCCCTGATTCTCATCGATGATCTTTCCTTTGGGCTTGCCGTCCGTATCAAGAAGCACTTCCTGGACCTAGGCGTTGTCAGTGAGACGACCAATCACGACATGATCAAGAAAAATTGTTTTCAAGTTGTTTGGCCGAAAGCGCCGGATTTAGCCTTTTTTCAGAAAGAAGAGGGGAAGGAAGACCGTCCTCCTGAAGTTTTTAGTTCGGAAAAGACTGCGCCCATGAAACCCGAGCCCATTGCGCCGCCCGCGAATAAGCCGGCACCCCAGGAGTACCGGGAAGACCCCCGGTTTGATAAGAAACGAGCACCTGAAAAACTCGAGGATGCTGCGCCGGCGGAGATTGATCCCGTTTTTGATAAGTCCACGGAAGTGCCTCCCGTCCGGGAAAAACCATCGTTTGTGTATCGCGCGGAAGTTCCCCCCGCGGAGTCGAAGCCCGATTTCGCTAAGCCCACAGAAATACCACCGGCTGAAATAAAGCCTGCGGTCCCGCCCGTCGTCGAGGATCTGGATAAGCCAAGAATTCTGGAAGATGTACTTGCCGAGGAACTTCCGCCCGAAGTTTCCGAGCCCGTTACTCCCCAAGCTCTGCCCGAGAGCGTGACACCCGCGCCTTCGGTGCCGTCTGCCATTGATCCGGATTGGGAGCGCCGCGCTAAAGAATTGAATGAAAAGCTCCGCTGGATTCAGGAGGAGAAGCATCAGCTCCGCGAGCAGCATGTTGAAGAAACTGAAAAAGTAAAGAATGAGCTTCAGGAACGCATCACGCAAGAAAAACAAAAAAGTGAGGAAATCGCCCGTGCGCTTGAGGACTTGAAGAAGAAAGCAGAGAAGCATGAGGAATTGAGCAAAGAAGGGGATGCTTGGCGCGCCCAAGCGGTGCAGTTGGGGGAAAAAGTACGCGAACTCGAAGCGGACCTTTTGCAAAAGAATGCTTCCTTGGAAGAAGTTCTCAGGGAGAAAAGTGAGGGGTTGGAGACGTTGGCCCGTACGCAAGAGAGCCTCTCGGAAATCGAAGGGAAATTCGCCACTGTCAGCCGCGATCTTTCCGAGACTCAAGAGCGGGAGGGCGAGCTGAGCCGGAAATTCACCGAATTTCATTCAAGCCTTGACGCCAAAGATGCAGAATTGGAGGCGCTCCGTGGCCGAATTTCCGAGCTAGAAGCAACTCATTCCGAAAGAGACGGTCAAGTAGCGGCCCTCCGCGATCGTGAGCAGGAGCTCCTTCAGAAAGTGGGTAGTCTTGAGGCCGCGACTCAGGAGATGGCAGCTTCTTTGAAGATGCGCGACGAAGCTCTCGCGAACTTTGAAAAGCAGGTCTTGGAACTTGCCGGAAAAGTCGCGGAACATGAAACGGTGCGAAGAGAGCATGCGCAACTTGTCCAGGAACGGAACTCGATACGCAAAGAGTACGAGGCGAAGTTGAATGACCAGGAGATTCGTCTGGCCAGAATTGAGGATGAGCACCGACGCTACCGGAGCCGCACGGATCGAAAGAATGCGGCCGCGACACGCGAGTTGGGTGAGTCCGTACGCGTCGTGGATACCGTCCGTCAGGGGCTGCAGAAACTCATCCTCTTTGTGGGAAGCGATTCTGCAGTTTTGGACAGCGAAAAGAAAGTTCCGTTAAAATCCCCTTTGACAAGGGGTCCTTCTTCGGCCAATCCTGAACGAAGCTGATCTTGGCGGCAGGCTCCATGCTTATCCGGGTTGCTGAAATGCGGAAGATCGAGGAGTCGGCGATCCGCGATTATGGCATGCCCAGTCTTCTCTTGATGGAGAATGCGGGTCGCAACGTCAGCGAAGTGATCCGCGACAAATTCAAGCCCTGTAAGGTTCTCCTGATGATCGGAAGGGGGAACAATGGCGGCGATGGTCTTGTGGTCGCAAGATATCTCGCCAATTTAGGTTTTCAGACGCAAATTCTTCTTCTCGCCGATGCCGACACGCTCAAGCCGGACCCGCTTTTGAACCTCCGTATCGTTCGAAAGATGTCTCTGCCTATCACACGCGTCACAGAAGCCTCGACTGAGAATGATCTTCTCGGGTATTGCCGGGTAGCAGACCTTGTAGTCGATGCTCTATTCGGTGTTGGGATCCATTCTCCGCTGACGGGAGTCAACGAAAGCGCGGTACGAGCCATGACATATTGTGGGAAACCGGTGATCAGCATCGATATTCCCTCAGGATTGGATGCCGACACGGGGGACGTTCACGGTGTGGCCGTGAAGGCGATGATGACGCTCACTCTGGCAATCAAGAAGCTCGGGCTCTGCGTCGGAGAGGGACCGGCCCATGCGGGTGAGATTGAGGTCATCGATCTCGGCATTCCGAGAGAATTGATTGCCACTTTTCTCAGTGCTCCCTGCCCATGAAAGATGCCCTTTAATGGGTTCTTTTAATGCCTTCATCGACGTGATGTCTTGTCGTGTGGCTTGGGAACTAACACCCGTCCTTGTAATGACTTGTGTTTGCAAAACGGCGGATTTATTGGCCTGCGTTGATGCTTGACACTGCTCTTGCTTTCTGATAAAAACACACACAATTTGTCACTGTTTTCGCGAACGTTTCATGAGAAAGGCTCACGTGCGATCCTTTAGACGCTTTCCGGATTGGTTGAGACGTTCCTTGCCGGAAAATTCCTCCCAGCGCACCCATGCCATTTTACATAAATATGAATTGAATACCGTCTGTCGGTCTGCCATGTGTCCCAACAGTCACGAGTGTTACGCGAAAGATACGGCGACCTTTATGATCCTCGGCGGCGTTTGCACGCGCCATTGTGGGTTCTGCGCCGTGCCTACCGGGATCGGCGAAGATCTGCGCATGGATGAGCCCGAGCGCGTGGCGTTTGCGGCCAAGGAATTGGGACTTCGCTATGTGGTGGTCACCTCCGTCACTCGTGATGACCTTGCGGACGAGGGCGCGGGACATTATGCCTCAACCGTGCGCGCCGTGAAGCGGGAGATCCCGGGTTCCGAAGTCGAAGTTTTGACACCGGATTTTCACTCCCGTGAAGAATTGGTGCATCGGGTGGTAGAGTCAGGGCCGGAAGTTTTTAATCATAATCTTGAAACAGTGGAACGTCTGCAGCGGGTCGTCAGGCCTCAAGCCGATTATCATTGCTCGCTCAGAACGCTTGAGATCGCGAAACGGTTGGCACCTCAGCGTATCACAAAGAGCGGGTTGATGCTGGGGCTTGGAGAAACGGTTCCGGAGATCCTTGAGACGGGGCGCCATCTTTTGTCCGTCGGAGTCAGCATGATGACTTTGGGACAATATCTGCAACCGACGCCTCAGAGCCTTGAGGTCCAGGAATATGTCACCCCCGAAAAATTCCAGGATCTTTCGCGCAAACTAATGGCGATGGGTTTCGAGAAAGTTTTGGCGGGTGCCTACGTCCGCAGTTCTTATCACGCGCGGGAAACTTTTTCCGGACTTGGGGAAGAGCGGACCTGCGGCAATTCAGAAACTTCCACCTCAGTTTAAAACAGGAGAGATTTGCGATGTTTGAAGTCCTTGCGAAGGGATTGGGAAAGAATGTGGACGAGGCGACCATCAAGTCCTGGTTTTTTGAAGAGGGCGACCAAGTGACTCAGGGGGATGACCTTGTGGAACTCGCGACGGAGGAATCTGTCGTCACGATTACCGCGCCCGCGACCGGAATTTTAGCCGAAGTTTGCATCGCGGAAGATGATACGGTCCAGCGCGACGAGGTCCTCTGTATCATTGACGACGGCAAAGAAGATGAAAATGCCGATGCGGATGAAGATTCCTCTGAGGACGCGTAGAGATTCTTTTTATTCAAGAGGGATGAATTCATCATTTAGACAACAATGACCGAAATACTTAGACTTAAAAGCCCCGCCGACTTTATAGGAAAACAAGGCAACGGTGTCATCAGTTTTGGTTCCGGACAGCCCGATCTTCCGCCACCGCCGGAAGCTTTCCAGGGCATTGATCTTACCCGCGATCTGCGCTACGGGCTCATTCAGGGTGAGGTGAAACTGCGTGAATCTTTGGCCCGCGAATACCCCGGCTCCACAGCGGAGAATTTCGTCATCACGAACGGTGCCTCTGAGGCGCTGGACCTGATATTTCGAGGGTGGTCTAAAGGCGAAAAGGTGTTGCTTCCCCGTCCGTATTATTATTCCTATCTTCCGATCATCGAAATGGCGGGTATGGTTCCAGTTTTTACGGACATGGTCGATGGCCGGATCGACATGGACGATTTTAAGAGAAAAATCAAGGATTGCCGCGCTGTTTTAATCAATTCTCCCTCCAATCCGACCGGAAGGGTCGAGGCTATCGAATCGCTCAAAGAGATCGAAAAGATCACACAAAAGCTCGGTGTGCATGTTGTCTCGGATGAGGTGTATAAGGACCTCATTTATGAGCGCGAGAATTACAACATCAACGGCGATCATGTGATCACGGTGAATTCTTTCTCGAAGACTTATTGTATGTGCGGCGTCAGGGTTGGCTATCTCTGGAGTTCAGATAAGAAAATCGTTGAGAATGTCTGCGAGATGAAGACGCACACTTCGATGAACACGAATCTGGTGGGACAGGATATGGCGCTTTCCGCGATGAAGGCTCCCAAAGAATATACCGCGAAACAACTCCAAGTATGGCGCCAGCGGCGCGATTATATCTACAAAGGCCTGGTGGACCTCGGATTCGATCTTTGGAAACCGGAGGGCGCATTCTATGTTCTCCCTAAATGCAAGAACGCGCGGGAGTTTTTATCCGTGCTTTATACGGATTTTAAAGTGATCACTTATCTCGGAGAATGGTTCGGGGCTCCCGACAGGATCCGTCTCAGCTATGCCCTCGACATCTCTCTGATAGAAGAAGGCCTTGGCCGTATCCGTCAAGCTATGCAAAAAGTGTCGGTGCTCTAGAAAAGACCCTCTCGCGTGGATAATAAGTTCTACTTCGACATTCACCGTTACTGACTACCCTTGGATATGGAAATCAGCTCTCTAAAAAAATCGATCGTTCACCGCCAGTCGCCAAACGCTCCCATCGGAGTTTTTGATTCGGGGCTGGGGGGGCTTACCGTTGTGCGGCAGCTCCGTCGCCGTCTTCCTTCCGAAGAGATCCTCTACCTCGGGGATCTGGCCCATCTGCCTTATGGCACTAAATCCACGGATGAGATCCGCAGTCGTTCGCTCAAATGCGCGCATTTTCTGCTGACGAAAAAGATCAAGGCACTTGTGATCGCCTGCAATTCCGCCTCAAGCGTCGCTTTTAAACTGCTTTCCGAAACGCTTTCTATCCCTGTTCTGGATGTGATCACGCCCGCCGTTGAGGAAGCCTTGCGCGTCACGCGGCATCACCGGATCGGCGTGATCGCGACGCATGCCACGATCGAAAGCGGCAGTTACAGCAAAAGTCTAACCGCCCGATCGTCGGAAGCTGAATATTTTCTCAGGCCGTGCCCGCTTTTTGTTTCATTGGCGGAAGAAGGCTGGTGGGACGGTCCTGTGGCGCTTGGCGCCGCGAAGATCTATCTGACGCCCATCAAGCAAAAGAATATCGACACACTCATCCTTGGTTGCACGCATTACCCTCTACTTCAAAAAGTGATCGGAAAAGTCATGGGCCCGAAGGTCAGGCTTGTGGACTCCGCGCTGCCTACGGCGCTTCGGCTGAAAGCCCTGCTTAAAGAAAGAAAACTTCTTCATCCGAGATCCCGCCGTGCGCCGCTCCGGATCTTTGTGACCGATCGTGTGCGCAATTTTGAGCGCATCGGAGAAGCTTTTCTTGGGGAAAGACTGAAAACGGTCCAGCGCGTGCACATCCCATGAAAAAAGCCATTTGCCTTTTGTCCGGGGGACTCGACTCTACCGTATCTCTTTATGTGGCTCGCTCCGAAGGTTATGAGGCTATCGCCTTATCCATCGAATACGGTCAACGCCATTTCCGGGAGATCTCCGCAGCACGAGCCCTCACAAAAGTCCTGATCATCCCTCATTATTTCGCGGCTCTTAGCATGCCTTGGAAGGGGAGCGCCTTGTTGGATACGAAGATCCTTCTTCCGAAAGATCGCGAAGAGGAAACTATGTCGAAGGAGATCCCTGTGACCTACGTCCCCGGACGGAACAGCGTTTTTCTCGCCATGGCCATGTCCTGTGCTGAAACGGCGAACGCGGAGGCGATCTTCATCGGCGCGAATGTCATGGATTACAGCGGCTATCCGGATTGCCGTCCAGATTATCTCAAGGCCGTAGGCGACGCCATGTGGAGCGGCACCAAGGCCGGCGTCGAAGGGCGCAAGGTCGAGATCCGGGCGCCGCTCATCCAGCTCACGAAAAAAGACATTGTGCTTCTCGGGCAAAAGCTCGGTGTCCCTTTTGAAACGACCTGGTCCTGTTATGCGGGAGACGACGCGCCGTGCGGGACTTGTGACTCCTGTATCCTGCGGGCCAAGGGGTTCCGTGAAGCCGGGATCCCAGACCCTCTCATTTCATGACCTTCCGGAAGGCGCCCGTCAGCGCGCGCATCACTGAAATTTTCTCCTCGATCCAGGGAGAGGGGCCGCGGATGGGCGAGCGCCATATCTTCATCCGATTCGAAGCCTGCCACATGAAATGCGACTATTGTGACGAGGCGGGTAAGATCGGTCGGACCCTGTCGCTTCCCGATGTTCTTCGGATGCTCGAAAAACTTGAAAAGACGCACGGTCCTCATGCCTGTGTTTGCCTCACCGGAGGAGAACCGCTTCTTCACGTTGATTTTCTGAAATTGCTTTGTCCCGCGCTAAAGAAAATGCGCCATCGCATTCTCCTAGAAACAAGCGGCATCCTCTGGAAGAGCTTCTCGAAGGTTCTCAAGGACTGTGATATTATTGCCATGGATCTGAAGTTGCCGAGCGTTACGCGTCAGGCGGATTATCTGGAAGAGCACCGGAGATTTCTCAGGCTCACAAAAGGTAGGGAAACTTATATCAAGATCGTGGTCTCGCCACGGATCGAACTCACGGAGTATGGAAAACATTTGCGAATGGTTGCGGCCGTAGCCCCCGCAACGCCTGTTTTTTTACAGCCGATGAGCCGCGGCAAGCATGGCATCCCGGGACCCGCGCTCATGCGGTTTCTCGGGACATTACAACGAACCGGAGCGAAATGGACCCCGAACATTCGTGTCGGGATCCAGCTCCATAAAATACTTCACGTCCGTTAAACGAAAGGCTTCTATGTCGAGGATCGATAAAAGAAAAAGTGATGAGCTCCGCAAAGTTCGCGTTCAGACGAATTATCTGAAGAACGCCCATGGCTCCTGCCTGATCGAAATGGGGGACACTAAGGTGGTGTGTTCCGCGACGATCGAGGAGAAAGTCCCGTTTTTCTGCAAGGCAGAAGGCAAGGGTTGGATCACGGCCGAGTACGGCATGCTGCCGGCCTCCTGCAATGAGCGCATCGCGCGAGAAGCCGCCAAAGGAAAGCTTTCGGGACGCACGCAGGAGATCCAGCGTCTGATCGGCCGCAGTATTCGATCGATCGTTGACCTCAAAAAACTTCCCGAACGGACCATTTGGCTCGACGCGGATGTGATCCAGGGCGATGGCGGTACCCGCACGGCCTCGATCACGGGCTGCTATATCGCACTTGAACATGCGATTCGCAAGCTTCTCGATAGCGGGAAAATCAAGGAAAGCCCGATTCGGGATTCTGTGGCCGCGATCAGTGTCGGGGTCGTCAATGGGAAGCCCGCGCTCGATCTTTGCTATCTCGAAGACTCCAAGGCGGAAGTGGACATGAACGTGGTGATGACCGGCTCCGGCAAATTGGTGGAAGTTCAGGGAACGGCCGAAGGCGAGCCCTTTTCGGAAGCGACGCTGATCCAAATGCTCAAGCTCGCGAAAAAAGGAATTCGTGAACTCGCGGAGATCCAGAAGAAATATGCCAAACAAGCCTAAGATACGGCTCCTGCTTGCGACGACCAACTTCGGCAAACTCCGGGAATTAAAAGAGCTTCTCGCGGAGCTTCCGATACAGTGTCTGAGTCTGCGCGATTTTCCCTCGGTGCCGACGGTCGAGGAGACCGGAAGCACTTTTGAAGAGAATGCCAAACTCAAGGCGCTGAGTTATGCCGGACAAACCGGGGAACTCACGATCGGGGAAGATTCCGGGATCTGCTGTGATGCCCTGGACGGAGCTCCCGGGGTCCATTCCGCGCGTTTCTGCGGAGAGTTCCACAGTGATGACGCGAATAACCGGAAGCTTATGGAATTGATGTCCAATGTCCCGGCTGAAAAGCGAACCGCCTATTATGAATCCTCGATCGCGCTTGCGGTGCCCGGAAAACTGATCGGGGTTGAGAAGGGCCAAGTTCACGGAATGATCATCACGGACCCTCAGGGGTGCGAAGGCTTCGGGTATGATCCCATTTTTTTCTACCCACCTTACGGTAAGACGTTTGGAGAGATTCCGGCAGCGCTGAAGCACCGGGTCTCGCATCGCGGCCAAGCCCTCCTTAAAATGCGCAAACTTTTAAACGCCTATCTTCTTGGGAAAAGCGGATTAGCGGTTTAGTCCTCGTGCCTTGTGTCGATACAATATTATCAATACAATGAATCCTGTCGCAGGCCCTGACAATTTAATTCTTGCTTGAGGTGAATGGTGAAGAAAAAAATTCTTTTAGTGGACGATGAGCCGGAGATTCAATTGATCATCAGCTCGAGGCTTTCGGCCGCGGGTTTTGAGGTGATTATCGCCAAGGACGGTCAGGAAGGTCTCAATATGGCCCGCTCGGAATCACCGGATGCGATCTTGTTGGATCTCATGATCCCCAAAATTGACGGCTTCAAGGTCTGCCGCATGCTGAAATTCGACAAGGCCTTCGAAAATATTCCCGTGATCATTTTCTCAGCGCGTGGAAGTGATGCCGATAAAAAGCTCGCGGAGCAGGTCGGCGCCAGCGCCTACATCGTCAAACCCTTCAATCTTGATCTCTTCACTCAAACGATACAGAGACTGCTCGGGCCTCAGGTATCGTAATATAATTATCCCTCGGGGGAAGCGATGATCGCAGGCGCTAAATTACTTGAATTGTTGCTGAAGCAGGGCTTGATCCAGAAAGACCAGGCCGAACAAGCTCAAAAAGAATCCGCGCGTGTCGGCCAGCCGCTTGAAACCGTTCTCGTCAAGAGCGGCATCATTGCTGACGAGGAACTGACCAATGTCAAAGCCTCGATCTACGGCATTCCGTATCTCGATCTCAATAATTACCGCCTCGACCGAGAGCTGATCAAACTCGTTCCTGAAAAGATCGCCAAGAAGTACAGCGTCATGCCTCTTTTTACTACCGGGAATGCGCTTTCCTTGGGGATGGTCGACCCCCAGAACATTGTGGCGATCGACCAGATTCGAAAGCTCACCAATTTTGATACGGTCGACACGATCCTGATCTCGCCGGGAGGATTCCAGGCGGCCCTCAACACCTACTATCATTCCTATGGCTCCATGTCGGATATCGTCAAGACCATTGAGCGGGAAAAAGCGCCGAGTATGCAGGACGCGCTTCTGGGAGAGATCAACGAACAGACTCCCGTAAGTAAATTGGTCGAAAGCCTTCTCCTTCAGGCGGTTCAGCAAAGGGCCTCAGATATCCACATTGAACCTGAAGAATCGATCGTCTCGGTACGCCTCCGCGTCGATGGGCTTTTGCATTACATCACGACCTTCCCGCTCACCATTCTGAGCTCTGTCGTCTCACGCGTGAAGATCCTGGGCGGGATGGACATCACCGAAAACCGGAAGCCTCAGGATGGCAAAATCCGCACTGAGTTGGAAGGGAAGGACTTAGATATCCGCGTCTCGACTTTCCCGACGCTTTTCGGCGAAAATGTCGTGCTGCGCCTTCTGGATAAGCGCGCCATGCTTCCCAATCTGACCGACCTTGGATTTAACAAGGAAACGCTGGAGCAGTTTTCAAAACTTATCACGCGGTCTCACGGCATCATCCTTGTGACCGGTCCCACAGGGAGCGGCAAATCAACCACACTTTACGCGGCTCTTTCCAAGATCAACAGCGAGGAAAAGAATATTGTGACCATCGAAGACCCCGTGGAATATGTGTTGCCACGGGTGCGCCAGACCCAGGTCAATGCCCGGGCCGGCATTACGTTCGCCAACGGATTGCGTGGTTTTCTTCGTCAGGACCCCGACATCATGATGGTCGGTGAGATCCGCGACAAGGAGACCGTGGAAATGGCCATCCAGTCCGCGCTTACCGGACATCTAATGTTTTCCACGCTCCATACCAATGACGCTCCGTCCGCCCTGGCCCGCCTGACCGATATGGGGGCTGAACCTTTCCTGATCTCGAGTTCTGTGATCGGCATTCTCGCGCAACGTCTTGTCCGTATGAATTGTATCAAGTGTCGTGAGCCTTATGCGCCATCGTCCGCGGTGATGCAGACCCTTGGTCTTCCGGAAGGCACCAAGGTCATGCGCGGCAAAGGCTGCCCGAAGTGCAATCAAACCGGTTTTATGGGGCGCATCGGGATCTTTGAACTGATGTTCATCTCCGATGAAATTAAGACTTTGGTCGACGGACGACATTCCGCCGCGGAGATCCGTAAGGTGGCGATCGAGCAGGGGATGAAAACCCTCCGCGAAGACGGACTTGAAAAGGTCCGGCACGGCGTCACCACCCTTGAGGAAGTGCTTCGGGTTACCGAGATCGAATAATGGAAGTTACCTACCGTTACAAAGCCCGTGACAAATTTGGCAAGCCTGTGAACGGACAGATGGCCGCCGGTTCTGACGCGGAAGTTGCTGCCAAACTCAAAGAAAAAGACCTCACCCCCTTTCTGATCGAGCCGGTCGAAGAGTCTCTCGACATGCATTTATTTGAACGCTTTCGCCGCTTTAAGCTGAGCGACGTCAACGCCTTCACCCGCGAGTTCTATACGCTGACCCGGGCAGGACTGACGATCTTGGCATCGCTTGAGGTCATCGACGAGCAGGACCGCAACCCGATATTAAAGAAGATTGTGGCCGGCCTGATCCAGAACATTCGTGGCGGCGCGAGCGTGGCGGACAGCCTCGCCCGTTACCCTTCGATCTTCAGCGAGCTCTACATCAATATGATCCGGGCCGGGGAAGCTTCCGGCCGCCTGGAGCAGATTCTGGAACGTCTTATTTTTTTAGGGGAGTCCGAGGAAAAACTCAGGATGCGCGTTAAATCGGCCCTCCGGTATCCCGCGCTCGTCCTGAGCGCCATCGCGATTGCGTTTCTTGTGATCACGAATTTTATTATCCCGAAGTTCGCGGCTCTCTTTGCCAAAAGCGGCGTCGCGCTGCCTCTTCCAACCCGGATCCTCTTGGGAATCCATGATGCCTTCACCCACTACTGGTGGCTTATGGCTATCCTGTTGGTTTCCGGAATTATCTTTTTCGTTCGTTTTCTGAAGACGCCGACGGGGAAACTCCTGCGTGATCAGATCATGCTGAAGCTCCCGGTCTTTGGAGGCCTCGTTCTCAAGGCGGACATGTCCCGATTCGCGAGAATTATGGCCCTTTTGATACAAAGCGGAATTCCGGCGCTAAGAGCACTTGAGATTGCGGAGGGTAGTGCCGATAATGTTGTGGTGGCGCAAGCGATCAACAAGATCCGCGTCAGCGTCACCGAAGGCACCAGTATGACGCAGCCCATGAAAGAAAGCGGTGTTTTTCCGCCATCGGTCGTCCGGATGGTCAGGGTCGGGGAAGAAACCGGGAAAATTGATGAGTTGCTTTTACGGGTTTCGGACTATTATGATATGCAGGTGGAATACACGGTCAGTAATCTCATGGTTCTGATCGAGCCGATGCTTATCGTGGTGCTGGGCGGAATGGTTTTTTTGATGGCTCTCGGGATGTTCCTCCCGATGTGGAATATGATCAGTCTTTTTAGGCATTAATTTTATTACAACAAGAACAAAGGAGAATCTCAATGTTCATGAATCGAAAAGGTTTTACTCTTATTGAATTGATCATGGTAATCGTGCTGTTGGGCCTTCTGGCGATCGTCGCTATTCCGAAGTATTACGATCTCCAGACCGATGCGAAGACCGCTGCCGAAAAAGGCGTGGTGGGCGGAGTCCGCTCTGGGATATACACTTATTTCGCAAAGAACAAGGCTTATCCCGCAAGTTTGGGTGGGGCTGTCGGCGCGTGTTCCGCTGCCAACCCGTGTTTTGGAACGGTGATCGATCAGGGCGGCATCCAGCAGGATTGGTCCTGCACAACTGCGGGATCAGTCTATACGGGGCCTGCCGGGACTTCTTATACGTACACGGCCGCGACGGGGGCATTTGTTTAGGAAGTTGAGTTTTTTCTTTCGGGACATTTAATACTCAACCGAGCAGAATAGGGAAAAGTTCGTATGAAGAAACATTCGGGTTTTACGCTTATCGAGCTGATCATGGTAATCGTGCTTTTGGGACTTTTAGCGGTCGTGGCCATCCCTAAATATTACGATCTGCAGTCGGACGCGAAAGCGGCGGCTGAAAAGGGCGTTGTGGGTGGGGTTCGGAGTGGGATTTATACCTATTTCGCCAAGAACAAAGCGTATCCCGCTGCCCTTGACCCCGCAAGCGTAGCCGCCTGCAGTGCTGCCAACGCTTGTTTCACGACCGTGGTAGATCAGGGAGGGGTTCGCCAGGATTGGACGAAGGCTTCTGCCACGACTTACACGGGGCCTAATGGCACGACCTATACTTATACATCTGCGTCCGGAGCCTTTGTCTAGCAGGCTGCTGAAAAACGGTTTATTTTCACGAGAACGGTCCTGATTTTGAATCGTTGCGTTAAGTCGTTTTAAAAACGAGCGCTTAAAACCTCGAAAAACGACTCCAAACTATTGTTTTCTCGCACCAAGGCCC
>CAISGE010000064.1 GCA_903884815.1 Candidatus Omnitrophota bacterium | reverse complement strand
CCAATATCGAAATGCTTATTTTTAAAAGAGCTGTTCTTTCCATAGAGATCAAAATCGATCCCAGAAATGAACTTTCCGACAAGTTCCTTGTCATTTGTCACGACTAAAAAATGACAGGCCGCCAGATTGGAAAAAGCCAACATCAGGGAACGGCACCGGGACAAATGCCCCAGGCCCAGTTTCCTTCCGACGTCCACTCTAAAACAAACCGAAATTTTCTTCCCCATAGCTACGCGGCTCTTTCACCTTCCAGAAAGGGTCGATCCTTTTCCTTCGACTTTATGAGACCTTCGTTCCTTATGAACTTTTTATTGAGAGCTGTCAGCTCAGGCTTTGTCCTGAGAAGTCCCAGGACATCTTGCATATCAAATAAGGGCTTCTGGGGATAAAGCGTCTCAAAAACGATCCTGACAAGCTCGAAATCTTCGGGTTCATCAACGGTCCAGCGCAAAGCCGAAAGGTCTGTCTCACAGGCAAGATTTATCGTCCTGAACCTCTCGGGCTGCGCCTCAATGAACGGCGTCACATGTTCGAGGTGAGACGGAAGCACCGCCTCCCGCTTTGTCTCTTCAAGAGCTCTGAAGGAGAAAACCTCCGCGTCAAGTCCATCCGGATAAGTCGGCGGTGTGCAATTAGTGGCGTAATCGCAATTTTTTTCTAAATAAAGCCGGACCATCGCATCCACTACATTTGGATCGAGCAAGGGACAATCCCCCGTCAGTCGAACGATATGATCCGGCTTGAATTTAAGGGCTGCCTGGTAAAAGCGGTCCAAAACATTCTCCAGGCTTCCACAAAAGACATCCACACCACTGCGCTGTCCTAGGTCTACGATCTGCTTATCCTCGAGAGCGGTGCTCGTCACAACAACCACGCGATCGATCGTTTTACAAGCCCGGACGCGCTCCACTTCAAGCTCTAACATCGCACGCCCCAGAATCGGTTTAAGCACCTTGCCCGGAAAACGGGAGGAGGATGTTCTGGCCTGAATAAATGCTGCTATCATTGGACGCTTCCCCACAACGCAGGATTCAAGATCTTTTCACCTACTTGATCGAAACATTTCAAGACTGACGGCATGAGATTGGCCGCGGATTTCTTTGCCCAAGCGGCTAAGTTCTCTTCGACCTGTTCAGCCGTTTCCGCGCCGATCAGCAATCCGGCCCCCGGTATGCGTTCTTTTAAATAGCTTACGGCCAATTCGCACCGGGTTACGTTAAGTTCACGGGCAAGGGAAATAATCTTTTCCAGAATCGGTCTGGCAAACAGCATATGACCGGGCAAAGCGTCCGGATCCATAAGAATAAGGCCCTGTAAGAAGACACTCCGGACATAGATCCGTTTCTTTTTCTGAGAAGCCCGTTCAAAAACACTTTTTCTCTCAAATCGCCGGTCGAGAATATTGGACGGCACCTGCACCATATCAACCCCCTCAATATCCAGCGCCTCAAGAGCCTTGTCCGGAGAATAGACGGAGACACCAATGCGACTGACCTTACCTTCCGCCACAAAACCTTGCAAAATCCGTCCCATCCCCCGCGACCATTGGGACAATAATCCTTCTTTGTGGAGCATCAACCCTGAAAGACGCGGGATACCCAATCGCTTCAGAGAACGATCAAGCGCCCCTGCCATGGCCTGTGGATTCAGGGGGTCGATCTCGGGATCGATCTTGCTGATAACCCTTGCCTCCCCCGCAATATTCAGCGCAGAAAAGACCTTTCCCAGAACCGCCTCGCTCGCGCCATAGTCCTGGGCCGTATCAAACTCCCGAATCCCTCCGGCCCAGGCAATTCGTACAATTTCGGTCGCACGCGCCAAATCGGGCTGCCCGGTCCTGTTGGCTATTCCATAGGCCATCCCAAGTTGTGCCGTTCCAAGAACAAGCCCTATTGACGCTTTGGATGCCATGACTCGTCGAGGCTCTTAAGTAAGCCGTTTAAAACCGGCCATCGCCGGCTTGCCTTTTAACTTCCGCTCAACAGCTCCTGCCGCAAGAGTTTCAACGATAACGCCGAACACCTGATCGACCGCCAGAAGATAACTTTCGACGTGCTCAGCTGTATGCGCGCACATGGCATAGAACGCCGTTGTAGCCAGGAATCCCTTTTCGAGCATCAGCTGGACAAATAAGGCCTTGAGCGCCAGAGAGTTTTCATATTCAAAAGCAAAGTGGCTGATCGGAAACATCCCTCCTGCGTGGATCTTTAATCCATGTTTCGCTCCAAGACGCGTCCAACCCTGCTGCACTTGTTTTCCGATCGAGACAAGATGCTTTCCCGCATCCAATGCCCGGTGTTTCCCTATGGTCGCAAGTGCCGCTGCAGGCCCGATGCGTTCAGTCCACATCGTGCTACTTACAAAAGTTCTCTGAGCGGCATCCATAAACTTTTCTTTTCCAATAATAGCCGCTATGGGGTAGCCGTTTCCCAAAGCTTTTGAAAATACGGCCATGTCTGGTTTGATGCCATAAATCAAATGCGCGCCGCCCGTATTCATGCGAAAACCCGCGGAGATCTCATCGACAATAAAGACAGCTCCTGTTTGGTCCGCTAAAGCGCGAACATCCTCGAAAAAGCCGGCTTGTGGCTCATCGTCGCGAACCGGTTCCATTATGATGGCTGCCAGGTCATTCCCGTGTTCGGCAACGATCTTCTTCAGCTCATGGATCTGGTTATACCGGAAAGGGAGTGCTGTACCCGTCAAGCCACGAGGCACTCCTCGCGGATCCAATCCTGACAACAGATGTTCTCCCAGCGCATTTTCTGTCCCGAGGTTTGCTGAAAGATACCAATCATGCCAACCGTGATACCCGCAAAAAGCGACCTTGTCCTTACCTGTATAGGCACGTGCGATTCTGACAGCAACAGCCATGGACTCGCCGCCCGTGCGCGCAAAGCGAACTTTATCCGCCCAGGGATGAAGCTCACACAAAAGCTCCGCTAATTCGACTTCCTCAGGACAGTTCAACGAAGAGCTCGAGCCATTCTCTACGGCCTTGAGAACGGCGGCATTAACATCCGCATCTGCATACCCTAGGATATTCGCACCGATACCCCCGATGCTCATATCAATATACTTGTTCCCATCCAGATCCCAGACCTCTACGCCCTTGGCCTTGCTGTAATAGGCGGGCCACACACCTAAGGAAAACTGGTCCGGACGCTTGGAGAGAAGCTGTGTCATGCCGGGTATCCGTTGCTTAGCGCGTTCCTGCATATCTTGGCTTTTTTTAGTTCCCATCCCGTTTCTCCTATCTATGATTATTCCCAACAGGGCGCACGAGTCCCAAAAGGACATCATCAACAAAACTGCCGTTGTAATAGCAATGTTCTTTACGCACGCCTTCCTTAGAAAAACCGGCCCTCATGAATGCCTTTATAGCTCCCTCATTGGGAGCATAGCAGCCGGCCGTAACTTTATGAAGGTCAAGCACGTTAAAAGCGTAACGGACGATCAAACGGATGGCTTCAGTAGCATACCCTTTACCCCAACAATCCTTCTCCCCCATCAAAATCCCGATATCTCCCAGGCGATGGACGCTATCGATAGGCCCTAGCTTGATATTACCGATGTGCCGACCGCCGTCTTTAAGGATGACCGCAAAAAAAGCATAGCTGGTATCCCCTGACTTGCTACGAACATACTCTTTTAACGATTCCCGAGAATGCTGAAAAAACCGGCTCTCCAGGAACTGGTTGGTCACGGGATCATTCATCCAACGGCAGTATGCATCAGTCACGTCCTCAATGCGAAGTGGCCGTAAATTAATGCGTTCGCCTTCCACCACACGCGAGAATCCCTCAGACATTAACATACCCCGCCTCTTCTTTTTTCCATCTGCGTTACTGCGGCGATCACACTTTCCACATCCTCGTCCGACATAGCCGGAAAAAGTGGCAAAGACAAACAACCTTCGTAATATTTCTCAGCCGCAGGAAAATCATTTGGGGAACTTTCGAAATTCCGCTGATAAAACGGCTGCTGATAAACAGGGATATAATGCACTTGAGATCCTATTCCACGAACCTTCAGTTCGCCCATCACCTCGGCCCGCGACTTCCCTATGGCCTTAAAATCAAATAACAGGACATAAAGGTGCCGGTTGCTGCGACATTCAGGAGATTCGAACGGAATCGTGATGTTCTCAAGCCCTTGAAAAGCCTTGTTATAGCGGTCGACTATCTCCTTACGGCGACGGATGAATTCCGGCAGCCTCTTCAATTGGGATAGGCCTAGCGAGCACTGCAGATCCGTGATCCTGTAATTAAAGCCAAGATCCTGCTGCTCATAGTACCAAGGCCCCGGCGCAGGCTGGGTCAGCTCACCCGGAGTATTGGTAATGCCATGCGATCGGAGCCGCCGCAAGCTGCCGGCAAGTTCCTCCGATTGAGTGAAAACAGAACCCCCTTCGCCGGTGGTAATGTGTTTCACGGGATGGAAGCTCATCACCACCATATCGGACCAGTTGCAAGAACCGACCGGTCTTTCACGATAAAAAGAGCCCAACGCGTGGCTGGCATCTTCAATAATAAAAATACGGCGCCCAAACTTTTTTTCGGCATCTCGAACGATCCGTTGGATCTCCCGCATGTCACAGCTCTGGCCCGTAAAATGCACCGGGATGACGGCTTTTGTTTTCGGATTGAGAGCCGCCTTGAGGGTCTCAGCGTCCATATTCCAGGTCTTGGGATCAATATCCGCAAAAACAGGACGCGCGCCGCAGTAAACAGCACAATTGGCCGAAGCCACAAAGGTAATGGGCGATGTGATCACCTCGTCGCCGGGGCCTACGCCGGCCGCAAGACAGGCGATGTGAAGCGCCGCGGTCCCGGAGCTTACCGCAACAGAATGTTTTGCGCCTGTCACGTCGCCCAAAGCATCTTCAAAGGCTTTGACCTGGGGGCCCTGGGTCAAACTGCCCGACTGAAGCACCTCAACCACAGCTTCGATATCCGTTGGATCGATGTCGTGCCATCCGTAGGGAATGCGAAACAGGGACGACCGGGCCTTCTTCGCCCCATAACAAAGTTTTGCGGGTATACCCTCCCGGGAATCCCGGTAAAATCCCGTGAGACAAGCGCTCGTGCTCGGCATCGGCTCACCCAGCGCATTTTCAAAGGAACTCACATCCATAGAAAGATCCTGACCCCGAGAAGCCATCAAAGCCGAATCCTTTAACAATGCGGGCTTTACAAGATCCTCAGACAATCCAAAAATTTCGGCTAGCTGACAGGCAAACTCATATTTTGAACACGCGGTGGAAGTGCCGCAGTTATAAACTCCGGTCAGTTTTTTGCTAATTGCGAGTTCGATCAGGCGCGCCAACTCGAATGTATAGAGACAGGAAAAGCGAGCGTCCTGAAAACCGTTCACGGTGCGGCCCGCGCGGAGTTCACGAAGGATCCATTCGGCGAGGCTGGTTTTATCCTGAATATTCCAGCCAAAAATATTGGTTCGAAGGATCAAATGGTCCGGATGAACCGCCGCGGCTTTTTCGCCCTCCAGTTTGGTCCGGCCGTAGACATTGCGGGGCGCGACGCCCCTGTCTTCCGGATAAGGACCTTGAACCCCCTCATAAACAGAGTCGCTTGAGATATAGATCAGTTTTGCCTTGGTGCCGCGCAGGGCTTCGACGATATTCGTGGTTCCTTCCCCATGAATACGCCTGGCTTCTTCGGGATGCTTCTCACAGAGGTCCACATTCGCCAGTGAAGCGCAATGAATGACAATGTCCGGACCCACCGACTCTATCGTCTTCCGCACACCGTCGGCGGAAAGGATGTCTAATGGGCTTGTATCAACCCCCACAATCTTGACGGGATGGGTGTGATAAACCCCATGCACATGAAAACGTTCTTTCATGCACCAGGCGAGATTACTGCCCAGAAGTCCGCTAACCCCCGTGATAAGGACGGTTTTCATTTTACAGAAGGTCCTGCTCCTTGAGGACCCGGGCCATATCCTTCTGGCTCAACCAGTCCTTATTGTTGTCCGAACTGTAATGGAAGCCTTCGGGGCAACTCTTTCCCTTCGGGATCGAATCCTTCCCGAGTCCCCATTCGGGATGTTCCGGATAGATGGCATAGTATTTGTCGTACTCGTAAGTATGCCGGGCATCATCTTCGCCGATCATGAGCTCGTGCAGTTTTTCACCGGGGCGTATACCGATCTCTTTGGTCGGAACACCCGGAGCGACGACTTCCGCGAGATCGGTGATCTTCATGCTCGGGATCTTCGGGATAAAGATCTCTCCGCCGACCATCCTGTTGAGATTATCCAGCACAAAATCGACGGCCTGGTCCAGGGTGATCCAAAACCGCGTCATACGTTTGTCCGTGATCGGGATCACTCCCTCCCGGGCTTTTTCCTTGAAGAACGGGATCACACTTCCCCGGGAGCCCATGACATTGCCATAGCGAACGCAGGAGAAGCGCGAACCGGAATGCGCCGCGTAGATATTGCCGTTCACAAAGATCTTGTCCGAGACCAGCTTCGTGGCACCATAGAGATTGACCGGGTTGGCGGCCTTATCGGTCGAGAGGGCGATGGTCTGCTTGACGCCGTTATCCATACAACACTCGATCACATTCTGGGCCCCCAGGATATTGGTTTTGACGCATTCGAAGGGGTTGTATTCCGCATCCGGAACGATCTTCATGGCCGCCGCATGGATCACGGTGTCCACGCCGTTCATTGCACGGCTTAGACGTTCTTTGTCCCGAATATCACCAATAAAAAAACGCAATCTTGGGTCCTGAAATCCCGGTTCCTGACGCAGCATGAACTGCTTCATTTCATCCCGGCTGTAGATCGCGATGCGCTTCACCTTGTGCTGCCGGAGAACGCGCCCGATAAACTTTTTCCCGAAAGATCCGGTGCCGCCGGTGATCAAGATGCTTTTTCCGTCAAACATGATTACCTCTCTTTTTCAGTTGAATCACTTGAGCTTAAAATTTCAAACTTTTAGGCCGTCATTCTGATCCCGCCAGCGGCGGGAGAAGAATCTCAAACGAGATCCTTCGCCCCTGCTGCGGCAGGCCCTCAGGATGACAACTCGTTATTTTTTAATATGTTTTAGGGACAGATCTGCTCCGCATTTTTAGCCCCGTCCCTGATGGATTTGACGTTTTTCGATAACGGCGCCGTTCCAGGGGTTGACTCGGGAAGATCGTGCACCCAGGCGCGGGCCTTGCGGTATTTTTCGCGAAGTTTGTCGGCAAGCTCCGGTGTAAGACAGATCAGGATCTCGGCCCCGCGAATACGGTATTGCTTGCCCACACGGGCGGCGAGAATGAGCCCCTTCTTGATCATGCGGGTCATGGTGCTAGGAGAGACCTTGAGATAGGTCTGAACTTCTTTAGGCGTATAAAGCAGGTCTTCTTCGATTTTCATGAGGTCCTTGGATTCAGCGGACTCGTCGGATTTTCACGATGATTCTTATAGCAACGCATAGCGTATACTATCTTTGTCGCCACCAGACGTCAACAAATATCATATGCAGCAAACGCCTTCGGAATAACGCAGAAAACGTCACTTCCCAGGAGGAACAATATCCAACCCCTGGCAGCAGTTGACGGTCAAGCACGGTCCTCCGATCTCCTGAAACTGCTTCGCCTGAAGCTTCCTTATAAGCTCACGGCGCTTGTCGCCGTGGAAGATCTCGTCAATCGACTGATTATCCAAATGGCCCAAGACAAGTTCATTGTTGGCATCGTAACAGCAGGCATACCATAAACCATCCGGTGCAATAAACGCTTCCGCCCTGATCCGATCTAGCAGGCTGCTGAAAAACGGTTTATTTTCACGAGAACGGTCCTGATTTTGAATCGTTGCGTTAAGTCGTTTTAAAAACGAGCGCTTAAAACCTCGAAAAACGACTCCAAACTATTGTTTTCTCGCACCAAGGCCCT
>CAISGE010000063.1 GCA_903884815.1 Candidatus Omnitrophota bacterium | reverse complement strand
TACGAGATCGTTTTTTCCGTGCTGATCACCCTGAATAATTTTATTTACGCCCCCCTCGATATGATCACGATCCCGATCAGGAAACTTCAATGGAACCCCATGAAAAAAGACCCGTTCACGAAGATAAACTTAGGAAGCGTCGTGCGGAATCTCTGGCTTGGGACAATTCTCGGAATTTACGGGTTCTACTTCTGCACAGTCAAGACGCCTTATTTCGTGTGGCAGACGGCCCCGATACTTGCAAGCCTCAGTTTTTCGATTCTGACGGTTTATCTGACCTCGAAAACCATTCCTGAAGGATGGAAAAAATGGATCTAATTCAAAGAAAGGTAAAAAACATGACCGACGCGAAGGCTCCGGGAAAAATGCAGGGAAATGCACCGACCGAAGAACCGATGCTCTTCGAGGAAAAAACGGAAAAGAAAAACAAGGGATGGTGGCGACTGGTTTGGGTGGCCGGATTATGCGCGGTCGTTTTCTTTTTCTGGCCGAAAGGGGAAATCCGGGGGGATGCCGTCTTGCAGGCCGCGAAGTTTGTGAAACTCGAAGTTGCAAGTCCGGGGGTTTTAAAAGAGCTGCTTTATGAAAAAGGCGCTTTGGTCAAAAAAGGAGCCATCGTTGCCCGTTTCGAAAACCCGGAGATCGTAAGGAACCTTGAAGAGAAAAAACAGTCTCTTGAGATCGCGAGTCATGACAAGGTTCGTTTGCAGAGCCGGGCAGAATTCCTGCAAAAAGAGAAAGAACGGATGAGCATTCTTTATGAGAACGGCGCTGCGGGTCGCGCATTATGCGAAAAAGCGGATTTTGAGGTGCTGGATACCAAAGAAGAGCTCGCGGGGAAGGAGCAGGAAATACAGTCCCTCGAAGGGGAGATCCGATTTCTGAAAGAAAGGGCTGAAGCTCTGGAGCTGAAAGCTCCTTTTGACGGAGTTCTTCTCAATGATCCCAAAGACCATCTTGGTGGGTTCTTCAAGGAAGGGGATCTCGTGCTCGAGATGGCGGATCCCGGAAGTTATTTCCTTGAGTTGTTGGTGCCGGAAAAGGATGTGAAAGAGATTAAGGTCGGTAATAAGGTTCAAGCCTCTTTTTATGCTTACCCCACGCGGCGGATCACAGGAGAAGTGGTACGCGTTGCGCCGAGGACGATCGAGCAGGTGGAAAAAGTTTTTAAAATACGGCGCGTGATCTCCTGTGAAATCAGGCTCTTGGACCTTCCCACCGACATCCGGTACGGGATGCAAGCGTCGGTCAGGATCGATACGAACTCTCCCGAAAAAACCATTCAATACAGAAAGGATGCTGTCACATGAAAGCTATTATTTTAGCCGCTGGGTTTGGAACCCGGCTTTATCCACTGACACTGGATCTGCCGAAAGCGCTTTTGAGGGTCGGAAAGAAAACCATTCTGGATCATTTGATGATGAAGCTAGATACGCTTTCGGCGGTTGACGAGGTGATCCTTGTCTCGAACAGCCGGTTTTACCGTCAGTTCCTTGATTGGCAAAAGACTGCCTCATATTCAAAGCCCGTTCATATTCTTTCAAACAGAGTATGCGAGCACGAAAAAAGCCTCGGAGCTGTGCGGGATCTCTTTCTCGCGCTTCGATCGGGTTATTGCGGCAGTGCCGATTTCCTCGTCTTTTGCGGAGACAATTATTTCGACTTTCCGCTTGGCTATATGCTTCTTCCGGCTCTGGGGCATCGAGAATCAGCGTTTGTGGGAGTTTATAACGTTAAAGACAGCTCCCTTGCCAGGGAATACGGCGTGGTCGAAATGGATGAGCATCACAGGATCACGAGATTTGAAGAAAAACCCGCCAATCCCAGATCCACTCAAGTAAGTATCGGCGCGTATTTTCTTCCCGGAAGTTACCGCTTACGTGTTTATGAATATCTCGAGATTGAAAAACGCAACCCCGACAAAATCGGAGATTTTATCGCGTGGCTCACCGGCAAAGAGAGGCTTTACGGGATTGAGTTTGACGGAGCGTGGTTTGATATCGGAAGCAAGGCGTCGTATGACGCGGCGCGGGAATATGTCGAAAGCAAAAATACAAAAGTTCTATCTTCCGTAAAGGAGGTCCCTCATGTCCGAGCTTGAAAAACAGGGTCTGCCAGCCCCCAGGAGCGATGACTATATAAAGCTTCTCGAAAGAGTTTCCCTCCTGATCGAGGGGAGCCGGAAAACGGCTGTTCGTCAGGTCAACACCGTCCTTTTGGCAAATGCCTGGTTTATGGGACAGCAAATAGTGGAGCACGAGCAAAAAGGGAGATTGCGGGCGGAATACGGAGAAGCTCTGCTAAGAACGTTGGCGAGTGATTTGACTAAAAGATTTCGGAAGGGATATGGTTATGTAACCCTTAGTCTGATGCGGCAATTTTATAATAATTATTCTCTGGATGGAATTGTTCAGACACCGTCTGAACAATCTGCGATGAGCAAGATGCCCCTGACGTCCGGCAATTTCCAGATGGTTTTGGAAAAGATTGCTCGAAGCTTTCCTTTATCCTGGTCTCACTATTGCCTTCTTTTGCGGATTGAGGAACCTGAGAAAAGGCATTTTTATCAAAACCTATGCGTTCAGGGGCATTGGGTAGTCCGACAGCTGGATCGCGAAATCCAGGCAATGCTTTATGAGAGGACTTCGCTTTCAAAACGCAAAGAGCTTGTTCTAAAGAAAGCTAATGAACATCCCATCATGGTCCGTCCGGAAGATGAGATCAAGGATTCCTACGTCCTCGATTTCCTTGATTTGAAGGATGAGTATTCCGAAACGGATCTCGAGGATGCCATGATCCGACACATGGAACGGTTCCTCTTGGAACTTGGCTGCGGATTTACGTTTGTCGCTCGTCAGAAGAGATTCAATCTCGACGGGGATGATTATCGGATAGATCTTATTCTGTTCCATATCCCGCTTGCTCGGTACGTGCTTCTGGAAATCAAAATTTCGAAATTCATGCACGCGCACGCCGGTCAGATAAACTTTTATCTCAATTGGGCAAAGGATCATCTTCACCCAAAAGTGGAAAATGACCCCTTGGGAATTATCCTTTGTTTGGACAAGAGCGGCTCGTGCGTTAAATATGCCACAGGCGGCATGAGTAACAAAATATTCGTATCCAAATACCAGCTAAAACTTCCCAAGCCGGATGAATTACAGAAAGAATTGGAGCATGGCCGAGATTTGTTTCTTCAGCGACAAGCTTCACATAATACATCTGTAAAGAAGGATGCAGATGTCGCTTAGGAAAAATGAAAATATAAAATCAGTAGAACATAAACTGCTAACGGCTGATCAAATAGCCGGGATTTTGAACGTTCCGAAGTCTTGGATCTATGAGCGGACGAGGCAAGGGCAGGGGGCGATTCCTTTTATCCGTCTTGGTTCTTACGTTCGGTTTAATCAGGAGGAAGTAATAAACTTTTTCAAAAACAAAAAAGATGGAGTATCATAATGCGCTATGGGGAACGACTTAACGACAATCGAAGCAGCCGAGCTGTATGGGCTGTCCACCGTTTATATCCGAAAACTAGCTGCGCAGGGCCGCCTTAAATGTCGCCTTGCCAAGCTCCGCAAAGGAGCCACCCTCTGGCTCATAGACGCCCCAGCCCTTCATGCCTTCATGAAGAACCGCGCTGCTCCCGGGCGTCCCAAGAAATAAGCCTAGACAATAGTATCGCTATACGATACTATTATACATCCTTGATGAGGAGGTGAAATCATGGGTGTATTTCCAAAGCACGGTAATTTCTGGATCGATTATTACGCGGAAGGGGTTCGCCACAGGGAAAAGGTCGGCCCCAGCAAATCCCTTGCGGTTAAAGCTCTCAAAAAACGCGAGATAGAAATTGCGGAGGGAAAATTCCTTGACGTGAAACGCGAAGAGAGGATTCTCTTCAAAGACTTTGCGGAGATTTACATTGAGACCTACGCCAAGAAAAAACGCTCGTGGGCATCAACGGACAAACTCTATCTTAAAAAACTCCTTCCTTTTTTTGGGAGCAAGTATCTCCAGGAAATAACACCATTTCTTGTACGTCAATATCAAGGCAAGCGGCGTAAAGAAAAAACGTTTAAGAAAACCCTAGTGTCTGTGGCCTATGTGAATAGGGAGCTGGCTTGTTTGAAATGCATGTTTGGGTTAGCTATGGAAGGGGACTATGTCGCTCAGAACCCTGTTAAAAAGGTCAAATTTGAAAAAGAGAACAACAGCCGGACTCGTTTCCTTGAAAAAGAAGAACTGAAAAAATTACTCGAGTGCTGCGATTCAAGATTGAGACCGATTGTGCTTCTGGCGGTTAATACGGGCATGAGGAAAGCGGAAATTCAGAATTTGAAGTGGCGTGAAGTGGATTTTCATAGAGGATTTATTACTTTGTTTAGAACAAAGAACGGGGAAACGAGGAATGTCCCGCTTAATAGGACGGGAAGGGAAGCGCTTCTGTCAATTCGTAAGCACCCTGAAAGCCCATATATCTTTTGCAATTCTGAAGGAATCCCTTATAATTTCGGAGCTTCATTCTTGACTGCGTTAAAGAACGCGGAGATCAAAGGTTTTCGTTTTCATGATTTGAGACATACAGCAGCTTCCTATTTGGCTATGGCAGGTGTTGATTTAAATACGATCCGGGAAATCTTGGGGCATAAATCCCTCAGTATGGTTTTGCGGTATGCTCATTTGTCGTCTGAGCACAAGGCTAATGCGATGAGCCGTTTAGATGTTCAAATGGGCACCATATGGGCACCAAAGCCATCGGTACCGATTAGCAAGGAAAACACCGAAGTCGTAAGCTCTTTGACAGCGGTGGGTTATGAAAATTCTGGCGCGGTAGCAAAGTGGTAATGCATCGGTCTGCAAAACCGATATCGGCGGTTCAATTCCGCCCCGCGCCTCCATTCTTCTAGAAGTTCGATGTCAGGGAGCAGGTATCTCCCGCATCGGATCGTTTCTGGGGTCTTTTCCTTCTGACCTCTGTCATCTGTCGTCCTATAAAGTGCCCGAGTGGCGGAATCGGCAGACGCACCGGACTTAAAATCTGAGTGAGGAATTGTTGTAAGTGCTTGAAAACAAACGTAAATTGAATAAATATAACAAGTTGCAATTTATCGTGAAATTGATTAGTTTTAAATTACTTCCCTTTAGTTGATGCAAACCTTAGACACCCTAAAGACACCAAGCCTCTTTCTTCCATCCCCCAACGGCGAATTCTTCGGTGATGATGCAATTCGCGTCTCATTAAACAGGCCGATTGGTGTGAGGCTTTGGGGTGAACTCTTTCAGTTCATGCCAGGAATGCCTGGGGTAGGCCACGCGATGAAAGTGAATCTCGAAAATGGCAGCGCACTCTCCCTTGTAAATAGATGTTTTGAAGAGTAGACTTTTGCTGGCCCCCGCCATAAGAATCAATTCCAAGAAAGGAGCAACACCAAAATGAAGAAGCTGAATTTAAGCGTGACTGTGATTTTGGTTGCGTTGATGGTATTAGGCTTTGGAGTCGCGGCTCGTTCTGCTTTTGCTGCTGATAAAGCACCCGCGAGCAGTGAGCTGATGATCGCGGATTTTAATACTGGAGATAAACCCAACAATATCGGGGGTGATTTCGGTGGATGGGACAAAGATCCTAACGATCCAACGCAAGGGTGCAAAATGTCCTTTGAACAGGACGATGCGAAAGGTGTGGCTGGAGGTTATTCGATCCGGCTGGACTATAACGTCGATTCTCCGAATCCTGCGTACAATGGTTTCTGGATGAAGTTCAATGGTGAGGACGCTACGGCTTATAACACCCTGAACCTTTATGTCAAAGGGGATGCCAAGGTTGGTTACACCAAACGCTTCAAGATCGAACTGAAGGACATGACGAATAAGCCTTCAGCTTACATCGTGGGCGGCGTCACGGACCAGTGGCAGAAGATCTCTATCCCGTTTGACAAGTTCCGCAAGATCGAGAACTGGAATGCGCTCAATGAGTTTGTTGTCGTGTTCGACGACGTCAATTCGAGCCCGAAGAAAGGTTCCATTCTCATCGATGAAATCTCGCTTTCCAAGCAATAAGCGTTGGCGAACCGGCTATTTAAGAAGCCCCACCCATAAGGTGGGGCTTCTTAATGGATGCGCTCGATATGAATAAGAACTCTTTGGGGCGGCTATAATTTCCCATGTCTCTCAAATATTACTTTAAGTTTTTAGGCCCTGTTTCGGCCTTTGCCATAAGGTATAAGTATGCCGGGATTTTTCTTTCGATGTTTCTTGGGGTGATCGGGTTGCCGTTGCCTCTGGAAGGGTTTCTAGCCTATGTGGGCTATCGGGCTTATCAGGGCAAGCTTGGTATTCTCCCGGCGCTTCTGGCGACCATTTTAGGAGGCGTTGCAGCAACCGTCCTAGGCTATGGAATTATTCACACCTTAGGGGTCGCGGTCGCGAAAAAACATATTCGTCACCTTTACCCTGATCACGATATCAAAGGGCCTCTCGTATCCTCGTTTCAACGAGTGGGCAAGTGGGGGCTTGTGTTTGGTTACTTTCTTCCCGTGATCCGGCATCTCCTCGGTCCTTTGGCGGCGGTATTAGAGGTTGAGTTTCTTGATTTTGTGGTCCTTTCTTTTCTAGGTTCTACGATTTGGTCCGCGACTTTTTTTATGATCGGCGGCGTCATGGGGAAGGATTGGGAAAAGTTCTCGCCAGGGCTTCAATGCGTCTTGGTCACCATATCCATCGCATCATTCCTGGTCGGCCTTGGGTTCTTTTTGATCAAGTTGAGAAAACTAAAAAGTTATCGTTCTAAAATCAACTAAGGCTTTCTTCCGTTGCTTTCACGGATATAATCGACGAACGAAATGGCATAGAAGGGGGTTGTGAGTATGAAAGAGCCACAAGCTTGCTGGGAATTTCATGATTGCCCGAAGGAAATAAGGGGAAAATGCCACGTCTATTTTTTACAAGAGGGAAAGACATGCTGGATGTTTGCCGACGAACACAATAGTTGCTCCAGATCAAAGGGGAAAGGGGTTGCTTACTGCTTAAAGGAATGCGCTTGGTATAAGAAAATGCATCCAGATTTCTTTGACAAGAATGGAAATCGTAAGTAGTGAGGGGGGCGCTGTTCTTACGAGCTTTGGAGCGCTCTTGGTGGCTCTTATAGTAACAACCGGTAGCCTTTAGCCAAGATCTTGAGAATCTCGACCTCTCCCGCGGATATCAGCCAGTTGACGAAAGTCCCCGGGCATGGGATTTTTTCTATAAGGGTTGTGGAGTGTATAATCCTGCAACGCCTTTTTCTTTAAGCTCTTGGGAGATTTTTATTCACTTTTCCTATCGCGTGAGGCCTGTTGATAATGGAAATCCATGTTGGCGTAAAATTTGATGTGGTTCATTTCACAGGAGAAAAGATCGATGATCCGAGAGTCGGGGAACTTATTCGGATCGGGAAGATCTTAACTGACAAGGGATTCTGTCCTGGGAATTGCGGCAATCTGAGCTTTCGTGTTTCCAAAAGTTTTGTGATCACGCGGGTAAGTGTTTCGCTCGGGAAGCTGACACCTGAGGATTTTGTGCTCGTGAAGGATGTTGATTTTGTTGGAAAAAAGGTCATTTGTGCGGGAAAATCCAAGCCGAGTTCAGAATCCATGATGCATAAAATGATTTATGAGGCACGCCCGGATACGCAAGTGATTCTTCACGCCCATACCCTAAGCCTCAAGAACGCCATTACCACCCAAAAATCCTATCCCTACGGAACTTTGGAATTTGCCAGATCTGCCGTGGAAATTCTCAAAAAGCATGAGCTCGTCATTCTTAAAAACCATGGGTTTGTTTCGATCGGGAATACTGTGGAAGAAGCCTTCAAAAGGATCCGGTAATAGCCTACGCGGCCGTTTTAAAGCTTTTGCAACTCGAAAAGCATGATAACGACTTCAGCAATGAGCAGGAAACCGATGCCGATCTCGAGCCACGCTTCCTTGAAAAAGTAGCTAAATTCACCAAGTCGATCATTTGCCAGCTCGTAAATATCCTCGAGGATTTCCAGCTGATCCTCCAACAACTCAAGCCGCTCTTCAATGCCTGCTTGTTCGATCAACCGGGAAGGAAGGCCGCGGCTTAAAGAGGAAGACGGAGCGTAGAATTTCTGTTCCAATGCCAAGCGTTCCATTCGGAGACGTGTAGCATGCACCGTTCTCTCGTTCACATGCGGCTGTTTTTTTAGGTCTTTTCCGGTAACGCCATGGGTTAAATGAATATCTTGTTTGACCGTGATTAGGTCCAAGGCGGTGGTTTGCTCAAGGTTGCGAAGGGCGGTCTCATAGAAAACAAATTCCGTCAGGACCGGTAACATGGTTTGCATCCACTCCTCCGAACTTTCCACGATCAAGCAGGATTTTTTCCACCGGATACGGCCGTTCTTATCTCCCAAATCGACAAGACTCGTCCCGTTCCCGATCCAGGCGCGGAGTGCTTCATCATGTTCCGGAAGTGCGCCGGAATTTTTCGGGATGAATAGCACGTAGCATTCGTCCTTTAGCGATTCACCGCACTCGGCGGAAAACAGTTCATCCAGCGGGATGGTGTCGGACACAGCAAAAGAAGTCTCGGGCTCGTTGAATATCCGCATCACCCGACTGTTGGCGGGCGCTATTTTCAGGAAACGGATTCGGCTAGCGACCGGGTTTTCGTAAAGAATGGCTGCTTTTTCAGGATTCATAAGGACCTCTTGGGGATTAACGGGAATTGCATAGGAGACCAGGCATTCTCATCTTCTTCCTCGTCAGGTTCCGGTTCAAAATCCGTGTCATCTTCAAGGATGGGCCCCGGCTTGTTGAGACGAAGGGTGGTTTCTTTTGAGAGATTGAAAATGCTTTTCACGTAATCTCCCGTCAGATGGTCCAACCAATCGTTTCCGAGCCGTTCCTGGATATTTTTGTCGATCCTCTGGGGACCCAAAATTTTAGGATCCAGCCAGTCGGAGGCGATCAAAAATCCCCAGCAGGAGAGGAAGGACGGGATGTCGACGCGGTAACTATGGACCTCTTTAAATACGGTTTTCAGAGTCCGGGACAGAGCGGCATGTTCCTGATCATCCAAGAATGAAAACTCAAGTCCTTGAACGACCACGATCGCACGATCATTCAGCCGGCTTCGAAGTTGTTGATAGAACTGTTTTGTGTAGAGACGCTGGGCCGGACCGTTGTCCAGCATATCCACGATATCGATGATCACCACGTCGTATTTGGTGCTGTCCTTTTCAATGAACGCCCGGCCGTCCTCATGGACTAAACGCGTCCTGGGATCATCAAAGGCTCCGCGGTGCCAGGAAGGGAGATGTTTTTTACAAAGCTCCACGACCTCGCGGTCAATATCGACCATGGTGGCGGACTCGACGGAATTGTGAACCAGAACCTCCCGCAGCGTAGCGCCCTCTCCGCCGCCGATAATCAGAACTTTTTTGGGATCGGGATGGCAAAGCATCGCGGGTTGAACCAAAGCCTCATGGTACAGAGATTCATCATCTTCAGAGCTTTGAATGGCGCCATCCAACACAAGAATACGCCCCCAATTGGGTGTATCCGCGATCAGTGCTTTCTGGAAGGCCGTTTGTCCGCTGTAAATGATCTCTGAAATAGAGTAAAGGAAGCGATCGTGGTCATCGGAATTTTCGACGAAAATAAATTTCTCGCGCTCAGTTTTGAGAGCCGAAAAAACCTCACGATCTTTTAGATTTGAAAGAATCCCGGAGTCAGAAGGAATGCGCTGAGTTTCGGTAATGGTTGGGTGTGTGGACATGGTTCCTGCCTTTTTGTTGTTGGGGCGACCGTTCCATAAGAAAGGTCGCTCAGGTTCAGATCGATGCTGTCAGTTTTTTTAAAAGAATCCTCTTCAATCCGCTGATGCCGGCGCAATAGTTTGTAAGAAACGCGGGCGGGGCGGAGGTATTGACGCATTACTTCGTCGAATTTTTCCGCGCTGCAAGTTTGCCCACAGGTAAAAAGGTCAATAAAGCACGATTTGTGTTCTGGATAGGTGTGGATGCTGGCATGGCTTTCTGAAAGCAGCATAGCTGCCGTCATGCCGGAACCCGGGAAAATGTACTGAGACGATTCCAAAAGCGTTGCTCCGGAAGCTTCCACGGCCTGCTTCATCGCCTCTATGAGATCCGTAACCTGGATTAAGGCCTCATGATCGCATTCAAAATAATTGGCGACAAGGTGGCGACCGGTAAATTCATAAATTTCTTCCGCGGCTTTCACGGCAACGGGTTGTTCGCTGACCATCTCTTGCATAGGCACTTTTCCTGATGATGTTGGTGGTTCTGAACTTCGCGATGAGAGATAGTACGGCATTTTGAGTTTTTAGCGCATCCGACCAAAGTCGGGGGTATTGGGAGTGGGTCTTTATGGTATACTCCAAAATTATGAAAGATGTCTTGAAGCGGAACCTATGGCAGTGGAATCAATTTCTTTACCCTTCCCTGGGATTGGCAGTTGGGATTTTTTATGCGGTTCTCGATGAAAATGTCACCGGAAGATTAATAAAACACAAAACCCTCCATTACATCCGGTTCCTTTACGCGGCTCACGATGTTATCGATATTGTTCTGCCGATCATTCTGGGGCTTGTTGTAGGGATTGGCCTCAATATGTTCGTGAAGCAGAAGCGGCTCAACCGTCAGCTTTCCCTGCAAAACACCCAATTTCAGAAAAATCTTCTAATCAATAACTTGATTTCACTTTTTCTTCACGAGATCCGTAATCCGATGCATAACATTACCGCGGTTCTGGAGGACAGCAAAGCCGCTTTGCCCGCTCAGGCCCAGGACATCATTGACCGGAATCTGAAACGTTTCGAGCACATCACCGCGCAATACAAGCGATGGAGTTCCCTTTTTGACGTGATCCATGCGAAGAAAGAGACGGACTTGCGCCTCTGGACGGATACCTTTATTTCGGATAAGGTCTTGGACCGTTTGCGTCCTTTAAGCATCCATTACTCCCAGGAGATCGAACCGTTAAAGATTCAGATGCATCCGATCCTTTTGGACCAGGTGTTCAGTACGCTTTTCAGCAATGCCTGTGACGAACTTGAAAATCATGAAGGTTTCCGCGAGATCCAGCTTGCTGCGAAACTTAGTTCGTCTTTGCGCGATCAGATTGAGATCAAGCTAAGTAATACCACGTCCCACGGATTTCCTGTTGAGGTCTTGGAAAAACAAGGTCGCTCACCCGTCGCAAGTCGGAAGGGTTTCGGGCTGGGGTTGACGCTCCTTCGGAATATAGTGGAACATGTCGGCGGTGAAGTGGTGCTTTCGAATGAGGAAGGTATCGCTGAAGTGACATTGCTGATTCCCGGAGTGCGGTCATGAAGATCGCGTACATTGAAGACGATAGGGACGCGCGGACCATCTTTGCGGGGAAGCTCCGGGAGAATAAATCCGTTTGTGATGTCTTCCCGGATGCCGAGCATGCGCTCCCGAATATCAAGCCGGGATCCTACGATCTCCTGATCAGCGACATTCGTTTACCAGGAATGTCTGGGATTCAGTTGCTTCAGGAACTTCGGAAACGGCAGGTCCACACGCCTTGCATCCTGATTACTGCCTTCAACAGCCTGGAATATACGCGCGAAGCGCTTAATTCCAGCGCAAATTACTTGCTCGAAAAACCGTTCACGTTTCAATCGCTTCAGAAGGTTATCCAGAAAGTGATCGAAACCCCGAGCTCCCTGCAGTATTGTGTGGATCGCGGCCTGAGCCAGCTGGAACTAACGCCCCAAGAAGGCCACGTTGCTGTGTTGGCGCTCAAGGGTCTTTCCAATGCTGAGATTGCGAAATCGCTCAAGATCTCTGAGAAGACGGTCAAACAACATATGACCCAGATCTTCGAGAAGGCGGCTGTTTCCAGCCGCAGTGAATTTTTTTCTTATATTTTTCCAGTCTAAGGGCCAGCCATTTCCGGAATGAATTAAGGGCATCTATTAAAACATTAGCTTCTGCAATTGTATTCTTCCAAAGGAGAAAGTATCTGTGACTGCAGCGGTGATGGATCGAGTCCCCCACATTATCTTTTTATACTGGGTCATTAAAATAGTGTCGACGACGCTCGGGGAAACCGGTGCGGATATGTTCTCCATGACCCTCCATTTGGGTTATGGCACGACGATCGCGATCTTTATGAGCCTGTTCCTCGTATTGCTTGTGATCAAGCTCCTGATCAAAGGCTACCATCCGGTGGCTTACTGGGCGACGTTTACCGCCTCCGCCGTTGCCGGCACAGCGATCTCCGATTTCATCGATCGCACCTTAGGACTGGGTTATGCCGTAGGATCGGCTGTTTTGATAGCGCTGTTACTCATCGTGCTTGTCGTTTGGCATAAAAAAGAAAGATCGATCAATGTCGAATGTATTACGACGCCGTCCGTAGAGATCTATTATTGGATCGCTTTTCTGATCGCGAATACGCTGGGAACGGCAGCAGGAGATTTTTTTGCGGATAATCTGGGGCTTGGATTCATGAACAGCGCGATTTTAATATCCGTAATACTTGTCATTGTTGCCCTCTTGCACTTCTTTACAAAAGTTTCCGGGGTATTACTGTTCTGGGTAGCATTTGTCTTAACAAGACCCTTTGGTGCAACATTTGGGGACTTTCTTACAAAGCCGATTCGAAAGGGAGGCATTAATCTTGGGACGGTGGCGTCCTCAATACTCATTTGTGTCATTTTGATTTTTGCAATTGCTCGAGAGAACCAATTGGAAAAGCTAAGACAAGAAGCATGAAGATGCAAGTGGGGTGCTTTGAACGGTTCATTCTTGCATCCTTTCTTTTATGCCTTTTTCTTCAGAAAAGTAGTTTTGCCGGGCCACCTTTTTTTACAGACGATCCTGTGCCCGTTGAATATACGCATGGCGAGATTATCACCACATCCACATTTACTCGTGACAAAGGCGGGTCTTTTGGAACTCTACCACACGCCGATATCAATTACGGTCTATGGCATGAGCTCCAATTTCATGTACTAACGCCATTCGTTTTTAATCACTTGTAGCAACTTATAGTGATATGGAACAACGCGGATTATTCGAATATAGTCGTTCTCATAGCCCCCTTTTGAAATTTGCCATTCCTCAAATGGTGTGTTAGGATTCGCGAATCTCACTCTCCTGAATACAAATCGCGAGGATTATTTCATGAGATTTTCTTCTTCAAAAAATAGAGTTCTTTATAAAGTGACTTCTGTTTTGACAGCCGCCTTTTTTCTCTCCGGCGGGACCTTTGTTCCTTCTTCCTTCGCGACACCTTCCGATCTGACTCAAAATGAAACCCGGCAATTCGTGCCCGTCGTGACGCTGGATCAGGCGAACTCGCAGACAACCAAGCCGGATGATCCCATCCCCTCCGGTGGCGCAACTCCCAATGACAATCCTCTTTCTATTGAAAAGAAAACTCCGCAGCGGGCGCCCGCACCGGCTCCGGTGACACGCGATGTTTTTGTAGGAGGATCTATTCAGACCGCTATTGATCTATGCTCCGCCGGAGACACGGTCTATCTCCATGCCGGCACTTATCATGAGAATGTGGTCTTAAAGCAAGGCGTGCAGCTGAAAGGGGAGGACGAAAAGCAAACGGTCCTCACCGGCGATTTTACGGCTGGCAATTCCGTGATTCGAGCCCTCGGTGACAACCGGATCGAGAACCTGACGGTTTGCGCTGCTCGGGCGCTGCTCGGGCAGACCTTGGGTGCCATCACGATCGAGGGGGCCGATGTCAAGGTTCGTGGTGATTTGATCACGAACAATCTCGGCGCCGGGATCAATATCACGACCGATGCTTCAGACATTCTGATCGAAGGGAACACGTTCGTCGAAAATAATGTCGCCATCAACGGTGCTAAGAATGGCAACGTGATCCGCTACAACACCATCACGGGGAATAATCCGGTTCCGCCAGATCCACAGATCACGGGTTACGCCTATATTCAAGGCCGGGGTTTCCAGATGAATATCTCCGGGGCTTCGGGCATTTATTCTTATCGCATTGAATACACGTCGGATTTAATTCATTGGAAGAGCCTCCAAAGAACGGTTTCTCCGGGAGTTTTTGAGGAAGCCTTCGTGCTGGCCAATCCTTCAGGCGTTACGACATGGCTGGATGACGGTTCCCTGACAGGGCCGAGGACGGGATCGCGGTTCTATCGTGTGAGTGTTGCCGAAAGTTTTACAAGTTATACCGGGATCAAGATCTTGGGAGGCCAGGCGCCGCTCATTCAGAATAACATCATCGCGAACCAAAAGACGCAGTCGATCTGGGAAGCAGTGCCGGGTTCCGCAGTGGTCGAGAACAATGTTCTTTTCAATAATAAGGAAACCGGCGATATCACGGGAACACATCTTCCTCCGGCGATAAGTCCCAAATCAGGACAAGGCTGGACGAATGGCAATGTGCTTATGAATCCGGTGTTCGTGAGTCCCTCGACAGGGGACTACACCTCCGTGAGCAATCCTGATATCGGCTCTTTTGTGCCGCCGGTGCTGCGGAGCGCCCTCGACAGGGCGAGCCTTTTCAATACGTCCAACGCGATCGAGCCGATCCTGACGAACGGACAGGTTACAGGCTACCGGATCGCTTATGCCGAAGGTTCTCACGAAGAGTTCTATAACGACGGCCGCCAGGTTCTCGACACTACCGGACCCGTCATCTCGGCACTCTCCGCTGCGGTCACCAACCAGTCTCAATACGAACTCCGTTACACCGTGGACAATGTCCCGTACTCCGAAACCCGTACCCTCGGCGAAGGAGATAATATTTTTACCATTTCCGCCGCTGACATGTTCGGGAATACTACCGATTTTCAATTTACGGTGAAGCTCGATACTGTGCCGCCAGCGATCGTTGTGACAAGCACGGTGCCGAGCCTGACGAATCATGCCACTTTGCTTGTGAAATACACGGTGGATGGCGGCGCGGAGCAGCAACAGGAATTCACACTGGTTGAAGGAGAGAATACCGGGCTTATGGTCACGGCGACCGACGAGGCGAAAAATTCCACGACGATCACGCTGCCAAAAGTTGTTCTGGATAGTTTTGCCTCTGATTTCACCTGGATCAATAGTGGCACCGGAGCGAGCCTTTGGTCGGCCGGCGCGAACTGGCTCGGAGGGATTGCCCCCACCTTGCATGACATCGCGGTTTTCGGTTCCTACGCAATCGGTAATTGCATTATCGATGCGACCGCTTCCGTCCTTGGCATCACCCTGTCCTCGGGTTATACCGGCACGATTACCCAGCAGGCGAATGTCAATGTTACTGGTAATTTCTCCCAAGCCGGTGGTCACTGGGTCGACCTGAGTCCGACGAATCACACTTTCAATGTTGGCGGAAGCTTTTCCATTCCAGATGCCGCAGCCGGGTTCAACCGTTTCGGCGATCGCGTGAACGGCGCCTATCAGGTGCGGGATATTTACGATCTTCAGGCGCTGAACGGATTTCTTTCGGACAATTTTCGGCTCGCCAGGAATATAGACGCTTCCTCAACCGCGAGTTGGAATTCGGGTGCCGGATTCGACTCGATAGGGAACTGGACCGGCCAGCCGCTCCCGAACTGGGACGGTTCGTGGCTCGGGATCTTTGATGTAAATTTCAACAACGCCTTTACCGGCAATTTTGACGGCGCGGGGTATGCGATCAATGGACTCACGATCAATCGCCCGAATTCGGATTATCTCGGCCTTTTCAGCTATCTCGATCCGAGCGCCACAATACATGATCTCGGACTTACCGGCGTGAATGTTATGGGGCGGGATGCGGTCGGCGGTCTTGTAGGCATGAACGGCGGAGCCATTTCCAATGCGTACGTGTCGGGCACTGTGTCGGGTCGGTATCTGGTCGGAATTCTTGCGGGATTTAATCATGGAGCGTCCGTCTCCGGTTCCCATTCTTCCGGCACGGTCTCGGGGGCCATTGTGGTTGGCGGCCTGGTGGGATACAACTACGGCGCCTCATCGATTACCCGGTCCTATTCCTCAAGCACGGTAACGGGTACGGTCGATTCGATCGGCGGCTTGGTGGGATACAATTTCCAATCCTATATCTCCGATTCCTACGCCACGGGCAATGTGACCGGTCATCATGATTTTACCGGTGGTCTTGTGGGATACAACTGGGATCACTCCAGAATCACCAATTCCTACGCCACAGGCGCCGTCACGGGCGATGATGCTTATGTCGGCGGTTTGGCGGGCGGGAATGCCCAAGCCTCCTCTATTTCCAATTCTTTTGCCACGGGTATTGTCTCCGGAGGTGGTGTGCTAGGCGGTCTTTTGGGGATGAACTGGGCGGGAACGGGTTGGGCCGGATTAACCCCTACCAATTCGTATTTCACTGACGGCGCGCACAATAACGGCTACGGAACTTATCAGGCGGGTGGCGCGAGCGCGTTCTACAGTTTGACTCACCGGGTTTACGCTCAGTCGGGGCAGAGTCCCTGGGATTTCTTCAGCACCTGGAGCGCCTCGGGTAGCGCGCTTCCGCGTCTTTATCAGAACACCCAGTTTCAGTATCAATGGAACGTCCCGCAGAACGGTCTGGCGACAGAATCTGTCTATGCCTACAGGAACGGCGTTTCGGCGCTTATCGCAAAGACCGTTTATGCGAACGGTGTGGACCATGACCCGACGCACAAGACGTCCTGGCCGGTCATCCGACAGCTTACCTATTATGCCTCCGGCAATCTGAAGTCCTGGAAGGAACAGTGGAACAATACGACCTACACTTACGAGGACAGTGATTACTTCAGCTTTCGACAGGGGCCTTCTGCCTCATTGTATGGCGTTGGCAGGCTGATCCAATATTCGCAGCCGGCGAGCGGCGACGGCACGGATGTGAGGACATTGGAATACTCTGGTGATTCGCTGAATGTGATCAAGCATACGAAGGAGATCTGGAATAATAGCCAGCTCGTTTCCCGCGAAGAGATCTCCTATTATGATGAGGCCTTGTACGACAATCCGCAGGAGACCGTAGATGCCTCCGGTAATAAGTACATTTCTATGTCTTTGCCGGATGGATCCGGAAGCTGGACGACGCGTCTCATCAAATACGACATCCATGGGGTTTATCAATGGTCGGTGAACGTGGACAGCGCTTTTTCCACCTCCCGCACTTGCAATGCCGTGGATTCCTCCGGGAACGTCTATTTAGCGGCTGTGAAATCGGGCCAGAACAATCTGGACGTCACGGTGTATAAATATAATTCCAGGGGCGTTCTTCAAACCGGTTCGCCGTTTGTGTACGCCGCCTCTGGTGCCAGGAATGATATCCCGTCCTACCTTCTGATCGACTCGGCGGACCATATCTTTCTTTCGGGTGTGAGCGGCAATAATTCCGATACGAACCTTTTCGTCGTTCGTTTGAATACGGACCTGACGCAAGTATGGACTGGGACGTACAGGTCCGCAGGTTCCTTGAGAGACGACCACGGCGGTTATCTGACGTCCGGCGTAAACGGCGGCGTGGTGCTGCACGGCGCGCAGAAGATGGATTCGGCCTACTACCAAGTGAGTTTTGACGCCAACGGTGTTCAGCGTCCCGTTGAGGTCGATCCCGGCGAACATTGTTTCGGAAACAATAACGAGTGGTATGCAGGCCGTTGGTCCCAGGAAACAGATTCAGGAGACGGGTCTTCGACGACATGGACCTCCGCGGCTTACATGAAAGGCACGGAAGCCACGCTTGTCGAACGAACGGAAGGAGAGACGGGGGCTCCGGCATCGTTCGGGGGTATGACGGGGTATTATTTCTACGATGCGGCGGTGCATGATGTGACGGGAGGCTTTTATAAATTCGATAATGGGGCCACTGGCGAAGCGGTGTTTCCGGATGGCGACACGGATTCGGCGCAGTTCACGAAGCTCAGTTATCCTGGTGGCGACACGCTGTGGTTCCTGTGGGGCGATAGTCGCTACGAAGGAGAAAGCGATGTTGTTATTAAGAAAACGGCTGCTGGAGACTGGACGGCTTACACGTTCGATCCTAATGCAACGACATTGGAAGAACAACTGCAGGGCTGGACATTAATCGGTACCGTTGCGGATCCGGGCAGCCTGGAGCTTCCCGAACTCGGGGATTGGACAACCTACAACGACGCTCATGGTATTACGGTGGAGTATCCGGGGTTGTCTCTTTCGGAGCTGTTGCCGCCAAGCCTGATCAATACGACCTCGCTCACAGTCGCTTACAACGCGTATGGCGTTGCGAAGATCCAAACATTTACGGGGCTCACGGAAGGTGCGAACAAGTTGACGATCACCGAGCCAAACTTTGCGGGAATGCCGCTCGATCTTCACTGGAACGTAACGGTGGATACGATCCCTCCTGTGGTCACGATGACGGATTCGCAGCTTACGGCTGTCCCGGCACTGACGAATCAGCCGGAGTTGGCCGTGACTTTCATGGCGGACGGGGTCGAGACTGCCGGGACGGTCCATTTGACGGAAGGCGTGAACGCGAATCCTGTCGCGACGGTCTGTGATCAAGCGCATAACTGCACGGACTTCGTTGTGCCGAAGACGGTCACGCTGGATACGGTGCCTCCGATGATCGCCATTACATCCGAAGTGCCGACGCTCACCGATTCGCATACCGTCACAATCCACTACACCGTGGATGGCGGTCCGGAGCAAACGCAGGTTTTCGAGAATTTGGCTTGGGGCGTGCACGCGCTCTCCATCTCGGCGGCCGATGCGTTGGGGAATTCAAGGACTTTGACACGGAATGTGACGGTATCGAGCCCTTTTACCTGGGTTAATAACAGCACCGGAGCAAGTCTCTGGGCGGTCGGCGCGAACTGGCTCGGCGGGGTTGCTCCGAGTCTGAACGATATCGCGGTTTTTGGTCCCTCTGCGCTCGGTGATTGTATCATCGACGCGGCAGCTTCCTTGCTTGGTATCAATATCGCTTCTGGCTACACCGGTACGATCACGCAGCAGGCCGATGTTCGCCTCTCCGGCGACTTTTCGCAGGAAAGTGGCCACTGGTTTGATGCGGATCCGACGAGCCATGTGTTTTCCGTTGGCGCAAGTTTTTCCGTCGGCGATGCCGTGGCTGGCTTTAACCGCTATGGCGATCAAGTGAGCGGGGCGTATCAGGTCCGGGATATTTATGATCTTCAGGCGATGAACGGATTTTTGTCCGATAATTTCCTGCTTGCCGGGGGTGTCGATGCATCCTCCACCGCGGGTTGGAACGGAGGTGCAGGGTTCGATCCGCTCATGAATTTCACCGGAACTTTTGACGGCGCAGGGAACACGATCCTCAGTCTTACGATCGACCGTCCGGCCGAGAATTCTGTCGGGTTGTTCGGTTCAACCGGATCAGGCGCCTCAATCTCCAATATCAATCTTGTGGACCTCAATGTCACAGGGAACGATTCTGTGGGCGGCCTCGCGGGCGTGAACGGCGGATCTGTTTCGAACGCTTATGTTGCGGGGAAGGTTACCGGCCGGCAGTATTTGGGCGGTTTGGCCGGGGTGAATGATCACGCCTCCATTTTCAATTCTGCCGCCGCAGTCACGGTTTCCGAAGGCTCGGAATATGGTCTCGGAACTATCGGCGGTCTGGTCGGGTATAACACTCATTCTGCGATTTCAAACTCTCACGCGACGGGTGCTGTAGGAGGTTACTTTGTGTCTGAAGCCGGAGGTTTGGTGGGAGTTAATGAAGACTCCTCTATTGAGCAATCCTACGCCACTGGTTCCGTCGGCGGTTATGACGGCACTTATTTTGGCGGCCTGGTCGGGCGTAATTATGACCACGCCACGATTAATGAATCCTTCGCCACGGGACCTGTCACGGTAAGCTGGTCAGGAAGCTCCATTGGCGGCTTAGTAGGCGGGAATCTCTTGTATTCTCTTATTTCCAATTCTTATTCGACCAGTGCCGTTTCGGGAGAATATACCGGCGCAGAGGGTGGTTTGGTCGGAGGCAACTCGTCCAATTCCGTCATTTCCAATTCTTATGCCTCGGGCGATGTCACCGGTGCTTCGCGAGTCGGCGGCCTGGTGGGTGATAATAGAAATGCCGACATTTTAAATTCATTCGAGACGGGAGCAATATCCGTAAGCGGTTATTTTAACGGGAACTTCGGCGGTACGATCTGGGATAATGCGTGGTCCGACGAATATGCCCCGTCCGTGATCTCCAGCTGCGCGTTCGTGGGGTCGGCTGTTTCGGGTGTCGGGGAGACCAATTTCGCCATTCCCCTTGATAATGAAGCCAATAAGAACGCCTTCTACGGTTCCGGCCGTTCCCTCTACCGGTCGTGGGATCTTTCGAATGTTTGGGCTTCCTTCAGCTACACGCTTCCGCATCTCCGGTGGGAGAATTTTCCGGATACCACGCCTCCGGCGGGCAATATATTTATCAATAGAGGCGCGTCCTATACCAAGAGCATACAAGTGACAGTGACAATGGGTGTGACAGATGCCGGTGCCGGTGTAGATCAAATGCGTTTTTCCGTTGACGGCGGCGCGCACTGGACGGCTTGGGAAGATTATGGCGTTGCAAAAGCGTTACAACTTACCGGCAGTGACGGGTCTAAAACGGTCCTTTCGGAGGTTAAAGACAAGGCCGGGAACGTAGCCCAATTTTCCGATCAGATCACGCTGGATACCATGCCTCCCGCGATCCTCGTGACAAGCGCTGTTCCCAGTCTGACCAAACATGCCGCATTGCTTGTGAAGTACACGGTGGATGGAGGAGCTGAACAGCAAAAGGAATTCACGCTCGCTGAGGGGGAGAATACCGGTCTCACGATCACGGCAACCGATGCCGCATCCAATTCCACCACGATCACGCTGGCGAAAGTTGTTCTGGACAGCGCTGCCTCAGATTTTACATGGGTGAGTAGCGGCACCGGAGCGAATCTTTGGTCGATCGGGGCGAATTGGTTGGGCGGGATAGCTCCGACCTTGAGCGATGTAGCAGTTTTCGGGCCTTATGCCCTTGCAAACTGTATCATCGATGCCGCCGCTTCCGTCCTGGGAATCACCTTGTCCTCTGACTACACCGGCACGATCACCCAGCAGGCCAATGTCAACGTTACGGGCGATTTCGCTCAGGCAGGCGGTCAGTGGGTGGATCTGAACCCGACGGCTCACACCTTCCATGTCGGCGGAAGCTTTTCCGTCCCGGCCGCCGCGGGCGCTTTCAACCGCTACGGCGATCAGATCGCCGGAGCCTATCAGGTCCGTGACGTCTACGATCTCCAGGCGATGAATGGATTCTTGTCGGAAAATTTCACGCTTGCCAACAACATTGACGCTTCCTCAACCATCCACTGGAATTCCGGCGCGGGGTTTAATCCAGTGGGCTATACGACGGCGGATCCGGAAAATCCACCGACGAATCCGTTCCGGGGTAACTTAAATGGGAGCTCTCACACCATTGCGGGGCTTTACATAAACAGACCTGGCCAGGACAACATAGGTCTTTTCGGTACCCAGCAAAGTTCAGCCATAAGTAATGTGGGACTGTTGAATGTCAATATTACCGGAGACGGGGAGGGAATTGGGGGTCTTGTCGGCGGTAACGGAGGAACTATTTCTGACTCCTACGTTACCGGGACGGTCACCGGCGGCTCTTACGTCGGCGGCCTTGTGGGGTGGAATGATGGGAATATCACGCGTTCTTATTCCGCCGCGATCGTGAGCGGGGCTTCGGATCTTGGTGGGCTTTCAGGCGACAGCATAGGGACCATCACTTATTCCTATGCTACCGGAAATGTCAGCGGCGGTGCGGGCGCCAGGAATATCGGCGGTCTTATCGGGTCGGGTGGAAACAATCACAACGTTACGAATTCCTACGCCACAGGAAATGTCAGTGGAGGAACCTCAAGCGAGAATATCGGCGGTCTTGTCGGATCCGGTTATTCTACGACGGGTAGCATCGCCAATTCCTACGCATCAGGTGTTGTAAGCGGCGGGACAGGAAGCAAATATATCGGTGGATTTATAGGATCGAACAGTGGCAACATCGCCAATGTCTATGCTTCGGGAAATGTGAGTGGTGGAACCGGAAGCCAGTACATCGGTGGCCTTGCTGGGGGGAATTTCTCGGGCAGTATTACCCACTCTTATGCCACCGGAAATGTCATAGGACTTGGCGGAGCTGCTTGGGACGATATCGGCGGTCTTGTGGGTTCTAATGGCGGTTCTATCGCGAATTCTTTTGCCACGGGAACGGTCACCGGAAATTTGGTCATCGGAGGGCTGGTGGGTTATAGCAGCGGGACCATTTTGCGCTCCTATTTTACGGATAATACGCACGGGAGCCAGACCGGTAAGGGAGCTTACGAGTCGGGCGGCGCTAGCGCGTTTTACGGAGCCAGCCATGCCGTTTACACAGCTGTGAGTCCCTGGGATTTCGTTAACGTTTGGAAGTCGTTTGCGTCAGCAATGCCGCATCTGAAATGGGAAAATTATGTGGTGCCGGCAATTGCGGCGAAAACGACCACCGCAGTAACCGCGACTCCGGTGTCCTCCGGGTCGTCACTAGCCGATCTCCAAAAGCGGGTTGATGCGGTGCTTAAATCCATTTCCGGCACGCCTGTTTACGGGTTGCAATTGCAGATCGCCAAGCTCGGCGGGAAAAGTTTGCAGCAGCAGATCGCTTCAGCATCGGAGATCCTGATCGGAATGGCTAAGAGCTATTTCAGCGGAGTGGCGAAGAAAAAGAAGAACGTCACGGCATTGCAAAAGTCTTGGAGTGAAGCCCAGGCCCAACTCACACTGGCCCTCCAGAAAGATCGAAAAGCGGGAAATTATCAGGCGAGTGTCCTTGCTTTCGAGCGGACCACAGCGCTCTTGAAGGAGATCTGCGTAAAGCTGCTGGTCTAAAGTAAAAATCCTACCAAATGTCTACCCGCCCCGCTGCGTGGGTGCGTTTGTAATCAAATTCCAACCCCGTTTCCTTTTTTAAGGAATCCATGATTGATTCAAATTAAATGACTTCTCGCAAAGAATCGGATAAAATCCTTGCTGTTTTCAAAAAGCATCGCTAGATTTTTTATTGTCAAAAAAATGTAAAAATCTATTGGACTATTAAATTTGGATGCTTGGCATGGACACCCTAAAGACACCAGATTTTTAAAAAACAAAAATGGTGATTTTGTAACCTATTGTGAAATAATGAGTTGTAAAAAGTCAAAAATCGTAACCCCAACGGACTGAATGTTTTATGAGTTTCAAAAAAGTTGTTTGCGTAACTTCTTGAAACATAATAGGATACAAACATGCCCGAGTGGCGG
>CAISGE010000062.1 GCA_903884815.1 Candidatus Omnitrophota bacterium | reverse complement strand
TGGGATATTTCGACGAGGATAGCAAGAACTTGGAACCTTTAGAGTACCCGTTCGTACCGGAGATAGTGTAACCTATGTCTCCGGTACGAACTGTTACCCTCAGGTCCGGTATGGACCCTTCAATCGATATCGGGGCGATAGGATTTGAACCTACGACATCTTGCTCCCAAAGCAAGCGCTCTACCAGGCTGAGCCACGCCCCGATATTTTTTGTGAGGGGTTTCGCTGTGTGCAGGCAACCTTGGCCTGCCACTGCGACGTACTCGCGCACCGGCGCGAGTGCGCCCCGATGTAACTCTATGATTGGAAGAGCATTATATGCGGAGTCGCGACGACTGGCTAGGCGAGTTTCAAGCTCAAGAGGAATCTAGCGAAAAACAGGCTGGTTTCAGTCAGAAGGCCGTTCCCTTTTCAAATCGTGGATTCAGGGATCGGGGTCTCTAGCCCAAGCCCTTTAGAAAGCGTATAATTCAAACTGTTCTCAGCCACGAACTTTATTCCGCCAAAGACATCTTAAGGGAGGAAAAATGGAACCATTACTGTTTCAATTTCTGACGATTGCCATTTATACGTTTTTTCTCGGATTCTGCTTTTGTGACGGATTTTTTCTATCGATTCCGAAGAAACTCGTTTGTTTTGTCCCGTTACTGCTCATAAGCGTCTGCGTGTTGAAAATGAAGGGGCAGTTGACCTTGGAATGGATCTTGCCAGCGCCAACGCTCATAGCCCTTCTGCTTTGCATGAATGAACGCCGAAGGCTCCGCAAAAGGTCTTCTGCGAAATAAGCTACCTGCGGGACAGTAAGCGCTCATTACAACCCTCCATCCCCATCCCGCCCTTCCCCCCCCGCCTCGCTATTTTTTAGTATTAGCGCACATCCGACGAAAGGACTCCATCGATTAAAAGATCGACCGTTCCTTGTAGACGCTCAGGACAAGTCCCAGGCACATGCAGGTCATGATGAAGGAGGAGCCTCCGTAGCTGATGAGCGGCAGCGGCACCCCGGCGATCGGCATGAGGCCAAAGGTCATTCCGATATTGATCATGACGTGAGAAAAAAGAAGCGCAAGCACTCCCCCGCACAACATCTTCGCCTTGACGTCGGTCGTGTGCTGCATAACAAGAAAGATCGAATGGAAAAGAAAACCGTAGAGACAAAGCACCAGAAGACTTCCGAGAAATCCCATTTCCTCCCCGATCACACAGAAAATAAAATCCGTATGATGCTCCGGCACAAAGTGAAGTTGCGACTGCGTCCCGCCCAAGTAGCCCTTTCCCCAAAGGCCTCCGGAGCCGACCGCGATCTTGGCCTGAAGCGCCGTATACCCGGAGCCCAGAGGATCCAGGTTGGGATTCAAGAATACCATCAGCCGCTTCTTCTGATATCCTTTAAGGAATTCCCAGGCGAGCGGACAAGCCAGTGCCACCGCGCTGAAAGTGGCGATCAGAAAACGCTTCCGCACCCCCCATAGAAAGAGCATCACGACCGACATGGGGATAAAGAGAAGAGCCGTCCCAAGATCCGGCTGCTTGACGATCAGAAAAAGTGGAATCACTAAAAGCAAAAGAGCGATCGAGACGGTCTTGACCTGCCCCTCCCAGGGATGATACGACCCGAGAAAATTCACAACCGCCAAAAGAGCGCCGAGCTTCGCGAATTCCGAGGGCTGGATCGCAATGGGTCCCAGTGTCAGCCATCGCTGAGCGCCGAGGTGTTTGCTGCCGAAGAAATCGACCAAGACCAGCAGGATCAGGGTCAGAATATAGAAAGGATAGGAGATACTGAGGATCGGACGATAGCCAACGAACGGAACGCCGATCAAAACCCCGAGGCCCACCACGATCCAGAATATCTGTTTGGCTTCATAGCCCCCCATATCACGGTAGGAAGCGCTGTAGATAAAAAGGATGCCGATCGCCGCCAGGGCCACGACAGAGATGATGAGCGGAAAATGGATCCCGTTAAGCAACCGGCGCAGCATTGAGATCCCTCCACGTTTCGAGAATCTGTTTCACAAGACGAGCGCTTGTGATCCCCCCGGAACCCCCGTGCTCCACGAACACGACAAATGCGAGTTTGGGATCCTTATAGGGAAAAAATCCGGTCATCCAACTGTGCGCCTGAAGGGGCGGTGCCTGGGCGGTCCCTGTCTTGCCCGCAAGCTTTTCAAAATCCACGCGCGCCAACTGTCCCGTGCCGTAGTCCGATTCCACGACCTGCAGCATCGCCCGCCTGATCACCTCAAGATTTTCCTCCCGGATCGCCACGCGAGGAGGTTCCATCATCAAGGAACGATCCTGAACGATAAGATGCGGCTCCACGACTCTTCCGTTCTTCGCGATGATCGAGGTGAGACGCAGAATCTCAAACGGCGTCACAAGCATATAGCCCTGCCCGATCGCCATATTGAGGGTCTCCCCCTGATACCAGGGCTGGTTGAAACGTTCCCGCTTCCATGCCGAGTCCGGGATCAGGCCGGGCGCGATCCGGGAGATCTCGAGCTTCAGGGGTTCCCCGAGACCGAGCTCGTGCGCATAATGGGCGATCTCATCCGGGGATAGCCGTTTTGCCACGTTAAAAAAATAGATATTACAGGAGCGCTCGAGGGCCTCATAAAGATTCAAACTTCCATGGCCTTCATGATTCCAGCAATGCGCGGGCTTTGACTTCGGACCTAACTGAAAAGAACCGGTACAATTGAACCTTGTCTGAGGCGTGATCCTTCCGAGATCGAGTCCCGCAAGAGCGGTCACGAGCTTGAAGATTGAACCGGGAGGATAAGCCGCATTGATCCCGCGGTCAAGCATCGGGGCATTCTCATCCTTGAGAACCTGGAGACGCTGACCGCTGGCGGACGGTGAAACAAAGATGTTCGGATCATAGGCCGGCGCGCTCGCTAAAGCGAGCAACCCGTCGGTCTCAAGGTCCAGCACCGCGACGCTGGCGTGAAGCCCCTTGATCATCTCCATGATCCTTTTTTGGAATTCAAGATCAAGCGTCAACTTGATATCCGCGCCGGGCTCGGGTTTGCGGTCAGAAAGCACCTGCACTTTTTGGCCGCGCGCGTCCACCTCGATCTGTTCACCGCCGCGCCATCCGCGAAGAGATTCGTCAAAGACCTTTTCGATCCCGGCGCGTCCGATCTTCGAATCCATCCCGAAACGGTCGTGGTCGAGCCCGGCATATTCGTCCTGCCCGACCGCTCCGATGTAACCGATCACATGCGACGCGGTTTCTCCGTAAGGATAATAGCGAATGCCGTCCACCCGGATGCTCACACCGGGAAGCTCGGGCTTACGCTCTTCGATCCGGAACGCGACCTCCTGATCCACATCTTCTTTGATCACCGCCGGCGCGAAGGGGTACTCCCGGCCGGCGCTCATGCGACGGCGGATCTCGCTGACAGGCATCTCGAGCAATTTCGCGAGCCTCGGATAGACCTCGGGAAATACGTCCTCCGGGATCGCGATCACATTGTAGGAAGCACGATTCGTGGCAAGCAGACGGTCCTTGCGGTCGAACACGCGTCCGCGCGGGGCTTCCAGCGGGATGAGGCGAACGCGGTTACGCTTGCTCAACTCATAATAATAGTGTCCGCGTACCACCTGGGTTTGAAAAAGCCCCAGACCCAAAAGGGTTAAGAGAACAAAAACAAAAACCTGAAAAAAATGGAAACGAGTGAACATTACGGAAAAAGCTCATATTGTTTTGCGGAAGAGTGACCAAACCATCGATTGCTCACGAAATATAAGAGTGGAAGAAAAGCTGTCGTATAAAGGGCCGTCATCGTAACGAGTCCCAGATATTCCCATGCCATAGACACGGGAAGCTCCCCCGTATACCCCGCCAAGAGTCTCAGAGCCCCCGCGAAAAAAACAAAAAGGAAGGTAATGACAAAATAGATCCATCTTGATCCACGCTCCATTTTCCGCACCAGAAAATCAAGCGCGAGCGCCAAGGCGGCGAGAAGACCCGCCTCAAGCCCGATCAATCCATGCCCCTGAAAATCGCGTAAAAGTCCGGCCCAAAAAGCGACATAGACGGTCTTGTGCCCGCCCCACTCAAAAGCGGCGTAGCAGATAAAAAGACAGAGGAAGCTTGGATACACACCCCAGATCTGAAAGACCGGCATGACAGTCCCGTCCAGGACCGCAAGAAGAAGGAAAAAAAAGATTACTTTTGCGGAGAGGAGACGAGGCATAGCACTTCCTCAAGCTTGGAAAACGGCACCGCGGGATTGACGAGGGCGAGAAGATGCAGGCCGTCCGTGTCGCGCTCAATGGATTCGATCTTCCCGATCTGGATACCCTTGGGGAAAATACTTCCGATACCCGAGGTGGTGACATCCTCTCCGATCGCGATCTCCGCGTCGAGAGCGAGATATTTCATCTGCAGTTTATCGGTCCCGATCCCTGTGATCACGCCTTGCGCGCGACTTGTGGCGGTCAGGGCGCTCACCCGGCAATCGGCATCCACCAGAAGGATCGCGCTCGAAGTCGACGGATCCACTTCCAGGATCCTTCCCGCCAAACCTTCGGGGGCAAGAACGACCATGTCCTTCTTGATGCCTTGGCGGCTCCCCTTGTCCAGTTCAAGGACTTTTTTCCAGGGCGTTCCATCCTGCCCGATCACACGAGCCCCGATGGTACGCTCCGCAGCGGGTGTACTGAAGCTAAGAAGCCTCCTCAGCCGCTGATTCTCGCGCTCCATTTCATGAAAATGGAGCAACTGGGTCTCGAGGTCCTGAATGCGATCGAGATATTCTTTTTGCTTTCTGACCGCGTCGAGGAAATTGCCGGACTGATAGCGAAGCGCGTAAAAGCCTTCACGCACGCCGCTTCCGGCCGCCTGCGCGGGTTTGGCGATCGTCGAACAAATAGAATGGACGGTTTGATTCAATCGGGGGTATTGGAAGAACAAGATGAGCAGGCCGACAGGGACCACAAGAAAATAATACGAACGCCAGCGCCGCATGGGGGCACGATCTCCGATAAGCGATAAATAAAAAGACCCTGAAAAGAAAACTGCTTCAAACGCCAGGAGGCCGCTTTTCCCGCCTGCACTCCGGCGGGACCCCGCCGCTTCGCAGGCGGTGGCGCGGGAATAACAGAACCGGAGAGGAGATAAAAAAAATCAAACTATAGGTGCGCTAATATTCCCGGGCGGTATTGCTGTTCACCGACAAACGCTTCAGAAGGTGGAAATCGCTCAAATAACGTCCCGTACCAAGCGCCACGGCGGTGAGAGGATCATCCGCGATATGAACAGGAAGCCCGGTCTCTTCGCTGACCAGCTTGTCAAATCCCCGTAGAAGCGATCCCCCTCCTGCTAAGATCAAACCGCGATCGATCAGATCGGCAGATAATTCCGGCGGTGTTCTTTCCAGCGCGATACGGACGGCTTCAAGGATCGCAGAGAGCGGTTCGGAAAGAGCTTCACGGATCTCTTCACTGGTCACGCTGATGGTCTTCGGCAAGCCGGCGAGGACATCGCGCCCCTTCACGTCGAGTGTCGTCTCTTCCTCGAGCGGATACGCGGAACCGATGCGGATCTTGATCTCTTCGGCGGTGCGCTCCCCGATCATCAAATTGTAGGCTTTTTTCAGATGCGACATGATCGACTCATCGAACTCGTCGCCGCCGATGCGGATGCTCTTCGCGAAAACAATACCGGAAAGGGAGATCACGGCGATCTCGGTCGTTCCGCCGCCGATATCAATGATCATATTGCCGGCGGGTTCATGGATCGGAAGGCCAACACCGATCGCCGCGGCAATGGGCTCTTCCACAAGATAGACCGGGGTACGCGCTCCGGCCCGTTCGGCGGAATCTTTCACGGCACGCTTCTCAACTTCCGTAATCCCGCTCGGTACCGCGATCACGACGCGCGGGCTGATACCGGTTTTCCGACGGTGGACCTTGCGGATGAAATAGCGGAGCATGGCTTCGGTGATATCAAAATCGGCAATAACGCCGTCTTTCATAGGACGAATGGCGGTGATGTTTCCCGGCGTGCGGCCGAGCATGCGCTTGGCTTCTTCGCCGACGGCGAGAACTTGATGGGTCGTGCGATCTATCGCAACCACAGAAGGTTCACACAGAACGACGCCCTGGCCTTTGACATAAACGAGAGTGTTGGCGGTGCCCAAATCGATACCAATATCACTTGAGAAAAAACCTAACAATTTATCGATCAAGAACATGGGCTTTACCTTTTCGTATCTGTTGCGTGGGGTTATGTTTAAGAGGCCGTAGTATAGCGAAAGCCTTTTTCAGTGTCAAACCAAAACAACCCCGCATTTTAATTCAGGATTAAACGCAGAAAATGCTCCGTGAAAGTCGGGTAGGATGTCGCTATACAGGCCGTATCCGTGACCGTGATCGTTCCCTTCGTGGCAAGGCTCGCCACGGCCATGCTCATCGCAGTCCGGTGATCCCCGAAGCTTTCCACTGTCGCGCTGTGGAAAGCTTCCACACCGCGAATGAGGGAACCATCCGGCAACTCCTCGATCGAAGCACCGATAGCTTTAAGATTCCGGACCATCGATTGAATGCGATCGGTCTCTTTAACGCGCAACTCCGCCGCTCCGGAGATTAGACTTTCGCCTTCCGCAAGCGCCATCGCGACCATCAGAACCGGCAATTCATCAATGAGGGATGGGATTTCCTCGTGCGTGATCCCTGTGCCCTGGAGTCTTGCGCCCCGGACATGAATATTTCCCATCGGCTCCGGGATCGTCTGCGTGATCTCGATTTCGATCGTCGCTCCCATGCGCTTCAAAACTTCAAGAAGTCCCGTGCGCGTGGTATTGAGTCCGACATCTTGAATGGTGATTTCTGATCCGGGGATCATCGCGGCGCCCACGATAAAAAAGGCCGCGGAAGAAATGTCGCCCGGGACGCGCGCGTGCAGCGGCAAAAGCATTTCCGTTTTTTCAACGATCAGGTGACCTCCCACTTTTTGAAAATGGGCCCCCGACGCTTCAAGAAAACGTTCCGTGTGATCACGCGAAGGAATAGTTTCACGCACGAGCGTCCGACCTTCCGCGTACATGCCCGCAAAAAGAAGCGCGGATTTGACCTGGGCGCTTGAAAGTTTATTGTCAAAATCGATCCCGCGGAGTTTCCCTCCCCGGATCGTGAGGGGTGCGAAATTTCCGTTCTCCTTACCCTTGATCTGAGCTCCCATCTGCTTCAGAGGGTCGGTCACGCGACGCATGGGGCGTCCCGAGAGCGAAGGATCTCCAGTCAGCACCGTCTCAAAACGCTGGCCCGCGAGGATCCCCATGAGAAGCCTCATGGAAGTTCCGGAGTTTCCTAAGTAAAGTGACTTGCCGGGCGCGCCAAGACCATGAAGCCCCTTGCCCGAGATCACGACCTTGCCGGTTCCCTTTTCATGAACGATCCCCACCCCCATCTGCCGCATCGCTTCGAGGGTATGGAGACAGTCCTCGGCCTCCAGAAAATTCTCATAGACACTCTCTCCCTCAGACAAAGCGCCGAAAAGGATGGCACGATGGGATATGGATTTGTCGCCGGGAGGTGCGTAAGTCCCGTGAAATTGAGCAGGCCCGGTAAAGGAAAGAGGGTTCATTTGAAAAAAGTTATTTCCGGTGGACCCAAATACGCAGCTGATCCAATCTTTGAAAAGTTTCCTGCTGGTTGGCGAGGATTTGTTTCTCCTGCTGGTCAAGCGCTGCGAGCTGGCTCTTGATCCCTTCGAGCTCGCGGGAACACGGCGCCGTTGAAGCCCCTTCCTCGGCTTGGCAAACCTGAGAAGCAACAAGGGTCCCCAACAAAAGGAAAGAAAATAAAAACAGCTTAGATCTTGCGGATTTCATCGCCTTCAACCACTTGCTGTTTTGGATTTTCTTCCAGCAGCGTGGCTGCGGAAAACTTGTCGTAAAGCTTCTCAACCTGGAGGGTGGCAACTTCCTGTCCCTGTTTCAGGACTCTCAGCTTGTCTCCCATCTTAAGTCCGTCCTGCAAGCCCTGATTGATCACCACAAAATTGAACTTGCGGTTCACGGTAAGCACTTTGGAAACGGCAGCGCCCGCAGAAGGAGAAACGACCTGGACCGGTTGCGTGCTTACCGGGGCAGGCACCGCGGCCGTAGGAGTTTCTTTGACGGCAGTAACGACCGACGACGCGGCCGGAGCTGTTGGTATCACAGCAGGAAGAAGCGAAGGCGTAGGTGTCTTTGTGGAAGTCTTTGCCGCCGCAGCTCCCGATGCAGTTGTCGGCTTAAAGACGAGCGCTGACGATACCGTCTCGGATCCGGCCGGGACCGAGGTCGCGACAGGCGCGGTAGACGAAGTTTCGAAGGGCTGAGGCGCCGCGGCAGCAAAGGGGTCCGTTTTGAGATCCGCGGGAGTTACACCGCAAGCGGCCTGAGCGTCTTTGGCCTTTTTCTCAAGCTCGCTCACCTTCTTCTGGAGCTCCGCGATCATCCCCTGATGCCCTTCCATCTGCTTTTTGAGAGCGGCTTTCTCGTTATCCATGCGGCTCTGCTCAGCCTGGAGTTTTTGTAGCTGAGACTGCATAGCTTCGGCCTTGTTCCGATATTCCTCACTCTTGGCTTCAAGCTGTTCTTTTTCGGACAGCACGGTGCTCATTTTTTCCTGCACCTGGTCCAACTTGGCCTCGGTACTTCCGCGAACGGTGCGCTCTTCGACCCATCCCTGATATAAATAATAAGAACCGCCCGCTGCGGCAAGAGAAAGCAAAAAAGCAAAAATAATACCCAATTTGGAACCCATAAAGGACTCTCTTCCTATTTCATTTTTTTGATTATTAGAAAATTCTGACTTGAAGCTGGGAAGGACCCGGTTATCCGGATCCTCCCCAGTCACCCAACACTTTCTAACACCCACCGTTGCCCTTTAGGCGCCGGCCAGAGCAATTAAAAACGAACGAGAACTAAGAGAGATGCTTGCTGACGAGCTTGGTCATCTCGAACATGTTGACGACAGACTTGCCACCAAACACAACTTTGAGCGCGTCATCCGCGTTGATGTTACGCTTATTCTTATCATCTTGGAGATTATTCTTTTTGATGTAGACCCAAAGCTTCTTGACGACTTCACTGCGCGGAATGGGACCTTTACCGACCACGACTTCGAGCTCGGCGCTAATATTCATCGGTTTCATGAACGCTGAATTTGCTTTCGCCATAATGCTTTCTCCTTTTGGTTTAAACCGGGATCTCGTGTCCGGTCACCCGAACTCGCTGCCACGGCTTTACTGGTTGTATCCTACAATACAATTCCGAAGACGACAATAAAGCTTTTGCGATGATATTTAGAGGACTATTTCGGCTTCGCGAGAAGAAACTTCAGTTCTTTCATAAAGTGACTTACATCTTGAAAATCGCGGTAGACGCTCGCGAATCGAACGTACGCCACCTGATCGATCTTCGCGAGCTTCTGCATGATAAACTCCCCGATGATCCGCGACGGAACTTCCCGGTCATATTTTTCGCGGATCGTGGTCTCGAGATCATCGGCGATCTTATCCTGAGCCGCAAGCGGCACGGGGCGCTTCTCGCAGGCCTTGTAAACCCCGGCGAGAACCTTCCCGCGTTCATACGCTTCGCGGCGCTGGTCCTTCTTGACCACGAACATCGGAATCTCTTCGACCCGCTCGTAAGTCGTGAAGCGCTTCGTGCAGGCGGTGCACTCGCGCCGCCGGCGAACCACTTCCCCTTCATTCGCCGCGCGCGAATCGATCACCTTATCAGAATCCTGTTTACAGAAGGGACAACGCATTCAGTCTCTTTTCTTTTATTGGAGCTCCGGATAGAGCGGGAACTTCTGGGTCAGGGCTTCAACCCGTGAACGAACGGCCGCGAGATTCGCTTCGTCGTCGGGAGCCTTGAGCGTTGTTTCGATTAGCTCCGCGATCAGTTCCATTTCAGCTTCCTTCATCCCCCGCGTCGTCACGGCCGGTGTACCCAACCGGACCCCGGAACCTTTAAAGGGCGATTCCTTATCGAACGGGATCATGTTCTTATTGACCGTGATCTTGACTTTGTCGAGGAGCTCTTGGACTTGCTTCCCGTTAAATCCTTTCACGGTCACATCCACGAGCATCAGATGATTGTCCGTACCCCCCGAGATGATCCGGAAGCCACGCGACGCCATCGCTTTCGCGAGAGCCTTCGAATTCTTCACGACCTGTTCGCTGTATTCCTTGAATTCCGGACTCAGAGCTTCCTTGAACGCGACGGCCTTGGCCGCAATGACGTGCATGAGCGGACCGCCCTGGATTCCCGGAAACACGGCGGAATCGATGGCTTTCGCGTATTTCTCTTTGCAAAGGATCAGACCGGCGCGAGGACCGCGAAGTGTTTTGTGCGTCGTCGTCGTCACAATATCAGCATAAGGCATCGGACTCGGGTGATGTCCCGTTGCCACAAGGCCCGCAAAATGGGCCATATCCACCATCAGGATCGCCCCCACCATGTCGGCAATCTTCCGGCCGCGAGCAAAATCGATAATCCGGGGATAAGCCGAGGCCCCAAGAAGGATCATCTTGGGTTTGTGTTCCTTGGCGAGCGCCTCTAAGGCATCGTAATCGATCTGTTCATCCTTCGGACTCACGCCGTACGGGATGATCGTGTACAGCTTCCCGGAATAGTTCATTGGATGTCCGTGAGAAAGATGCCCGCCATGCGTGAGATTCATACCGAGGATCTTGTCGCCCGGTTCCAGCACCGCCATGAATACCGCGATGTTAGCAGAAGTCCCGCTGTGCGGCTGGACATTCGCGTGTTCCGCGCCAAAAAGCTGTTTTGCGCGATCAATCGCGAGCTGCTCCACCACATCCACATTCTCGCAGCCGCCGTACCAGCGCTTCCCAGGATAGCCCTCGGCATACTTATTCGTCAGGACCGAGCCCATCGCCTCGAGGACGGCGAGCGACGTGAAGTTCTCGCTCGCGATCAGCTCGATATTCTCATTCTGGCGGCGAACCTCTTTTTGGATCGCTTCGTAGATCTCCGGATCGCTCTTTTTCAGATTCGTCTGATCAATGATGCTTTTCTTCATAAGCCCTAATCTTGTTAACACGGACCTCATGACGTCCCCTTTCAAATGGTGTATTGAGCCAGGTATCGACGAGCGGAAAAATAATATCCTGCGGCAGGAAACCGGAGCCGAGGATCAGCATATTGGAATCATTGTGACAGCGGGAAAGACGGGCCTGTTCGATATTGGAGCAAAGGGCCGCCCGGATCCCCTTGACCTTGTTCGCAGCGATCGTGCTGCCGATCCCGGTATAGCAGATCCCGATCGCCCTGTGGCACTCTTTGTTCGCCACTTTCTCCGCCGCCGCGAAGATGAAGTCCGGATAATCGCAGGACTCATCCGTGAAAGCGCCGCAGTCGACCACGTCAAAATTCTTGTTCTTGAGAAATTCGATCAAAGCGCTCTTAAGCTGCACGCCGCGATGATCGGTCGCTACGGCGATCTTGGGTTTCATCATAATACCCGCCTTTGGATTTAGTCCAGTTGAAGGATCCGGTGCATAGACTGTTTCATTTTGGTCTCGATATCAAGTAAAGTCTTCTCATAAACCTGCATTCCCATTCCGATCGGATCTTCCACGTCAAGCGTGATTGTCTTATCCTTCACAGAAGGCCACAACTTCGCGACGGCTTCCGCGTGCTGAGACGCCATCGCGATCACCAGATCCGAGGCCCAAAGATCCCCCTTACGGCAAACCCGGCTCCGGAACTGGCTCAGATCGATCTCGCGATTCCGTAGCACGAGCTCCGCTTCCGGCGTGCAAGGGATACCATCCCGCGCGCTGGTACCACAGGAGGAAACCTCGATCTCCGAGGATAATCCTTTTTTCTCGATCTCGTGTCGAAGCCAACCTTCCGCCATCGGCGATCGGCAGGAATTCCCCGTACAGACGATTAAGATGCGCTTTCTCGCGCATTTCCCGGCACGGATCTTTGCAACCGCTTTTTCCACATCCACACCCTGCGCCCCTTTGCGGAGAACTTCGGGCATTTCCCCTGTCACATTCACTACGGTCGAGTCGAGCATGAACTCAGTCTTGCCGCTGTCCAGAAGAAGCTCAAAAGAACCTTGCAACTGCTCAAGCACTTGATGCGCTGTATGAGACGACGGCTTGTCGCTTAGATTGGCGCTAGTCGCGATAAAAGGCTCCCCAACTTCCTGGATCAGCGCGACCGCAACCCTGTTCTTCGGGAACCGGATGCCTATCGTTTTTCCGTCAAGATCGGGCACAACAAGCGTAACAGGACCCGGCCAAAATTGACGTGCCATCGCGCGGACAAGCGGCGTCTTTTTGACCCGGAGTTTCTCGATCATCGACCAGTCGCCGATATGATACGCGAAAGGCTTGCCGTCCGGACGCCCCTTGATCTGCCGGAGCCGCTGCTCTATATGGGGCGCGCTCATTGATCCGCCGATCCCGTAAACCGTTTCGGTCGGAAACACCACCACCTTACCCTTTTTACAGGCGTGCGCCACCTCGCGGATGCGGGACATATCCGGATCATGACTGTCGATCTTGATGACTCCAGGAGCCGCCTTCACAATATACGCACCTCCGTGTCCCGCCGGGTCTACTACTTTCGGATCTTCGCCTGCAACTTTTTGTTCTTGTCCTGACAATTTTGCGCCATGGCATCTTTGTATTTCTTAAGTTTCGCAGTCAACTTTGAATCAGAAAGCGCCAGGATCTGCACGGCCAGAAGACCGGCATTGCGCGCTCCCGGGATCCCCACGGCCACGGTCGCCACCGGAACGCCCGCAGGCATCTGAACGGTGGCGAGAAGCGCGTCGAAACCGCTTAATTGCGTCGCGGCAAGAGGCACGCCGATCACGGGCAGAATGGTGTTCGCGGCCACAGCTCCGGCCAAATGCGCGGCACCGCCCGCACCGGCAATAATGACCCTGCGGCCCTTCTTCTGGGCCCGTGTCGCAAAGTCCGAGACAAGCATCGGTGTCCGGTGAGCCGAGAGGACCTGCATGTCAAAGCGAACGCCGAAATCGCGGAGCACGTTCGCGCATTCCTGCATCGTCTCAAGGTCGGAATCACTTCCCATCACGATCGAAACGAGTTCTTTCATTGCATCACCTCCATACTGTTCTCTATCAAAAAATTAAAGGTTAACAGTATGGCACCGCATACCCTTAATCATTAATAAAATGCGGTGCCATGGCTTTATGGCCGATGTCGCGACGGCAAAAACCGCCGGCGAAATTAATTTTGGAAACAAATTGATACGCGCGGTCATGCGCGGCTTTCAGGGTATCCCCCCAGGCCGTGACCGCCAACACGCGCCCGCCCGCCGTTACGATCTGCTTTGCGGCGTTAAGCGCCGTCCCGGCATGAAAGACCGCGACGTCCGGCTGTCCCTGAGCGGATTCAAGCCCGTAAATCGGCACATTTTTCTCATAGGCGCCAGGATAGCCTCCGGAAGCCATCACGACCGTGATACACGCCTTCGAATGCCACTCCAAAGTTTCCGTCTCAAGACGCCCGTTCGCGATCTGCATCATCACCGGCAAAAGATCCGACTTCAGGCGCGGCAGAATCACCTCGGTCTCCGGATCCCCGAACCGACAATTGTATTCGAGCACGAAAGGACCGTCCTTGGTCATCATGATCCCCGCGTAAAGAACGCCGCGATACGGCATCCCGTCCAGAGCCAGGCCCTCTATGATCGGACGCACCGCGATATCAATGATCCCCCCGATCTCGGATTCCGGGATCTTCATGCTGGGAGAAAAAGCCCCCATGCCGCCCGTATTCGGCCCGCGGTCATGATCGTAGACACGTTTGTGATCCCGGGCGCTCGCCAGAGGAATGATCCTCTTCCCGTCGGTCAGCACAAGGATCGAAAGTTCTTCACCTTCTAATTTTTTCTCAATAATGACCTTGGCGCCCGCTTCCCCGAAGATCTTCTCTTCCATCATTTGAGTGAGGGTTGCGACCGCCTGCTCGGAGCTTTCGCAGATCACGACACCTTTTCCGGCCGCGAGACCATCCGCCTTGATCACAACCGGCATCTCGGACTCGATGGCGTAATGCTTGGCCTCTTTGGTGCTGGTGAAGATCTCGTAATCCGCGGTCGGCACGCCGAATTTAGTCATGATATCTTTGGAGAAAGCTTTGCTGCCTTCGAGGAGCGCGGTCTCTTGAGAGGGACCGAAAACTTTAAGGCCCTTCTCCTGGAACCTGTCCGTGATCCCCGCCACAAGCGGCATCTCAGGCCCCACAATGGTCAGGTCGATCTTTTCGCGAAGAGCGAATTCCAGGAGGCCGTCGATATTATCAGAAGCAATGGCAACGCATTCCGCGAGGGTTGCGATCCCGGCATTCCCCGGAGCGGCGTAAAGCTTGGTCAGAAGCGGGCTCTGGGCGATCTTCCACGCCAACGCGTGCTCCCTGCCACCGGATCCGACAATGAGAACTTTCATGCGACGGTGACCCCTGCGTGTTTTGTAATCGTGCCCACCACCCAGGAATTCAGTTTGAAGGACTTCAGGACTTTTTGAGCGGCCGCAGCATGGCTCTTCCCAAGGATCACCACCATGCCGACGCCCATATTGAAGGTCTTGTACATTTCATGGTCCGAAATACCGCCCGACTTTTGCGCGATCCGGAATATCTCGGGAACTTTCCATGAGGACTTATCGATCGCAGCGCCGAGGCCGTGAGGAATAACGCGAGGCAGATTGTCATAGAAGCCGCCGCCGGTGATATTGACGATCCCCTTCACCGCGACTTTCTTCAAAAGTGCGAGTACCGGCTTGACGTAGATAATGGTCGGCGTCAAAAGTCTCTTGCCCACGGGACCGCGCAGTGTCTTTTCGGAAAAGATTTTCCGCACGAGGGAGTAACCGTTCGAATGAAAACCAGAAGACTGGATCCCGAGGATCACGTCCCCCGCCTTGATCTTTTTTCCGGTCACAACCTTCTTGCGCTCGACGGCGCCCACCGAAAAGCCCGCAACGTCGTACTGAGCCGCAAGGGTTTTCTTGTTGTCCGAATAAAAGCCGGGCATGATGGCCGTCTCACCGCCCACCAGAGAGCAGCCGGACTGCCGACAGCCTTCCGTAACCCCTTTCAAGACTTCGCCAATCACATTCGTCTGGAATTTTCCGGAGGCGTAATAATCAAGAAAAAAAAGCGGGCGTGCGCCGGAGGTGATGAGGTCGTTGACGCACATGGCCACGAGATCGATCCCGATCGTATCGTGCTTGCCAAGAAGCCTGGCAAGTTCCAGCTTAGTCCCCACCCCGTCGGTCGAGGCCACGAGCAACGGGTCTTTGATGCCGGTTTTCTTCAGATCAAAAAGTGAGGCGAATCCAAGCGTGTCGCCGCAAACGCCCGGGACGTGGGTGGAACGGATCAGTCCGGAGATCTTTCGATTGTAAGCGGCATCGCCCTTGAGATGAGGCACGCCTGCTTTTTCATAGGTCCAGGCGCTCATATTTTGCAGGTATTCCTTTTGCTCTCCAGCTTGTACTTGTCGTCCGCGTCGTAGATCTTCGTCGGATATTTCCCGGAAAAGCAGGCCGAGCAGAAATCCCGGGGATCCTGCGTCGTGGCGCCAAGCATCCCCTGAAGGCTGAGATAGCCGAGGCTATCCACATTCAGGAACTTCGTGATCTCTTCGATGCTCTTATTCGCGGCGAGCAGCTCCTTTTTAGAAGGAAAATCGATCCCGTAAAAGCAGGGCGAAATGTGCGGCGGACAGCTGATCCTCATATGCACTTCCTTGGCACCCGCGGCGCGTAAAAGCTTAACGCGATTCTTGGCCGTATTGCCACGCACGATCGAATCATCGACCACGATCACACGCTTGCCATCCACGACCTGCCGGATAGGATTAAGTTTGATCTTCACCTTCAAGATACGCCCCGCTTCCGAAGGACTGATGAACGTGCGGCCGATGTAGTGGTTACGAATAAACCCGTGGGAATAAGGGATCCCCGATTCCCGGGAATAGCCCAGAGCCGCAAAGCTCCCCGAATCCGGCACCGGGATCACGATGTCCGCTTCCACAGGATGTTCTTTGGCAAGCTGGGCGCCTAGTTTTTCGCGAACAAGTCCCACACTATCACCAAAAATATACGAGTCCGGTCGGGCAAAATAGACATGCTCAAAAATGCAATGGGCCAGGGGAATGTTTTCGTCTTTGAAAGGAAAATGGCTGCGGATTCCCGTACTATCGATCACCACCACTTCACCTGGTTCGATCTCGCGGATAAACTCCGCTTCGATCAGATCAAATGCGCAAGTCTCGGAGGCAAGCACATAACTGTTCCCCAGCTTCCCCAAACAGAGAGGGCGAAACCCCTGAGGATCGCGAACCCCGAAGAGATGATCCTCGGTCAGAAGCACCAGACTGAACGCGCCCTTCGCCCGTTTCGTCGCCCCGATCACGCCTTCTTCATGCGTGCGGTAGGAAGGCTTCGCGATCATATGAACAAAGACCTCGGAATCGATCGTGCTCCCGAAGATCGAGCCGTATGCTTCCAGTTCGGCGCGCAAAATCTGGGAATTCACAAGATTGCCGTTGTGGGCGATCGCGATCTGCCCCCGGGAATAATCGACTTTGCAGGGCTGCGCGTTAAGCAGCGTCGAAGACCCGGTCGTGGAATAGCGGACATGGCCGATGGCATTTTTTCCGGGAAGCTGCGCGAAAGAATCCTCATCGAACACCTCGCCGACCAGCCCCATTTTTTTGACAAGATAGAGATCGGAGCTGTCGCTCGTACAGATCCCGGCGGCTTCTTCGCCGCGATGCTGGAGCGCGAAAAGCCCGAGCTGCGTGATGCGCGCCGCCTGAGGATGGTTGAAGATCCCGAAGATCCCGCAATGATGTTTTATGTTTTCGCCGCCCATTATTGTCGCTCCATAATGTTGGGGATCCAATTTTCGAACAGATTCGTCATTTCCCGAACCGACACATGGATCCGCTCTTCTAAAACAAGCGCATCCCCGTCAACCTTCCCGATCTCACAGAGTGCAACACCCTGTTTTTGCGCAAGAGTCTTCACTTCTTTTTGGTGCTCGGGTTTGACCGAAATGACGACACGCGACTGGGTTTCTCCGAAATAAAGCGCGTCGTCACGAAGGGCGGTCCCGTGCTTCCGGAGTCCGTTAAGTCCCTGGATCCTGGCTCCCAGGCCCGCCTCGCTCTTCAAACAGCATTCCGCGAGCGCCACCGTGAGTCCACCCTCGGCGAGGTCGTGGCAGGAGACGAGTTTTTTTCCGTCCGCAGCCGCGAGAATGAATTGATGAAGGGCTTTTTCCCGGGCGAGATTTAGTCTCGGAGGCAATCCCTGCTTTAGGCCGTGCTCGATCATCAAATAATGGCTTCCGCCGATCTCGTTAAAAGTCTCGCCGGCAAGAAAGATCACGTCGCCTTCGTTCTGAAAAGCGGAAGGAACACGCTTTTCGATATTATCGATCAGACCCACCACGCCGATCGTCGGCGTCGGATAGATCGCTCCCTGAGGGCTTTCATTGTAGAAGCTCACATTCCCGCCCGTCACGGGAATTTCAAGGGTTTTGCAGGATTCGATGATCCCCGATACGGCATTGTGGAATTGCCAGAAGATCTCGGGCTTCATAGGATTCCCGAAGTTCAGACAATTCGTCAGGCCGATCGGCCGGGCACCGGAGCAAACAACATTCCGCGCCGCTTCTGCGACGGCGATCTTGCCGCCCTCCAACGGATCGAGATAAACATAAAGGCTATTGCAATCGGTGGAGACAGCGATGCCCTTATGCGTGCCTTTGACGCGGATCAGCGCGGCATCATGTCCAGGGTAGAACACCGTATCCGTGCGGACCATATGATCGTACTGCTGCCAGACCCAGGCTTTCGACGCGATCGAAGGATGCGACAGGAGCCGCTTGAGCACCGCATTAAAATCTTTCGGTTCATGGATTGCCGTGAGGTCCAGTTTTTGCGCATCTTCAAGGTACGCAGGTTTTTCTTCCTCACGCGTATAAACGGGCCCATCATCGGCCAGCGCCTTGGCCGGGATCTCGGCGGCCATTTTCCCCGAGTCCATTACGCGATATTTATCGCCCTTCGTAACCTCGCCGATCTTTACGGCATGGAGATCCCACTTCTCGAAAATATCCTCAACCTCTTTTTCTTTTCCTTTTTTGACGATCACCAGCATACGCTCCTGCGACTCGGAAAGAAGGATCTCATAGGGGATCATCCCGGTCTCGCGGCGAGGAACAAAGGCCAGATCGATCTCAACCCCGGTGCTCGCGCGTGACGCCGTCTCGCAACCTGCGCAGGTCAGGCCCGCGGCGCCCATATCCTGCATCCCGACCAACGCATCGGTCTTGAGAAGCTCCAGACACGCTTCCATCAAAAGTTTTTCCATAAAGGGATCGCCGACCTGTACCGCCGGACGGTCCTCATGGCTTTGCTCCGAGAGTTCCTTGGAGGCGAACGCCGCACCGCCGAGTCCGTCCCGTCCGGTCGTGGCTCCGACGTAATAGACCGGATTGCCGATGCCGTGCGCCGCGCCGCGCACGATCTCGTCCTTTTTGATAATACCGAGCGCCATCGCGTTCACCAAGGGATTGCCCTCATAGGACGCGTCAAAATAAACATCGCCGCCCACAGTCGGGATCCCCATACAATTACCGTAATGCGCGATCCCGGCGACTACGCCACGGAAAAGACGCTGACTCACCGGCTGCGCGAGATCTCCGAAACGAAGAGAATTCATAAGAAGGATCGGCCGCGCGCCCATCGTAAAAATATCACGCAAGATCCCGCCCACGCCTGTTGCCGCGCCCTGGAAAGGTTCGATCGCGGAGGGGTGATTGTGGCTTTCGATCTTAAAACACACCGCGAGACCATCGCCGATATCCACGATCCCGGCGTTCTCCTGCCCCGGCTTCACAAGCAGATTCTCCTGGCGCGGCAATTCCGCGTTCATCTTGGAGAAAAGCTTCAGGATCGGCTTGGAATTCTTATAGGAACAGTGCTCGCTCCACATCACGCTGAACATCCCGAGTTCGGTGATGTTGGGGTCCCGGCCGAGAATATCGCGAATGTGCTGATACTCTTCGGTGGTGATCCCGTGAGCCGCGATCAGTTCCGCTGTAATCGGTGTAGTCGAATCAAGAGATGGCATATTTTATTCCAGTGCGTTTAGAATGCTTTCGAAGATCTTGAGCCCGTCGGAAGATCCGAGGATGGCTTCACTCGAGCGTTCCGGATGCGGCATCATCCCGAGCACGTTCTTCTTTTTGTTCACGATCCCGGCAATGTGATCCTTAGAACCGTTGGGATTAAATGCATCCCCGGTTTTTCCATCTTCGGAACAGTAACGGAAAACGACCTGCGAATGATCATGAAGGGATTTCAAAGTGTCATCGTCGCAATAGTAATTCCCCTCGCCGTGAGCAATGGGAACACAAAGCGTCTCACCCGGTTCCATCTGCCCCGTAAAGATCGTCAAATTCTCTTCCGTTCGGATCCAGGCGTGTTTGCAAATGAATTCCAGCGTCTTGTTCCGGAGCATTGCCCCCGGGAGAAGCCCGGCTTCGAGAAGGATCTGAAAACCGTTGCAGATCCCGAGAACCGCACGGCCGTCGTTCGCGTGCTGGATCACGGATTCCATCACCGGCGAAAAACGCGCGATCGCCCCGGTTCTGAGATAATCCCCGTAGCTGAATCCTCCTGGAATGACCACCAGGTCTACTTTGGGAAGATGGCGGTCCTTATGCCAGACATACTCAACCGGCACCTTGACGACATCCCGGAGCGCATGGAAACAATCCGTATCACAATTGGAACCCGGAAAAACAATGACCGCGGCTTTCATGAAAAATCCTTTTAGGGATGCGATGACCGGAAAATCCGGGACATTAAAGCTGTTGCGTCCCCCGTTCCCCGTTCCCCGATATTTTAATTAGGATGGCAGTTCTTGCAACTCGAACGAATATTCTTCAATGACCGGATTATGAAGCAACTTGTCGCACATCGCGTGAATGCATTCCTCCGCCTTCGCGCGGCTCTCCGCCTCAAGCGCCAGTTCAAAATACTTCCCGATCCTGAGGCTCTGGGCTTCTTTGAATCCCATCGAGGCAAGGGCGTGCAGCGTGGTCTGCCCCTGGGGATCCAGTACCGATTTCTTTAAACTCGTGTGAATACGGGCCTTGAACTGCATAGTGTTTTAATCCTTTCCTGTTTAAAATAAACTTTCCCGCCGTTGGCGGGACCCCGCCGCTTCGCAGGCGGTGGCATAGTCTCTCCTACTTAGAGTTCCGAATGTCTTTTCCGGATAAACGCGTAAAAATTTCGCAGTAAGCTGCCGTGGTCTTTGCAATGATGTCTTCGGGAAGTTCCGGTCCGGGCGGTCGTTTTTCCCAACTGAGCGTCTCCAGATAATTCCGAACGATCTGTTTGTCGAAACTCGGCTGGTCATGTCCCGTTTCATAATGGGCGGCCGGCCAAAAGCGCGAGCTGTCCGGCGTCAGAATCTCATCGATCAACATGAGCTTGCCGTCATAGATCCCGAACTCGAACTTCGTATCGGCGATAATAATCCCCTTGGAAGCCGCGTATTCCTGCCCTTTCTTATAGAGAAGGATAGAAAGGTCCTTCACTTGCTGGGCGATATCCTTGCCCACGATCCGGATCGCTTCGCTGAAATCGATATTAATATCATGCCCCGTCTTCGCCTTAGTAGACGGCGTAAAGAGCGGCTCCTGGAATTGCTGGCACTGCTTCATGCCCGGAAGGATCGTGTGCCCGCACACTTTGCCGGTTGCCAGATAGTCCTTCCAACCGGAACCGGTGATGTAACCCCGGACCACACATTCGATCGCAAGCGGCTCGGCTTTTTTGACGAGTACTGAGCGCCCTTCAAGTTCATGGCGAAAATTCTTAACCACTGCCGCCGGCAGGCCCATCGCGTCCACATCGGCCGTAATGAGATGCTGCGGCAAGATACCTTCAAACTGCTCCAGCCAAAAAAGCGTGATCTGATTCAGCACTTTCCCCTTCATCGGGATAGGGTCCGGCATCACGACATCAAAAGCGCTCAGTCGGTCCGTGGTGACGATCAAAAGCTTGTCCGTACCGACCCCGTAGATGTCACGCACTTTTCCGACCGCGACACGCGGCAGCGGCAAATGGGTTTCCAGGATCGCTTCACCCTTACCAAGGTCGCTGGCCATATTCATTTTTTTCCTTTTCGGGAGGTTGGAAGAATCCCCGCTCGTTTCAGAATGACCGGCACATTTTTTAGGTGTCTGTCGTAGCTAAAAACCTCGCGGATCTCGTTCACGGTGAGAAATTTCAGGATCTTCTCGTCTTTCACAACCACTTGCTCAAGATAAAGGCTTTCATCTTCCCAAAGCTTCTGCGCCGCATCCTGCACAAGTTTGTAACCTTCCTCACGCGTCAGGCCTTTTTCAACCAGCTTGAGAAGCAACCCCTGGGAGAATACCATCCCGCGGCTCGATTCCAGATTCTTGAGCATCCTTTCCTTATTGACCACCAGGTTCTCGATCACGTTTTGCATCAGACCCAGCATGTAATCCAGAAGGATGGTGCTGTCCGGAAAAATGACGCGTTCCACGGAGGAATGAGTGATGTCGCGTTCGTGCCAAAGCGCGATATTCTCAAAGCCAGCCAAGGCATTGCCGCGAAGAATGCGCGAGAGACCCGCGACCCGTTCACAGGTGATGGGATTACGCTTATGCGGCATCGCCGAAGAGCCCTTTTGCCCTTTCGAAAAATACTCCTGAACTTCATAAGTTTCGGTCTTCTGCAGACCGCGGATCTCGGTGGCAAGCTGCTCCAACGATCCGCCGACCACCGCGAGCGCTCCCAGATACTCAGCATGACGATCCCTCTGGAGAACCTGCGTGGAAACCGGCGCCGCGTGGAGGCCCAATTTTTTACAGACAAATTCCTCAACCTTGGGATCCACATTAGCAAAAGTTCCGACCGCACCCGAGATCTTCCCGTAGCGGAGATTCTCTTTGGCGGCTTCGAGGCGCACGAGACCGCGAGTGCATGCCGCATGAAAAAGGGCCATCTTAAGCCCGAACGTAATGGGCTCGGCATGAACTCCATGCGAGCGGCCGACCATCAGGGTGTTGGCGTGTTCTTTGGCTTTTTGACCGAGCAAGACGATAAGCTTTTTCAGTTCGCGGATCAGGATGTCGGAGGCTTCCATGACCTGAAGCGAAAGTCCGGTGTCCAGAATATCCGAGGAAGTCAGGCCGAAGTGAACGTAGCGGCCGACGGGGCCCACGTGTTCCGCGACATTGGTCAAAAAGGCAATGACGTCGTGATTGCAGACTTTTTCAATTTCTTTGACGCGCTCAACATCAAATTTTGCGCGAGCACGTACCTTCGAGGGAACATCTTTGGGGATATAGCCATAACGGGCAAGTCCTTCCAAAGCGGCCAGTTCCACCTCAAGCCACTTCCGGAGCTTGTTCTCTTCTGTCCAAACCTTCGCCATTTCTGCCCGCGTGTAACGAGAGATCATCTTGTATCAACCTTTCTTACGGCTTACAACAAATGGTAGCGCTAACGGGATTTAAACCCGTGTTTCTGCCTTGAGAGGGCAGCGTCCTAGATCAGGCTAGACGATAGCGCCCTGATGGATCCATTCAAATTCAAAATACGTGCGCCTGCGTCAGAAACACGAGACCCACGATAGTCTAACCTGCGATTGAAAAACAAGTTACGGGGGGAAAAGGAACGCCAAAAACGCGCGCAGTATAACTTTGCCCTTATTGAATGTCAATCATACTACTTCTGAAAATCAACCGATTTTCCGACCATCCGGAATCCGCGCTGAACGCCAAAGCTAAGCGGCCGATCTTCTATTGCCTGGCTTTAAAATCGTACAGGGAACGCTCGATATCGCGGACACGCTCCGTCAGAAAACGATTCGCCTGCTCCAGATCTGAGACCCTTTTCTGAAGCTCATCGTATTTGTCTTTTTTGAGCGTTTTTTCAAGGTCGGAGAAATCCTGGGGCGTCCCGCTCATCCCCGTCCCTGCCGCCTCGCTCTCCTCCGCCGCCCGAGAAACCGGAAGTGCAAAGGCCAGGAGGCATACGAACAAAGCTAAAACCGCTAAAAGTTTTTTCATAGGTCACCTCGCGCGCGAGTATACCATATCTTCGGAGAACGCAAAATGGGAAACGCTACATCTGGGGCCTGGATTGAACCGAAACTTATTCTCGAGGACAGTCGCATAACATTCAATTCGAGACTGCGCAGCCCCAGAGCTTTTACCCTCTGGGGTGAAATTTCGCGTGAACGGACTTGAGGCGATTGCCGGAGACGTGGGTATAGATCTGAGTGGTGGAAATATCGGAGTGGCCGAGAAGTTCTTGAACAACGCGCAGGTCGGCACCGCGCTCCAAAAGATGGGTCGCGAAAGAATGGCGAAAGGTATGGGGCGTAATGACCTTGGCAATGCCGGCCAGCCGCGCATATTTTTTGATCATCTGCCAGACATATTGACGTGTGAGTCCTGTGCCGTTCCTTCCCAGAAAAAAATGATCCGTCTTGGCTTTCATCTTGGCCCGCACGCGACTCAGATACGCCTGACAAGCGGTAACCGCGACACTGCCGAGCGGCACAAGTCGCTCCTTGTCCCCTTTCCCGCGACACTTGATGAACTTATTATCGAGATAGACGTGCTCCACCGAGATCTCGGTGATCTCGGAGACCCGCATCCCCGTCGCGTAAAGACATTCCAGAAGCGCGAGATCACGGAGCCCTCCCGGCTTTTTATTATCCGGCATCTTGAGAAGGGATTCCATTTCCGAAGAGGTCAGAAACTGCGGGAGTTTCTTCCAGAGCTTGGGTGATTCGAGGACGCTTGTGATGTCTCCCGGGACATAACGCTCTTTGGTCAGGAACCGGTGGAAAAGCTTCACAGAAACAAGACCCCGCGCGATCGAAGAGGACTCCAACCCGCGAGTACTTTCGGCATTGAGATATTTCATAATATGCGTCCGCGAAACTTTGCTCCAGTCGGACACCTTTTCTTTTTTGAGGAAGGCGTCGTAGTGCGAGAGATCGCGGCGGTAGGCATCGAGGGTATTCTGGGCCAAGCCCTTTTCGACGGAGAGATAGTTCAGGAACTCCTCGTAAAGAAGCTGATTCTTATCCATGGGTTTTCCGGCAACTTCAAGCGTGGCTTCGATCATAGGTACTGTATCGACCCCATGAAGCGGCGCCTTGAACACGAGGGTCCTACAAAAACCGAGAAATAGAACGCCTATATGTCAAGATCTGCTAGGTGGCGGCCTTCAGCGATAATCCGGATTTTTTCCCGGTTTCCATTTGATCGAACAACCCACCGACGGCCGCTGATTCTGAGACACAGGACGTCCCCCAAGCACCGCGTCAATGGCCACACGCACGTCTTTTCCCGTCACGGGAATCCCGCTCTTCGGCCGCGAATCATCAAACTGTCCGCGGTAGACAAGCTTCCGTTCCTGATCGAACAAAAAGAAATCGGGCGTCGAGACCGCGGTGTAGGCCTTGGCCGTCGCCTGGGTCTCATCAAAGACTAGCGGGAAAGTGAATCCTGCCTCGAGCGCCATTTCCTTTAGCTTCCCGGGCGCATCCTCCGGATAGCCCGCAGGATCGTTCGCGCTGATCGCGACGATTGCGAGACCTTTTCCCTGATAATCCCTGCCGAGACGCACCAGTTCCTTTTTGACATGCTGAACGAACGGGCAATGGCGGCAGATAACAGCCACCAACAAAACCTTCGAATCCTTAAAATTTCCAAGCGTGACTTCCTTTCCCGTCACGACATCGGGTAGTTTAAAATCCGGCGCCGTATCTCCCAGTTTCATAAGTCCCGCTTTTCCCCCGGTGCTCATGGCCGCTTCCCCGTTGATACAGACCCCGAAACTCCCAAGGATCAAAAAACCCAGAACGATCATCCACGCCATCCTCAAAGAGATTTTTCTTTTTGCGAGCTTCATAAGAACCTCCACATTTTTTATCCGGAAGAACGTTGCGACAGACGCCCTACGTTTGTTTGTCCCTGACCTGATACGAGACAAGCCACTCGAAGCCAAGCTTTCCGGCCCTCGTGCGGACGACGGCCTCGTGTTTCCCCGGGATCACCCAGTTAAAGATCCCGCTGCCGGTGTTGAGATCCTCCAACGCCCGGCCCGACTTCCAGGACCGCACATAAAGATGATAGCTCCTGGAATTCTTGCTACGGTGCATCTCTTTATTCTGAATTAGCGCAATATGACTGGCCGGCGCCGACAGATCCGCCATGCCGTTATAGAGAGCCACCACCCCGTATCCCGTAAAAAGAAAACCCGCAAGGGCCAAGCCACAGGCAAGGAGAAGATCACGGTGCGAGCGAGAGCGCCCAGACAAGGTTCGAACGGCCAAGACGATAAATACAGCCAGGGCCGGCACGGAAAACTTTAAAGAAAAAAGGAATAAGCCCGCGGGATCAAAAAGAGGATACTGAAGATTGGTCCAGATCAAACTCAGGACCCCCAACGCCGAAGAGGCTCCGGCGATGCCCATCACCAGATTCCGCTCTGCCGGCCCCGCCGGGCCGGAACCCGCGAGAGAAACGATCTCGTGATACTGCGGCAGATCCCGGATCAAAACCGCCATCAGATCCAGAGATTCCTTCAGATTCGAAACTCCGTCCGCGTGTGAGGTCTGCCCCTGCCATATCAACGCGAGGCTCTGGCCGCGATAAACGATCTTCCGGACTTTTATGTCCCAGAGACGTTTCACGGTCTCTCTTCTTTCAGCGGAAGCAAAACACTCCTTCGCGAACTCGGGCGTGTTCGAAGCGATAAAACAACGACCGTCAAACACCTCGTCCCCGGTCTGAACCTCAAGCGTAATCCCGATATTTTTGAAGAAACGATCCACCGCGCTCTCGGTCGCGATCTCAAATTCCCCTCCGGTGACGGGACATTCAAGAAACAGTGAAAAACTGGGCGGGCTGTTCCTTGAGCCCTGATATTTTTGATAGCGAAAATTCATTCCCACCTGCCGAAAGGTCTGCCTTTTCTCGTCCCAATCCACCCCCGGTCCCAAGGCCGCGACGAGGGATTCCCGGAATTTTGCTTCGCTGTTACGGGACGAGACGATCATTGCGACCACCGCAAAAATCATAGAAAAACAGACGCCGACGGTCAAAAACAGCGTAAAAATGTCCATAGGTCTCCTGTCACGTTTGAGAAGGAACCGCCGGAAGGTACCGGATGACTTTGGCGGGATTTCCGGCCACCACGACCCGCGGAGGAACATCCTTTGTCACAACGGCACCGGCGCCGATGACGCTTCCTTCCCCGATGGTCACTCCCGGACAAAGGATTGCCGCGCCGCCGATCCAGACATTACTCCGGATCGTAATCGGCTTGCCGGACTCCAGCCCCCGGTTCCGCTCTTCCGCGATCAAGGGGTGCGTCGCGGTATAGATCTGGACATTCGGGCCCAGAAAGACATGCGAGCCGAACGTCACCCGGGCGACATCCAGAATCACACAACCGAAATTCACATACACGTTGTCGCCCAAGAAAATATTTTTCCCGTAATCGCAATAGAACGGGGGTTGGAGCCAGAGGTTCTTGCCAACCTTGCCGAACAATTCGGCGCAGAGGCTCAAGCTCGCGTCAGAGCCCCTCATTTCCACGATCGAGGCATTGATCTTGTTGCACAACTCCCGTGCGACTTGCCTCATCTGTGTCAATTCGGGATCCAGCCCGTTATAAAGCTCCCCCGCGATCATCTTGTCGTATTCTCGCATCTTGCCCCCCGTTACCCCGCAAGTTCCTGCAAGAGACGTGCCTCATCCCAAATTGTAATCCCAAGTTCCTGAGCCTTCGCAAGCTTCGATCCGGCACCGGGGCCCGCCACCAAGATATCGGTCTTTTTACTGACGTTACCGGACGGATGCGCTCCGAGTTTTCTTAAGAGAGTCTCAGCCTCTGAACGCTCCATCTTTTCAAGTGTTCCGGTCAGCACGATCGTCTTGCCTCGCAGGGGATGATTTCCCGCTACCTTCTCCACAAGATCCATTTGAACTCCCGCACCCTTCAGCTTGGCGAGAAGCTTCCGCGTCGACTCCTGGCGAAAGAAATGCGCGACGGATTCCGCGGTCACCGGCCCGACTTCGCGGACCGCCTCCAGATCTCCGGGTTCAACTTTGGAAAGCGCTTCGATGCTGCCGAACTTTTGGGCGAGAATAAAAGCCGTATGGACTCCGACATCCAGGATCCCAAGGCCAAAGATCAGCTGTGGCAGCGGACGGTTCTTGCTCAGGGCAATGCCTTCGATAAGATTTTTCGCCGACTTCTCGCCCATCCGTTCCAGTCCTTCGAGATCCGCCTGTTTGAGGCTGTAAAGATCGGCAAAATCTTTGACCAGGTCTTTGTCCACGAGTTGGTCAATGATCGCAACCCCAAGATTTTCAATGTCCATCGCCTCGCGACCCGCGAAGTGTTTCAGCGCGCGCTTGAGCTGGGCGGGGCAAAGAGGATTAAGACAGCGCACCGCCACCTCATCCCCATATTTTCCGGCTTTTTCGCCGCAGACGGGACAATCTTTCGGAAAAATAAATTTTAGAGGATTTCCTTTTCGCTTCGCCTGAACGACGGAGATCACCTGAGGAATGATCTCCCCACTTTTCTCAATAAGAACATGGTCCCCGACGCGCGCGTCGAGGCGCTCGATCTCGTCTTGATTGTGAAGGCTCGCGCGAGAAACCGTCGTGCCGGCCAACTGCACGGGCTTCAGGATCGCGACGGGGGTCAGCACCCCGGTGCGCCCGACCTGCACCTTGATCGCCTCAAGCACGGTCTCAGCCTGTTCTGCGGCATACTTGTAAGCGATCATCCAGCGAGGTGATTTGGAGGTCATACCAAGCGTCTTCTGATCCTCGAAAAGATCCACTTTGATGACCACGCCATCGATTTCATGCTGAAGCTTGAGGCGTTTCTTTTCGATCGCATCGATCCCCTCGAAAACCTCCGACATATCCTTACATTTCCGCGCGTCGGGAATCACCTTAAATCCAAGCTCCTGGAGCAGTTCCATGGCCTCACTCTGACTCGCCGGTGGTTTTTTTCCCTCATAACGCGCCAGCCCGTGGACAAAGGCGCTAAGCTTTCTTTTCGCGACGATCTTCGGATCAAGAAGCTTCAGGCTCCCGGCGCAGGCATTGCGGGGATTGGCGAAAAGCTCATCGCCTTCCGCTTCCTTGAACTTATTGATCTTTTCGAATTGGTCTTTGGAAATATACGCTTCGCCGCGCACTTCAAGAAGCTCCGGAACCGGCCCCCGGTAATTGCTTCCCGGCGCGGGCAACCGGAGCGGGATCGAACTAAGGGTCTTGATGTTTTCAGTAATGTCATCGCCGTACCGCCCGTCTCCGCGCGTGGCACCGAGTTTCAGAAGCCCTTTTTCATAGACCAGCGCGATAGAGACTCCGTCGATCTTTTCCTCCACGAAATAGGTAAAGGCAACTCCCCCGAGCCCCTTCTGGACACGCTTCGCAAATTCCTCGAGCTCTTCGCGGGAGTAGGTATTGTCGAGCGAAAGCATCGGGACCTTATGTTCGATCGTCGTAAAAGATTTAAGAGGAGCGCCCCCCACGCGCCGGGAGGGAGAATCGGGGGTAATCAGTTCGGGGAAAACCTGCTCGAGATCAAGAAGCTCCCGCATCAGACGATCATACTCGCGGTCCGAGATCTCGGGCTTTGCCTCCAGATAATAGAGACGGTTGTGCCGTTCCAGTTCCCCACGGAGGGTTTTGATCTTCACTTTCGCTTCTTCGAGTTTCATCGTGATCTTTCGGGTAGCCCTACAGCAACCGACGAGCCAGAAAGGCAGGAAGTCCTTCGGCCAGGATCTTTCCCGCAGCTTTTTTATTATCGTAAGGAAGGCGCACGATTTCAAATGTTAATTCATCTTCGTCAAAGATTCCGAATGAAAGTCGCAAGTCCCCATCACGGGGCTGGCCGAGACTTCCGGGATTCAGAAGATAGCGCTCGCCCGCTTTGAGCTTCAGAACTCCCTGCGCCAGAACCCCGCGGGTCTTTGATTTCTCGGCAAAATAGCTCGGGACATGAGTGTGCCCGACAAAACCAAACAGCGATTGAGTTGCCAGAAACGACCGGAACGCTCCGACTTCATCCAAAAGATAATGGAATGCCTCCAGACTATGTAAAGTTCCGTGCGCCAGAGCGATATTCCCGTGGAACTGTATATAAGGAAGTTCCCGGATTGCGGCCAAAAGAGGCGGCTTCAACCGCGCTCCTGTCCAATCGATCGCTTCGAGGGCCCAACCATTGAATCGTTCACGGATCTCCTTACGAAGAAGGGCGGCTTCGTGATTACCCAGAACATGCAGTGAGGCGTTCCCCAAAGCCCACTCCAGGCATTCGTTCGGATTGGCGCCGTAGCCAAGTGAATCCCCGAGCACCTGGAAATGGGACAGCCGACGTCTTCGCGCGCATTCCAAAGCCACTTCAAGCGCCTCGAGATTTCCGTGAATGTCCGCAAAGATCGCATAGCGCATATTTTCTCCGCCTCTCACACCCTCAGGCATGTGGGAAAAAATGCTAATAGGTAATGGAAAATCGGCTGAAACATCCTTGGCCGGAAGACCAATGAGCTTCAACCTCCCGGATATAATCCTTCATCGCCGACTCCCGGATCGCCGCCAGAAATCCGGCGAGCGATTTTTCATCCCCCTCCGCGGTCAGTTCCACGCGCCCGTCGTCGAGATTCCGGACGAATCCGGTGACAGGAAAACGCCGGGCCAGCCGCTCCGCAGTAAAACGGAATCCTACGCCTTGCACCGTCCCGCTAAAAAAAGCTGCATCCGTTTTTCACTCATAGCTAAAGCCGGAAAATGGGGACCGGCGAACGGGTTACGGTTTCGTCTCCACGTTCCCCGTTCCCCGCATCACGCTTCCCGCGTAATTGATTGCGTAAATGGTATGCCACCACACCGAATGCGACGGAAACATTCAGGGAGTTTTTCGCCCCTGCCATATCGATCTCGATCGTTTTGTCGCAAAGCGCGAGCAGTTCCTCCGAAACCCCCGAGATCTCATTGCCGAGAACCAGACACACGGGGCCGGAGGCGCGGAAATCCTGATAGGGGATACTTTCGGCAAGTTGTTCGAGAAAGAGGATCTGGTAGCCCCGGGCTTTCAGTTCCCGCACGATTTCGCAGACATGCCGACGGTATTCCCAGGGAACTTCCTTTTCAGCCCCGAGCGCGGTCTTGGAGATCTGGTTATCGGGTGGGAATCCTGTAATGCCGCAGATCCATAATTTTTCAACGCCGGCGCCATCCGCTGTCCTGAAAATCGAGCCGACATTGTAGAGACTGCGTATATCATTGAGGACGACACAGAATGGCAGCTTCGGTTCTTTCTGCCGCACCTGCTGACGGGCCAAAAGTTCCGGGTGGCTTAATTTCCTCATGGTCAGGAAACCGAATGTTTTGTGTCCCAGGCAATATAGCGGCGGTATCCCAAGTTACGAACTGATTCAGGAAAACGCCTGAAGAGCCACGCGACAATCCCCCACCAGAACGGCACGTACGCGACGCGTTTTCCTTTTTGGAAAGCCCGGTAGATATCGCTCGCAGCGCTTTCGGCCGACACAAGCCCGAAAAGTCCCTTGCGACCGCGGACCATATCCGTGTCCACGAACCCGGGACGGATGTCCAGAACCCGAACGGGTGTACCCGAAAATTTCTGGCGGAGGCCTTCCATATAATTCGAGACAAAAGCCTTGGAGGCGTTGTAGGCCGGAGAGCGTCCGCTGGCACTTTGAGAAGCCACCGAAGAGATCCCGATAATACAGCCGGCGCCTTTCTGTGAAAAATAATCCGCAGCCACATTCGCCGCAGCCGCGAATCCGAGGACGTTCACCTTGATCATATCCTCTTCGGGTTGCCACAGAAGTTTATCATTTTGGAAAAGCACTCCGGCGTTGATCACCATCAGGTCAAGGCCGTGCAAAGACATAATAACATTCCGGAGCGCATGGATCGCTTCCCGGGGATTACTGACATCGACTTGTCTCGCGATACTCTCCCCCGCGAGATCTTTTTGAAGAGCCTCCAGTCTCTCCAGCGACCGGCCGGTGAGGCAAAGGACATAGCCTTCCGCAGATAATTTGATGGCCAGCGCGCGTCCGATCCCGCTACTACTTCCGACAATAATAGCTTTTTTTTTACTACGCTCCATCGAATCCTTTTTAAGCAGAGGCGCGCCACCGACCGCGCGATGGGAGTTTACGTCTTGTGGAGAGATAGAAATTTTTTGATAGAACGATCGTAGGATCTTTCGACGTTGTCTGGAAAATAACAAGCGGGTAACTCATCCTGGCTCCTGTGATACGCCACACAGTCGCAGCAGATCCCTTTGCGGGAACAAGGTTCGTAAGAGCAATTGCAGCGTTTTCGATTGGTCGCGACCTTGCAATCCATCGGCGTCTTGCCCTCTAACGGAAGGAAACCGGCCGGAAAAAACCGGATAGAATTTTATTGATATTACTTAAAAAAAGAATCGGGGCGATAGGATCGATGCGAACGCGACTCTTCTGAGGAGCGTCGGCATCGCACTTGCACATCGGTGCAAGTGTTGAATCGCCTAAAGCAATCGCACCACTCCGTCCCGCCTTCGGCGGGACTTCGGGTGCTGCCCATTTTTTCGTCTCACTTTATGGAAAGCCTTCGGCTTTCAATTGCAACGCAAAAAAAAATGGTCGGGGCGATAGGATTTGAACCTACGGCCTCTCGGTCCCGAACCGAGCGCACTACCAGGCTGTGCTACGCCCCGATAAACTTAAATTAAATTTTCAATGAATATCGGGACTGTCCTCATTCACCGTCCATGGTTAACTGAGAATTAGGACGCCCCGACGTATAATCAAAAAATTAATGAATCGTTGGGACAGTCCCAATTTTCAATTTTATAAGAATGAAATTGGGACGTCCCTATAACACCTTCTTAAATTCCTATTAATTGGTGCAGCCCTTCATGGAGCTTGTCGCCTTGGGCAGGACCGAAACGGCCGGGATTATATCACTCTCTTGTTCAGTATACAATGAAAGGCGTCAATCAGCGACCGCCAGGTCGGCCGCCGCCGCAGCCTGCTCCTTCGTCAAGGGCGGCGCACTCTCATGATAGGGTTGAGCTCCCTGCGTCAAAAGCGCCGCACCCAAGACCTCCTTGAAGACTGGTGCGGCAACAACACCCCCGTAATACATGGGACGCGCTTCATCGAGAACCACCACCATGGCATAGCGAGGATTATCCGCAGGCGCGAAACCAACGAAAGAAGACATGAAAGCAGTGTGAGAATAGCCCTTGCCCCCGGGCAAAATCTTCTGTGCCGTACCCGTCTTACCCGCGACCAAAACATCCGGGATCTTCGCTTTCGTCCCAGTCCCTCTTTCCACGACCTGGGTCAGGATCTCCCGCATCGTCGCGGCTGTTTCTGGCTTGATCACCCGCCGTTTGATCACGGGCTTTTTCTGCTTAATAATCACGCCGGCAGAATCCTCGACGCGCGACACGATATAGGGCCGTACGAGGTTCCCCCCATTCGCGATCACAGACATCGCCGTCACCATTTGGAGAGCCGTCACCATAACTTCCTGGCCCATCGGGATATTATACGGAGAGGTCTTGGACCATTGAGAAGGCGGCCGCGTGAAACCCGGCGCTTCGCCGGCAAGGTCGATCCCGGTCAGCGCTCCGAAGCCGAAGCCCGTCACGTAACTCTGAAATTGTTGGGCCCCCATTTTAAGCGCGATCTTCACGGTCCCGATGTTGCTGGATTTCACGATCACTTCCATCATGGGCAACATGCCATACGGATGAACGTCATGGAGCGTCTTAAAGCCATAATTCCATTTTCCGTTCTCGCAGTTGATCACTGTTTCAGGAGTCACCGTGCCATCATTCAGCCCCCCGCTTGCGGCAACGATCTTAAAAATCGATCCAGGCTCATACATATCCGTAACAGCACGATTACGCTTGGCGTCAGGACCGACGTTCGCGTAATGGTTAGGATCGAACCCGGGTTGATTCGCCATGGCCAAGATCTCCCCCGTATTCGGATCCATCACGATCGCCCAGGCCCCCTTGGCTTTCCACTGTTTGAAGGCCTGTTCCAGCGATTTCTCGGTCAGGTACTGAAGATGCTGATCGATCGTCAATACCACTCGGTTCCCATCGACCACGGGCACGCTCGTGATCTCAAAGGCCTTGATCTCACGCCCTTTGGCATCCCGCTGGGTGACTCGTTTTCCGGGTTTCCCTCGAAGATCCGCATCCATGGAACGCTCAAGCCCTTCGACCCCTTGGTTATCCACCGTTGAGAATCCGAGCACCTGGGCCAGCATGGACCCTTGTGGATAAAATCTCTTATATTCTTCCAGGATTCCGAGCGCGGGGCACTCGAGTTTTTTAATCTTTTCTGATTCCTCAAAAGTCACGCGCCGCTTGAGCCACACAAACGATTTATCGCGCGCTAAGCGGTCCTTCACCCACTTTGGATCAACCTTCAAGATCTTGGCAATCTCACGGCTGAGCCCCGGAAGGTCTTCCTCTGCGACTGCGCGTGGCACTGCATATATGGACGGAATCTTGAGATTGGTAACGAACTCATTCCCGTTGCGATCCGTGATCGGTCCGCGCAAAGAGGGTGTATCAATCGTCAGATTATGTTGGCGGTGCGCCAGCTTAAGAAGGGAGGCTTGATGAAAACAAGTCAACTGGGTGATCTGATAGATGATGAGACCGAAAATAACAAAGAAAACGATGTAGAGAAACCAGAACCGACGCGGCGAAAGCAACGCTCGCATTTTTTAAGAGGAGAGATCGGTCTTGGCCTGGGCCGTCTGTATCCAACGTCCAAGAAAGCTCGACACTTCGGAGGAAAAAGTTCGCACAACTTTTTGTGCCGGTGCCATGGGAATAACGATATCCGCAGCGGCCGGCACCTCAACGACCTGGACCTTATTGGGAAGCGCCAAACCCATATCGTGACGCATCATCTTCTCTTCAAGAAGGCGGGGGGCCCTCAACTGATCAACCTTGTATTGGAATCTGCGGAGCAACTCTTGTTTCTCGGCAACTTGGCGGGAACTTCGATGCAGATCTAAAGATACCAAGACGGAAGCAACCTGCAGATGCACATAAAAAAGCATCGAGCAGGCTAACAATGTTATAAGAATTAGTATTTTTCCACTGCCTTTCATGATATTTTCTCGATGACTCTTAGTTTTGCGCTTCTTGATCTTGGATTATTCAATATTTCTTCCCGCTTTGCAACCATAGGTTTACGAAAAATCAATTTTCCTTGTTCTTCGTCATCCCACTTGCGGAACTGCTGCTTCACGATCCTGTCTTCGATCGAGTGAAAACTGATGACTCCCAACCTGCCGCCCTTCGAGAGATGCTCAAAAGCCCCCGACATGCCCTCTTTCAGCGCCTCCAGTTCATCATTCACGCCTATGCGAAGGGCTTGGTATACCTTCGTCCCGGGATGACGCCGAGCCCATGAAGGCCTATTCCCTTTCTTGAAGCGTAAATGCGGGGGAACCGCGAGCTCGAGAGTTTGGTTGAGATCTTCGATCGTACGGATGGGCTGCTGGCGCCTTCTTTCAACAATCACGCGAGCAAAACGTCGAGAGTGCCGCTCTTCGCCATAATGGTAAAAGAGGTCTGCCAGCTCGACCTCGGACATTTGAGCGAGCAACTCTGAAGCTTTCAAACCGACTTCCGGATTCATCCGCATATCCAATTCCCCTTCCGCTTGGAAACTGAAACCGCGCTTCCCATCCGCCAACTGCTCCGACGAAGTCCCGATATCCAAAAGAACTACATCGAAAGCCGCTACACCAAGAGCCGGAAAAACTTTTTTTAAATTCCTGAAATTCTCATGTACCAGCACGACCCGCGTGTCGGCTTGAAACAATTCCCTGCATCGTGCAATCGCCTCGGGATCCTGATCAAACCCGATCAATTTTCCGTTGGGACCGATCTTAGCAAGCATCGCCTGCGAGTGTCCCCCACTCCCGAGAGTTCCATCCATCACGATAGCCCCGGACTTGAGGCCCAACTGATCGAGAACTTCCTGTAAAAGAACCGGACTATGACGCAAAACTAAGGATCGCCTCTTCTTCCGTCGAATAACTTTCCATCAAGCCATTGACCCCGATCATTTGGAAAGTCTTCTCAACTTCGGGACGCAGATTGCAAAGTTTGATGTCCCCTTTTTGTTCGCGCACTTTACGCAGACGATCGACCAAGATACCGACGCCTGCTAATTCCACGTGCTTCGTATCTTTCAGGTCCAACAAAAGACGCTTGTGGTTCCTGTTCATTAAACGGTTCATCCGATCTTTCATTTTGATCATGCTTAGCGCATCAAGGTCCCCATTGAAACGCAATACATCCACGGCACTCTTCGTTCTGGCGTGATAGACCATAATGACTCCTTTTCTATTCTGCGACTAATTTTTCCGCGAGTTCTTCAAAATGACCTTTATGATGATCGAAAAATCCCTGCCACTTTTCTTTCGCCCAAATTTCTATACGACTTGAAACGCCCACGATCGTGACATCCGCCTTGATCTCCGCATAGCTCTTCAGATAATCCGGAATGAGAATTCTCCCCTGTTTGTCACACACCACTTCACAAGCTCCTGAAAAGAAAAGACGATTGAAGGTTCTGGATTCGGCTTTGGTGAAAGGCATGTCGCGAAACTTTTTCTCTTCCGTCTTCCACTGTTCCTCGGTGAAAACAAATAAGCACTGATCGAGACCGCGGGTGATAAAAAAGCGCTCTGCATAGCGCTCCTTGAAGATCTCGCGGAATTTCGCGGGGATCATCACGCGGCTTTTCGTATCGATCACATGTTCAAACTCACCGTAAAACATGGATTCCTACTCCTTTCTTATCTACCACTATCTCCCACTTCCTCCCACTTTATTATCGGCGGCAGTATATCTTTACCTTAATACCCTGTCAATATTCTTTTTTTCAGGGAATTCGGAAAAAGACGGCCGGGCAGAAAGACCCAAGGGGGGTTTTGAGCTAAGTCGGGAAAACGTCTATAGGGGAAAGCAAATACCTAAAGAACGGACTGGTTAAGAGGAAATCTTTGGAGCAACTCCGGGAAGGGAGGGAAAACTAAGCTTCGTAATAGAGAATGCGGGAGCAATTCTCGCAAACAATGATCTGTTCCCCTAGCCGTATTTCGTTAAGAAGCTGCGGACGCAAATTCATCTGACAGGCCGCGCAATTTTCACCATTTACAGCCGCCAGCGCAAGCCCTTGTTTTTTGAAAGCAATCCTTTGATAGAGCTCTCCGAGTTCGAGAGGTAACTGGACGACTGCTTCGTCGCGTTGCTTCTTCATCTCAGCAAGGCGAATCTGCAAGGTCTTTTCCTGACCGGCCAACGCATCGTCTTTTTCCTGAAAGGATTTTGTAATAAGAGCAAGCTTCTCTTTCTCCTTCCGAGTCTCGTCTTTGGCAGCATCGACTTCATCCAAAATATGAATGATCCCCTCCTCGAGAAGAGAGTTGTCGGCTTTGAGAGAAGCGACTTCCTGCTGCAACGCGGCGTATTCCTTATTCGTTTTTACCTGCGAGAGTTGCCCGTCAAGTTTCTTGATCTGATTTTCTTTTTGAGAAAGCTCCAATTCCCGGTCCTTCAACTTCACCTGAATATCCTTGAGGGATTTTTCAAGCTCATGCAGACGCCCTTTCTCGAATTCCATTTCAGCTTTGAGCTTGGCTCGCTTTGCAGGAATCTCTTCCAGGAGACCTTGGGCTTGATGAATCTCACTGTCCAAGCGCTGGGCTTTTTTGAGGGTATCAAGATTCTGGATAATTGAGCTTGTCATAAGTGGGGGTGATTATAGAAGAGTTGGGAGGCACCATCAAGAACGAAATATAAAAACCCTTCACGTGTAGCTTCAGACCCGGGATAAAGCCAAAGACAACTCCGTAAGGCCCTGGATCTCCTGCGGTGTCAGACAAGAAATTCTCAAAAAGCTGGCGGGCGAAACCGGCACCAGAGGAGCAACCACACCCTCTCGAGGGGAAATCCCCTCTTGAATCCAGGAGGGCATCCACTTACAGATTTTGATGTCCCTCTGTTCATGCGCCACGCCAGAAAGTCCCGCATATTCAAAAAAACTCAAACGATCGCTAAAGCCGTTCATTTTGAGGATCTGCTGACGGTCCAATTCTGGATAAAAAAGATAGAGTACCGCACTACTCGGCATTAGCACCCAGAGCTTCCTGATCTCCTGCTGAAGTTCCACAAGGGAATAATCCCGCATGGACCTGTAAAAAATCCGCGCCCAAACCTGCGCATCTTTGCTTTTAAAGAGGTAGGGGGCTCCATTCACGTCCTCAAGGATCACTTTATCCGCATGAAGTTCCTGGATGGAGGAGCGGATCGATTGAAAGATCTCCTGGCGAAAAATGCGTTCGGGGGCGGCGATCATCGCGAGCCCCCCTCGGAAATTCCAACAGCCATCTTCTTCTCTAGGGATTCAACCCAATGGGCGAGGACAAACTTTTGCAAGCTGGGCTTCGGGTCCCAGGATCGAAAGCGCAGAGGCTCCACATGGAGCGCTGACGAGAAATGACGGGCGGGGTCCGCAAGATCCATCCAACCAAGCCAACCCAACTGAATATCAAGATACCTCATAGTGAAATCCGAGAATCTTTTAAAGAGCATCTCCCCTTTCGCCTCCTCAGCCCTCCCTTCCAATACGATACAAAACTCAAGCTGCGGATTAAGGGAATGCCCAACCTTCATCATTTTATAACCCTCAGTCAGAGATTCAGCGTTCGGCTTCAAAAGTAGAACCCACTTATCCAGAAGACAAATGGCCCCCTCAAAGTGGAGCAAATGCCGGTACTCAAAATCCAAAAAAATATCCCGACTCTGCAACACCCCCCCCGATTTTCCCGAGGAAGCCCCCCCTACAAGATCTCGGAGCTCATCCCAATAAAGGGAGTAGCGCTGAAGGTGCTCCCCGAACAATTCAGGAGAAACTTCTCCCTCCCTTGGCAAATTCTTGGAACACCGGGATAAAACGCTGACCAGAGAGCAGGCTTTCTCCGACAGAAGGAGCTGCGAAGCAAAAAATGTGTTAAGGAACAAAGAATCGCCTTCACAGTCCGGGCTTGAGACCCCTAAAATTTGAACTTCCGGAGATCTGCGGGCTACAACTTCTTCAGGGACAACACCGAAAAGCGGCGAAAGATCCTTCAGCCCACGCACCAATTTTTTCGCATCCTCATTCATCAGGATAACTCCACGTAAGAATCAACGCCGCCATAAGCATTTTCTCGCTGCATGGGTTGACTAGGATCAACCTGCCACTCCCCATCCACGATAAACTTATATCGAAACGTTTTAGGCTCCACCGGAATAACCTTCTGCCAAAGCCCGTCTTGATTGCGCCGCAAGAGAGGCTCTGCGACCCAATGATTAAAATCCCCGGCGATCTCCACAGACGACGCTGTCTTGCTCAAAAACTGAAAGAGGATCCCGTCCGAAACCTGCCGCGGCCCAAAATGGTTTTGATAAACCTGCTCCCAACCCAACTCCTTTTCCGGGAGTTTGCGATTCCAGTCCCGTTCCAGATATTCCACCGCCAGATTCAGGTAGTCCTGAAAGGCTTGTGATTGTGGCCCATACTGAACAATACTCTGCCCCGCCGCGGCGGCCTCTTTGAGACTGACATGTTCGTGAATGATCGTTGTAAAGAGCCTGTCTTTGAAGTGGGCGCGAACTTCATCGTAGATTTCATGGGAGAAATTCACCTCGGAGTTAAAAAGCGTCAGAAGCGCGTGAACCGCCAAAGGCGTCTCCCGGCTTCGATTCACGATCTGAAGAGTCTCCGAGATCTTGGCGAGGCCATGCAGCGAAAAAAAGGAGGGCTCCACGGGAACAATGATCTCATCGGCCGCATTCAGAGCGTTCCAGGTGAGCATGCCAAGATTCGGAGGACAATCCAGCACCACAAAATCGTATCGGCGAGGGTCTTCAGAAATCCTGGCCAGAAGATCCCGAAGCTTAAGGTGATAATTGGGCATAAACCCGAATTCTTCTTCGATCGCGTTCAGGCTTGCGTTACAAGGAAGGAGATCAAAATCCGTCCGAAGGTTTTGGATGACCTGGGAAAGAGAAGGCGTCACGCTCTGAAGAGGACTCAAAAGGTCATAAAGGGTCAGCATGCCCCTCTGAGTTTTGACACCCAACCCACAAGTGGAATGCCCCTGCGGATCCAGATCGACCACGAGCACTTTCTTCTGAAGAAAATTCAGACAAGCCGAGAAATTAATGCTGGTCGTAGTCTTTCCACATCCGCCTTTTTGATTCGCGATGGCGATAATTCTCAAAAAGATCGTCTCCTTGAATTAAAAGATTTGCCTGTAATGTAACGGCTTGTCTTAGTAAAGCTTTATAGTAATGAATCGCTATAGTAGAAATCGGACTAATGGAATCCAACATTTGCGGAAGTCTGAATAAAAAGAAGCTCTCTTTAGTAAGAACTTCGAGGAAGGCCGATATTATCGGACTAAAAAACGATCGCGAGAGAAAGAAAGGTTTCGGTCAGTGCTTTTCAAATATAAGAAGCCGCTCTATGGGAACAACCCCTTTGATATCCCCCGCCCGATCCGTCACTACGGCGTAGGATTGGCGTTTTTTCTGCAGCAGCAGGAAGGCTTTTTCCAGGGACGTTTCTTCAGGGATAAAGATCGGCGCACGGAGAAAGTCGTGAAGACCACGCGCATTCTCTTCCTCCCACAGAATATCGAAAACATAGACCATCCCCATAACGATCGAAGGGATCTCCTCATAAACAAGCATCATGCGGGACTGGGTTTCCCGGGCGATACGCTTGACATCTTCGATCTTACTGTGGATATCCACCATCGGGACCTTCCCGAGGGGCAACATCACGGACTGCACCTGGATACGCTCGAAATCAAGGATCGTGTGGATCAACTTCTGCTCTTGGGGGCCCACGATGCCTCGGTGAGAGCTTTCCTCGATCAGGGAACGGAATTCCTCTTCATTGACGAAAATATCACGGACCTGGCCTTGCTGAAAAGACGGCCAAAAGAAACCCAGAATCCTGAAGAACAAAATGATGGGTCCATAGAGGACGGCCTTGAGCCATCGGATCCAAAATGTTTTTCCGCGTAGAAAAGAAATAGCATTCAAACGGCCATAATCCTTAGGTGCCATCTCCGCGAAGATAATGAGGATCGGGGCGATGAGCAGCATCACAAGCCACTCACTATTCCACCCGAGATATTTCTTAAAAATGCAGGTCGCGATGGAGATCGCGAGAACGTTCACGCCATTGTTTCCGATCAGGAGCGCTGTCAGGAAATAATTGGGATGCTGTTGGAGTTGCATGATGAACCGGGCTTTTTTATCACCCGCATCGGCCATTTCCCGGAGCCTCAGCTTGTTCGCGGAAACAAACGCCATTTCGGCCGCGGAAAAAAACGCTGAAACGACCACCGACAAAAAGAAAATGACCAGAAGTCCGATCACTTCTTCCTCCTGACTGTGACCTGGTGGATCCGCTGACGCACCATATCCTGGATCACAAAATCGAAAGGCTCCGTGTTCAAAGCAGCACCTTTAACTGGAACGACCCCCATTTTTTCGAAGAGATAGCCGCCCAGAGTCGTGGCTTCTTCCGCAGCAAGATGCGCGGAAAAGAATTCGTTAAACTCCTGGAGGCTGACCTTTCCTTCCACAAGATAAAGATCTTCCCCCAGACGCCGGATAGGATTTTCGACCTTGGAGTATTCGTCATAGAACTCTCCAAAGATCTCCTCCAGAATATCTTCCTGGGTGACCACCCCCGCCGTCCCGCCAAACTCATCCACACACACCGCAAAACGCTCATTCTTGATCCGAAACGTTTCAAGGAGATCGTCGATCCGTTTACTTTCCGGAACAAAGAGCGATTCTCGCATGACACGCTTGACATCCAACCGGGGTTCCTGCAATAGATAATTCTGCGACTCCACGACCCCAAGAATATGGTCGAGTGAACCCTGAAAAATCGGAAGACGGCTAAAGTGATATTTCCGGATCAACTCCTCATGCTTCTCGGAAGGCTCGTCGATATCAAGTCCGACTAAATCCGTTCGTGGCGTCATGATATCTTTAACCGGTCGCTCGCCAAGATCCAAAAGCTTCTGGATCATGTGGCGCTCCTGGCCGCCTAAAACCCCCTCTTCCTCCCCGATCTTCACAAGGACTTTGAGTTCCTTTTCCGAAATCATGTCCGACTGCTCGATCTTCTCGTGCACTAAAAAAGAAAGGATCCTATCGGTGGCAAAGCGCATCAAAATTCTGAACGGCGCGAAAAGTATCGCGAAGAATTTTAAGGGTAAGGACACAAGCAAGGCCACTTTGATCCGCGCCTGAACCGCGAGGATCTTCGGGAACATCTCGCAGAAGACAATGAGAAAAACAGTGAAAACCGTCATCCAAACGCCCAAGCCCGAACTCCCGAATATTTTGAGAACAATGAGCGTGACCGTCGCCGTCGCAAGAGAATTTACAAACAAATTACCGATCAGAACTGTCGCGAGGGTCTTGCGCGGTTTTTCAAGATGCTCAAAGATCCATTTCGAAAGATGCGGGGACTGCTCCTTGAGCTTGCGTTTGTCGAGCTTCGAAAGGGAGAAAAGGGCCGTCTCGGAAGCGGAAAAAAAGAAGGAGAGGAGGAAGAGCAATCCCAAAATGGCTAAGTGCATGGCGATATTCATCTTTTAATTTTCCCGGTAAAGCTTGTGTTCTCGAATGTATTGCTGAACCTTGAGAGGCAGATCATCGTCCACTTGCTTGCCCTGCTTGATGGCCTGACGGATCCCCGAAGCTGAGACCGGACATAATGGCATTCTTATCCAGTCGACGCGGGCCCCTGGGACCTCGGGAGTTTCATCCGTCTCTCTCCTCGCGACAAGAAAACGAACCATTTTCTTCAGCTCATCGGCACGATGCCAACCCGAAAGGCCGGTGAGCGTGTCTTTTCCGAGGATCAAAAATAATTCCGCCCCCGGATATTTTTTTTCAAATTCGAGAATGGTATCGACAGTATAGGAAACCCCTTTTCGCGACACCTCACAATCAGAGATTTCAAGGCCCGCCTCTCCCTCCAGGGAAAGGCGCACCATTTCATACCGATCCTGAGCAGGGGTCAAAGAAGGAGTGTTTTGCTTATGCGGAGGCTGATACGCTGGTACAAAAACAACTTTATCAAGCGAGAACTGGGCCCGGGCATTTTGAGCAAGCTCCAGATGTCCGCGGTGAACCGGGTCAAAGGTCCCTCCAAAGATACCGATCCTCATGCTCAAAGACCGCCTTTAATTACGTATGTGGCCATTCCCCTCGACGATATATTTGTACGAAGTAAGGCCCTCAAGTCCCATGGGCCCACGCGCGTGAACCTTGTCGGTCGAGATACCTATCTCGGCACCAAATCCGTACTCAAATCCGTCCGAAAAACGCGTGGAGGCATTGACCATGACGGACGACGAATCCACCTTCGCCGTGAATGCCGCAGCCGTTTCCTTATCCTGGGTCACGATGGCGTCGGTATGATGGGACCCGTAGGTCTCAATGTGGTGAACGGCTTCTTCCAAATCCTTGACAACACGTACCGCAAGGATCTTCTCCAGAAATTCGTGCCCATAATCATTGGCTTTTGCGCGCTTCGCCCAAGGGAGGTAGCGACAAGACAACACGTCCCCCCGGACCTCGCACCCGCCGCGCCTAAGGGGATCCCCCACCAGCAGCAAAAACTTTGCGGCAATCTCCCGGTGCACCAGAAGGGTCTCCATCGCATTGCACACCCCCGGGCGCTGCAGCTTTGCGTTCAGCGTGATCGCAACCGCTTTTTTGAGGTCGGCTTTTTTGTCCACATAGACATGGCAAATCCCCTGGTAGTGTTTCACCACCGGAATACGCGACTTCTGCACGACACGGCGAATCAGTTTTTCTCCGCCGCGCGGGATCACAAGATCGATCCTGCCTTCCTGTTTCAAAAGAAAATCCACGGCATCGTAGTCCGTGGTCGTGACAAGGTTCACATAAAAAGGCGAAAGTCCGTGAGCTATGAGGGAGTCCTGGAAGATCGAAACGAACGCACGGTTCGAGGCCATGGCTTCCCGACCGCCGCGAAGGATCGCCACATTGGAGCTTTTAAGACAAAGCGCCGCGCATTCCACGGTTACATTCGGGCGGGATTCATAAATCATCAGGATGACACCCAACGGCACAGTCACTTTCCGTAGCTTCAGGCCATTGGGTCGCGTCCACTTCGCCTGCACCCTGCCAATCGGATCCTGCAGTCGTGCGACGGCACGCACGCCCGCGGCCATCTCCCTCACGCGCTTTTCACTGAGCGTCAGACGATCGATCATCGCGGAGGAGAGTCCACCCGCCTTGGCCTTCACGAGATCTTTGCTGTTTTCAGCAACAAGCCACGCGGCTTTTTTTTCAATTCGCGAAGCAATATCCAGGAGAAGCTTCTTTTTAAAATCCGTGGACCATTGTCCTGCCGCAGCGGCGGCGGGACGGGCCTTCACAAGCATTCGCTCCAACTGCCGTTTCCAGTTCATCGTTCGCTCCAGATCACAAGGTCATTTCTGTGGATCACTTCATCCGAGGCTTTTTTACCGAGAATCGTTTGGATCTCTCCGGACTTCTTCCCGGCAATACGCCCGAGATCGCGGCTACTGTAGTGGACCACGCCTCGTCCGAAAACCTTGCCTTCGAGCGTTTCAAGCTCCACCACCTGCCCGGCTTCGAAGTTCCCCTGGATCTTCACGATTCCGCCGGGCAAAAGGCTCTTTTTTGCAAGAAGGGCCTGATAAGCCCCGTCATCGACCGTCACGCTGCCGCTCCGTGTCGCCGAAAAGGCGATCCACTTGTGACGCATGTCTTTTTGAGCTCCGGAAGTAATAAATAAGGTTCCGACATCCTTCCCCTCGATGATCTCCTGAAGGATATGGGGCTTATGGCCGTTCACGATCATGAAAGGGATCCCGAGTTGCATCGCGACACGGGCCGCCTTGAGCTTGGCGCGCATACCGCCGACAGTCTCTTCACGTTTTTTGTCTGCCAGATGCATCACGAGTTTGCTATCGATCTCGTCTTCCGAGGTCACTTCCCGCACGCGGGTCCCATCTTTCAGGAGAAAACCTTCCGCGTCCGAAAGGTTTACCAAAAGATCCGCGCCGACCAGGTGGGCCACATGAACTGAGAGGATATCATTATCGCCGAACGCGATCTCTTCGACCGCCACCGTATCATTTTCATTGACGATCGGGAGGATGTTGAGCTTCAGGAGGGTCTCGAGGGTGTTGCGCGCGCAAAGAAACCGTTTGCGGTCCTCCAGCCCGTCGCGTGTCAGAAGCAGCTGAGCGGTATGAACATTCTTCTTGGCGAAAAAAGTCTCGTAGGCATGCATCAGCTTGCCCTGACCGATCGCGGCACAAGCCTGCAACTCCGCCATTTCCTTCGGCCGCTTTTTGAAGCCACAGCTCTTCATCCCCAGCGCGATAGCGCCGGAGCTTACAAGGACCGGGCGGCGGCCTTTTTTGATAAGAGTATGGATCTCCTGGCAGACACGCGCATGCTCTTTATGGGAAAAACTTTCCCCTCGGGTCTTAAGGATGCTTGTCCCGATCTTAATAACGATCTTTTGGGCGTGGCGGACGCGCTCAGACATGACCTTCGTGCTCAATTTTCTCGTGGATGAACTTCATGAGGGATTCTACCCCTTCTCCGGTTTTCACCGAAATCAAAAAATAGATCTGGCCCGAGCTCTTCATTTCAGCCTCGATCACGCCAAGGTCCTGCCCGAGATCGATTTTATTGACCACCACCACGCTCGGGATCTGCCGAAAAGCCGCGTCATGCTCATAGGCAAGTTTTTGCAACGTGTTCAATCCAGCGATCGCTGATTCTGAAAATTTAAGGGTCGCATCGATCATGAATACGATCAGCTTCGCGCGTGCCAGATGCCGCAGGAAATCAGTCCCCAACCCGCGCCCTTCTTTGGAGCCTTCAAAAATTGAAGGAAGCTCGCAAAAAATGATTTGCTTATAGTCATCATAGGGATGGATCCCAAGAACAGGACTGCGCGTCGCAAAAGGATAATCCTTGCCTTCGATCGGCGCACGTGTCAGATGGTGCAATAATGAAGATTTTCCGGCACTCGGAAGACCCAAGAGAAAAACATCCGCCATGATGCGGAACTCCACATCGATCTCAAGCGATTCCCCCTCTTCACCCGAAGTTGCCGTCTTGTCCCCGATATTTCCGGAACCTCCCCTGCCGCCGCGCGCGACGATCACTTCCTCTCCTTCAAGATAGAGGTCGCGTATCGCGAGATGTTTTTCCCGACGAAAGATCGACGTCCCAAGCGGGACCAACACGAGAAGATCGTCGCCCTTGGCGCCACGTTTATTGTCACTGCTGCCTTGCTCGCCGTTCTCCGCCTCCAAATGCTGCTTCAAGCGAAGACGATCGAGCCCCGGCGCGTTATGCGAGGCGCGAAAGATCACATTCCCGCCGTCACCGCCGTCGGCGCCATTCGGAACTCTCTTGCGGTCACTGCGAAAGTTAAAACTTTCACACCCTTTGCCGCCGCGTCCGCCCTGAACGGTCAGATGTATTTTGTCGACTAGCATAGAGCTCCTTTAAAAGAGAAAAGGCCAAAAAGCTTGGGATCGCTTTTTGGCCTTTTCGAACTTGGTTGAAACTGAATTAACTCGGAATAATATGAACAGATCGGTTAGCCCGGAATTCCACGATCCCTGCGCGTTTCGCGAAAAGAGTGTAATCTTTCCCGATCCCGACAAAATTCCCGGGGTGATAACGCGTCCCGCGCTGCCGGACAATAATGCATCCCGGCGTGATCTTCTGCCCGCCATAGATCTTCACACCCAGGCGTTTTGAATTAGAGTCTCTTCCGTTTGTTGTACTACCCTGACTTTTTGTATGTGCCATGTTTTCCTCTAAAAGTGAGATTAACCGACTTTGATCTCTTTGACTTGTAAGCGAAGCATGTCCTGCCGATGCCCCTGTTTTTTCCGTGAGGACTTACGGCGACGGTACCGGTAATGAATCAGCTTGGGACCGCGGAACTCCCCGAGATTTTCACAGATGATCTTGGCACCAGCGATGACCGGCGTGCCGACCGTCAAATGTCCGCCGGCTTGAACGAGCATCACTTGATCCAGAACGACCTCTTTTTGGCCTTCCGGAATATCCAAAAGTTCGACTTCGATCACTTGCTTGGGCTCCACCCAATATTGCTTGGACCCCGTCTCAACGATTGCATAATTTGCCATGAAATGACTCCTTTGACTTTAAGAGAGTGCGTATGATATGGAAATTCGACCAGGCTGTCAATGCTTTTTAAAGGGCCGCAAGTCTTTTAAAAAGAAAGAGTTATAACCCTTCCGACCAGGCCGGCTCCTTTAAAAAGCGACGTCAGGCGTTGCTCCCCTTTTGATCATTAAGAGCCCAATCAAATGCTGGATATTCTATCTTGTAACCCGCTTGCTGGAGAAATTCCCCCTTCGCTTCATCTTCGAGATAATAGGACAGAAAGGAAAGAACGGCAGTGTCCCCCGCGGAAAATTTTCCGAAAGTTTCCGGAGTTCCAAAATCCAGCTTGAAATCCTTTGCGTACCACTTGAAAAGCTTCGAGATCATGATCTTCTTCCGGCCCGGTGTCACATCCACAAAATAAGGATCATTCACAAACTTTCGGGTAAGAAGAAAGAGCTGGCCCTCCACCTTGGGACCGGTGAAAGCCTCCGGCATCAGCCTGGGACCGCCCCGGGCACCCAGGGAAAGCGCCAACTGGATCTTTTCATCACGAAAAACGCCCATCAGATTTTTCGTCCGGATATCGTTCAGGCTGTATTGCTTCTGTTCCTTCGAAGCTTTACCAAACCGTATAAGAGAGATATCCCAAAAACTCGGGATCCGCTGGACCGAGTTCACAGGATAGTTCTCGACCACCAATTTGATCAACGTCGCGTGATAGGCATTGAGCCAGAAAGCCAGTGTTTCCTCCCGGGGCCATGACCGCATTTCCACTTCGTTCACCGCCATCAAGCTCGCCAGATAATCCTGAAGAGCCTTCGGATCGCGCGCCACCTCCTTATAATTCACATTCCCTTTTTCATCCACTTGCTTTTTCAAAAAAGCATCCCACGGCGAATGGTCAAAGGCCATGGCGGCTGGAAGGCTTGCGAAAAAGGAAAATACCGTAAAAAAAAGAAACCCGGAGAATGTCTTTCTGAAATTCATAGGGAGATCCTTAGAAGCGGATACCGTGCTGCTTTAAAAAATCCTGGTCTTCGTCATTCAACTCGCATTTCAACTCGCCCATCCGAAAATGTTCGCTCATCGCCCCGGACTCGAACATTTCCTCCATCTCACAGAACTCTTCCGGGGAGAGCGGGGACATATTCAAAAAGAAAATATTAACATCCGGGCTCTTATCCTTCATATCCTTAAGGAACTTCATCGCCTCGGAAGGGCTCTTCCCCCCCTCGGCAGGATACTGGGTCATGATCTTCTTGAGCAATTTCATCAATTGCTTCATGTTCTGCTCAAATTCGCCCTCAAAACTCATGATGGTCCTCCCGAAATAAGTTCTATGAAAAATTTCAGTTATCGATGATCATCTAAATAAGCCTGAGCCGCCAAAGCCGCCCCGCAGCCTTCCCCGCAGGCCGCCACCAACTGCCGCACCGCCCCTTGCCGCACTTCGCCGGCCACAAAAACACCGCGCAAAGAAGCCGCAAAAGCCGCGTTGGTTACCACATACCCCTTTTCATCAAGCGTGACAAAATCTTTGGCCAACTGGCTATTGGGGTCATGTCCAACAAAGATAAAAACACCTTCGGTGTCCTCAAGCCTCACCTCTTTGGTCTTCACATTTTTCAGAAGAACAGCTTCGACCTTCCCGTTACCCTCAATTTTATCAACAACCGTGTCCCAAATAAAGCTCATCTTTGGATTATTCCGCGCTCTCTCTTGCAAGATCGGGCTGGCCCGCAATGCATCACGCCGGTGAACGACGGTCACTGTCTCCGCAAACCGGGTCAAAAAAAGACCTTCCTGCAAGGCGGAATCCCCACCACCGACGACGATGACTTTCTTACCTTTAAAAAAAGCCCCGTCACAGGTTGCGCAGTAAGAGACGCCTTTTCCGGTAAATTCTTTTTCATTCGCAACGCCGAGCGTCCTGTAGGAGGCTCCCATGGCGAGAATAACGGCTCGCGCCGCGTAGACCGAAGCATCCGTCACCGCCTCAAAGTTATCGCCTTTGAGCCGCAATTTTTTGACTTCCTCGCATATCACCTGCGTTCCGTAGCGAACCGCCTGATCTTCCATTTTCTGCGCAATCTCAGGCCCCAGAACCCCCTCGACAAAACCGGGATAATTCTCCACAAGATCCGTCGACGCGATCTGCCCACCAGGCACAAGTTTTTCGAAAAGGATCGTGGAAAGATTGGCTCTCGAACTGTACAAGGCCGCGGTGAGGCCTGCCCCGCCCCCGCCGATAATCATAATGTCATGGATCTTTTTTTCCATGCGCCTAGACCTCGTAAACGCTCGCCGCATTTAGGATCGATTCTTCGGCAAAAACCGGCACTTGCGCGCGCAAAGCGATCGCCACGCTGTCCGAAGGACGAGAATCCACAATCACCTCTTGGCCGTCCTCTTTCTGGATATGGATCTTGGCATGGAAGGTATTATTCTCAAGCTTGTCGATCACCACCCGCTGGAGCTTCCCCCCCAGTTCCTGGACGATCTTCAGCATGAGGTCATGGGTCATCGGCCGAGGGGGCTTGACATTGCCCAGCTTCAATTTGATGGCATGGATCTCAGGGAGGCCTATCACCACGGGGAGAAACCGGTTGCCTTCCTTTTCCCGAAAGACGACCAGCTGCTCGTGGCGATTTTCATCCACCTTGATCTTACTTAAAACCAATTCAATCATCCACAACCTCGGGCCGCGACTGAGAAGGATGAAGGGCGGAAGAATCGGCGTTTTTTTCGGGCTTTTGCGGCTCTCCGTGAGGACCTTCATGTTTGATTTTTTCAGCAAGGTGTCGCTGGGCCTGTTTGCCTTCGATCACTTCCCTCTCGATCTTCTCCTGCTCCTCAAGAAGCTTGCGCATTTCCTCTTCGCGCTCACGGATCTCGGACTCGATCCTTTCCTGATGCTTCACCACCTGCTTGAGCCGCAACTCCCAGGAAGCCAGTTGCTCCTGCAGCTGTGCCTTTTTCTGCACAGCCTCACGCTGGTCCAATTCTGTATAAAGCTCACGGATCTGCTTTCGCGCATTCTCAAGATCCATCTCCCGGGCCTCAAGCTGCGCGAGACGCACTTGCCAGGTCTTCTGCTGATCCTCAAATGAGCCGCGGAGCCGCCGGATCTCCTTTTCAAACTCGGAGGATTTCTGCTCCCACTGCTTGGCCTGCTGGGTCTGAAGCTCTAATTCCTGGAGCAAACGAGTTTCACTCGATTGCACGATCTTCTTGCCTTCCTCCAGATTCTGGATCTTGGCGTGAAGGCTCTCCACAACGGTCTTATGATTTTCAAGTTCTCTTCGAAACTGGGACGCCTGGCTCTCCCATTCGCGACGCGACTGCTCTTGCTCATCCTTCGCACGTTGAAGATCGCTTTTCACAGCGTGAAAACTTTTCAGAAGGGCCTGCTTCTCCTGCAAGATCTCCTTTTGGGCGAGATCACGTTCTTCGATCTGCTTCAGGAACTCCTCCGATTTCTGATCCTGGGAACCAAGCTTCTCCTCGAAGTACTGGCGGGTCTCCCGGAATTCTTCCCGAAGAAGTTCGTATTTTTCTTCCGCATGAGCCACCAGATTGTGAAGCTCCTGAACTTCCTTTTCTTTCTGCGTTTTCGCGATCTCACTGGCCCGCACGGCCTTCTCCTTTTCCGCAACTTCCTCCTGGGCTTTCTCCAGAGCCTTGCGGAGTTGCCCCATACTTTCCTTCATTCCCACGCTCTCCTTGAGCAGTCTTTCCTGATCATCTTCGAGGATACTCCGGAAATGACGCGGAGCGTGATGACTCCTGCCGTTCTGGGAAGAATGCCTCTCGGCACCCTCTGGAGAAACGCCCTCGGTCTGCACCCAGGAACGTATCTCTTGAATTGCCTCGGCGTGATCGAGCTTTTCCGACTCATTTGCTTTTGCCGAAGGAGTCGAGGCTTCCATATGATGGAGAAAAGCAAGGCTCGGGGATGTGGGCCACACGGTCCGGTAGCAGCGCCTCTTCAGGAGGCTATCGTTACTGACCGCGATATCCGTCTGAGAGTTGCGGAAATACTGTTTTATCTGAAGCGCTGTCGCGTAAAGAAGATTGTCGATCAGGATAATGGGGGTATTGGCTACAAGATCGAACGCTTCATCCACGGGAAGACCAAAAGCCTTGGCGATCTCGCGGGCGATCTTATTGCGTTCCAATTCGCTCTTGAGGGGGTTCAGGACCACAAACCAGTCTTGCCCACCCGGCTGAACTTTTTTAGTACCAGTAAGCATGCCAACCCCTCAGGGTCTCTGATTGAAAGAAAAGGACACGGCGTACTGCGGTATAAATAGCACCACTTCTAGAACCACATGACAATTGATATTACGGGTATGCGGCACAGCACAATTAATCCATAAAATCAAATTGAGAACAGTATTAGAAGGTGATCCTCTCGGCGATCTCACTCACCACCGGGATCTCCCAGCGTTCTCCCATCAGCACCTTCACGATCCCGATAAGAGAAAGGATCCCAAACACCACGAACGCCAAAGTGAACACGAGATCCCCTAAGGCCGGCACCACCTTCAGGATCGCCGCGGCCAGTTCCATAATAAAAAGAACCAAGGCCTGTTTCCCGTGAAAAAGTGCAAACTTGTTCTCACGCTTGAGCGCAAGCGGTACAAAACAAAGAAAACTCAAATAGCCGATCGCCGCAAAGAACTGCGCGTCCTGGACCTCGGGGTCCTTGGGTGCGACAGCTTTCTCATTTAGAGTCATTATTTCTCCTTCAGTTAAGTGACGGGCTATTATAGGAAGACCTGCGCGCCAGCGTCAAGCGGCAATCCATAAAATTCCCGCAAAAATTTCCTGAGGCACGCGACCGATCGCGTCAGACCACCGAAGGCTTGGTTTCCTGGCAGACTCGGGGAATCGTCCGCTCCATGGGGATGAAAAAAGTACCGACTTCGGTCACGCCGACGAGCATCCGACGCAACATAAAAAGAGTTCCTTTGCCGAGTCCCGGAAAAAATCCGGAGCCCCCTTGATCTTTCATCTCGGTGTGAACCGTACAAGGGACTTCCGCGAGGCTGGTCACCACATTTTCAAGGCCGCGCCCGAATTTTGTCCCGATCCCATACATATAATCCCCGACCGTTCCTTCCGCAACAACGAAAGGAGCCCCGACAAGAGAACAAAGAATGAGCAAAATCGCCGTCTTTAAGCGCATAGAACTCCCTTAAGAACCTTTGCGAACCAGGCGCCACGGATGGAGCTTGAGATCGGCGGTCATATCCCGTAGGTTCGCGGAAACTTCATGAAGATTCGTGAGACTCTTGGAGATCTCTTCCTTATTCCCAGCTACCACGTCATTGACGTTCTTCAAGAGCGGGTTGAGGCTCACTGTCATCGTTTCGACTTCGTCTGCCAAAAGGTTCATTTTTCGGATCAGAACATGCATCGGGATCGGGTCCACGCCCTCGATCACTTTACCGGCTTCCAGGGGCGGCGCATCCTTTGAACCGACAGAGATCTCGATGAACTTCTCCCCCATCATCCCGAGCGTATCGATATACGCCACACTGTCCTGGCGGACGTAGGCATCGTTGGAAACCTTGATCGTCACGAGCACAGGCCGATTACTTCCACGAAGGATCTGAATACTGTCCACCTTGCCCACTTCACGCCCCGCATAATAAACGGGAGCACTGTCGCTCAAACCGCTCAGGTAGCCGAACTGGACCTTCCATTCGTTGGCCCCTTTCTTAAAATAGCCTCCGACCACGAAGGTGAGCACCAAAAGCATCACAAGCGCGACCAACACAAAAAATCCGGATTTGATCTCGGATGACGAATAAGACTTTGATGAATCCATCTTTTCCTCCTCGGAAAACGCTTAAGTAGAGAGAAGCCCTTTCAAATAGGCTTCGCTGGTTTGCTTGAACGGAATAACGCCTTCAGATTCTCCCTGAATAAACTGCTGCACATACGAATCTTTTGAATTCTTGATCTCATCAGCCGAGCCGACCTGCAGCACTTTCCCTTTATGAAGAACAATGATCTGGTCCGCGATCCTAAACGCGCTTTTCATTTCATGGGAAACGACAACCGAAGTGATATTAAGTTTTTTGCTAAGGTCCAGAATCAACCGGTCGATCATGCTCGCGGTGATCGGGTCCAAACCCGCGCCCGGCTCATCATAGAAAACGATCTTCGGGTCGAGCGCGATCGCCCGGGCAAGTGCCACGCGTTTTTTCATACCGCCCGAGATCTGGTGGGGCATAAAATCCTCAAATCCCGTAAGCCCCACGAGCTCAAGTTTTACGCGAACGATTATGCGAATGATCTCCCGGGAAAGATCAGTGTGTTCCTTAAGGGGCACCGCGACATTTTCCCCGACAGTCATAGAATTAAAAAGTGCCGACCCCTGGAAGAGCATGCCAAACTTGCGCCGCACTTCGTTCATATCCTTTTCATTGAGTCCGACGGTGTTCTTGCCATCCACCAGGATCTCCCCGGAAGTGGGCTGGTGCAAAGCGATCAGATGCCTTAAAAAAGTCGTCTTGCCGCACCCCGAACCGCCCATAATGACCGTGATCTTGCCGCGCGGGATCTTGACATTGATACCGTTCAGAACGGTCAAATCCCCGAAACGTTTAACGAGATCCCTGATTTCAATAACGTGCGGTTCTGATTCGCTCATAAATTCCTTACGTGGGCAAGGCGTAATAAATAACCGCCGTCGCCAAACAGTCCACCACAATGATCAACACGATCGAGATCACGACCGCCTGCGTGGTGGCTTTCCCCACCGCGTCCGCGCCACCCGAAACCGAAAGCCCCTGATGGCAACTCACCAGCGCGATAAGAATGCTGAAAATAATACTCTTCAGAAGACCGGTATAGATATCTTTGAGACAAAGCGCCTCGATACTCTTCGCGATATAAAGAGTAGAATTGATGCCGAGACCTGTCACGCCGATCGCCCAACCCCCGATCATCCCCACAATATCCACGATGACCGTCAGACACGGGAGCATGCAGGCCAGCGCGAGAACACGCGGCGCGACGAGAAACCGGATGGGATTAATCCCCATGGTGGTAAGAGCATCCACTTCTTCCTGGACCATCATGGTACCGATCTCGGCCGCCATGCGCGCGCCGATGCGGCCAGAGATCACGATCGCGGCGATCAAGGGACCCAGTTCGCGGGCCATGGCCACGCACACAAGGCTTCCTGTGTACATGAGCGCCCCAAAGGTCTTCAGAGAATAGGCCGCTTGCAACGCCAGAACCGTCCCAACCGAAGCGCCCACGAGGGAGACTATCGCCGTAGAATCGATGCCAATCAGGACCAGCTGACGGAAAAAGACTTCGCGCGGAATAATCTTCTTATTTAAAAAGGACTGGAGGGTGAAGCCGACGACCGCGGCTCCCAGTGCCCACAAGCGCGCGACTCCGGCTAAAACAAAAAGCACGCTCTGACCGATACTTCCTAAAAATTCGTTCATGGAAAAAGGATCCTCGTCTAACGGTTTAAACTTTGGAACCCAAGCTCGCCACCCCTTCGACAACGGTAGGGGCTATCTCAAAAATACTGTCAAGCTTGGCAATCTCAAAAACCCCCCGCACCGTATCCGTAAGCGCCGCAAGAATGAGCCGTCCCTGATAACGTTTGGTCTTCTGGAAAGCTTCCACAAAGGTGGCAATGCCGGAGCTGTCCATATAATCCACGCCGGAAAGATCCACGAGGATCTTTGCCGTCTGTTTCCCGGTCAACTCGGTCAACTTTTCGCGAAGCTCCGGCGAAGAATGATAATCGAGTTCGCCGGAAAGTTCCAACATTTGTATATCCCCCTGATTCTTCGACTGGATATTCATGCCGCCACCTTCCTTTTCAAATTTTACGCCTATGTTTGATCAAACGAAGCCGGTTTCCCTGAAGGTAATGAGCATCATAGATCATCTGATCCATGATTGTCCTGATAAAATGAACTCCGAGACCGCCCGGCTTTTCACGCGGAAGTTCCGGCGAAGGCACTTGCGTCGGATCGAACTTCTTCCCCTGATCCTCCATCACGATCTCAACCTTGTCATGATTCACCTGCACCAAGACCGTCATCTTCCCGGGATTTCCCTGGTAGGCGTGCCGGATGATATTGGTCAGGGCTTCATCAACACACAGAAGGATCTCTTCGGTCGTCTTTTTCTCCCATCCCTCTTGTCCCAGAATTCCGCGGAACTCCTTACGGAACGGAGAAAGGACTTCCGACGACGCACTCAATTCAAATCTTTTTTCCACTCACGCCCCTGCTGGAGAAGTTCCCGGAGTATCGCGCGCGATGAAAAAGTTTTCCGGGACTTTTCTTTAGCAAAACACATTTGAAGATAGCGCGCCACAATATCCACTTCGAGATTGACTTCATAGCCCACTCGCTTGATCCCCAACGTCGTCACCTTGAGCGTGTGAGGGATCACAGCAATTTGGAAAATTCCCCCGCGAACTTTTTGGACGGTCAGGCTGATTCCGTCACAAGCAACCGAGCCTTTGTCCGCGAGCAGCGCGATTATATCCTTGGAAGCTTTAATGAACAAGGTCGTATTCTTTTTTCTCTTTTCAATCTTACAAATCGTGCCGCGGCCGTCGATATGACCGGTCACAAAATGCCCGCCCATCCCATCTCCCACCTTGAGCGACCTCTCAAGATTGACGACACCGCCCATCTTAAGCGCTCCAAGCGTCGTCGCTTGAAGCGTCTGATGCACCACATCTGCTTCAAAACCCTCGGGACTCACGCGAACGGCTGTCAAACATACCCCGGAGACCATGATGCTTTCTCCCACACGGAGTCCTTTTTCTTTTTTCCTGAACCGGAACCCGAAGCGGACCTGCCCGCCGCGATCTTCCCTTTTTTTAACGATGCCTTGATTCTCAATAATGCCCGTGAACATAGTCGCTCCTTACTTTATTTTATTTTTCTTAAAATTCCCTGAGAAGATCCAATCTTTTCCTGAACGCGTTACCTTTTCAGGTAGAAACAAAAATGCCTGGTCAGGTATCTTGACGCCCGAGCCCTCCACGGAGGTCTTTGCATTCCGTCCCCCGAAGATCTTGGGCGCGATGATCCAAAAAGCCCGATCCACGCATCCCGCCTCGAGAAAAGACCATGCCAGCTCTCCGCCGCCTTCGACAAGCAACCGCGTCACACCGATCGCCGCAAGTTTCTTGAGAAGATCGCGCACTTCCAGCTTTCCGTGTCTCTCTTTGACCGGTAAAAGCATTAGAGATCCTTTTTGAGCTTCTGCTTTTTTCGCGATCGCACCAAGATCCTTCTCCCGGAACGCAAGGACCGTCAGCCGTTCATCCTCAAAAATCCGCGCCTTTCGTGACCACCCTGTTGCGGAGATCATGATGATTTTCCAGGGCTTCCCCGATTCAAGGGAACGGGAACGTTTCGGAACTGTAAGCCTCGGATCATCCTTCTCAAAGGTGTTCTTGCCCACCAGGACAGCATCGTGCTGGGCCCGAAGCTCGTGAACAAATTCACGCGACGGCGGCGAAGAGATCCATCGAGAAAGTCCCCGGTGTGTCGCGATTTTACCGTCCAGCGTTTGCGCCATTTTAAGTGTCACAAAGGGCCGCTTATCGGTCATGCACTTGAAGAAGCCTTCGTTCTGCTTTCGAACCTCCAGCTCTAGGATTCCTGTTGTCACGGCAATTCCGTTACGGCGGAGAAAGCGAACCCCTTTCCCACGATTGAGAGGATTCGGATCCAGACAACCGATCACGACTTCCCGTATGCCTTTTTTGAGGATCATAGGAGCGCAGGGCGGGGTTTTTTGCCAGGTGGCACAGGGTTCCAGTGTCACGTAAAGCGTGGCGCCCTTAGTTTTGTTTCCGGCCCGGGCGAGGGCGTTGGGTTCAGCGTGAGGGGCACCAAATTTCTCATGAAAGCCGGAGCCCACCAGTTTCCCCTTTAGGACGACACAGGCTCCAACCATGGGATTAGGACTGACGCTAAAACGTCCTTTTTCCGCCAAAGCGATCGCGCGCTTCATCCAAAATTCATGCGACGGAAGGGTCATGGTCCTTGGGATTTTTTGGCTTTTCGGTGTGGTTGATCTTATCGAGGATGCCGTTGACGAACTTGCCGGATTCTTCCTGCGAAAACTTCTTGGCAAGATTCACAGCCTCATTCAGCGTGACTTTAGGCGGAACGTCGGCCAGATAAAGCAGTTCGTAAGTCGCGAGGCGCATCACATTCCGGTCGATCATGGCCATACGCGAAAGTTCCCAGTTATCCGCGTACTTCCCCAGGACCTGGTCGATCTCAAGCTGATTTTCCATAACCCCCAGCGCGAGTTTTTCCGCAAAAGTCCGGACTTCATCGGAGAAAACTTCATCCTGCTGGGACCAAAACAATTTCAGGATCTCCGGCATGGGCTCGGGATTCATCTCATGCTGATAAAGGATCTGGAGCGCGCACTCACGGGATTGGGTTCGTTTACGTTGCATGTTTTCCTTTACCGTTTTTTTGTCGAAAGATCCTACTTCTTCTTAGCACGAACCTTCGAAGGCTTTCCCTTGCCGGATAACTGGTCATTCAAACTTGCGATCTCAAGCGCCGCCAAAGCGGCTTGCTCGCCCTTATTGCCATGCTTCAACCCGGCCCGGTCAATCGCCTGTTCCAGATTCTCAACCGTCAGGATCCCCGACGCGATCGGCGTCCCGGTCTCGAGCGCCACCTGGCTGATCCCGCGGGTAAGTTCATTCGACACGCACTCAAAATGGTAGGTTCCCCCGCGGATCACGCAGCTGAGAGCAATCACCACATCACAATGTTTTTGAGATTTCAACTTTTTACAGAAAAAAGGAACTTCAAGGCCGCCCGGGACCCAGACGATCTTGATGTTCTTGTCCGGCGCTCCGGCTTTCTTGAGGGTCGTCACCGCCCCGTTGAGCAACCGAGAGGTGATAAAATCATTAAATCTCGAAACAACGATGCCGAACTTCTTATTTCCAGCGAGGATCTTGCCGTGATAAACCGTCATGGGTTCGTCTCCTTACCGAAAAGATGGCCGAATTTATCTATTTTCGTCTGAAGGTATTTCGCGTTCGTAGGGTTCGAGGGGATAACGATCGGAAGCCGCTCGACGATCTGAAGACCATACCCTTCCAGTCCCACGATCTTGCGGGGATTATTGGTCATCAGACGAAGCTTGGAAAGCCCAAGGTCGTGAAGGATCTGGGCCCCGATCCCGTAATCGCGAAGATCCGGCTTAAAACCGAGCGCCTCATTTGCCTGGACCGTGTCGAGCCCTTGATCGTCCTGAAGCCCGTACGCCTTGATCTTGTTCGCGAGACCGATTCCACGACCTTCCTGACGCATATAGAGGATCACGCCCGCACCTTCTTTTTGAATCATCTTCATCGCTGCGGCAAGCTGATCCTGACAATCACAGCGCAGAGAACTCAGCACATCCCCGGTAAAACACTCCGAGTGGACACGCACGAGCGCCGGACTATCCCCGACCTTCCCCTGGATCAACGCGACATGCTGCGCGCCGTCAAGGACCGACTCATAGATCTTGATGGTCCAAACGCCGAATTTAGTCGGCAGCTGCGCCTCGCTTATTTTCTTCACAAGCTTGTTGGCCTTGGTCCGGTAAGCGATGAGATCCTGTATCGTTCCGATCTTCAGCTTATGCGCCTTTGCGAATTCCAGGAGATCCGCAAGTCTCGCCATTTTCCCATCGTCATTAACGATCTCGCAGATTACCGCCGCGGATGGCAACCCGGCGGCCTCTGCCAGATCTACCGCGGCTTCGGTATGGCCGGCACGGCGAAGCACGCCTCCCTGCTTAGCCTTGAGCGGAAAAATATGCCCGGGGATCACCAGGTCTTCGCGGTGCGTCCGGGAGTCGGCGAGAAGTTCAATGGTTCGATTCCGATCATAGGCGGAAATCCCTGTGGTAATGCCGACTCGCGCGTCCACCGATACCGTGAACGCGGTTTTCATGGAGTCTTCAGGATTCGGATTCATCTGATCAAGCCCTAAAACCTGAATGCGATCTGCGGCCATAGGAACACAAATCAGCCCGCGCGCGTATTTCATCATGAAATTGACCATCTCAGGAGTCGTCTTGGAAGCGGCAAAAACAATGTCGCCTTCGTTCTCACGGGTCTCATCATCGGTCATGATGACCATGCGACCCTCACGAATATCCTGGATAATCTCTTCTGTCGTACTGTGCATCGTCACAACCTTTTCAGATTTTGAACACCATTGCGAGTTATCCTAACAACAACCCCATTTATTGTCAAAAACTGCTTTCCTAAGTCTTTTAACTGATTAGGCTTACGAACCTTGACAGATGAGCCTGGGACAGCTACCCTTCAATTGAGGGGTATTATACATGATTCTTTGACATTGAGGAACGGCGAAGCAAGGCAGGATTCGAAGCCGTTCCTCCCAAGAGCTAAAAGCCTCAACGTGAGCATAACAGCCACAGCCTAGAGGATTTCGCCTGACGAGCAATGCGGTTTTTTATACTATAAAATTGCTAGATAAAGCGTGATTCTCGAACTCATTGTTGGGGCTTTTTTTTGCCCCAAAGTCCCGCCGCCTAAGTCGGTTTGTTCGTCTTGGTCTTCAAGAACGCGCTGGTCTGATCCAAGATATCCATGATATTGATAGGCACCGCAAGCACCACGGTGTTCGAAGCCGTAGGCCCAAGACCATCAATCGTCTGAAGCGTCCTGAGTTGCATCGCCCCTGGACTTTCCGCCATGATCTTCGCCGCTAGCGCAAGGTTCGCCGAGGCATCGCGATCGCCTTCCGCCTTCGTGATCGTCGCGCGCTTTTCCCGTTCCGCCGAGGCTTGACGGGACATCATCTTCTTAAGCTCTTCCGGCATATCAATATCCTGGATCCGGATGCCTGTCACTTCAAGTCCCCAGGCTTCGGTGTCTTTTTCCACATTCGCCTCGATCTTTTTGCCGATCTCTTCCCGTTCCGTCAGAAGCTGATCGAGCGTCATCTGACCGATGACGTCACGAAGCGAGGTCTGGGAGTACTGCGAGATCGCGTAACGATAATCCTGCACTTTAATGATCGCGTTCGCGGGATCATCGACTTTAAAAAAGATCACGCCATTGATCTTCACGGGCACATTGTCCTTGGTGATCACCTGCTGGGACGGGATATCCATCGTGAGAACGCGCATATCGATCTTGCGAACCTCCTCCACCACCGGAATAATAAAGAAAAGTCCGGGCCCCGCGATTCTGCTGAATTTTCCAAGCTGAAAAACCACTCCCTTCTCCCATTGCGCCGCCATTTGAACCCCATTGGCGATGACCATGGAAAGAAAGAACCAGCCCACCCCCAGCATTCCCCCGAGGGCCTGATTCGCCATAAAAATCGGCGCGCCCACAAGAAAACCGAGGATGAGAAGTGCGAAAAAGATGAGTCCCGAGATGGGATTATTCATGGTGGACCTCCCTATAGGGGTTGCAACCGCTCTGGAGCCCGCCGGGCGGGATGTTTGACTGCTCTTTAGAGTCTCAATGAGATCGAGGATACCGGGTTCGTTTTCCATACATTCCATCCCCGTGTTTAAAAAAATCGTGAGTGGATTGTAACCCTGACCCGGTATTATTGCAAATCCGATTCCCTTACGAAAAGAGAGGAAGCTAGGACAAGCCCAATTCACCGCATTTATTTCTAAATCGAAAATTGGACTAGCCCTAGCAACCTTTATTGAAACGAAGAGAGGAAGCTAGGACAAGCCGCCGATCTCAAGCTGCAGATCCCCTTCCGTGGGAGTTGTCACGGAATACTGATCCACGCCAAATTTAATAGCCTTCACGTGGCTCAGATCCACCCGCCCAAACGCCAGGGACGTCAGAAACTTGTAATATCCCGACGCCACAATGTCCGAATGCGAGGTTCTGTAGGTATTTCCCTTGGTATCTTCAATTTCGATTTGGATATTCATCGCCACTGCCGAACTGATCCCAAAGATCAGATTCGGGATCGCGGAAAGATCGATACTATTCCCCTTGAGATTTGGATCGAAATTCAGAACGATCGCGGCAATAGCGTTGGGCTGCCTCAGATCAAAATGGAGATCCGTAATGTTCGTACCCGGCGTATGTGCCACCACGTCATTGGGAGATGTCCCCACAACTTCCGGAACGCCAGCAACCGGAACGGTAGCGTCATTCACAGGCAATACTGTGACCACGGCCGGACTTGGCACCACGCTAAGCGGCACCACCGGTGCGGACGGCACATGCTGGAAGTCAATCGCATGGATCGTGAAATCCCCTTGAGCGGCACCGCCTTCCTGGGGATCCACTACAAGATCAAGCTCCTTGACCTGGCTCAGGATCGCCAAGTTCGGCAGATCGATCATGAGACGCGCGAACGTGGCCTTATCCTGAAGCATTATGGACGTCTGATAAAGCACCAACCCCGCGGCATCCTTGAACTCGAGCCTTACACTCTGCGGCGTCACAGGCGCCGAATAGTTGATGATCAGCTGATTCGCCGTGGCGTTATAGGCTTGATCAAATTTCCAGAAATAACCACTGTCGACGCCTTTCAAATCGGTGTAGGCAAGACGTATCCCGTAGGGCTGCGTCGTGGTCGGCAGAAAATTATTGATCACTCCCTGGGACGAGAGATTACTGAACACCGCGAAAGAACGGTCCGGAAACTCAGGCGCAACGGGAACCGTCGTGTCTGTCCGGGTAATTCCCATTAGGAGATGGCTCTTATCGTCGTAAAGCTTGTTGTAGGCTGCCGTCCAGCCTTTATCCGTCAAATAAGCCGAGAAATCCGCGCCTCCCTTGCCCGACAGGCCAAGAACTGTCGACGCCACATCGATCCCGACGTAGCTCGAGGAAATCTCGCTGGCAGACCGAGCTGAATCATAGAAACCGTAGGAGTGAGCCTTTTCTACCAGTTGAGGATAAACGGCCTCGATGATCCGTCTGTTCAAAACTTCCAGCTCAGATACCGTCATGTCGACCGCGGGCGAAATGAGCGCCTTGGTGAGCAATCCTTTGGCTTCCGCGTCGAGTTTGGCCAGAATCGTTGAATTGGATTGAATACTTTGATAATCCGTGGTGCGCATTCTTACCGGCAGGATCTGATTGAGAGCATCGCGCCAAGCCTCCGGAGTAGCAGGTGTGGGAGTAAGTTTCCCCTGATCCCAACCATCCGCCAGCCCGTTCCCCTTAAAAGAGTTGGCATCAAAGGTCCCGATAAAATCCGACACGAGAAACTTGAAAGAGCCATTAACCCCGTACAAAAAGTCGATCGTATCCAACCAACCCAAGACAGCGTAGTTATCCACATTCATCGCCGCAGCCAGAGCATAGGTGGAACCGACATCGGCCAGAAGCAGATTTGACCCAGCCGGGTGATTCATGTTCTCTTCAGCGATCTGCGGTATCCCGATATCGCCTTCATAAGCGTTATTGTCGGGTCGCGCGCTGGCTGACAAAATGCCGGGGATACGGTTCTGATACGCATAGTCCAACTGCGTGACGAGCTGATTGTAAAGGGCGTTCCGGAACCCGATAAAATCCATTTCATTATTTCTGAGTGACGGCCAGAAAGTCTGAAAAGCGCCGCCATCCCATGCCGCAAGGTTCGTGATGGTATCCCCGTTACGATCCACATAGCTGTCATTCGTCACGACCTCGAGATTGTCCCAGACCGAGGAGCCATCACTTGTCTTTTTCGGTAAGGTCGGATATCGAACCATAAGGAACGCGATCGCTCCACGGAATTCATTGGCCAGGCGATCAATGTGATTTGAAAACACTCCTGTCACGGTGCTAACATCGCCATAGAATTGCCCCTTGGAGGTATCTACGAACTTCTCATAACCCACTCTCTGGTTATCGAGAAATTGTTCGACCTTGGCGGCGATAGACTGTGCCGTTGTCAGATTCGTCCCGGTCAGCCCCGAATTTTTCAGCGCGCCGACCATGACGGCCAAACTCTGCGCCAAATTCGCGTTGTCCCCGAGAGCAACTTTATCCGTGGACGCTTTCGTAATGCCGGTAGTTCCAAGATCAAACCAGGGAATCAGACCCTTGACGGTTTGCCCGGGAGGAGCCCAACCATATTGAGCCTGAGCGGAAAGAAGATTGGTCAATACGGTCTGAATCTCGGCAAGCGCATGCGCCTGGTCCATGCCGTTGTTGAGAGCTTTCAGCACCACATCCCCGAGGATTTGAAGATAGAATCCGATCAGCGTCGGCTGAGTTTGTTTTTTGGCCACACCATCCGTAATATTATCGTACGGGAAATGTGTGACAGGATCGATCCCCGAATCTATGGCATTAGGATCAAAATAACCGATACCTCGCGTGGCCAGCGTCGTTTGAATTGCCTGGAGATCCGTCGGCAAAGGATTGACCACTGTCTTCAATCCCGTCGTCTGGATCTTCACAAAATCATTCAACAGCGGCGACCCCAAATTGGCGGTCTGGACAAAAACAACTTCCTTGATCCTCGTTCGGTCGATATTCGCCGGAAGATCCAGCACGAAATTCTGATAGTCCGAAGTCAACTCGATCGTATAAACCGCCGTATCGCACCCGGCCGCGGTACCACAGTTGTCAGGATCCTTGATCTCCACCTGAATCCGCTCTCCCGCACTGCCTTTGGCCGCAAAGACATATTGATTGGTCGGAAACCGATACACCAGCGACCCTGTCCTTGCGATTGAAACAAAGGTGAATCCGGAAAGTCCATGCGAGAGATCGTACTGATACTCGAACTCGCTGGACGAATTCGGCGTCATGGTAATCGTTGGCTTGGCCTCACCCGCGGCAGAATTGGCTGAACCCGCAAGAAGCGCCGGAAAGAACGGGAGAGAGGTCAACGCAGCGGGATTATAAGTCGTCCCCGTGATGACCCCGGGGATAAAGTAATTGTTCCCGAAACGCACTTCCAGCACGCCGATCTTTTCCGAAACATCTTTGGACTCAACCTGGACAATGATATTCCTCACCTTCGACCAATCAATGCCCGCAAAAAGGGCCTTATCGATGGTATAGAATTTCTCTGTCGTCGTGACATCCGTGAGGAGAACAGCCGCTTTGTTCCCAGGAGTAGAGGCATCTTCCACAATGATCTTCACAGCCCCACCTCCGGACTGCAGGCGCAGACCAAGCACGAGCTTTGTCAGACTAAGGGGTATGGATTCTATGGCCGGTGTCGAAAAATCATCATAGGTGCTGATACTCCCGACATAGCTGCCGCCATTCAACACGTTGTAATTAAGGTTAAAACGGGTTGCCGTAAACGGCGTCGCCGTTGCCACCCCGGTAGGCGCAGGTGTCTTGCTCCCGAATGCCACAAGATTCTTGAACTGCGGGAGAAGAGAAATGTCATTGATCGTCGCTGTCGGATCCCACGGAACGTTCGTCACGAACGGCTGATTTGCAAGAGTAACTTCAAGGGTTGTAGCCGTGCGTGCCGACGCGGACATAGAATCATACGTGACCACGAGATTGACATTGGAGATTTTGGAAAGATTCACATTCGAGTAATTTGTGAATTCCGTTAAAGCCACGTCGTAGAAACCTAGGGTCCCATTCACCCCGGTCAAACGAACGCTCCCTTTTGCCCCCGTAGAATCCTGGAGCTCGAGAAAAACATCACCACTCCCCGCGGACAATCTCAGGCCAAGCACCAAATGACTCAGCGCAGTGAAATCGTGCGCTTCCGTATAAACGCTGGCAGTTCCACCGTAGCTCCCCTCGTTTGCGACAGTGAAAAGCAAGTTGAACCGGTTGGCTGAAAGAGCCGTCACATTTGCGATTGCGGTGGGATCTGGTGCTTTACTTTGAAACGCGATCAGATCCGAAAAGAGAGGCAAAGTACTCGCCGTTGTCGACCCCAGGTTGGGATTCACGCTGGGGATATACTTCAGGTTCATCGTGTCCACAGTCACCTTGCCGCTCGTCCCGGCAGGAACCACGTTCTCATCGATCACAAAACTCACGGTCGTGAGTTCCCCGGTCTTAAAACCAGGAAGCGCGGACAAAAGATCCGACGCGGTGATTACCAC
>CAISGE010000061.1:0-12500 GCA_903884815.1 Candidatus Omnitrophota bacterium | reverse complement strand
AGGGTGATAGGTCCTTACGGATCCCCATCTTTCCCCTGCACTTCGAAAAGTGCAGGACGTATCCGGTATTAGCCCGTCTTTCGACAGGTTATCCCGAACCCTAGGGCAGGTAACCCACGTGTTACTCACCCTTTCGCCACTAAACTTCCGAAAAAGCTAGAAGTTCCGTTCGACTTGCATGCCTAATCCACGCCGCCAGCGTTCGTTCTGAGCCAGGATCAAACTCTCCGAAAAGAGTATTTGATCCACGTCCTGTCTTCCGACAGGACAGTTGCAAAACTTACGATCCGGCTCCGCACACAAAAATGAGAAAGAACAACCCTTCGAGACAAAAATTCCCTTGAAGAGAAAGCGTCAAGAAAGGAACTGCGAAATATAAAAGAAGTAATTCAGTAGTACTTCAAAACCCCGTTCCCTTGAGGTGCCGAGCATTATATGAAAATCTGAAAATGTGTCAAGCGTTTATAAAAAATATTTTTACCCGCCTGAACACTGCCCAACCTTACCCTATAACCTCTTTTTTGGCAAGAGCACAGCCCTCTTTTTAACTGTTAGGGTCGTTACCCCTAACGTCCGTGATTACCTGGGTTTAGAAAAGCAAGCGAAAAGCTTTTGGCCTGCCCGGCCATGTAAAAAAAGCTTCCTGCCATTAAAACAAGTATTGCCCACAAACTCTTGCCGAAAGAATAGCGCTTTGTCCTAATAAGGCACCTAAAGATTCCAAGCCGCTCCTTTACCCCAAGCTCCTTGTAGCCATTATCCGCCATTTTCACATAGCGATTATATTGACCGTAGTGATAAAGCTTGCCCATCCACGTCCAGACCGATACGATCTCTAGATGATTAATTTCCGTCCGCGGTAAATAAACAATTTCAGATCCTGGATATTTTGAGACAAGCCGCTGGACCATCTCGGAATCACCCATCATCCAGGGCTCTTCCCTAAACCCATCCAAATCCTTAAAAAGATGCGCCTTGAAGGCTATGTTGTCCGCGCAGCCAAAATAATACGCCTTCATAGCGCAGGTCAGCAAATACTCCAACTTGACGTTTTCATAATCCTGGAACACTTTTAAGGCGCTGGAGCTTTGTGCGGGGAAACTCTTCTTTCCCATAGCCGCCGCGGCAGTCGCCCCTCTCAGCCCTTCATAAATCTGCGATAGCCAATCCGGAGAGACTTCACACTCCGCATCGGTAAGCGCGATAATCTCCCCCTTAGCGATAGCGAGCACCTTATTGCGCGCTGCGTATACGTTGGGCTTGGGGGCATCAGCTCGGAGTATTGCCGGACAATTTCCGGCGAATGGTCCGGAGACCCGTTGTCGACAAAGATGAATTCCCTCTCGTCCCTTTTAAAGTCCTGGTTGAGCAAAGCGTTGATACAGCGTTCGATATAGAGTGCTTCATTCAGGAAAGGAACGATCACCGAAAAGATCATGACCGGATTTTTTCGTCTTTGACGTCTTTAAGCATGAAGGCCACGGATCCGCACACAATACCAGTGGCCATAATTAAATGATCCAGAAAAGTCACTAGGATTGCCTTCGCTCCAAAAGCCGGCCCTTTTTCCCGCGCGAGAAATACCAAGAATCCCAGATTAAGCAAAAGCCACAGGAGTGTCCCTGCGAGAGAGAGGAAAGCAGGCGCTTGGCCGCAGGCCGTGATGATAAGAAGCAGCATTAATAAAGGGGCCAAGACAACACTTATCAATTGTTCCTTGGGAGAATGGCAGTAGCCGGTCCCGTTTTTTCCTATCTGCCGCCATCCTTGATAGTGAAGAAAGATCTTTGCCCAGTCAAAAGGGATGTGAAAATCATTCTGGATAAATGAGACGAGAGTAAATTTTTTAAGGTGGGTGACCTGGAGATCCTTTAAAAAAAAGATGGGCTTGCCGGCTGCCGCATAGCTCTGCCCCAACGCAGTGTCATCGGCGACCCTCGCGATGGACAAAAACTCTTTCATTCCGGGAGGAGGATCCTGCCGTTCCGCTCGCAGGGCATGGATAGAACCGTACAAAAAAGCGACGTTCTCCGGCAGCCTCCTGAAGGTGTAATACATGTAGAGATTCTTATATTGAGAGAAAAAATTCTTGTCGGGGGTGTTTTTTTCGAGACATCCTGTCACGGCCTCGATCAGGGGATGTGCTTTGAAAAATTCGGCTATCTTACTAAGCGTGTCCGTTGTCACAAGAACGTCAGAATCTACATTGACGAGAATTTGGCCTTCCGCCACTTTAAGGCCATTCTTTCTAGCCGAGGTTCTCCCTGCGTGAGGCAACAAAACAAGCTTGTCGGCATGCTTCCTGGCAAGATCCGCCGTCCCGTCGCTGCTACCGTCATCGGCCACGATAAGCTCATAATCCTGATAGGCCGATCGCCGTATCGCAAGAAGACAGGCCTCGATCGTGTCCTGGCAATTGAATGCGGGGACCACCACTGAGAGTCGCACAAGCCGACTTTCCTCCGTTGGGTGAACCATTTATTCCGTAGCCTCCCCGGAAACGACGCTTTCGTACTCCGAAATCACGCGCCGCGCTTCTCCGTCCATCCGGATGCTCCCTTTGTCCAGCCAGATTGCCCGTGTGCAGTGTTTTTTCAGGAACTCGCCGTCATGGGAGGCCATAATTGCCGTCTTATGATCCGAGATATGCTCCTTGATAAAGGCATCGCTTTTTCGCGCAAACCCTTTATCCACAAAGGCAAGGCACTCGTCGAAGATCAAGAAGTCGCCGGGGGTATTAAGAAAAATGCTCAAGCTAAGCCTCTGAATCTGCCCGAGGGAAAGTCGCTTGGCCGGAGAATAACCCAAGGTTGATAGCTCCGCCATCTCCAAAATTCTCGGCAGGCTCCGCGCTAAAAGCTTTCGCTCGCCGCCAAAGAGAGCCCCGCACAAATAGACATTATCTATCACGGTCAAGTCCATGTTGAAACCCGTCCAAAAATTAAGCAAAACCTTGGGAGCGATCTCCGTATAGACCTCCCCGCTTGAAGGCTCGTAGATGCCTGCCAGGATCCTCAGCAGGGTCGTCTTTCCGGCTCCGTTCTTACCGACAATCGCAATTTTCTCCCCTCTCTTCATCTCAAAGGAGACGTGGCTCAGCACGTTGAGCTTTTTCATCAAAGGCTCTCTTTTCAAAAAAGCCTTAATAGCCCGAAACGTTGTTCCTCTTTGACTCAGCACATGGAAATGCTTCGAAACATGTTCAGCAATAACGTAAGGATCGCTCATGCCCGCTCCACCGCAGTGTCTTCTAATAAACCAAATGCTCCTAAACCAAGCGCAAAGAAGAATACCCCCCAGAGCAAGCTGTACCCAAAGCTCATTGCATCAAAGCTTCCCATCAGCAGACTTCTTAAAGACACCATGAAGGGCGTCAGAGGGTTGGCGAAATAAACCAGCTTACTGGCCCAAGAAGAAATATCCTTCAGCTCATAGAATACTGGCGTGATAAAAAAGAACACGCGGGAAAGCAGGGTCCATAAATGCTCCACATCCCTGACTAAACAGTTACAGAGCGCCAGCATAGAACTGATCCCCAATATAAAGGCGATAAAAGCCAGGAGAATGGGAATGGCGAGAACGAGCATTTTCAGCGAAAGCTTCCCGTAGAAAAAAGAAATGGCAACGCAAAATAGAAGCTCGAGAAGAAACTTATAGAGCACGATGCCGACATTCGCGATCAGAATGATCTTCCGGGGCGCCGTGGTATTTAACATCAGCGGCATGGCAGCGCAGAAGGACTGCATGACTTGGAGCGTCGCATTCACAAAAAAATTGACCACAACTATTCCGGAAAGCAGGTAGAGCGGATAGGCAGCGATGTTTTTACCGAACCGCACAGAAAAGATCGCATACGTCACCGCAAACATTGCCAGCGGTCCCAGGGAACTCCACAAAAATCCTAAAAGGGAGTTATGGTCAATGAGCTTGAACTGCGCCCGAATTAATTCGACCAACAAATTCCAGTTGGCCCTTGTAAAGAGTTGTTTAGGCCGATTTTTCATCATGACTCCAAATAGCTTGTATCTGCCTGAATGCCCCAAACGTCACAATCCGCTCCCCCGAGAATATTCCGGGCTGTCCAAAGACCACTTAAAAGCGCGTGATCGGCGTTATCATAGCGAAATAATCCTCCCCGGCCAAAGGTCTTTAGATTCTCAAAACGCTCTAAGTAGTTTCGGAGCACTTTGACATTTTCCATGTAGCCCATGGAATAAATAGGATAAGCGTGAGGAATGCGCACCACAAAACCGTTGATCAGATTCTTCCGTGAGGCAATCCCTATCTTTTGCAGCTCCGACATCGCCAAGTCTATAAGATCGACGTCGCTCTTGCTCCAAAAATCATCATCCTCATCACAGAAATACTCAAGCCCGAGCGACGTGCGGGTAAGATCCGGCACCATTGCGGGACTCCAGTTTTTATAATTCTGGATCCGTCCCATCCGGACGTCCGGATCCTGGATGTAGATCCACTGGTCCGGGAATAGTTTTTCGACGTTCAAAACCACATTCACCACAAGAAAACTTCTGAATCTCAATGCCTCCGAAGCCTTCAGGACTTCAGCGGGCGCTTTCGGATCAAGCGCTCTCGCGAGAAGCGGCAGAGGCATCGTCGAGCAGACCTTCTCCACGCGGATCTCTTCAAGGTTGCCGTCACGGAGATCTTGAGCGATGACTGAAATCACTTTTTTTCCGTCCGTTTTTAATTCAACGATCTTTCGCCCCCAGAAGAATCGCCCCCCCCGTCTCTCAATATCAGCCTGGAATCTCTTGAAGAACTCTCCCGGCCCCGTTCTCGGGTAGAGGAATTCCTCCGTCAAGGTCTTGGGCCTTTTCTTCTCGTTAAGTGAGAAAATGCTTCGCAGAAGACTCTTCAGGGATAACCCGCGCAACCGCTGCTCCGCCCAATCCGCTGAAAGGTTTGTACACGGAATGCCCCACACCTTTTCCGTATAGTGTTCAAAGAAGACCTTGTAAAGTTCCCTGCCGAAATTCCGGGTTACCCACCCTTCAAAGGTCTTGAGATCCCCCCTCTTGCGGTATTTACACCACAGAAGACTTGAGATAGCCTTTCCGCTTCCCCAGAGACCCAATTTCAAAAAAGTATCAAAGAACTTGAGCGGATAAGAGAAAAACCTGTACCTATAATAGATCCGGGAGAGTCGTTTGACCCGCAGCAAATCACTTCCCATTATGCCGCGCCAAAGCTCTTGGATCTCCTTGGACTTCGTCAGGAACCTGTGCCCGCCGATATCAAAAAGATATCCCTGATGATCAAGCGTTCGGCAGATGCCTCCGGCCTGCTCCTCGATATCAAGAACTACTGGCTTATGGCCCGCCTTGGCCAGCTCATACGCTGAGGCCATTCCGGCCGGTCCAGCCCCGACGATTAAGTATTTAGTTTCCATCGATTCATTTCCCGTTCGCTGAAAAACGCCCGGATTGTGGCGCCTTCCGAAGTCGCTTTACGTTTTCGTTTGATCCCAATCGATCTCATAGATAAAGATCCCTTTTTCATCATCCGCATAAAAGGGTTTGAAAGATCGCAGCCCTGCCCCTCCCAAGAAGTACAGCTTTACAAACAGGGACGCCGCCAGAGGATCATCCGCGATAAATGCCTGCTCCTTTTTTGGACCCTTGGCCAGCACAATCGTTTTCGAATAATCGCCATAGCGATCAAGAACCTCCCTGGCAACGCCGGCCTCATAAAAGATCACCTTCCGCGGCCTAAAATATTTTCGCTTGTTGGCATCATAAAAAAGCACATCGTTCGAACTGTGGTCATAAACGATGCCGTTATCAAAAAAAGTCAGCGCCCCTTTCTTTTTTCCTCCTGTGGGTCTCAAAGAAAAGCCATAACGGACTGAAAAAAACTCGCTTCGTCCGACACTATTCCCCATCACGGCCGTTGCGTTCGCGATCCGTGCCGCAGTTTCGGCAGTAAGCCCAAAGTTTTTTTCTAGCGCGGAAATAATTGCCTCTCGCGCCTCATGCCGATGTGCGTAAGCATACGCCTTAGAAAAATCCCAGCTTTCGAGAAATGAAATGTTCCCGATTTTATCAATAAGGGACCGGTCCACGATAAAATAGGCAGGAGCCGGTTTAGCGTATAAGTGATCAAGAACCGACTGAGCGGTCTCCGTGGATACCTGTTGCGCTTCTAAAATCTTCGCGCCCGCCTGCCGATCCGTCTCCAGCAGGCGCTGCAGAATCCTCTCGCAACGATACGGCTCCTGGATAGCTTTGTTGAGTTCGTAATAGGTTCTGCCTGAGTTGTTGTTGAGCATGCGCAAGATCGCGAGCGCCCGGCTCTCATCATTCTCCAAAAAAGCTCGTCCCATCCAGTAACCGATCTGTTCGTTCTGGTTATGTGGATCAAAGATCGTTCTTCTTTTTCCGTAATACTGGAACCAGTTGCCGTTGTCCCACCAAGAGTTCAGAATCGCCTCCCGGGGGGTATGCTTTTCTACATAAGTTAAGGCCGTGAACCAACCATCACTCATCTGGGGACGAATCCCGTTCGCCGTCGTAAACCCCGATTTGCCAGCCGTGAAAGTCACAAAAACAAGACCCAGAACAAACAGCATTGTCACGGCAAGACGCTGCCATCCATTCGCCTTCTTTGAGATTATGGCGGGCAGAACATCCCCAAGAAAAACTCCGAGAAAAAATAAAACTGGGACGGACAGAAAGAAAGTAAACCGCTGGCTCTTCATGGAAGCCACCAGAAAAAAGATGAGCCAGCAAAACATCATCCCTATGACTTTCTTGCGGTTGTCATCCCGCTCTTTCCAGACCAAAATGCACAGACCCGCCACCGCCGCCACAAAAAACCATTTGTTATAGAAAAACTCTGCCAACCTCTGAAATTTCAGAGGATTCAACTCTGAGATCGTAAAAAGCAGATTGGGCCAGATGTCCGGAGAAGTCGAAGTCCCCCATCGTGGGAGCAGGTAGCGAGACAAATCGAGGGCCGCTGAAAACATATGAGTGCCAGCAAGCTGATATCCGAAGAAATCAGTGACAACTAAAAAGACTCCCGCGGTAGCTCCATAAAAGAGAATTTTTTTCCAAAGCCGTTCGGGTTCCCGACAATGGTGAAAAATCACACCCAAGGAGCTCAAAAGAAAAAAAGCTGCCAGGATCGGAAGCATGGACCACCAACCCATCCAGCTCGTCATAAAACAAGCTTGAAAAAATGCCGCGAGAAAAACAAAAGAGAACCACTTGAGCTTATAACTGCTCGAACGTAGCGCCTCCAGGAGTAACCCCGTGATCACAAGACCCAAAAACAAGTTCAAGGTGTCATGATCGTACCAGCCCGCGCACGACCGATTGATAAAAACTCCGGACATTCCCGTGAGGAATACTGCAAAAAAAGCCGAAAGGTCTGAAAACGAACGCCTCACAAAGAAAAAAAACGTTAATAAAAAGGCCGCAGCGTAAAACACGGGGATAAAAAACAGAAATCGCTCCAAAGGAATAAACGCAAAAAAGCTGACCCCCCTGTAAAGAAATGCTGACACGTAAAACAGCAGGCTGGCATACTTTGGCGTCGCTCCGCCTAAGGGAGCTAAACTGTAACTGTCGTAGCTGTCTCCACCAACCTTCTTATCCCCCGGATGCCCGTTCGTCAGAACATTCTGTGTATACCGGGCCCATGCGTAGGGATCATTCTCAAGAAAATAAGTCTGCCCGCTCGGGGACTTGAAGGCATCCTTGAGCTTTTCTTCTTCTTTTGTAATCAGCCTGTCCAGAGGGACCTCCTCCCGGCATTCAGCGGTATTGCCTTCGATTTTTTGGGCTGCAAGAGAGTTGGTTTTCTCGCTGCGAAAACGCTGTGTCGCATTCCGTACCGCTTGCGCACGCAGCTGCGGAAAATATGCGGGGATCAAGCGAACATAAATATTGACGCCGAGGCACGCGGATAAAAGAAAAATCAACAGCAAGCACCTGCGACCCGAAAAGGGCCTAGCGAATGTTTTTTCGATCTTTTCTAAAAAAAGCGGCGCGGATATTTTTTTAAAGAAACTTCTCAAGCGTTGCCTCCCCCTGAGGAACATAAGGTGCTAGAAAAACTTGATACAGCAGGCCCCGAGCGGTGGTTAGAAAAAAGAACTCCGCCCGACTTTGACGCGCGTAAACTTTATTACTATCCCCGGAACAAACCCTGACCTTCTCCAGGCTTCGTGGACGGTTGGTCAAGATAGGAACGTCTGTCGTTCGTACTCAAAGGGCCCCGTATCCAGCTCTTTGCCATGCCAGATCTGGACTTCCCCTCGCAAAAGAATCATCTCTTCTGGAATGAATCTCTGCCTAGCCATTTCCCCCCTCTATACTCATAAGTCTAACACAACCCCTGAACCTAGTTTTAGGGGCTCGGTCAACACTAGAAGTATTATCACGGTTTTCCCAAGAGTTCATGAGAGGAAGCGACAACCCTTTGCCTTTGAAGTTTTTCTACCGCAACGGCCCACTTTAATATAGAAAACCCACCCATGAAGAAAGTTATCCGATTGTCGCCCGACCAGATCTCTTTTACGATCTTGTCTTCCGAGCCTATGGGAAAACTTGTTAGGTGGTAAGGGTCTTCGCTTGTATGAGCAATGAATATAACCTTACCAATATTGAATTTTCGAAGTCCCACGATGTTCCCGATTTCTTTATGCGTTGTCGCCGACCCGTAGGCAAAAACATCTTTCACGGACCTCCTGACATATCCGGCTTCATTAAAAACCAAGATCTGCGCCATCAAAATGTCCCCTGCAACGGCAAACCCAGAATAATCTCTTTCGATCTCCTCAGCCGCTCGCATATAGACCTTGAGAACATTCCTGTACCTCAGCGAGATTTCGTTGGCATTGACGGAATCGGTCACTTTCGGGTGCATAAAAATCAAGCCGTGCGAACACGCCAGCGCGAAAAGAATCATGGCCACCATCGAGGCGGTGAAAAGCCTTTCCTTATTCACCGTCCGGGAAAAAAGTAATACGAAGAACAAAAGCATGAAAGGCATCGCCAGAACCGTGTAGCGCGGGATCAAGCAGGGAGCAAGAAATATCGATAAACACCAGGCCGCTACCATGCCAAAAATAGCCGCGCTTTGATAATAACGGTTTACGAGCTCTATGAAACGCCCTCCTTTCTTTTTTTCCACGATGCAACCATGAATAAACGATCCGAAATAGAGGACCGAGAGAAAAAGAAAGAGCCAGGGAATAAAATGGGCCGATAGGGACCTTATTGCTGGGGTAGAATCCCGGCTGACTAAACCCCCTAGTCCCACGACGCTCTGCCTTAGGATCATCAGGTAGTAGACGATAGAACAAGCCCCGAGCACCCATGCAAGATCTGCCGCGAATTTTTTCTTGTTAGATTCGTTGAAGAAAGTGAGCAGACAAACCCCCAAGAGCATCCCGGCAGAGATCCCACCAGATAACTTAATCATCGCGGCAAAGACGGCCATAGCACTGGCCATAAAAAAATTCTTTTTAAGGGCCATAAAAAGTGCCAGCCCCGCAAAGCACGCGCAGACGATCTCCATGTTAAGAAGCTCGACATGGCATTGAAAGATCGGGAGTGCCAAAAACAAAAGCGCTCCCAGCATGGCCCTTTGGGGGCCCACCATTTCCATTAGAATTTCCCGGAGAGTCGCAACAAGAGTGGCTCCTGCCACAAAAACGATCAGATGGTTCATTAAGAGAAAGAACGGTGGCGATGGAGAGAAATGGAGTAAGATCGCTATAAACTGGGGATAAATAGATCCTGGATACTGCAGAACGCCCCCCAGGTAAAAGCTTTTTTGATGAAGGAGGCCAATCCAGTCCAAGTGATGCCTGACAAGCCAGAGGGGTTCCGAGAGAACCGCGAGCAAGGCATCTCCGTAGGGAGGATAGAAAAGGACCTGGGACCTTGAAAGAAGCAGGTAGAGAAATGTCGCGGCCCCGAATTTGAAGACATCGGCACCTTGCAAGAACCAAAGACAAAAGAGCATAAAAAGGCCGCCTGATACAAGGGATGTCAGAGGCCCCAACCACGCATCCTCTATTTTTCCGGTGTAATAATCCAGGGGCCGAATCTCTTTCGCGTCGCTCAAAGCTATTTTCCTTAAAATTCCGCTCTCTCCACGGGAGTACAGCCCCTCCGCCACGGAAGGAAATTGTGTGTTAATCACGACCAGAAGCGATCCCAAAATCAGAAATAGAACCCCAAAGGTCAGAGATCTCTTCTTCTGAACTCTATCGCCGCAGAGGCTGCCCGTCATTTCCATAGGGGTTTCCCTTTCGCAGCAAACAAATCGCAGAAAAATCTAAACACTTGCCCGGCCGCATAAAAAAAACTTCCGCCCATTAAAACGAACGTTGCCCAGAGGCTTTTGAGGAACGAATAATGGTAAGTCCGAACAAGATGCTCGAATACCTCCCGTCGCTCCTTCAACCCCAGTTCTTGATAATAACTTTGAAGTTCTTTTACGTCCCGGTTATGCATGCCATAAATATAAAGCTTTGCCAGCCATGCCCAAACCGATACGATCTCAAGATGCACGATCTTCATGTCGGACAAATAGACTATTTTCGATCTCGGACATTTTAAAACACAGCGCTGGACAAGCTCGGTGTCGGCGTGCCGTTTGAGCTTATCCTCAAAAACTCCGACCTCTTTAAAGCAGTGCGCTGTGACCGCCATATTATTGGTAAAGCCAAAGTAATACTTCGCCATGGACTGCGTCAGAAGATACTCCGATTTGGCGTTTTCATAGTCCTGAAGAATCTGCGCGGTAACGGAACAGCGCGGCGAAAAAAGCCTCTTTCCAAGAACGATCGCAGCTCCCGTTTCTTTGATACCCCAACCGATCTGAGAGAGCCAGTCCGGCGCGACTTCGCAATCCGCGTCGGTGAAGGCGATGATCTCTCCTCTTGCGATGGCAAGCGCCTTGTTTCGCGCCGCGTAAACATTGGGCAGGGGTTCCCGGAGCATTGTGATTTCGGGATACCGGCGGACGATCTCTGCAGACCCGTCCGTAGAGCCATTATCCACAAATATCAGCTCGCGTTCGCGGACGTCAAAATCCTGCCTGAGTAAAGACTTGATGCAGCACTCGATATAGCGCTCCTCGTTCAGGAACGGGACGATCACTGAAAAGATCATGCTAGCGATTTTCCTTTCTTTCCACGCTCCAGCATAAAGGCCACGCATCCGCATACAATACCCGTAGCAATCACGCCTGGTCCGCGAATATTTGGAGGACGAACCCCCTCCAGAGCGCGGGCTTTTCCTCTGGGGAAGCAACGCCAAAAACCGTAAGTTGATGCAAAGCCAAAGAACTCCCAGAAAAAGTGGCATAGATGCGAGAAAGCCGCTTGACCCTGAGCATATCATTTCCCATCATCTTGCGCCCAAGCTCATGGAGCTCTTCGGACTTCGCCTTGAACCTGTGCCCCCCGATATCAAATAGCCACCCTCGGTGATCAGATACCGCCGGACTGTTCGTCGCTCTCGAAAACCCTGGGCTTATGCCCCGCCATGGCCAGCTCTTACGCGCACGCCATTCTCACCAACCCGGCCCCGATAAGTATCTGTTTTCGACTTTTCCATTCAGTTTTTCATTTTAAAAAGCGCCGGACAAGTAACGCTCATATTCTGTTTCCCGTTGAGCTAAGATGAAAGATACAGCCTTGGACGCCTCATTATCCTGATGAGACTCTCAAAACCGAACACCCTCAGCCTCTGTCAACGCATGAATCTCCAACTCCCATCGGGCCCCACAATTCCTCAGGCTGATGCTTTGAAAAACCACTCTCAACATCATTAACTCCATACCCCAATCTAATAGAATCACTTGACGCTTGAAGCCCGGAAAAATAGGTGGCTGAAAAAAGGTTCCTGTTATGTTTTGTCTTGCTGCCCCAGAGGCTTTGAAATGAGTGGATTAGCCAGTATTTTCCAGGCCTTATTTTCTTCCGGGTGAAGTCCAGGGCGCACATTTTCCCGAGATAAATCTTTTTTCTCAAAAGCTTGATCTTCTGATGCCCGATAAAATAATAGATTCCTTTCCATTCGGACAGCTGTGTTCCTATAGTAAATTCGCCCGAAAGACCCTTGTGTTTCTCTTTTTCGGAAAAGTAATCCTCCATTTCCCATGTCTGAGAATTCATTTTCTTTACCTTTAAGATCTTTAGAGGGTTGACCCAATAGAGAGCATAGATTTCCCCCTCCGCGGAAAAGAAGGCCCAGTTCCGTTCCTGTTTTTTCCTTTTTTTGTACACTATTCTTTTCGGGGATCCAATTTCAGGATAAATTTTCATGATAAAAATGTCATTCCCCTTCGGGATATGCCCCGAATTAAAAGTAACATAAAATTCATCGTTGATCCTAGCAGGCTGCTGAAAAACGGTTTATTTTCACGAGAACGGTCCTGATTTTGAATCGTTGCGTTAAGTCGTTTTAAAAACGAGCGCTTAAAACCTCGAAAAACGACTCCAAACTATTGTTTTCTCG
>CAISGE010000060.1 GCA_903884815.1 Candidatus Omnitrophota bacterium | reverse complement strand
CGACCACGGTCTCGAGTACCCAATTTAAGACGAGAGAGCGTGGTCGAGCGGGTGGTAGACCCTGAAAAGCGTGTATAGGGTCGCAAAAGAGGCATGCCCAGGTGCGGGACCATGGAAGAATTTTAAAAAGCGAACTGCTTAACCTGTAGGAACTGACTCCGGAGGAGAGGATTGCACAGGCAAAAGCGCCAATGATAATCCGAAGTAAATATTGTGATAAGTTTGACAGCCACTGCAATATTCGCGGACACCGAACATCGCTCTTTCGAAAATAATCTGGCAGTGAGGGCACCAGTAACGAACGAGTAGCTCCCCCGCATTGCGCTCTGTCTGGAGACAGGCGATAAGAGATGTCGACCTCCCACACTTCACGCAAACGATCTTCTCGACCTGCCTTGTGTGCCAGAACCGCTTTGACATCTCACAAAGCACATGCTCACAGCCAGGTTCAGGGCACCTCATCAGCCCGTAGCCTTCACGCAAACCCCGTTTTACCTTCAACGTCTCCACTTGACCTCTGTTCATACCGACCTCCTTCGGACCTGCTAGAGATAAAAAGCCTACCCAACGCCTTTCTTTGCCCTGCGATTTCCGAATACCGCAGTTAATAAAAAAACCCTGTGACAAGGATCTCGCCGTTCACACGGACTCCACGATTAAAAGAAAGTCCGCATGTCTTGTCACAGGGCTGTAAAAAGTAAAAATCAAGAATTCATGCAAATCACATTCACTTCAGAACCTTTCCTCCGGGTGAATGTTCCCCGAAGGCAATCTCCTCCATAATGCTTTTTGTTATGAAAATCAAAACTATCATTGCCACGAACATCAGGAACCACCGCAAAAGACTTCATCTTACGCTAGAAAGGGCGGCTGAAAGAGCCGGGATGACCGTTAATTACTGGCAACGGCTCGAGCTAGTTTCACAGTCCGACCTGCCGTCTTTTCCCACCCTTTTTAGAATCGCCAAAGCTCTTAGCATCAAGGCCAGCCAGTTGCTTGAAGAATAATCGTCAGGCCGGCACATGAGTAGCGCGTGGCAACTCGTCACAGGGCTGCTTGTGTGAAAGTGTGCCGTGCCTCAAACCGCCCTTGATTATCCCTGTTCTCTCTATCAATTTGCCAAGCTTGGAGCTTCACCTCCCCACGTAGACTCAGATTATTTTCTGGCGTCTTAAGAATTTCGCTATTCTCCTTTTTTGCGGCCCGGACAGCTCAAGGATTCCGAGCTCTGCCCCCGCTATGTGTCCCTGGCTGATTTTAGTGCGCTCTGAAAGCTCGCAAATCGTGATACCCCGATCATGGCGCCGTCTCTTGAGATATTGACCGTATTTTCGGGCCATGACTTTTTCATCCTTCAGAATACCTACCATCATTCGCAGGTCCTCCCCATAATTGAAATTCGCGTTCGCATTACGCCATACTCGCAAGCAGTCTGTTCGCCCGGTCGATCTGAGAGATAAATTCAAGGCCCAAAACAGACCGACTCTCGGGATTGAAGAAAGCGCCGGTCGCACCCCCCGAAAGCCCTCCAAGCTCCTGAAGCAGCTTCACCGCCGCGATCTTCAATCGCTCAGAGAGCCTGACACCCACCGCATGATGCAAAAGAGCCATAAGGAAAAGCTTCCTGCCATCCACAACCTCATTAGCACCGGGCTTCTTGACCAGAATATCAAGGTGATCCTTCCAGAGAGCCTTGTTCTTCTCCGCGGCGATCTTAAGCGCGTCTTTCTCAAGGAAAGCGCTTAGGCCCTTGAAGGCGCGATTTCTGACTGGAACGTCGGTAATTTCAATCATCCCGCGAAGTTCCGGGGAAATGGCAAGCGCTCTTTGTATTTCTTTCGCATTTAACCCAGGGTTCAAATTGATCACCCGAATCCTGATCTTCTCGGCTAATTCACCGGGCAGTCTCCGCTCCAAGGCCTTGATAGCCTCCACAAACCCCCATCCGGAAAGCGCGACCTTTCCATTCACTTTAGAAATGAGAGTTTCAGCGTCGATATCCACCGCCAAAGGAGTTTCCCTGAGCAGTGCCTGCACAAAGACATAGGATCTCCGCTCGTCAAATGCCCCATATATCGAAGACGGTGCCGGTATCGCTGCCGCCCTTCCCGGGGCCTTTGCGCTCTTCGGAGAAGCTTTGGTTCGCGAGCGTATCTCCTTTACCGCCTTTTGAACCGCTTCCCTCAAGGCCTTGTTCTTCCCCGCCTCATTGAGCGGTCCTATGGCCTGCGGATCACCGATACCCCCTAATGCCTGAATGACTCCTAGCTTTTGCGATTCGCTTGGTGAGTTCAGCGCCTTAAGAAGGGGCTCCACGGCCGGTTGCCCGATCAATTGAAGCTCCTTAATGGCGTCTTGCCTTCTCTGAATTTGCGGAGCCGCAAGCGACCGGATCTCAGAGCGGACGTAAACCGGAACGCGAGGAGTCGACTCCTCAGGCGTAAGCTCCTCGGGAACCGTTTCGTTGCTATCCTCCCCGTCACCCGCTGTGCTAAGGATAAGGTCCGGGTAAGCGTTAAAATCATTGAAACGCATTCCCCCGGGAAGACCAGGATTGATCTGTTCCTCATAAAAAGGAGCGTCGGGTAAGATGGGCAACACAAACGTCTTCTGGTTGGGCGAAGCCTGCTCGGACATATACATCGCGAGCTGATTTTCAGGTTTCTCCGGACCAAACCCCGTGTACTTGTCGATCTGAAGAAAGGATGCGACCTCTGGCCCGGTTGCAGATCCATCGGGAAGAACCTCATCAAGCGGCTTCACAAAAAGCACGACGGCTTGAGCATTCCCCTGGATTTCGGCTCCGGCCGCGTTAAAAGCATCCATCACTCCCGGCGTAAGAGGCAAAGGAGGAAGCGACATCCCCTTACCAAAGGGCATATTTCTCATTTCCGGCATTTCGGACGGATACTCATCTTCGGGATACATGCCCATGGGAGGTAACTGGCCGGGATTCCCCGCCAGTTGCGGCACCCGCCCCTGTCCCGGGAACGGAGGAAGCCTTCGCCCCTGATAATAGGCGATTACCCTGATTTTCTGACTGTTCGGGGCTTCCAGATTATGTTCATAGACCGCCCGCAGAATGTTTTCATACAAATCCGGCCTTTGAAATTCACGAGGTAGGAACGGAGGGAATCTCGGAATGATCGCCTTAACAAGAGCTTCGGAACTTTGGCCAGACCTCAAGAATTCATCAATCAGGGTCTGTCCACTGGGCGGCAAATCGAGGTAAACGGTCGTAAGCTTTCCATCCTCCGCAAGTCCCTCAATGATCTTCCGGATATCTTGCAATATCCAGGGGGTCGGAGCGTTCGTGTTGAACAGGAGAACCCTTTTCCCATCGGCGATCTTGCGTTCCAGGAGTTCGACCGGCTCCTCGTCCTTGTTCTCATTAACATACGCGCTCATCTCGAAGAGCTTCTGGAGATCCGGAGGACTGACAACATTTCCGAAGGGTTCTCGCGCATGACGAAACGGATCATCACTGCGGGAGATACCTGAGTTTTCCGGGTGTTCCGCAGTCAGACCCATGTTAGAGAATCGACGGGTAAGCGCCCAGGCGTTCCTGAGTAGCGCGGTGTAGGTCGTCCCGATCCCATCAGTGGCTTTGGCCCCTACCAGACGCGCAAAGGCCCTCGCTCGAACGTGATCATCTTTTCTATTCTCCACGCCTCCGATAAGCCCAAGATCTTCTCTCTCCTCGTGGGGAATCCGGGACTCCCATTCCTGAGCGCTCCTGATTTCTTCATCAATTTTGATCTCAAGATCGATAGCCCCGGGGAATTCGTCAGGATTTTGAGTGCTGGCAACCCGGAATGCCTGGTAGAGTTCGTGGGCGATGATCTCAAGACGTTCTTTCTCACCGGCAAGCTCATAAATTCCATTCCCGACATATATGGTCACATTGTAGCCCTCCTCACCTTTTTGAGGCACCATCAGGAAGGATGCGTAAATATCGCGACCGGGTCTTCCCAGGTCAACGCCTATACCCATAGGAGGAGCCCTTTGGTTTCTTGGCGTTTTAGGGTCAACAACGATCAATTTAAAGTCCGAGTTTTCCACAAACGCTCCAAGACCGTCCTCCTCGACCCCATAAGAAACCAGCATATCGAATAGGATCTTCTGAACGTCACCTTTGATATTCCGTGCGTTCGTTTTTGAGCCTTTCTTTATCGCCTGATCGAGAAGTTTCCGATCCCCGGGCTTCAACTGATACCCGGAAGCGGATACGTTCTCGTTTTCCTCAAGATGCCGCGTGAGAACCGCTTCAAGTTCAGTCGCCCAGTCATCAGTGAGTTTCCTTGTAAAAACAACCGTTTTTTTCCATGCGCCAGCGTCCTTGTAATATCTCACAAGGGATATCCCCTTCGGGCTCGCGACTAACTGAAAACCATCCGCATTAGCCCGTTCAATTTCCTTCTCTTCATCTTCGTGTAGCGCAGCCTCCCCACCCGGATTGGTGTGCCATCCCAGAATAAATCCCGCGCCCGGATATTTTCCGCGAAGCACGTCATATTGATTCCCTAAAGGAAGCGAGAGATTCTCTTTCGTTTCAAGACCGCGATCCTCTCCAGGGTGCACAAAAAACGCTCCTCTCGCACCATCCACAATGAATCCCTTTTTCCGGAATACCTCGACCTTGATCCCGTCTTTATCCGCGAAGATCGCTCCCCCATCCTCCGCATGCATTTGAAGCTCCCCGGACTTAAGCGGAGGAAGCATCATGAGCCGCTGGATCGGAATTCTTTTTCCGCCGCGCTCCGCAACAGCTGCGGAAAGGTTGAGTGTGCTTCCCGTCTGGCGAACCCCGCTTTCTTGGTCGAAAAGATTGTAAGTCTCGATCTTCCCCCCTGTTTTTTCGTAAACTTTCCAGCCATTCGAACTTTGGTCAAACGCGACCCACCGGACAGGCGCTCCGGGAACCCTCACTATGAATTCCATCCCGCGTGAGATGATATTCTCGTAGGAGTTCATGACGTTTTCTCTTATTTGCCGGGTGACAGCCTTAATATCCACCGCGCTTTTTACCGGGTTCACAGGAACTGGTTCTTCTTTCGGTTTTTCCGGTTTCCGAACATCAGCTATCGAACTGTCCCATACCATCCTCGCCTCAGGGTTTCCGATCGATTCCACATAAGGATGCCCCTCATAGCCAAGGGCCAGAAGCGCGTTCCAGCGTCCGATCTTTGCCTCCGCCGTTACGCGGCGGTCGAACGCTTCCCTATGGGCCCCATAGAAATAGTGTTTCAGCGCGCTAAAATTGGAAACGAAACTGCTAAGCCAAAGCTCTTTGAATCCCGTCTGCTCTGAATATTGGGCTAACGCTCCCATCACAGATTGAGCGAGCGTTATAGCGTCCTTTTCAGTCACGATGGGAAACTCGCTCTCCGAGAGATTGTAGGGAAGAAAAAGAGGAGACGCGCTTCTCCAGGGGATTTGCATCGCGTCAATTACGAGTACCGGCTTATTTTTTGAACGGAGGGCCATGGCATAAACGTTCCCTACCCACTCCCCGTCTCTCAGAATCTTGAAATTGAAGAATCCTGGATCGGTGATATGGCTCGCAGTCGCGCCCAGAAACGATCCCGTTACGTAGCCTGGCCCGCAATTCGTGCAGTCACCCGACAGAAAACCGCGAAGCAGGTACTCCGCATCCCGATTCGAAAGTTCTAGGGAATAGCCGCGAGAATCCCCGGGAACATTAAAACGCGCCCATTCTCCCGGTTTATCAAAATCAGATTTCAGTCCAAGACCATCTGCTTCCTTTTTGAAATCACGGTAGAACGGTTGCTTTTGAAACCATTTATACTGCGAGCGGTAGAGAACAAGATTCTTTATCACCCTTCTAAAAAACGGGCTCCGGGTCCATGCCTGGACAAGTTCGTTAGCAACAGAACTCACGGTCAACTGGAACCGCGATTGTTTCTGACCGGGGAAATGCCTTGCGAGAAGCTGCCAAAGGTCCTCGGGAAGTTCCTCAAGAAGGGTTTCAAGGCTCTCGCGTCCGTCTAATGCGGCATCTGGTAAAGCCACAGCCTTTACTGCTTTTCGCGCTTCTCGCAAGGATTCTTCTAAAACATCCCTTTCCTGAGAGATGTGCGTAAGATCCGCATCAAGCTGGTCCCTTTCGGCCTTTGTTTGCGCATGAGATTCTTCAGCCGCCACCAACTTTCTTTTTTCACCTTCAAGCTCCGTATCGAGCCCCTTGATCTTAGTTTCATGCTCAGAAAGCTGAGCAACGGTTGTCCTGAGACGTTCTCCCACTGTTTTAAGACCCTGAAGCGCCTCAGTGGCTTTACGCTGTTCTTCCGAAAGAGCGCCCTCGGCCTCCGACTTGGCCTTCCGTTCCGCTTCTAGGCTCGCTTTAGTATCTTCAAGCTCCCGGTTCTTTTCTTCAAGCGACTGAGCTTCACCAAGTAACCGGGCTTTGTTTTCTTCTAAGGCGGCAACCTCGCTTTGTTTGCCTTCGACAGATTGAGAAAGCGTTGCAATGTTTCCCCTTAGGCTCTCAAGCTCTGCCAAGAGCCGCTCGGTCTCCCTCCCCATTTCTTCGAGGTCACGCCTTTTTAGCGCAATTTCCGATTCTATAGCGCCTTTCGCCCCGGCTTTCCCCGAGATTTCTGAATCAAGCCCTTGAAGACGCATGTTCATTTCTTCAAGAGCGAGCCCCTTAGCAGCCAGCGTCTGTGTCGCTTCCTCAATCTGGACAAGTAACCCCGCTTTTTTACGCTCCTGCTCCTGCAAGTCACTCAATCGGGACTCTAATTCCGCTGCGGCTTCCCTGCTTTGACGAAGCTCCTCTTGTATCAGAGTGAGAGCTCGTGTTTCATCGCCTTTTTGACTAATGACCCCGTCATATTCCGCTTTCGCCGCGTCGTACTGCCGCTTAATCTCGGAAAGCTCGTTTTGACGAGCAGTTAACGAATCTTGAACGGACGCGGATTCTCCAGCAGTCTGCAACAAGACATCCTTCTTCCGTTCGAGTTCACTTATCTCTGCCTGAAGCAACTCAGCAGCCCTTCTTCGTTCCTCAAGCAATGCGCCATCAGCCGCCGCTTTTTCCACTCGTTCCGCTTCCAGCCAGGTCGTAGCTTCCGCGAGTTCCCGGTTTTTCTCTTCAAGCGACTGCGTTTCACCAAGTAGCCGGGTTTTATTCTCTTCTAAGGCCGCAACATCGTTTTGTTTACTTTCGACAGATTGAGAAAGCACCGAAATGTTTCCGCGTAGACCTTCAAGCTCCGCTAGGAGCCGCTCGGCCTCTTGCCTCTGCTCATCAAGGCGTTGCCTTTTGAGAGCTGTTTCCGATTCAACAGCGCTAATTTCTCTCCCTTTTTCCGCGCTCTCGGATTCAAGCCCCTGAAGTCTCGAAGTAATGTCCTCAAGAGATCGCGTTTTAGATCCAAGCGTCTGTGTCGCGTCCTCAATCTGCGCGAGCAGCTCCGCCTTTTTCCGTTCCTGCTCCTGCAGGTCGCTTAATCTGGATTCCAATCCTGTGACAGCTTCTCTGCCTTGACGAAGCTCTTCTTGTATCTGCCCGAGAGCCCGCGATTCCTCGCCTTTTTGCGTTACCACCCCGTTATATTCAGTTTTGGCTTCGTCATATTGGCGTCTAATCTCAACGAGCTCGTCTTGAAGTGATCTTAACGATCCCTGAACGGATTCGGATTCTCCGGTGGCCTGCAATAGAGATTCTCTTTTCCGTTCAAGCTCGCTTATCTCCTCTCGAAGAGCGCTCGCCTTCATCTCAAGTTCCGGCTCATCACCAGATGGTGCGCTCGGCACAATTGATTCTTGAGGAATTGGTGCGGGCAACGCAGCTGTTTTCACCCTCCTTCGGGACGGGCCCTTTGGCTCAGTTAACTTTTCCAGACGACCCTTGATTTCCCGTATGATCCGATCAATTTCGACTCGTTCCGGAGAACCAGCCTTATATTTCGAGGCTTCCTCTTCGATATGAGCAAAGCCCTTATCAATACTTTTCGCCGACCTCGCGAGGCTTGTCGCTAACGACTCAAGTTCCATCGGGGTCTTGGCGTCGAGGACATCACGCAGCGATTTTTGGGCCCTTGCGAGAATCTCACTTCCTGTTTTTTCGATATTTGAAATAGATGCTTTCAGCATAGCCTCGCGTTTTTTCGCAAGAATATTCTGGATGAACGCAGCACCCAATCCTACCAAACCACCCGTCGCGGTGGTCTGGGAAGCCTTCTTCGCTCGTTTGGTCCTCTGTCGCTGATGTGTTCCCTCATTCTCCGTCTGAGAAACCACCACTTCAGGGACAGGCGATGTAAGTTCATCCTGATCCCGAAGCGTTACCGCATGTTCCAAGATCGGTTCTGATTCAGAGGCCTTCTCGGTCTCAGGATTTACAAGCTCTTCGTGGGGGGAATATACGGCAAGCACGTAGGGTTCCCCTTTCCAGTTAAAATCATAAGCAGCTTTAGCTTTTGCATGCTTACCTGGTTCCGCTTCATTTTTCCGCTTCGTCATGATTCGAATCGAAGGCGCCGCATGTTCTTTAATGGTGAGGTCAAAAGCCTTCGCCTCAGGATCTTTTCCCCCATGGATTTCGACGCTACGGACATAGATCGTCCCAAAAGCCGGTATCTCGTGGAGGTTGGGATCCGGAGGATCTCCGAAGGTCTTAAAAATATCGAGGAAATCGACTCCTCCGCCGTTTTCTCTCGCTGTCATGAGCGCCGTATCTACAAGATTCAGGTCATCGCTATAGGGAGAAAATGTCGCATTTCCATGCTCCATTTCCACAATAAAGTTCCTTCTGCCATCGGGACGCTTAACTATGAACTCGAAAACCCGTCGCGTTTCCGTCTCATCATGCACTCGGAGGCGAATCGTGGTTTCAGCGCCGGGAAGCACCTGTCTCAAGGACTCCGCCGCCCCAAGCTCTTTACTTTGTAATATTTGCGAAAGAACGTCCTGACTCTCTTTTTCAATACCATGAGCGTCGCCGCGGAGACTGTTCAAATCGCTGTCGGAAACCTCGAAGGAAAATCCTTCCAACTGCCAGATTTTGTTCGTCCTTACTTCGGAACGGACTGATTCCTCGGTTTCGGTCTTGGGTACCCAAATAGGCCGCAGAAGAAGCTTATGGCTCGCGCTATTCACATCGATCTTGAGGGGGGCATTCCAGCGTGGCGAGAATGACTCAATATACTGATTGCGGTTAACACCTGTGTCCCAAAACCCGAGTTCTTTCAGATGCTCGAACCCTCCGAGCTTCTCGACCTCTATTGGACGCGTCTTATATTTGGAATCAAAATGATCGTTGAGATAGGAGAAGTTCGATACGAAACTACTCATATACACAGCTTGAAAATGCTGACTTTGTGCCCAGAGGGTGACTTCCTCCACCGTTTTCTGCGCGATCAAAGCGGGACGAATCGGCCACATGACAAAGGAGGGCGGAAGCTGCACAGCATCAATAACAAGGACTGGTTTTCCGTCACGTTTCATAGCGATCACGTAAACATTTCCGACCCACTTCCCCTTCATCCGCAGCTTCAGATCCATAAAGCCCGGGTCCAACAAGAACTGGGGTATTGTTTCGTAAAAAGCAGCATGTGCCCCGAGCCCCGTACAGTCACGACTGATATCCCCGCGCAAAAGATCATCCGGCACTCTGTCTGACATTTCGAGGGAGAATGGAGTTTTCGAGCCATCATAATTATCAAGCTCAAAAGCAGAAACTGTGCCGGGAGCATCAAATTCGGGATTGAGGCCCAAGGCATTGCTTTCTTCCTTGAAGTTTTTATAGAAATTCTGTTCCTTGAGGAATGGAATCAGGGAACCCCTCTCCTTGAGGATACCGAGAACAAGCCGTACGATGGAAAGCGTATTGATCACCTGCTTGGAAAGCCCCATGCCATAGCCCATCACGGGGAAAAAGATCCTCTCGGGAACCAACTTCCGCATTTCCTGCGAAACGCTGTCTAACACAAGCTTGAAAAGGTCCATGACCTCAACAATAAGTGGATGTTTGGTCCACTCGGGGGCTGTCCGAACGGGAAGCGGTTTGTATCGATAATCATCGGGATGTCTGTCGAGTGTCCGTGGCGTGTGCCTGTCTCGCCAATCATCGTCTCCTCCGCCACCGAACGCCGCTACCAACAACACAACAACGATGACCCCAAGCATGGCAAAAAACAAAAACCCGGTCATGTCATCCCCGGCATACATCTGGGCCAAGGCAATAGCGGATCGCAATTCGCTCCTTGAGTTGGAGGAAGACCCGCGTCTAATCCCCGCTAAGCGACCCCGAAGAGTTCCCATCTGTTCCTCTAGGACTCGCGACTCGTTGGTTATCTTCTCAGCTTCAAGCTCTTCCTTTTTCGCTGCGTCATCAAGCACTTGTGATGTCGCGCGCTTCGAACTCTGTGATGCTGCCGTTTTCAAATGATTTACTCGCCCTGCTTTCTCTTCCTTAAGCGCCGCAAGACGATTGCGTTCTTCTTCCATCGCTTGAATCTGTTTCTCTAAGGCGGTAAGCTCCGCGTTATTCTTCTTTTCACGCGCAGCCTTGTTATCAAGCGTAAGCCAGGTACCCGCTGTGGAAATCGAGGAGGAAAGAGCTCCAAGCCCTTGGATATACTCTTTGCTTACTCCAAACTCGGACTGACCGCCAAAACCTCCGGGTTTCGTTGTTACTTTTGTATCCTGGGTACCGCCTAGGGCTTTAAGCGCCGTTCTGATGTGTTCGCGAGACGATGGATCGCCAGCGAGAACCATATAATCAAAACCCGCGTTTTCCAAAACGACTTTCATCTTGTGGTAAAAGTTTTGAATCAATTTATTGCTTTTGGATTGCGTTCCCGTGATGGAATGGGACATGCGGATAGGCATATTATCCAGAAAGAAAACGAACTTTCCGGAAGCATCTTTTAAGACGATCGCATAGATGTTGCCGAGCCATTTACCGTTCTCCACAAGACGGAACGAGAGAAATGCGGGGTCCGTTGGCAAACCAACAGTGTCCGCAAAGTGCAAATTCCAAGACTCCGCAGTGCAGTCCTCCGAAATTTCGCCACGGAAGAAATCGGAGATACTCCCTCGGGTAAGAATGAACTGAACGATTCCGTCCCTACCCGCTCCGGCTTCCTCCACAAGCTCGTCTATTCTTTTTTTGAGCTGAGCAGAGACATTCCGGTACAGGTCCGAATCCCTCTTTAACCCGCTTGCTTTCTGGAACGCTTTTAAAGTGTCCTGCCAATATCGCGCTTCCTCCTCTGCGCTACCTTTACCAAGCACCGGCTGAAGAGCGCCAGAAAAAGCCACTTGATAAACCCGAAGGGTCATTTCCGTCCTTTCCTCATCAGAAAGGGGCCAATCCACGACCTTTTTCCTGAATTGCCCGGCCACGGATAACAAACTCTTCCCGTCGATAAAGTCATCAAGGGGTTTCCCGGCAAGGAGCTCACGTTTAGGGCCAATGAAGTTTTCATAAATATTCGGATGCTGTTCCCTGAGAGCTCTGATCAAGTCTTTCATACCTTGGATGGGATTTTTGATGGGAACCAGGGATCCTGATCTTCTCGCAGGGGCGGTATCCCCGTCATATGACACCCGGACCTTTTCACCGGGCTTGAAGAAGTCAGGATCAAGACCCTTTGTGTCTTCCAAAAACTGAAGATAAAAGGCTGGCCTTGAACTTTCCCAATAGCTGAGAAGGCCGTGCCGTCCCATTTTCGCCAGAGCTTTTTTCACGACATCATGTTTCGCTCTTTTGGAAAGAAAGGCTTCCCCTTCTTTGCGGGTTTCTTCTTCAGAAAAGTCGGTGCGAGATGAGTTCTTTTTCCGGAGATCCGCATCCCCAACGACCCTGATCAATTCTTCTACGCTAATTCCATCCCACGTATGGATCACATTTTCCGGAAACCCGCTGCGAACAAGAATCTGTCCATTAATGGTTTTCCTAGCTTCTTCGATCCTTGCTATAGGGGATTTTGTCGGGTCAGTAAGAAAACCAAGGAGGATATTGTCCAGGAAATAGAGGCCGTTGTAGCGTTGACGGTATTGGTCGGCTAATTTGGGAAGGTTCTCATAATCCCGGTTATCCGGATATGTCAGATAATAGTCGGTAAGATGATCGCGAGACTTCAGAAATACGGGAAGAACGGCCGGAGGAGCCCGGGCAGCAAGCCCGAGCAGAACACCTTGCGCTCGAACATCCGCTTTTTCCATAAGAACCCCATAAAAACCTGCCAGAGATTGAATGTCCTCCACACTTGCAATGGCAAGATTAGCTTCTATTTCTTGAATGCTCTTTGCCGACCCGTTATTGGCCGCAAGTTTTTCTCTTAGGAGATCTTTGTCAGCCACCAGTTGAAACGCACGCGCGGCCGCCTGGACATCTTTTTTGTAAACAGCTGGATTCAGGTTCTTAAAAGCGCGAAGCAACATTATTTTCTCAGATCCTGACATCTCCTTCATTTTCGAGAAAACGCTCGAAAGAGCCACGGAATATTCAAAACCGCTTTTATCCAGATGCGTTTCAAGAGCCTCCACTTCCGTCCGGAGCGTTTCCTCTTGGGTTTTATTTAAGACTACCCTGAAGAGACCTTTCTCTCCGGTTTTATTTTTGGCTAGCAAAATCCAACTTTTTAGAAACTCGTAATTTATGAGCCTATCAAGACGTGCTATCAGCTCCTTTTGCTGCGATGCCACGAAAAAGGACGCTCCAATCCCATGCGTTTTCTCAAGAAGGCGAAAAAACCAGATCTTGTCATCTGCGCGCGAAATCAGCATTGAGAGCATCTCAACAGTAAGAGATACCGAAGTCCCTGGGACTTTTCTTTCCGCCGCAGGAATTCTTTGGTGCCATTTCTCCAGGTGGGTCTCAAGATCAGCCATATCTTGCGGACTAAGGGCATACTTCTTCTGCGTTTCCGCCTTCAGATCGCTAAATCGCTTGAGTAACGCATAGTAAGTCTTAACTTTTGAGAAACCGGAACTCCACGGCGTTATCGGATCAGCCAAAAGAGTTGTCATCCAACCCATAACAGCTTCCACCGTTTTCTCGCTCTTTATGAAATCCGGAACCAGCTCTTTAAGGATGGCTGCGCCGTTCACCTTCTTAGCATCAAGTTCATTCTTCCATCCGTCAACAAACCCCTGAATGCTCTCCCGCTCTCGCACAGATCCAAGATCGGCAAGCGATTTTTTCGCAAGCTCAAAAGCGGAAATATCTTTATGGAGGAGGACCAAATTCTGATGCTTCGTTTTCCAAACGTTTTTCTCCATTAGCGCGTTGAGTTTTTCATACTCACCACGCTGTATCCAGCTCTGAAGCATCGATTCGAGCGTGGGCTTATCCACACGCGAAAGAAATCGCGCAGCTTTTCTTAAGAATGATTTCCGATAAGCTGAAGGGTTCATAAAATTAAGCTTTAAAACTCTTTCATAGCCCAAAGGAAATTGAAGCGCGCGAACAATAGCTCTACCACTGTTAATGGCAAATGCCCCTAAAAATGCAGTCAAAGGAGATAAGATTGCGCCCGTTATCGGAGCAGCGACAACTTCAAGCACCCATAGTAATGCTCCTCGGGTGAAGGCTTGGTCGCCGGACCCAAAAAGCACCTTGGTAGTTTCCCAACCCCATCCATGATATGCCTGATAAAGAGCCCATCCGCCTACAACCCACCCGAGCAATACTCCCAAGCCGGCAAAAGCCCCTGCCGGCGGCTCCGAACCTCTAAAAATATCGATCTTCTCATCCGCTTTAAGAAATACCGTCTCCGAAAATATCCGTTTCCAGCTAAACGGCCAGCGAGCACTGTTTGCCGCTGAAATTTTTCCGCTTCGATAGATTGCAACAAGAGATCGAAGCAAATAGAAAACTACAAGCGCCGCCAAGCCGATTCCGAGATAAGGCAGCGCGATATTCAGATATAAAAAAGCCCGTAATTCAGAACGTGCGCCACTGCCTTCCCCCTCGTCTAACAGATTATCAAGGCGCGCCTCTTCCGCCTTTACGTCCCGCAACCGGCCCTGTATCTCATTTTCGTTATGTCGAAGTTGCATGAGGCGGTTGTCATACGCCTCAATCGACGGACTAAGTGCTTCCTGGACTATGAGGTCATTATTCCTACGTGCTTCCTCCATGCTTTCTTGAAGCTCCTTGTATTCCGCGTCGACTTTCAAAATCTCTCCACGCAGTCCCTCAAGATCGGCTTCAAAGCGCTCCATCATTCTCTGGACATCCCGCATCTGCCCTTGAATTCTCCTGACATCCACGGGTTTTTTCGCCTCGGGCTTCACCGGATCGGCACCAGGAATCTTCGCCGTAGCCTTGGGTTTTTCCATAGGAGCTTGGAGCTGGATCGCAGTAGGCTTTGGCTCACGTTCACCTGCAAGCCTCAAATATGTGCGTTTTATGTGATCTTCAAGATCTTCCGCTACGGGAGGTTTGGAGCCGAGCTTACCCGTAATCGTGCCCATAAGCCCTATCACTTCAGGGTCTTGGGTGAGCTCGGGATTCTCCGTCAAAAGAGCTTTTACATACCGTGGAAGCCTCGGGAATGCTTCCTCGACTTCCTCGGAAACATGCGTGTTTCTCGGCGTCTGATGCATTTCTGTTAGCTTGCCCATCTCCTCGAATATCGTTCCGAAGAATTGGCGCATATCCTCTTCGAGATGTTGCCGGAATCTCTTAGGATCAAGGGACGCGTTTTCGGCAAACATACGATGCAGCGCTCTCTCCGCTGTTTCTTTTTGATGAGTACGCATGGTCGTATCCATGGTTTCCATCCCCTGAACTATCTCTCGAAGAATAAAAACGACTTTCCCTTTCGCATCGAGATCCGCGGGAATTGCATTAACTGGAATAGGCATTGGAAGTTCGTAGGACGGCTGTGGTAAATCCTTGTTTTGGGGAGCTGCTGGAAAGCTCGACTCAAAAAAACGACGGCCTTCCTCGGCAAGCGCGCGCGATGGATCATTCGTTGGAACGCGAACGGCGGAAGGCTTTATTCTGGCATCTTTGACATCATTGATATTTCGATGAGCGGGAACCACTTCAGCGTCATTAGCCGGTTGGACGGCGGGAGCATTGGCACGCCTAAGAGCGGACCTTTTACGCTTCACTAGGAAGAACGCGAGTACCACCGACAGTGCGAGGATACCCGCGCCCCCTAGTGTTATCCACGGGCTTGCCGTCCCGAATTCAAATGAATTAAGTATTCCTGCGATAGAAACCAATAGCTCGACACGAAGCTCGGAACGCGCAGACTTCCGCTTCACTGCTTCCGATATCTGTGGATGAATAAAATTATCGATATCAAGAAAACCAATAAGACGGTGGATGTGAGCCTTAAGCTCCTTAGCTTGCTCGCGCTCCATAGCTACTTTTAGTTCGCCATAAACGGGGCTGCCTAACGTCGCTGGAGCGCGAAGCGTGGACTTGGATTTCGCTCTCATGATCTTTAAGTATTCAGCATCTACACCTTTTCCAACTTCTGAAATTTCAGGAGAAATAAGCACCCTCGAGACACCTCTTTCCGACAAAAGTCGCCCAAGGTTCTCGGAGTGAAAGCCTCCCGTGATAAGCACGACTTTGCTCTTATGCTTTTCGGACAGAATCTTCTGAATATTCCTCGCGAACGCCTCATCGCGTTTTCCAGCGAGCTCATAGAATTTTAGGAAGGACGGCAATTCCTCGTTAATCGTAGCAAAAGACTTTTTGTATCGATTCAGATCCTGGCCCAAGGATTCGAGCGCAGATGCCAGCCGTTTGGAGCTAAACCGGGATGTATCTCTGACAAGAATGGTGTATTGATCCGAAGTAAGGGAAAAGGAGAACAAGTGCTCAAGAATCCCGAAATCCTCGGAGAGTTGCCACAACTTGAGGGCTTTTTCAGACAGCATGGCTTTCCGCAATCTACTGTCCAGGGACTTAATTTCTTCGAAAAACGCTTTCCCATCGAATGAAGACTTGTTCCCTTTTTGCTCAAAGTTCGCCAACTGGAGAAGATCGGCAGTCGAAATCTTTAACTGATCGGCATTTTTCCGAAGCATGTCTATGTAGGCTAAAAGATTTCCGGCCCCGGAATTCCAGTCACGACGTAAGCGTTCAAGCTCCCGATATCCGGAAGGATAGGTCGCCGCCGTGAGAGACAGAAGAACGCTTTCAATCTGTCCTAATGCTTTTGACACATTCTCCCGCCGACTTGCCCCATCAAGAAAAACATTTAAATTTTGACGGTAAAGGGATTGATCTTCAACACCCCAAAGCTCGAAGGGATAATCCGAAGCAAGTTGCAGATACTCCTCGCCTGTAATCTTCCCCTGCCTTAAGAAATCCTCAGAAACACGCTGGCGGACTTTCTTCCATGCGACCCGGCGTAAAGAGTCAAGACTGACATCTCCCGTTCCTCCCTCCACAAGAACAAGATCAATTCCCTCCCGCTGAATAAGGATCTCTAAAAGTTTCGCCATGTTCTTCTGAGCATCAAAGACAGCATGGGCGTCTTGAATGTGGTATACGAGAGGAGAACCGGCCTTAGAGTCCGAGATCGTCTCGACTCGGCCAGCGCCGGCAAAGGCGAATAGACGGAGCTTCCCCCTGAGGATGGGCCAAGAGCAGCGGGGTTGGCCCAAAGGATATCAGATGAAAGCAAACTAACGATCAAAAAGAAGGAGAGAAAACGGGATCTCACCCAGCCAAGAGTAATCACAGCGCACCTTTTAAAAACGAAAGTTTGATTTACCCGTTAAGATTTTTGTCTTAAACGGATTCTTCCGTTCTGGCTGAGTTTTCTTTGGCTGAGTCTATTTACTTCTTACTGCGGCTGAGTATCGGCTGAGTTAATTTGAAACTGTTTTTCAGAATTATTATTTCGTTCGAATATTCTGAAAGACATGCGAACGATAACCGCTTATTTTAAAATTGTCAAGTGCTTCGCAAATATTTTTGATTTTTTATGCCGATTTTTTAATTCTTTGGATCTCTCGCGCCTTGGGGAACGCATCATTTTATGCTTCCCCCTTCGATTTCTATTTTTCGTGGTGCTTTACAAATCAATTTTGATCAGTTAGGGTTTGAGTAGAAGGGAAATGGCTAGATAGCGCGCACTCAGCCAGAGACGCAACCACCAGGGGCTTCGGCCGGAAGCCCTTTTCGCCACACCCTTTTTAATCCCTACAGGAACAAATCCAAGATATCGATAGATATAATCAAGCTGTTCTTTCGTGAGGCTCTTTGTATCACCGGAAGGATGAATCAGTGAACCACGCAAACTCCCCGTCTCTTCCCGTTTCGTGATCATCTTATTCTCCCGGCAGCACATCGTTAATTCCTCCCGTTAATTTCATTCGACCATTTCTTCTCGTTTAGAACGTACCTGCGAGACTCATCTCTTTCAAGAACGACCGCGCTATTAATTGCCAAGACAACTATCATTAGTAGACTCTTATCTATTTTCTATATTTCTCACAAGATCCGCTGCCGCCTGAGAAACTCCCCTATTCTTTGTTTTTCGTCTTCCAGGAGCCCCATCATACCCTTCTCTGCCGCATCTATATCCTCGCAGCTTACCCCAGCCCGCTCTGACAGTTCGATCTTGGTAACCCCGCGCTCCTTACGCCGCATCCTAAGGTTTTCTCCGTACTCCCTTAGGAGACGTCTCATATCCCGTTGAGATTCACCTGTGCAAAGTTGCTTCGGCTCCATTGTCATCCCTCGCCTAACAAGCCTCAATCGCATTGCCCAACTCCAACTGAACCATCCGGACACGTTTACGGTATTGAGTAAACAAACGGTAAAGCGCGACACATTTCATGGTCATCCTTCTAAGCGGTCGTTTGTGAAGTTTCATTTCTGCCCCCTTTGTTTAGGTTAATTCCAAACACCTCGTAGAGCGAACGAATGTATTCGATAGCTTTACTTCTCTGCTCGGCGGTGACATCCGGAAGTTTAAAGAAGAATTTTCTCAGCCACAGAAAAACGAGACGATATTTCCGCTGCATTCCATCCGGAAGCATATGGCGATACATGTCATCCAAGAACCCGCAGACGAGCGAGGCTGATTTCTCATTAAGACGGCGAGTCTTGGCCTGAGTCAGAAAGACAAGGAGCGTCATCTTGTTATTGAAGTACCCTTGGAAAAGCATCGATAAGCAGCGCCCTCCCATAACAAGATGACACCCCGATCGGTCGTGGATTGCCGTCCCTGATATTTCCGATTTACCGACCGAAATACTGATAGGCAACACCCCCGAGAAAACGGGTTTTTTACCATAGAAATCAGCAAGCTTTAAAATACTCCCCTGATTGCCCCTCAACCATAATCGGATCTCGTCAGCAGCTTGCTCCGTATCTTCATGGAATCTCACGTACTGGAGGGTAATGCTCTCGAGCATCGATTGGATCAATGCATTGACCTCCGAATTCCCTGTAAAGGCCTGAAGATGCGTATTCCGCTGAAAGCGACAGGTCATTCCGCTGAATCCGACAGGTGCCGGTCTT
>CAISGE010000059.1 GCA_903884815.1 Candidatus Omnitrophota bacterium | reverse complement strand
TCGAGGTTTTAAGCGCTCGTTTTTAAAACGACTTAACGCAACGATTCAAAATCAGGACCGTTCTCGTGAAAATAAACCGTTTTTCAGCAGCCTGCTAGTATTAAAATACTGCTGTCGTATTTTGTAATGCCGTATCCGCCGCTTATCACTCCGCCGATCTCCAGATTACGGCTGCCGTCCCCGGAGTACAGATTCACACTTTGAAGCAACTCCATATTCAAGCTGATGGTCTGTGAATATTTATTACTGCTATTATCAATATCCCCGGAAAGATAGATGCCATTACCTCTAAGTTCGGTCTCTTTAGCGCTGTCTCTAAAAGTTATCTTGGAAAACTCATAACCCACATAATTATTCATGGGCACATCCCTTCCGCTAATAACAGTGCTGAACAACAACGCATCCCCGTCGCTCGGCCTGCTGCCCCACCAGTTACCGATACTGCTGAAATTGTTATCAATAAGTGAAAGTCCGAGCCACTTACGTTCCGCGGTAAACGCCGGAGTCACGGGTGAAAAAACGAGGGATAGGATCGCGACAAGCGAGAGAAGCTTTTTCATGAGGTCTCCTTCAAGATATCCGGGTGAAAAAAGAAAACAAGTGCTTTCATTTTTCGGCAAAAACTCGGAAAATCTGATGGCGGATTCTAAAATACCCCTACCCTGCGGGGCAAGACATTAAAAGACGCGGTCGTAGCGTGATCCCTTCACAGGACTTGCCGAGCGGCCGCCCGCAAGCTTGAGCCCTCAAAAATAAAAAAAAGACCTAAAGGCCTTCGGCTTTTCCATGTGGCTCTCCGAGCTGGCCGGAAACAAGGACCTCCGGGCTCAGAGTAAAGGCAGTTTATTGAAGTATCGTAGGGCTCAAGGCTCCCGCTCTTACCTTGAAGAGGTGCGCCGCCGGCATTCAGCCCATCAAGAACGAGCAGCTGATCGCGAGAATAGGGGGCTCACAATATTCCAAAAGCGGCACGCAATGCCACCGCTGGGCGCGGTATAATTCATGAGATTCCCGCGAATATTTCCAAAGATCCAGACCTCACCCTTCGCGAGATCACCGCCCTCCGAAATATTATCCCAAGTGTAAGAGCCTCCCTCATTATCCGTGAACGTGACCGTGCGGATAGAGCTTTTAATCTCGGCCTTTTTTTGCGGGGACCCGCCTTCAAAATCCGCCATTCTCCGGAGGACATACTTCCCTTGCGCTGTAACGATTTCTTGCAGGTAGGGACTAAAAGTCGAAAAAACACCGCCCTGATCATCGCCCTCGTTTTCTACGACGTGATACCGGTACCGTGAACCGCTGCCGGCAGCTAAAATAAATCCGCTGCGGTAGGAACAATTGCGTGACTCCGCGGAGGAGTTAGAGCAGGACCAAACGGAATCCTGCGTATACATGGAAAGGGTCAAGAGACTCGCGGCCTGATCCCGCGCGAGCAAATCTTTCGCCGCCGCCTCGATAGCGCACATATTGACCATCACAGAAAATCCTCCTTTGACCTCAGGCGACGGATTTTCCGCATTCACAACGGAGTGAAATACCGCCCCGGATCCGTCACAGGCTTCGGCAGCAGAACCCAAAGAAGCTTTCAGGAAGCAACCCCAACACAACAAAACGATCCCACAGATGAACTTTGCGTGCCGGGGCCTGATCCACCGCGCTCTACTTTTCATTGAGCTCACATTCCCGGATCGCGGAGATAGCGTCAGTATAATTGTGGGGACGCCCAATGTATTTGTCGGCTCCCTGAATCCGGCTCGATTCGCCGCAGTTCAGACCTGAGTAGGTATAGACAATAATGGGTATTCGCCGGTTCCGCGCTATTCCCGCGGTTTTCGCGACAAGGAGCTCCCTTAGCCGGGAGATCAGATTGCCGTCGTCTTCTTCCAACTGCACGTATTCCACGATCAGAAAATCCGGGCCGTTCCCCGCCTCGATTTCACGATCCACAGACTGGATGTCCTCAACGACCGTCACCCGGTAGCGCTCGCGGCGAAACGCCTCCACCATCCCCGAAGTGCTGGGAAGCTCTTTGCGGTCCATTATGAAAACGATCTTTTCCTTACCGGAGTTAAGAATGCGGTCTATTTCCTTCATGAGATGCGCGATCTCAAAAGGCTTGGTGATAAACCCATCCGCGTCAATCGCCTTAAATACCGGCTCCAGTTCCAGCCTTGCCGTGACCACCAAAACAGGCATCTTGCTTCGCCCATAAAGCGTTGTGATTTCCCGGTAAAACTCAAGCCCGTCTTTTTTGGGCATATTGATATCCAGGAGCACAAGATCCGGGCGCATATCTTTGATGATGGCGAGGCCGGCCTCTCCGTCATGCGCTGCCAGCGTGCGATAACCTTCTTCTTCAAGAAAAGGCCTGAGCAGATCCACATATTCCCGTTCGTCATCCAGGATCAGAATGGTCTTTTTTTCTTTCATGCTCAGCTATGCTCCTTTTCGCTTCGCGTGGAATAAAAAGAATCTAGGATGCCTGGGCAAGGCTTTCGGATGTATTGTTTGAAATCACCTTGAGAGCAGGAGCCGGCCTTTCTGTGCTCCTGCTGACAATGGGAACAATGATTCTTTTTTCGATCCCGTCAGCGGATTCTGCATGGCAGTCATAAGTGAACTTTCCATCGGGAAGGGCATAACGGAAGGAGAAAGTCCCGTCGGGACGCAACTGGACCGGCTGCCCCTGCATGGCGACCTGAGCATCAGGTTCTGTCCCGCCGTAAATAATTAATTCACACTCAAGCCAAAACCGGAAGTCTCTCTTCTGGATCTTGACCGGGCTCGACAAGCTGGATACAGCCCCGGCGCCGGACCCTGAAGTAATGGCGTTCTTAAAGCGTTCTTCCATGAGACGGGTCAATTCTTCGGAACTCTTACCGACCTCAAAACCGCCGGAAAGAGCGTACATCTTATCGAAGTCAATGCTCATCCACTGGTCATCGATGATCTCCGACATCCCCGAACGAGGCGTAGTCACTCGATTGGAGCGCGCAAGACCGCGGAACCGCCCATCCTTATGCAAGAGTCCGATCTCCGCGTAGTAATCGTGATTCGGCTGAGCATTGAAATACCAGCACCGGACCCCATCCCGCAAAACGATATCCGTGAGCGTCTTTTTACCTTTCTTATCAGTGATATCATAGACCCGAAGAACGGATGCCACAGAATCCCAACTACCGCCCAGTTTATTCAGATGTTTTTTCTGGTGAACATCCTGGATCTCCCAGTAGACATAGGTCGAGTAAGGGTCGCGGACAAGAAGGTAGATATCATTATCCCCGTAATTATCCGGTAACTCTTGTGGCCGGGAAGGACTGACTTTTTTCGGTGATGGACTCACTGCTAACGGAGGGAAGGGGACTGCACCTGGCGAGCTTTTCTCTGAATCTGAAGACGCTACCTTTACTTCATCGGTAGAGATTCGGGCCGCAGCTTTGATCGCCAGCAACCGCTTGTCGCCGGCGGCCTTCTCTTTTTCGGTCTGTTTCCGGAAAGAACTGTCGGCCTTTTTTTCTTTTTTTTGTTTTTTTGAAAAATCAAAAAACCCCATACCTTAGGCGACGTCAACAACGGAATTAGACGCGCCAAAAGGATTAGGGACTTCCCTTCCGGGCTGAGGATCGTTCACCCACTCACCATCCTTAAAAAAACGGTATTCATAGCAGCCGGGATCCAGGGAAAGTGAAACGCTCCAGAAGCCGGAAATATCTTTTTTGAGCTTTGCGGCGTTCACATCCCAGCTGTTGAATGTTCCCGCAACGCTCACTTTCTTTGCCAAGGGGGCCTTGAAACTGAATTCCACGGGTACTTTTTGACTAACACTCCTTTTGCCCTTTGCCGGGCTGATCTTTTCCGCAGATGAGCCTATTGTATCCTGCTGTGCTTTTTTCTTCCCCGCCATATTTTCCTCCTGTGATTTAAAATCCTTTAAAAGCCCGGCTGCGTTAAAAATGCTCTTTCAATAGCGAATATCAAATCCAAAGGGGAAAAAGGCTTTTTCAAATAACCCTGGACCCCCGGCATGCCAGGGAGATAGCTGCGGGAGTTGCCTCCCTCTTCTGAGGAGATTAGAAAAACGGGAACCCGCGCTAAATTGAGATAATTTTTAAGAGCGGCGACTATGTCTATGAGGTTCTGCTGGATGAGCTCCAGGGAAAGAATGATCACTGCGGGATTCTCTTTCTTCGCTTTTTCAAGAACATCGCGTTCATGGTCTACAGACACCATCTGAAAACCGCACGAATATAAAGCCCGGTCGATCCCGCCGACGAACTTTTTATCGTCATCCGCGATTACAACTTTCCTCAGCATAAGCCGAACCCCTTGGATTTTGCTCAGACGGTACTCTGAGATTCCCGATCAAATCTTCTACAACCTCTGAGGAATCGTACCCTCCAGAAAAGACTCTAGCAATAGGACAAGTGTCCTACAGGCGGTGCGGGGTAAAAGATAATGGGGGGGGGGACTGCCAGAGGCTACTGCGGCAAATCGGAAGGGGGATGAACAATGCCCACTCTTTCCAGGAACCGGACAAGATCAGCCACGGAGGGCATCTTCAATTTTCTCATGAGGCGGCTGCGGTGTATTCGGACTGTTTTTTCTTCAATGCCAAGATCCGCCGCTATTTGCTTGTTTAACTTCCCGGTGATCATCTGACGCATAACATCCTGTTCCCGGGGAGTCAGCGTGTTGATCAAAGCCTGGATCTTCTTTTTTTGAATCGCTTGCTCTTCAATCAGACAATCCCGGACAAGCGCTTTGGCAATCGCCCCGAAAAGAGTTTCCATGTCAAAGGGTTTCACGAGGAAATCCACCGCCCCGTTTTTAACCGCCTTCACGCTCATCGGAATATCGCCATGCCCACTGATAAAAACAATGGGCGGCATCCCCGCTTTTTCCAAAAATCCGTCCTGGAGTGCAAGCCCGTCCATTCCAGGCAAAAAAACATCCAGGACAAGACACGCGGGATGCCGGACGGGAAGATGCTTTATGAACGCCTCCGCGGAACCGAAACCCTCGACGCTAAAACCCTTTTGCAGAATCACCCGTTCAAGGGTTCTCCTAAAACGATCGTTATCATCAACAATATAAACGTTCCCGTTCTCCTCCGTCATGCCGCCCCTTTCCGGAAAAACAGGGCGCCCAGGAACGCGGCGCCTCCGTCCGGCTTTTTTTTAACCCATTGTTGACTACCGTCAGCAAGAACGCTCAGTCCGGAAACCAGCAGCCCCATTCCGAGACCCCCGTTTGGCCGTGAACTGCCCGCCGCACCGTTCTCTCGATCTCTTTCACCAAGGACTTGGATGACTGCAGATTATACGAAGCAATTAGGCTCTTAGGTCCTGGGGAATGGTAAAAATGAATCGGCTGCCCTGGCCGTGTTCGCTCTCCACCCAAATCTTACCTTTATGGAGCTCGACAATATTCTTTGCGATCGGCAAACCAAGTCCGGTGCCTTCCTGCGTCTCCGCAGTGATTCGCTCGAATTTATCAAAAATCTTTTCTTTGGCCTTCTCCGGAATGCCTGGCCCCGTATCAGCGATCTCAAAACGGACCTCACCTCCGACCCAATCCAGCTTTACGGTGATATTTCCGCCCTTCGGGGTATACTTGATCGCATTATTGAGGAGATTAATGATCACTTCGGTTACCTTGTCCGGATCGGCCCAGATTCTTTTCTCACTTCTTTGTATCTCTTCCTTAACGGAAAGTTCTTTTTCCGCGAGCATGCTTTTATAGCTTGTCAACACCTCCCGGATCAAATCCTCCGGAGAAATACTCTCCCTGAGCAGTTCCATTTTTCCGGCCTCGATCTTCGCGATATCCAACAGATTCGTAACAAGCCTGAGCAGTCGTTCAGCGCTTCTTTTCCCATTCCCGACAAGCTCTTTCTGCTTGGGGCTTATAGCACCTATGGTTCCATCTATCAAAAGCTCCATGACCCCTTTAATGACGCACAGCGGATTTTTTAATTCGTGAGATACCATAGCGACAAACTCAGACTTCAGCAGATCGAGCTCTTTGAGTTTCTCGTTAGCGGCTTTCAGTTCTCTCATCAATAGGTTGTTTTCCATCGAGAGCCTCTGCTTCTCAAGCGCCCGGCCCAACACCGCTAAAACCTCATCCATGTTCACGGGCTTGGTCACATAGGAATAAGCTCCGCGATTCATAGATTCAATGGCAGAGTCCATGGAGGCATAGGCAGTGATCATGAGCGGGATTGTATTAGCACTGATCTTCACGACTTCTCTCAACACATCGAAACCGCTCATATCCGGCAGCTTCATATCGATCACAGCAATATTAAAAAATATTTTTTTTGCACAATCAATTGCTTCAGCGCCTGTCCCCGCACCCTCGACCTGATAACCTTTTAGCTTAAGGATATTGCCGAACGTTTTCCGGACATTCGCATCGTCATCAACGATCAAAACAGTCACCACGTTATCTTCCATAATAGATTCCTTTCGCGTCTCTATTTAGCATCAACCCGTCCGCTTCCTCAAAACGATCTCATCAACAAGTCGTATCACCCGGTCCACATCGAAGGGCTTGACCACGACAGCGTAGACGCCTTTTTCCAGGGTGTTCTCGCTAACCTCTCCCGCGAAAAAGGCGGTCATTAGAATGACTGCTAACTCCGGGTTTATTTTTTTTATTTCCTTGCACGCCTCCACCCCACCCATCACCGGCATTTTGATATCCATCAGCACAGCGTCAAAAGCCCCCCCCCTGACAAGCTCCAGGGCGCGCAAACCATTTTCCGCTTTTGTGACCGCGTAACCCTTCACGCCTAAGATTTTTGCCATCGTGTTTAAAAAATTCGCGTCATCGTCGACCACGAGCACGCTCGCTTTTTCAGCCATTCAGATTCCCCTTCGTGTATTTTTCGATCACCTCAATCAATTTTTCGACCCTCAGGGGTTTGGTCAAGACTTCGTCAACAATGCCCTCTTCCACCCAAACTTCATCGAGAAGCCTGCTTGTTTCTTCAACGCTATGTCCCGTGATCAGGATCGCCTTAACCCCCAGAGCAATCTTTTTGATATCCTTGAATGCCTCCACCCCGTTGGAACCCTCCTTCAAAAAAAGATCCAAAAGTATTAAGCGAGGGGGCTCTACCCGTGCTGAGGCGATCGCCTCAGAAGCATTATGCGCCGTAAAAACCTGGTAGCCTTTCGCGTCAAGGATGCTCTTCAACGACTTGCATTCGTTCTCACTGTCGTCGACTATCAGTATTTTGATTTTTCCTTCCATTGCCAGCCCTCCCGACACTATTACGCTTTAAGTTCATCCCGCACGTACCGGCAGCCTGACCGTGAATACAGAGCCACGCCCGACCTCGCTGAGCACGTCGATTTTGCCGCCATGCCCCTCGACGAGGGAATAGCATATCGAAAGACCCAACCCCGTGCCAATGCTCTTTGTAGAAAACAAGGGCTCAAAGATCCTGGCCATGTTTGCCTCAGAGATTCCCGAACCAGTATCCTCAAAGGATACCTCAATGAAATCCCCTGCTTTTTTTGTCCGGATCATAAGCTTTCCGCCTTGCTCCATCGCCTGAAGGGCGTTACTCGCGAGATTTATAAAAATCTGTTGAATTTGAAGTGCGTCCGCGCCGATTTCATCCAGAGTCTCATCGAATTCCGTAAGGATCTCTACGCGGGGGGCGGGCACAAGCCTTGAAATCGTTTCCTTTACGATTGTGTTGATATTTACAGGATTCACCGTCGGTTTTTTAATACGCGAGAATTCCAGGAGATCGCTAATGATCTTGTTAGAACTTTCGATCTCTTCGGAAATAGTGTCGAGATTCTCCATGATCTCCGGACGAGTGGTGACAGGCTCCAGCATCCTCAAATAATAGACCACATTCTTCATGACCCCCAGGGGGTTCCGGAGTTCATGCGCCACGCTCGAAGCTAATTGCCCGATCGCAACAAGTTTTTCAGAACGCAGCATCTTCTCCTGCGCGTCCCTGAGTTCCCGGGTTCTCGCTTGAACCGTATCCTCCAATCCTTCATAGGCCTTTCCCAGCGCCTCCGCCATCCTCCTGCGTTCCGTAATATCCCGGACGATTCCGATAGAGCCCGTTATCCTGCCCTCCGGATCCTTGAGCACGCTGATGGAGATATCCACATCCAAACGTCCCCCATCCTTACGGATCATGCACGTCTCCAAATGCTGGATTACGCCTTTATCGCGAATGCCCATCAACCGGATCCTGGCCCACTCCTCATCCGGATAAAGAGAACTCAACAGCCTTTGGTGCAGGTCCGCGGGATTCATTTGCAACAGGGTCTCCGTAAAGGGATTCCAGAGAACAATTTGTTCTTTTTCATTGGCAAACATGATCGCGACTGCGGCATTTTCGAAAATGATCCGAAGCTTCTCGTCACTTTCCTTCAGGGCTCTTTCCGCCTTCTTGCGCTCGGTAATATCGATCATCACAGTCAGTAAGTACTGCTGCCCCTGGCTGCTAAGAACCTCCCCGGAGAACAGACCGTCGAGAATCGTCCCATCCTTGCGCCGGATCTGCATTTCAAACCCGATAATACGCCTCTCCGCCTGAAGTTTATTGACCAAAGCAACTTCTTGCTCAGGGGATATAAACAAAAGGATATCCTCCGCCGTTTTACCGAGAACCTCCTTCCTGGAATAACCCAGAGCCTTCAAAAAAGCATCGTTAACGTCCGCGAATCGCCGTTCCGGCAAGGCTGAGAGTGCCATGAGGGCGGGATTGTTGTGAAACAAACGCTCGAAGCGCTGCTGCGCTTCCTGTTGCGTGGTCAGGTTTTTGGAGATGCCGAAAATGCATTCTTCACCATTCCACCGGCCGAACCAAACGCGGGTCTCAACGGGCACCAAACTGCCATCCTTACGCTCCAGAGGAAGAGGGCAGCTTTCCATTTCGCCGAGGAACATGGCCGCAAAGATGTCTTCAGCTTCTTGGCGTTTGCCTGCCGGATGAAGGTCGATCAAGCGCATGCCGGCGAGTTCTTCAACGCTATAGCCCAACGTCCGAATCACGGCGGCATTTGTAAAAAGAATCCGTCCGTCCGGCGTTCCCACCATGAACATATCGGTCATCGACTCGAAGAAAGTCCGGAAATTGCCCTCGCTTTCCCGCAGCGCCGCCTCAGTCTTTTTCTGAGCCGTGATATCCCAGTTGGTGCCGATCATATGCACGGGTTTTCCGGAGGTGTCCCGCTGTACAATGGCAAGCGCGCGAATATTCCGAGCGATCCCGTCCGGCCAGAGAACGCGAAACTCGGTATCGAATTCCTTTTCACCGCGAAGCGCCCTCTGGATCTCCTCGTCGCCGCGCTGCCTGTCTTCCGGATGCAATCCGGCCTGCCATGACTCATAGGCGCCGCTAAATTGATCCTGTGAGATCCCGTAGAGATGATACATCTGGTCATCCCAAACCAGACGATTTTTGACAACATCGTAGTCCCAGATTCCCACGCCGCCCGCCCGCGCGGCCAATGACAAGCGATCCGAAACCTGTCGCAAGACCCCCTCGGCCCGCTTCCGTTCCGTAATGTCTTGGAGCGTGCCCATGACATAGGAGCGTCCTTCCTCGGATATCGTCACAAGTCCCCGGACCTCGGTCCAGATCGTCCTGCCCTTGCCCGTAACGCCCCGGCACTCCATGGCAAATCGCTCACCGGCATCCAAACACCGGATGATTTTTTCTTTCAGCGCAGGAATATACTCGGGCAAGTAGAACTTCAGTCCCTCCTCTAGCCCAGGCTGCTTCCCTTTGGGGAACTCGATTATTTCGAACACCTCCTCGGTCCACTCAAGATAATCCGTGTGAGGGTTCGCTTTCCATCCGGACAAGCGCGCGATCCGTTGCGTCTCTTGAAGGAAAAGGTTGCTCTCGATAAGCGCATTCTCCGCCTCCTTCCGCTCCGTAATATCCAGAAATGTTACAACCGCGCCTATGATCTTACCGTCCTGCCGGATGGGATAGGACCAATATTCCGCGGAAAAGCTGGTGCCGTCGCTCCGCCAGAGAACTTCGTCATCGACATGAGCTTCTTGTCCCGCCTTGAAAGCCCTGAAGATAGGACAACCGGTGACATCATACGGATCGCCATCGATACGCTTCGAGTGGATCACGTCATGCATATTTCGGCCAAGAAGTTGCTCCGGCTGTTCGTATCCCAGGATCTTCAGACAAGCAGCATTAACAAAGGTGCATAAGCCATTCTTGTCCAGTCCATAGATCGCTTCCGCGGTCGAGTTCATCAGAAGTTGCACCATATCCGAACTTTCCCGCAGCGCCTCTTCCGCCCGTTTGCGTTCGGTAATATCCCGACTGATGCCAAGAATTCCGATCAGACTTCCGTCCGGCCCCCAATAGGGCGTCTTGAGAGTATCGATCAATATTTTCCGGTCGCCCGGATAGGTGATCCATTCCTCGTTGTGCCGTGGCTCGAGCAGCCCTATCATTTTTTTGTCGTTCTCTCTGAAAAGATCCGCCGCCTCCTTGTCAAAAAGGTCATAGTCGGTTTTCCCGATAATTTCTTCCCGCGCCCGTCCGACAAGTTTGGCGAAAGAAGGATTGCAGCCAAGGTAAACACCCTGGACATCCTTAAAAAAAATAATATCCGGAATGGAGTCCAGCAAGGAGCTGATCAATCCCGCCTGCCGCCGGATTTCCTCTTCCGCCAGCTTCCGGTCCGTGATATCGCCGGCACTCCCTTCAATACCCAGGATCGTTCCGTCTTTATCCCTAAGGGGAATGACATTCGAAACGTGCCAGCGCCAAGCCCCGTCCGCGTGCTGCACACGGTAATCAATGCTTGCGTGAGGCAACCCGTTCTCGATCATTTTCCGGAAAAACAACTCGCACTTACCGAGATCCTCAGGATGAACAAATTTCTGGAATGGCCGCCCGACGACTTCGGACACGGGGTGCCCGAGCAGCGTGCTCCAGGCGTGAGAAACAAAGTTAAAAATCCCCTCGACGGTAAGCGTATAAATAATATCGTGGCTGTTTTCGATCAGAAGACGTTGCTTTTCCATATTTTCTCTAAGCGTGTTGGTTCGTTCAGCGACCAACCGTTCCAATTCTTCACGGCGGCGCAAAGTCATCCCAACCCAAAAGGCTAACGAAAACGTCAGCACCAAACCCACCAGCGCCGCCGTCCATCCCGCATGCATCGGATATAAATCTTCAAACGCTCGGTTCGGGCTTGCGATCAATGAAAAGGTCTTGCCGAAAGCAAAGATGGGATAGGCTACCGAGAAGGGTTCGGTCCTCATCTCGCTTTCGCCCGTCTTCCGGGTTGACGCGAGCTTCTCGCTGGGCTTATTCGCATGAAGTAAGAACAAATTCATGGTAACGGCACTCGATCCTTCGTTCCCGGCTATAGCCGTTTCCAGCAGAGATCCAAAACGCAATACGGCTAAAGCAAAACCCCTCAGAAGTTTTGACCCGTCGCCTTTGAAGATAGGCCGGCACACCAGGATCCCCTTCTGGTTTCCTGTTTCCTGGACCAAGGTAATGGCGTCCGTTCCCGAGACAAACCCCGTACGCTTCGCCTCATCGATCGCCGCGCGACGAACCGGCTCCGAGCCAAGGTCATAGCCAAGCGCGCATTCGTTACCGGTAATCGGCGCCACATAAAGCACCGGAAAATAAACATCGCGGCCCGTCGCGGAGGCCCGGTTTCCGGTCTTGTCCTTTTGCCAGATACCAAATTCAAACAATCCCTCTTGACGAACTTCCTGCTCGAAGTGAAGTCTATCCGCTTCAGACACGGCGGGAATCCATTCCCAGGCCTGGATCACCGGATTCCGGCTGAGAAATCCAACGAATTCTAGAAATTCTTTTTTTGAGACATTTTGCTTTCCCTCAAAAAATCGCCCCATCGCCTCCAGCTCAATCTGAGACAAGCTATGGAAGACTTCCAAAATGCGGGCCACTTGTGGCTGTGCGAACTGGAAGAATGCATCGCGATGGTGTTGACGTTCGCCCGTGTGCGCCAACCAGGCGACAGCTATTGTGAGTGTCAGTCCGATCAAAACGGTGATCACAACTTCGGCGTACCGCCACAACTTTAGCCTTGCTCGAGCCAGTACAGAAACAATCGCGATCCCCATCAAGACCAGCGTAAAAAGAAATGGCGGGAACCCCGCGAGTACCACATCCCAATCCCACGCTCGTGCGTCAATATCCATACCCAATACGGCGATCACCTTGCGGGTATGCGGGTTGATTATCGGAACCAACCCTGAGACCCGCGTGCCCCCCCGATCGATGCCCGGGCCGACAACGGCCGAGACCTGGCTGTCGAACACACGTCTAAAATCTCCCGGGTCATCACTATAGACCTGCCCCGGCGGAAAATAATCTTTCGATCCGGGAGATTCGCTGTCTATGAAAATAAACACCGTGCCATCTGGCCGCCTGCCCGCAAGATAGACAAACCGGCAGTGTGGATTGGCGGAACGGAAAGAGACAAAGTACTCCTTCAACCGCAAATAAACGGCAGAATTGAGGTCCGCCGCCGTGCCGGTAAGCGCCTGAATTTCTCCAACTTCTACTTCCCGCGTCACCAGCTGCGTCTGCTGGAGCAAATCCTCACGTTTCTCGCGGACGGCCCGAGCGACCATCCCCCAAGCAAAAAGCGCTCCGGCCAAAAAGATGACCAGAAGTGACGCCGCCACCGTCCGATTCGGGCTTTTCCCTTTGAACATTCCGGCTGCATCTTTATTTGTCAAAAATGACCCCTCTTTTTTTAATCAACACGCAATGACCGTCCGCATTATCGTCTCCCCTGCTGGATGCCATTAGTCAAATTTCGCCTCACGATGCCCTTAGCCCCCCTCACACTTAAGCAATACGACTTCTTCAAAACGACCCGTTTCAATCAGCCGGCGGCCACGGAAGGTTCTTGATCATGACGATTTCAGGAAGATGGCTTTCTCGAGGCTTCACCCATAGC
>CAISGE010000058.1 GCA_903884815.1 Candidatus Omnitrophota bacterium | reverse complement strand
TCATTTTTCCATGGAGCATCATGACCCGCCTCCGTTTGTTGTTTTTTTTCACCCATTGGGTGAAAGGGACTCTTTCCCCAACCCATTATATCAACGGAGGCTTCTTACTTTTATTGATTCCTATTCAGGAGGTGGGGCTATAGTGTAAATAGCGCCGTAAGACGCAAAGTACGCAACGGCTCTCACTCAGCCGGCGATGTGAAACGAATGTCGTATTAGACCTCAAAGACGAGATTGGTTCAGGAAGTTCGAGCGTATTTCTTAGCTTGTAGCTCGGCAGCGTTTAAAGTCTAAACCTTCACATTCCAGATAGGGATGCCAATCCGACAACGAAATGTCTCCCCCTTCAGCAGCTGCATCTTGCGTTCAGGGAGGTCGCCCCGTCCGGCAATGTGTTGACGATGCTTTCCGAGCCACAGAGAGGTTCCCAGATGCAGGGCGTGCTTTCCGTAATGTTCATTGACGTCATCCATAACCTTATCAATCCGTTTCATGGACTCGATCTTTGGGACATCATCGAAAAGCGAATACTGCATCGTGCGGTCCGCCTCCAGCTTTGAGAGAACCACGCCGGTCGAGCGATAAAGCGTCCCAGGCCGAAAGATGCTTTCAAATAACTCCCCCGCTAAACCCACGGCATCAAGGATTGAGGACGTACTTCGATCCAATCCCGCTTCAACACCCAAAGACCGGAAGTCCTGGCTTCTGAGAAAAACAGCCATCACCTTGGCCCGGAGCTTATGCCGTCTGATCTTGATAAAAGCAGATTCGAGGTTCCGGATAAGCTGGGCCCTCACAAAATCTTTTTCCGAGGAAGGCGGCGTAAAAGTTTTCGTCTTACTGATCGAGGCGTAATCGTCTTTGACCTCAGTCATGACCGGATGCACAGCATCCCCGCGCAGCTCATGCCACAGCTCTACACCGATCTTCCCGAGTAGCCTCTGCGCCCACGCCTCCGGTCGGCTTACATAATCCCAAACATTCCGGATCCCTTGCTTTTCAAGAAGGGCAACCGTGTTCGGTCCGAACCCGCAGACACGTTCAAGCGGCACTTTCGGGAGATAAAGATGCAGTTCGCTCGCAGGCAGGACAAAAAACCCGTCCGGTTTCTTTTCCTTACCGGCGATCTTAGCAAGCGTCTTGGATGCGCTCAGGCCCACCGAAACCGTCAATCCCAATTCCGTCTGTATCGCCTGCTTGATCTTCCAGGCGATCTCTTCGTACCCGGCCCGGTGAAGTCGCCTGAGCCCAGAGAGCTCCGCAAAGGCTTCATCGATGGAGTATTCTTCGACGGTGGGAGTAAAACGACGCATGATCTCGAACATACGCGTTGAATATAGACTGTAGGTCTCGTAATCACTTGGAAGGCAGATCAGTTTAGGAAGCAGCTTTTGAGCCTCCCAGAGCCTCATAGGACGCTTTACGCCAAGAGCCTTAGCCTCGTAGCTGGCGCAGGCGACGATACCCCGCTCTTTCCCTGTAACAACTGGTTTGCCTCTCAGCTCGGGATTGAGGGCTTGCTCGACAGAAGTAAAAAACGCATCGCAATCAATATGGATGATTGGCTTTGGGAAGGAACTTATCGAAAGAGGTCTATTTGTACTTGCGGACATTGGCCACCACCACACCGCCGACCACAAGCTCTGCCTTAGGCTCGATTAGAGGATACTTCTTGTTTGCGGGCCGAAGCAGAACCTTCGCTCCGTGCTTTTCATAATACTTCAACGTCCATTCCCCATCCACTTCCGCGATAACAATGTCTCCATGCCGGGGCTGCCGGCCGCGCTCCACGATCACAAGATCGTCCGGCATGATTCCAGCATCGATCATGGAGTCTCCGCTTACCTTCACGAGATAGCTGGCTTGGGGATTTTTGATGAGGAATTCATCGAGAGAGAGGGTATCAACTAATTCTTCTTCCGCAGGCGACGGGAATCCGGCTTGCACTGTGCCGAGGAGTTTGATGCCACCTTCAAGGATTGGTGAAGGCACGAATTTTCCCTTGGAATCGCGCTTTAGGACTCCACGTTTCAAGAGATGCGCCATCAGCACAGAAACACCGCCCTTTGAGCTGTACCCCAAGAGAGACTGGATCTCGGCGAAACTGGGCAAGCGTTTACGGATGGAGTAAAAATCTTTGAGTTTGGAGATAACCTCTGGAAAATCGATCTGCTTGGGCATAGATTAATTATAAGCGGACTTTCGTCCGCTTACAACCATTACCTCTGCGGAGGATGCCCCCGAAAATAAAAAAAGCCCGGCGAAGCTCATGTCGCGATCCAGTTGGAATGCGACAAAGACGCCAGCGTTATTGATTCTCTCGTTCAGCGAGGTATTCATCTAACGCATCTCTTCCGAGCTGGCTAATTGTCTTCCCTGTAAGCTCGGCCATGGACCTCAGCCACTCGGCCTGATCTTTTCGAAGAGTTACGGATACGGTCTTGAGTCCCAGGACGGAATGCTTTTGGTATGACGGGAGTGGCTGAGGGACTATTTTCTTTTTATTCTGATTTAACCAGTAAGTATCAACAGCTTTCCGAGATATGTTGGATCGGTCAGAATGCGTCTTTTTGACCTCATTTTCAAGCTTTTTTAGCTGTTCCGGGGTCAATCCGAACAGTACCGACAGTAGCCTCCCGGCATCCCCGTAATACTTCTTAACTCCTTTACCGCCCAATAGGTTACGGCGAACACGCGGAGGCAATTTCGTTTCAAAATAAAGTGTAATTCCATTTCCCATCCGCCGTGGGTAAGAGGTGAATGGTCCCCGATTTAAAAAAGTCATCCCGGACTTCGGGCGCTACATCGCTACGAAGACCGATCACAAGCGCCTTAAGGATCGCCGCCTCGCGGGCGCCGTAAGAACCATCGATCCACGAGCCGATACTCCGACGCATGTTCGCGAGCCACCTCCCGGGAGAACAATTGCTTCCTGGTCTTATCAAACGAACACTTTTTTTCCCGATTACTTGAAAAACAGCGTGAATCTTCTTCTGCGCGAGAAAATTCCCGTAATCAAATTCCCCTGGGTTCAACACCTGCCGCGGAAGCTCCAGCATCCCGTAAAGCCTCAGCGCATCCCCCACCTGCGGCAGGAATGGCGACTGCAGCAAAAAGACCTGCACGTCACCTGCGGCTGGGAACTGCTTCCAGCGGTTTCCCTGCTGTCGTGCTATGGAATCCGCTTTGAGCACCAAGGAAATATTCGTTCGCTTCCCTCGCGTCTTCATTTCCGGAAGAGACGCCACCGTCCCCCGAAGCGTGATACGTTCCGGCCCTGAGAACTTTTGAACCGCATTCGCCGGCACAACATTGTCGAGTTTCGCCCAAAGAATCCCGGCACAGCCTACGACGAATACGAAAATCGTCAAAAAGAGCTTTCTCCCGCGCAAAAGCCACAAGACCAGTATTCCCGCGCCAAGCCCGGAAGCCGCCCCCACCACCGGAACGCTCGTGTATTTTTCCACAACGATCCCGATCGAAAATCCCGTCGCGACCCAAAGAAATGGAAGCTTCATGGTTGCGTATTATACATTCTATGTTTTACGATTACACATATTTTATATTACAGCGGATTTCTCACCAGGACATGAAAAATAGACGTTCTAGGAAAGTCTCCAAAATCGGAAAGCGATCAGGAGGGCAAAGGCCAGAAGGAGAACGACGAGGAGGGTGAACTGGTGACGTTGCAGGGAGGACATGGCAGGCGTGAGGCCTTAGAGGACCAGCTTCATTTCCCGACCCCGGACATCGACGATAACTTCCCCCTTACTGATCCGTTTAATGGTCGCTTGAGCATCCAAAGCATCCCCTTCGCTCAAAAGACGCCCGTTGATGACCGCGATGGCATCCCCGCCCACATCAGTAATCCCCGTCAGATGGTAAATCGTACCGCCATAGATCTTGACCGGGGCCTGAGGGACTGCGACAACGGCAGGAGCCTTTGCGGAAGCTGTCGTGATCTTCGAAGGGGCGGTGCGTGCCACTTGCCGTGACATGAGCGTAAAGAATGCGGTCAGAGAAAAAACGACCAGGATCCCCAGCGCGACTTTCCAGTAAAGATTTCTCCGTGCGACATGGGATTCCTGTACCCGGATAAGCTCCTGCTCAAGCGCGGCTCCCATCGGGTCACGATTCCACAACTTCTGGGTCGGTGGAGGCGTCGTGGTCCTTGTTTCCTGCGCGCGACTTGTTTTTTCAAGAGCTTGCTGGATTAAACTCATACACTCACCCCCTGGAGGTCGGCCTCGGCGCACTCCACCAGCAACGGATCGACCATGAAAGTATTTTTGGCATAAGCGGCGAGCAACGCCCGATCCGCCAGAACGTTAACAACCCTTGGAATTCCCTCGGAGATCTCATAGATCCGGCGTATCGCGTCCGGACTGAAAAAATTCTCCCGTGCCCCGGCGACATTCAGGCGGTGTGCGATATAAAGTCCGACCTCCTCCAGACTCAGCTCCGGCAAGTGACAACGCACGGTGATCCGCTGGCGGAGCTGCTTGAGATCCGGACGCTTCAAAAGATCTTTCAGTTCCGGCTGTCCCATCAAAATGATCTGGAGAAGCTTTTGCGTCGTGGTTTCGAGATTCGACAGAAGGCGGATCTGTTCCAAAGCGCGGGGCGGAAGGAGTTGCGCCTCATCAATGATCACCACCGCATTAAATCCCTTGGCGCTTTCCTCAAGCAAAAAACGGTTCAGACAGTCAAAATAATCCTTCCGACGCCTCGCCCGGGGCTTCAATCCGAAATCCTCCACGATCCCCTGCAAAAGTTCCAGCTCGGAAAGTTTCGGGTTAAATACAAGAGAGCTGTGCACGTTCTCGCCCAACTGCTGGAGGAACATCCGCGAAAGCGTGGTCTTGCCCGCCCCGATCTCTCCCGTGATCTGGATGAAACCTGAGCGACGCTCCACGCCATAGCGCATCGCGGAAAGCGCGGCCTGGTGGTGCTTGCTCAAATAGACAAAGCGAGGGTCCGGCGTAACATTGAAGGGGGACTCATTCAACCCGAAAAAAGTCTCGTACATGCTTCACCCTCATTGTGAACTTCCTTGCATCTAAAAAAACGAAAGCACTCTCAGTCTAGCTTAGGCGCCCGAGAAAGAAAGCTCCAAAACACGCCCATCCTTGCGGGAGATCGAGATGCTCAAAGGATTCCGTCCGTCTTTCGTGTAAATATTCTTTTCTCCGCTCATCAGATCGGAGACAACCATTTTCCCTTTGATCTTCGCAAGCCGCGGCAAATAGATCATAGCGCTTTTATCTTCATTCCCGTTATTAACCGCCACAAGAAAATAGCGATTCCCACGGCTGAAAAGCGCGGTCTTCACGTCCCTTGTGAGGGAATAGCTCATGAGCGGTGTTTTTAAGTGATTCAGCACCCCGAGCACCAACTCCGGAACCGGCTCCATGCCCAAGTGGATGATTCGCCCCTTGCCGACTTTTTTGATATAGCCGACCGTTTGTTTTCCGTAGGTCCCGAGATCGGCCTGGATCTTTTCGCATCCCTCCGCCCGAAAAACATAAACGGAACTATTGATCGGGATCGGTATCTCCCCTTTCCCGAGCGTCAGCGTAAACTGACGTTTAAATTCAAAAAGCGTGCGTTCGGGCTCTTCAAATCCCACGCTCTGATAAGGCTGGAAATCATCGTCCTTCCGCGGGAACGAACGAAAGGCCACAAGCGTGCCTCCATTTTCAACATAACTTCTCAGATTCTTGTGCGCGGCCCTGTCAAGCCACTGATTGCCGGAATAGAAAAGAACTTTCTTTTGTGGGACGCCGCGGCGGGGATCGCACATATCATAATCCACATCTCCCTGATAAAGTGCCACAAGGATCGGGCTATTGTGGGTCAACGTACGGGCCGCATATTGCAGGGGGTTAAAAGTCACGCCAATCTCGGTGAGTTTCTTAAGCGAGGTAGGCTTGAGTCGCTTGAACACGGATACGATCTGTTTGAAAACATCATAAAGCTCACCGCGCACCCGTCCCCATTCATTGATCGGGGACATGTACCAATTGTCACGGTTGACCAGCATGTACCAATTCCAGCCCTTGACTCCCGCCAGAAAAGCAGAAAAACAGATCATCCGGTAATGGTTCGGCGTAAGCACACTGGTTTCATAATGCCGGCCGTGCCAGATGCCCGCCTGAAATTCGGCAATAAAGGGAAGCTTCGAGACACTTGAAAGATAGCGGATCTTGTCGCAAAGCTTGCGATGTTCGAACTCGTCCTCTTTAAGCTCGTTGGAGGGATAGAGGTCCACACCCACGGCATCGGAAACGTCTTGAAAAGCCGCCCAATCATGCGCGTAAAAGAAGGGATAGGTGTTCAAATAGATAGGAATATCGACGCCAAGATCGCGATACATGCCGATGCTCCCCTTCGCGACTTCCTGGGTATACCAGTATTTGAACTTGAAATAATCGAGATGCCTCTTCAACTCCTTGTCGCCCTTGAGCGGAAGCCCCTTCTCACCGGGAAACATGGTGGCAATGAAAGGAGACGCCTCTTCAAAAGAGGTGTAACGCGTTCCCCAGCGATCGTTCATCGCCGCGATGTCCCCCTTGTAAAAGGTACGCATAAAATCCTGGAAAAGCCCCGGCTTCCCCGAAAGTCCGTACTGATGTCCGAACACATCCGGCCAAGGATCGATCTCGTTGTCCGCCTGGAGCATCAGAATGTGACCATTCTTGCGGGAAGCGAGATAGGGCATGAAAACCTTGCTTACTTGTTTGAGGTATTCTCTCGCGTAGGTAAGGAATTGGGGATGAAGGCGGTGATATTTGTAGGCGTAATCGGGAACCCCGTCACGCGGCCATTCGCTGTAGATGTAGGGCCCCGGACGGAGAATGACCCAAAGGTCTTCTTTGCGGGTCAATTCGAGAAAGGCCTTGAGATTCCGGGCCTCATCCGTCTTTCCGGTAAAATCAAAATGGCCGCGCTTGTATTCGTGGAAATCCCAAGGAACATACGTGGAAATGATCTCAAGCCCCATTTCCTTGACGCGCTTGAGGGAATCGCGCCAGCAGTGGGCGTTCAGACGCCAGTAGTGAACTTCGCCGGAAATGAGTGGAACTTCTTTGCTGCCGACGAGAATCTTCTGGTTCTTGATCTGAACTCTAGGCATCCACCACCACAAGGTTGATCGTGCGTCCCGGAACGATGAAAACTTTCTTCAGCACCTTCCCCGCGAGCAATTCTTTGATACGGGGTTGTTCGAGGGCCTTCTGCTTAACGACATCCTCCGTCTCTTTGAGAGAAACGACCATTTTCGCCCGCACTTTACCGCCCACAAGAATAGCCATCTCCGCCTGATCCTCGACCAGGGTGCGTTCATCATACTCAGGCCATTTTTCATAGGCAAGCGTCTTCTCATGACCAAGACGCTTCCATAATTCCTCCGCGATGTGCGGCGCAAGCGGGGCCAAAAGGAGCAGGAACTTCTCCAACATTTCCCTGGAATGATCCGGATCAGGGCCCACTTCGTTCACGAGGATCATAAGAGCTGAGATCGCGGTATTGAAGCGCAACCCCTCCAGATCCTCGGTCACTTTTTTGACGGTTTTGTGGAGAAGCTTGAGCTCGGCCGGATTGGGCGGACGGCTGAGAATATTCGTATGGAGTCTGTCGTCCTTGTCGATAAAAAGACGCCATACTTTTCCGAGAAAGCGGGAGACTCCCTCCACCCCGGAACTTGACCAAGGCTTGGTCATCTCAAGGGGGCCCAAGAACATTTCGTAAAGCCGGAGACTATCCGCGCCGTATTGGGCGATCATCTCGTCGGGATTCACCACATTACCGCGAGACTTGGACATTTTCTGACTATCTTCGCCAAGGATCATGCCCTGATTAGTCAGCCTCTGGAATGGCTCTGGCGTCGTAACGACCCCGAGGTCATAAAGCACCTTATGCCAGAAACGGGAGTATAGGAGATGGAGCACCGCATGCTCCGCACCGCCGACATAAAGGTCCACGTTCATCCAATATTTTTCCTTTGAAAGATCGACTGGGGCCTTTGCGTTCTTCGGATCCAGAAAACGGAGATAATACCAGCAGGACCCGGCCCATTGCGGCATGGTATTCGTTTCACGCGTGGCCGGTCCTCCGCACTTCGCGCATTGGCATTTCAACCAATCCGTCGCCTTGGCAAGCGGCGGTTCCGCATTTCCCGTCGGCGTGTAATCTTTCAATTCCGGAAGACGGAGCGGGAGTTCACTTTCTGGGATCAGAACAGGACCGCATTTCGCGCAGTGCGTCACAGGGATCGGCTCCCCCCAGTAACGCTGACGGCTGAAGAGCCAGTCCCGGAGCTTGTACTGAACCGCCTCTTTCCCGAGCCCCTTCTCTTCAAGCCACCGGTTGATCTTCTGCTTGGCTTCCGGAGTGGAAAGTCCCGTGATCAGCCCGGAGTTGACGCTGATCCCATTCCCGGTAAAACCGATCGATTCTTTTCCTTCCGGCGCCTGCACGACCACTTCCACCGGCAAATGATAGGCCTTGGCGAACTCCAGATCGCGCGCGTCGTGAGCCGGCACGGCCATGATCGCGCCGGTTCCATAACCCATAAGCACGTAATCCGCGATCCATACCGGGATCTTTTTACCGTTCACGGGATTGATCGCGTAGGCCCCGGTAAAAACCCCGGTCTTCTCTTTGGCGAGATCCGTGCGATCCATGTCGGATTTATGCGTCGCGGTGGCCACATAATCTTCCACGGCTTTTTTCTGCTGGGGCGTCGTGATCTTCGCCACCGTGGCATGCTCCGGAGCCAGCACCATGTAGGTCGCGCCGAAAAGCGTGTCAGGCCGCGTTGTGAACACCGTAATTTGAGATTTTAAATCCGCGATTTCAAATACGACTTCCGCTCCGGTGGACTTTCCGATCCAGTTGCGCTGCATTTCCTTGATGGATTCTGACCAGTCCAGCAGCTCGAGATCTTTCAAAAGACGTTCGGCATAGGCGGTGATCCGAAGTATCCATTGGCGGAGCGGACGGCGGTAAACATCCTTGTGGCCCTTGCGCTCACAGGTCCCGTTTGCGTCCACTTCCTCGTTCGCGAGGACGGCCTTGCAGCCATCGCACCACCAAACGGGCTTCTCGGATTCGTAGGCCAGCCCCTTTTCGAAAAGCTTCATAAAGATCCACTGGGTCCAGCGATAGTAATGAGGATCGGTGGTGTCGATCTCGCGATCCCAATCGTAGCTGAAACCGACTTGTTGGATCTGGCGCTTAAAGGTCGCGATATTCTTTTGGGTGGTCTCGCGGGGATGCGTCCCGGTCTCGATGGCGTATTGCTCTGCCGGAAGACCGAACGCGTCCCAGCCGATCGGGTGCAGCACGTTGAACCCGCGCATCCGTTTGTAACGGCTCACAATATCGGTGGCGGTATAACCTTCGAGATGGCCCACGTGAAGACCGGATCCGGAAGGGTACGGAAACATGTCGAGGACGTAATACTTATCTTTGTCACCGCCGGGTTCACCGGGGTCGGGAGTGCGGAAGGTTTTATGGTCAGCCCAGTAGGTCTGCCACTTCATTTCAATCTCATCGAAAGGATATGCTTTAAAACCACTGGCCATAGACTTGACCTTATATTCCCTGGTGCGACTGCTCATGGAATCTTAAGACAATGGAGGGTCCAAGGCGCCCTGAACCACGTCGGGTTCAGGGCTGCACCGAACCCTACGAGGTTCGGTGCGGAGAGAGAGAGTCGAACTCTCATGGTATCGCTACCGCTGGATTTTGAGTCCAGTGCGTCTGCCAGTTCCGCCATCCCCGCACGGCACAGAAAAAAATATAAAGAAATGGACCGGAAGGGAGTTGAACCCTTGACCTCCACAATGCCATTGTGGCGTTCTACCAACTGAACTACCGGCCCACGAAAAGCTCATACAACATCAAAAAAAAGCAACTCTCCTCGGGTGGGACAGTCTCACCCCAAACAAGAGGCGGTATTCTACTGAAGAACGAAGGGATTTACAAGAAAAGCGTCGAGGGAGTTAAAAAAAAGTCTCGGGCTTGAGAGGAAGACCTTCCTGATTGCCCGGGACGAAGGCCCAAACCATGTCCCAAGCGCCGCACCCGAATCGCTCCAGAGCACGAAAAGACCCGTCAAAAAAACCCGCCGTGTCGCGAAACACGCGGGGGTTACCGTCATCTTTCGCGTCGTGTTCCTTGATCGCCGTGGGGATCTCCCAGGGAAAACTGACCACGTTCTTAACTCCTCGGGTAAAGGTGTGACCGAGCTGCGTAAGATAACTCTGTTCCTGAGCCGCGCACAAAGGGCAAAGACCCACGAAGAGCATCGCAGCGATAAAAAACGTCAAAATCGTCTTTTTCATTCTATCCCCCACCTTTCAGGGTCACCCCGGGATTGAAACAATTTTAAAGTTTTCTAGCGCCTAAGCCGATGCTTTTTATGCGAATGAGAAAACAATGACGTCCCAAAAACCTCGAGAGGAACCGATGAAATCAGCTTATAGCTGTCCCGCGTGCCAGTGGTCCGGCAGTGAAGCAAGCTTCGTCACCAAAATCCTCTCGATCATGTACCGCCCCAAGCACGACAACATCCAGGCCTTTAAGCAGATCAAGTGCCCCAAGTGTCACAACCTCGTCACGATCATCTTCGAGACGCTTGACGGAACGATCGTCAAATAGCAACGCTCCCTACCGCCCCTTGCTGAAACATCCAAAGTGTGTCAGTTTGATCCCGAGATGATCGATATAGCGGCGTAATTCCTTCAGGCTGAAAAGCTGGTATTCCCGCTCCCGCGGGATCGTCAGAGAACTGATCGCGCAAAGCTCATCATCCACCCAACCCGGGTGACACATGATCTCGCTTCTTCCCTCGGGCAGCGTGAAAAGCAAATGCCGCAGTACTTCCTCGGTCCAAAAGGTGTGAGGATCCAGGTTCCCATAAAAATGATCCGTCGTCTTAAGCCCTTTGTGAGTGCTCTTGATCTCGGGTTCGGTAAGGAGCCGCGTCCAGCGAATGGGCAGAGCGTGCTTCTTCGCGATCATGGCGAGCGCCTCAAGAAACGGGCGAAAATCATGCATGTGATGGTGGACATCGATGTGGGTCGGAAGACGTTTGAAGGTCTTTACGAACTTTTGGAGTTGAGCCTTAAACTCCTCAACGATCTCGGGCACAGGCGGAAGCTTCTTCAGAGAATACTGATCTTTTTTCTTGAAGCGCCCATCCCCCTGAAGCAGCGACTTTACAAGGGAGGGCTTCGCTACCGGCTTTCCAAGCGTGACATTCAAATGAAGCCCCACGCCGAGCTTTTTTCTGGAGAGCAGATCCCGGACCACGCCCGTCCCAATGGGAAGGTTGATCAGAAACGTGGTGCTGGTCACGATCCCGTTCTCGTGGGATTTGAGGATGGCCTCCGTGACCTGGGAAGTCAGATTGCAATCATCCGCGTTAACAATAAGTGTTCTCTGCGCCATACTCCGGTTCCTCCTCAGGAGATCACGATCACGACTGTGGCGATCGCGTATTCCCGTTCGTGTGCCACCGATAACTCGATCTGAGCTTTCGCGGGAACGCCCCACGCCTTCCGGTTCTCCGCGCTCAGGGAGATATACGGCTTTCCCGACGCTTCCCGTTTTACTTCGATCCCGGAAAGCCGCTGGCTTCTTTTCGGCCGAACTTTCAGGGCCTTCAGAACTGCTTCCTTGGCCGCATACCGGGCGGCGTAGTGCTCGAACTTCATACGCTTGGAACCACAGTAGGCCTGCTCCGACGCACTAAAAACGCGATCCAGGAATGATTTCCCGGAGCGCCCGATCATCTGCTCCATCCGCCCGACCTTCACCAGGTCAATGCCCTGAAGGATCTTCAACAGGCAGCCTCAGGAAGTAACCGTGGTGCGAAGGAACCAATACGCCAAAAGACCGATCACAAGAACCGAAACGATATAAAAATTATTAAACCGCCAGAAATCCAACAAGCGCTGCCCCAAAGAAACGGCGGGTTTGGACACGTTCTTCTTAAGCAGAACATCATATTTCAGGTGAAGCACTTCTTCTTTCCGGAAACGGATGTACACGCCCCCGATCTTGTAAGCGTGAAGCGCTCCATCGCGTATAAAATTCTCGATCACTTGTTGTTCGACTTCGAGAAAGTTCTTCACTTCGTCGAAGCTCAGCATGTTATTCATGGTAATTCAACCGCCTTTAAGACAAAAAAATGAGATGGGCGCGCGGAAACGGAAAGCTATGCCCTGAAATCAAAGGAAAGTGCCAGACTAGACCCTCGCCCGTTCCTGCTGTATCCACTGATCGATCTCGGCCTTGGCAAAGATCCACTGGTTATTTTCAAAACGCGCCGGGATCTTCTTGGACCTTGCCCACTCTTCGATGATCCGGGCCTCAACTTCCAGGTATTGGGCCACATCTTTCAGGGTCAGGGAAACATCCGACCCGTCCGTGGGACTCACTCCCTGCATAGTCACAAGCCCCTGCAGGATCGCGCCATCGCCGATGCTTAAACGCGGTGTCGCGACGTTCCCTTTCAGGGTCGCCGTTCCGAGAATCGAGAGACTTTGTGTCGCAAAGACATCGCCAGCCACCTTGCCCGCGATCACGATGTTGTCGCCGTGAATATTCGCGGTGACTTTGGCGTTCTCGCCGATCGTGAGATTGCCGCGTGTGTCGAGCTTGCCCTCAAAGCTTCCGTTGATACGGAGATTCACCGGATCTTTGAACGCAATGGTCCCCTGCATACTCGCGTCAACATCAAGAATCTTTTCCTGGATCTCATCCTTCTTCTTGTTGTTATTGGCCATGTTCGTTCTCCTTTGAGGGCGGTGTGAAAATGGAGCCCCACGGCTTTACCGTGGCACCTCCATACTTCTGCGACATCCCGCCGAAGCATCCACGCCTAAAAGCGGCGGGATTATCCCTCGCATTCATCCCCGGGCTTACGCCCGAGGTTTTCTGCGAAGGCGGGATAAAAAAGCTGATTCATTATTGTCGTTTTGGCAGAGGTTGTCAATGGAAGTGACCGTTACGCGTGAGGCGTACGGTGTACGGCGTGACGCGTTTTAAATTTTCGCCGTACTCCGTACCCATTTTTACAGGATTTCCCCTGCCCCAAGACAAACACTGCGCTGATAGACGACGGCAAACTGTCCCGGAGTCACCGCTCTCTGAGGCCTGTCAAAAACAATGCGCGCCTTGTTTGCCGCAACGGGATGAAGGGTGCCTGCCGCGGCCGTCTGGCGGTAGCGGATCTTGGCTTTAACCCGCACCGGCGTCTCCGGCATTCCCCCGATAAAATTGCAGGGGGAAATCAGGACTTCGCGGCTCGAAAGTTTTTTTTCATAGCGCGTGACTTTCAGGATATTGGCCGCGACATCAGAGCCTGTCACAAAAAAAGGCCCGCCCGAAAGCCCCAGGCCCTTCCGCTGGCCGACGGTATAGAAATGAAGCCCTTGATGCCGGCCGATCTCACGGCCCTGGTCATCCTGAATGGGCCCTTCCTTTCGCCCGATCTCTTTGGTAAGGAACGGCCCCATGGCGCTCCCTGAGACAAAGCAAAAATCCTGGCTTTGCTTACGCTTGAGGAAGATCTCGAAACCGCGCTCCTCGGCCATCCGGTAAACTTCCGGTTTTGTGAGTCCCCCGAGGGGCAGAACCATGTGGCGAAGCTGCTCTTGGGACAAAAAAGAGAGCGAATAGGTCTGATCTTTCTCCGCATCTTTACTGGATAACAGCTCGTATTTCCCGGTCTTCGGGTTTTTACGGACCCGCGCATAATGCCCCGTCGCCACATGGTCGATCCCGTGGCGACCGGCCCATTCCAAAAGCTTTTTGAACTTGAGATGACGGTTACACCTGACACAGGGGTTCGGGGTGCGGTGATCACGCAGGCATCCGAGAAAATAATCGATCACCTCTTTTTTAAAGTCGCCGGATACATCAAAAACATGAAAAGGGACTTCGAGCTTTTTACAAACACCTTCCGCGATCTGAAAAGATTCCGCGCTACAGCAGACATTCTCCTTGAGACAATTCGCGGGGTCCTCCCAAACCGGATATTTCAGAGCCACGCCGACAGGCTCCCAACCCTGCTCTTTCAGGAGCACGAGCGCCATTGAGGAATCCACCCCCCCGGACATCCCGACTACGATTTTTTTAGGATTTTTTTTCTTCATAAAGAAGTGCTCATGGCCGTCCAAAGAAATGATAAAAACCCGAGAGCCGGAGGTTGAACGCGAGGGCCGAACTTGAAGACTCCGAGATCTTGATGCGCCGGAGAAGGAAGGGATTCCCCACGAACCGGCGGTCATGCACGTGGCTCGCGGCACAGCCATACAAGTAGCCCGCTCCACGCGCCATCTCAACGATCTTGTCATTAAAAGAGCCGCAGGGATAAGAAACCGCTTTGATCGGACGTCCCAGCTTTTCTTCCAGGATCCTTTTCGAAGCCACAAGCGAGGTCCACGCCTCGGACTCGGGAATATCCGTCAGTGTCTTATGATGAAGCCCATGGCTTCCGATCTCTATCCCCGGAACCTCCGCCATCTCCCGGAGCATGTCCCAGGTCATGAAACCCGTCTTTCCGATCTCCTCCGGCGTTACAAAAAAAGAAGCCTTAAGCCCGGCTTCACGAAGGACCGGAAAAGCGTGCTGATAATTATCCAGATAGCCGTCATCAAACGTGATTGCAACCTGCCGCTCCAGAAGTCCTTCCGTCCAGTTCCGGCTCGCGCAAGCTTCAAGGTCGACTGACTGGAACCCTTGACCTTGGATCCAAAGCATCTGGCGGCGGAAAAGTTCCGGGGTGATCGCAAGCTTGTTTTTAAACCGCGCCGGATCGAGGCTATGATACGCAAGGATCGGTATAAATTTTTTCACGAGGGGTCCACCAGAACTTTTTCATAAACTTCTTGAATGCGTTGATACGTTTTGACCGCGCTGTATTCCAGGGCTGCCACTCGCGCCGCCTTGCCCATTTCGGAACGCAAAGAGGGATCTTTTGCGTAAAGGACCAGGCAGCGGATGAGATCGCGCGTGTTTTCGCTTTCAAAAAGAAGACCGTATTTTCCGTTCCCGAGAAGTTCCACGATGCCTCCGGAAGTGGATCCGATCACGGGCAGGCCCACCGACATCGCCTCCAGAATGGAGAGGCCAAAGGCCTCCGGCCAGACATAAGGCCCCGCAAAAATATCCCCGGCACGCAATGGCTTCTCGATCTGAGGCTCATTCCCGATAAATCGAACATCCTTCTCAAGTTTCAGTTCAGCCACGCGGGCCTTCAAACGCCCGGTGTAGGCAGGGTCTCCCGCGCCCGCCACCAGCAACTTCATCGAAGGCACTTCCTGCCGGGCGACCGCGAGAGCTTCGATCAAAAAGTGAACGCCTTTCACCGGGATCAGCCGGGAAAGCCCGACCACCACCAGATCCTCTTTCCCGTAACCATAACTTTTTCGAACAGCTTCCCGATCGACGGCGTCGAACTTCCCTTGGAGTTTTTCCACGTCGATCCCGTTCGGCACCACCGTAATAGGGGGAAGCGTCTCCGCCTTAAAGATCGACAGCAGCCCCTGTTCCATGACCTTGGAGATCGCGATCACGGCCTTTCCCCAGCATGGGAATAAACGGCGCCCCAACCGGCGCTTATAGAACATATGAGCCGTGGACAAATACGGGATCTTCACAAAACGAGTCGCGACCGCGGCAAGCACCTGGGTCACGCGCGTGTGGGTATGAACGATATCAATGGACTGGGTCTTGAGGACCCGGACAAGCTTGGGAAGCGCAAGCCAAAGCCGGGGCGAAAGTTCACTTTTGCAGCGCGGCACATCATCCAGCACGGTCACGCCCATCGCCTTGAACTCTGCGACGGTATTCCCAGCCTCCCCCCAAACATAAACCTGATGGCCGGCCTTGACCTGCTCGCAGGCGAGAACAAGAATATAGGTGGTGATGCCGCCGGTGTTGAGGTGATTGGTCAGATGCAAGATCTTCAAAGGATACTAAACTCCGCTTATTAGAAAAACAAAGGGGGCTTCCCGCATTATAGCGGAAAGCCCCCCCGTTGAATCTAGTCGATTAAAACTGCGACGTGCAATTCGGGCAACGGACCGCCTTGATCGCGACGGTGGAGCAGCAAAACGGGCATTCCTTGGTCGTCGGCGCGGTCGCGGGAGTGGGTTTGGCCGGCTTCTGCAGCTTGTTGAGCTGTTTGATCATGATAAAAATCACGAACGCGATGATGACGAAATTGATAACGTTATTAAGAAAAATCCCGTAATTCAGCGTCGGAGCCCCGGCTTTCTGCGCCTCTGCCAGAGAAGCATACACCTTCCCCGACATATTGATATACAGGCTGCTAAAGTCCACTTTGCCGAGCAAAAGTCCGATCGGCGGCATAATAATGTCCGCGGTCATGGATGACACGATCTTGCCGAACGCACCGCCGATGATCACACCGACCGCCATATCGATCACATTGCCGCGCATCACAAATGCTTTGAATTCTTCCAAGATCTTCATTTGGATTCTCCCGTAGGTGTTTGTCCGGTTTCTATCTGAACCTTGCTGAGATCTCCGCCTTTTTCCTGAAAAGCCTTCACATAGATCTGATAGCGATCAAAGAGGGCCTCGGCCCGCTGACCGATCGCCGCGATCTCACGAGTCATCTTTTTATCGCTGAAGAGCTGCTGCACGGGCATTTTCCTCATCTGTTCCTGGATATTCGTGATCTTGGCCTTCTCAACGCGGATCGCCACCGCGTAAAGTTGCGCGTTCGACTCAAGAGTCGCCATGGGCATGGACACGACCTCACTTTGGATCTTCTCAAGCGGCCGCTTCGGATCCGCCGTCTTCGCGCAACCGGAAAAGGCTCCAACCATCAGGACAAGGATCGCTATCGGGATAACTTTACACTTCACAGAACACCTCTGTTTTAATTAGAAACGAGCTCTCATTTGCAGGCTATTGATTTTATGCTCCAGCCGCGTTTCAAGCTGACTCAACTTTAAGCCGAGGGCGCTCATTCCGGAGTCCGCGAGACAGAACTTTTCAAACTCCACGCCGCCTTTTTGAATATATTCCCGGATCTTCTCAACTTCCTCTTTGCCATACCACGTCCCGTGGGCCTGGCAACGGTCAATGAAAACGCCCGAATAGCTCCCCCACACTTTTCGGTTCATCAACTGTTTGCAGACCGGACAATTAATATAGCGAAGCGGCCCTTGAGGACCCAACCCTTCGTAATTTTTACGGAACTGAAGCATCTCATCTACCGTAAAAACTTCGGGCTTCAGATCCCAGAATGCTTTTTCCTGGTGGATATCCACCCAGGTCCCACAACCCTCCGAACAAACACCCACTTCAACGCTACCGGAAAGTTCAGCAATCAAATTTCCGTGGCATTTCGGGCAGGCCAAAATACGGCCCAAACGCGGTGTGATTTCAGTTTGATGGTTCATAATCCCTCCTGAATTCGAAGATTAAAACCTTCGGCGGTTGGCACATCATTCAATCTGGCGCTCGACCCTGTTTACTGGAGGAGATTTCTTTTCCCCCGCACGCCTGTCAGCGTGTTCCTCCAAAGCCGGCCGCCCTCACTTGAACCCGTGTCGTTCGGGTCGGTCTCAAATCCCCGGCGTTAATAGCAATTTTCAAGCCGGATTTATTTCCCGGCTTGAAAATTGGCGTCCCTAAGCCAAAATGATTGGAACCAATTATATCAATGGTTGCGCGAAGTCGAGCTTCTAAGGGACGCTTGCAATGTATAACGGGCTGTATTCTACCCAAAAGCGGCTTTTCGTCTATGAAATATACTCCCCAACGGTATTAGAATCATGAAATGTGGGTGCGAGGGTCTTAGAGTTCATGGAGCAAGGAGTGTCTGGCTCATGGGCTAGTAACGACCATTATGAAGCCTTTGGGCTTTAAAAGACGTTTTAAAACGAAACGAAATAGATTTGAGGCTGATTTGAGGGGGGAATATGCCAACGCCGGCACCGCCGAAAAGAACACGCTTTCCAGTGAATCGTAAAGACCATACTCAAAAAGGTCCTTATCTTGGCCCCCTCCTCAGAAAGGTCTTGGAAGGAGACTTTAGTATTAGCGATCCCGAGTCGGGATTGAAGTTAACGATGCCGGGGAAAAAAGCTCTTATATTGCGATTGGTTTGGAGCGGCCTGAATGGCGAGGTTTCAGCGATCAAAGAGATTTTAGATCGGGTAGACGGCAAAGTGACACAGAAAGTAGTCCAAAGCGAACCTACCTACACCCAGATGGGGCCAATAATAATCGACGGCAAACCTTTGCATTTTGACGTCGGATGACCTGAATCCGAGGAAGTGACAAATTGCAACAAAAGACAACATCTAAACCAAAGACCTTGAATGAAAAAAGACGCCAAGCTATTGAAATGCGATATTTGGGTAAAACTTCCAAAGACATCGCTGATGCTACCGGATATAGTGAAGCTTATGTTAGAAACTTGTTTATGGAGGGCGGAAGATTGGAATCTGCCTACAGGGACTTTGCCGCAATTCAGCAGCAAGAAGCTCAAAACAAAATCACGGGAGCATTAAATCGAGCCCGGGAGGAAGCCCAATATGCAATTGATCGAATTATCATCCTCTCCCAAAAAGCCAAGAATGAAAGTGCCTCTTTAAAGGCAAACCAATTCTTATTGGACCTGGCAGGTGCTTCAAACGAGGTATCATTTAAAGACTTTATCCGTGGGATGGGGTTCAAAACAGCTGCTCACAAAATCGACGAAATGTTTCAGAAAGTCTTTGGGAAATCAATCGGCGAGGAAATCTCGTTTCTTAGGGTTTTCAGAGCTATGGAAGAAAGGGAAAGAGAATTAGCCGGACAGAGCAACTAGAGTTTGCGATAATGCAATTATGCCATCGCTAGTATATCCGACCTTAGAGACAGCAGAACTTCCAATCCTTCGAGAGTCCTTTCCTGCGAGTCTTTTATCGCTCTTAGTTCCTCGAGGGACGTCGCTTCTTGCAGGAGTTGGTCTAACTTCTTGTGGAACGATGGGCTCGGGCGATTCCCCAAAATCATCGGTAGGCCGGTCTCGGGGTTCGGAAGGAACTCGTACACTTCCCCCTCCTCCAGATTGTTGTCCTGGCAATACTTTTCCAGGAGGTCGTCCGGTACTTCGTACAGCCCCGCTTCTTGTAGGAACTGGAGCTTCACCGGTTTCATTTTTCTCTCTCCGAGTAATTAAATGGCTTTTTCGATCCGACTGAGAAGATATTCGGTTTTGAATGGCAATGGAAAAAAATCGTCAATCCCTCGCCTTTCAAGTCCGATCACGAAATCTATATCATGTTGCCCACCCATAACCACACAATAAACCTTCGGGCATTTCCTCTTAACTTCCGACACTGCATCTAAAAGTTGTTTTGCTGCATCTGGCCATCGCTTAGACGGGGAACAATTCTCGGTCAATATGACTACGGCATAGGTTCCTCTGGATAATTCTGAAATAATTTTTTCGCTGTCAAAATTCGCCTCTATCACAGTTACTTTAAAATCATTATCCGTTAGAAATTCGGACAAATATTCTCCGAGACCATCCCATTCGGCATCAATAAGGATATTAGGCTTGTCTTTCGTCATTGGCTGAAATAATTTCAGCTAACTTTTAATTGGTACGACCAGACGAATCGCCGAGCCTATCGGAATATCCACCTAAAGGCTCATTCCCACCGTTCGCTTGCCTCTGCTCATATTGCTCCGCTTGGTGCCGATCCTGGGCATCACTAACGGTCTCGAAATCGTGATATGCAAAAACTGGGGTTGATATAACCAACATAGCAACTACTACAAATAGAACCTTTTTCATAATGTCCTCCTTGTTTTCAAACTCACTTCATCAGCACTCAGAAAAGAGCCTTTAAATAAATCTTTTGGGATAGTTTGACTCTCTTGCGCAAGATCACCAGAAATATTATCGCCCATACGCCGCACGAGCTTCCGGCCATTCCCTAGCGGCTCTACTTTTTCTATCCGCAGATTCCGTCGTTGTTATATAACCATCTTGGACTAGGCCGTCCAAAATAGTTTCATAAAAAAGAATGACTCCCCCCTTTGCGTCTTCGGTAGCCGAGATGTATTCTTTGCGCCAAACGTCTTCGGGAAGATCCAATATTTGTTTTTTCCCATCTTTGATTTTTTGTTCAGAGATTGCATCAATTTTGGCGTACTCCTGCTGATCTCTTGCTTCATTTTCTAACATCCATTGACGACGCCATCCCGGCATCGAGATCTCTTTTGCAGAATTTTCTAAAGACTCCTGAATTTTTTTATGATAGTACATTTTTCTCTCGTTCCCTCTTTGGGTCATCTCATCGATTTGCCTCTCAATATCGGTTGCAACATTTTTTGCAACAGCTTTTGATTTAGCATCCTCGTCTGCAAACCCTACGTTGGCCGCAGAAAATATGAAAAGGATCAAAATCGATAGCCTAACGGGCGTCCACATAATGCTTTTCCGCAATCATTTTTTATCGCTCTCTCTATGGGCTATTCCAACAGCTTATACAACATCTGTTAAACGAAAGCCAACGTCTCCGTCAAAGTGCTTACCCGTATCGAAGAAAAAACTGAGTCCTCGCTTGGATTTCCTGAAAAAGAGACTGAACAGACGACGAAAATTGAAGCATACCGAACACTCACATGCTTCCTTGTGGGTCACTTGGATGCGGTAAAGCATAAGGAGGAATATGGCAAACTCCCTAAAAACTAACCGCTTCGATTCTTCGGCAAAGTTTTTGCCGCGGGATTCCCTAACGATCTTCCGCAAGCGTTTACGCGCCTCAGCCATCGTTTCGGAATAGCCAACCTTTGCTAAAAATGGTCCAAACTCCGCATATTGCTTAAATTGTTTTTCAAACTCCGGCCATTTTTCCTGCATTATCTCGTCATGCATAAAATCACATCATGTAAAGAAAGGCTCACTTGGCCAGGGGAAAAATGGGATGAATCTAAGATGGATAAAAGAATCTTTGTCGACATCTAACGGACAAGATCCCCAAAGAATAAACCCGATGACCGCCATTGCCACAGGCAAGCCAATGAATGTGAGTAGCGTCCATAAATATCTTCTGCGAAATAGTTGTTCGACTGTTTTATCAAAATAACCTGGTATTAGAAAAAGACATTGGATTGGAAAGAAAATTGAACCGATAGATAAAGAAAGAAAAATATACGCCGCGGGAGAAATAAAGATTTCCCATGTGGAGTATTTATAAATCCATCCCAAATTATGAAATACACTAATCGCAGTAGGAATTACATAATGAAATAATATCCATAAAGCATAAACGGCATACCACACAACGTTCCAAGACATTGTCAGCCATAATCGCTTTAAGTAGTTAGTTCGTAGCGGCTTGCTTTGCGATTGCGACATCGATACCTCTTATTCGTAGATTGTCTGACAACATCCATCATATTTTAATTGCTGCGACCAGACGAATCGCCGAGCTTATCGGAATATCCACCCAAAGGTTCATTGCCACCGTTCGCTTGTCTCTGCTCGTAATGCTCCGCTTGGTGCCGATCCTGGGCATCACTAACGGTCTCGAAATCATGATATGCAAAAGCCGGGGTGGTAAAAAGAACAAGCATTAGCAGCACTGAAAAAAACTTTTTTATTCTCATCCTCCTTTTTCAGTAAACCAAAATAAGGCAGCTACGTTTTCCGCCCATTATCAGCATCTCCACACGCTGTGGCGTTAGCCCGCGCATCCAGCAGGACCATCAAACACTTTGATCCTTTATCCTCTCTGTTTTCTTTTCAATATCATCTTCGGTTTTGCTCTAATCTTTCTTGGACGGCCTGGTCGTTGGCGATATTAAGCTGTTGCATTGTTTGATCTCGAATTGCACTCGTTACTTCCTGCGTTTGATACGCTCGCTCTGACTCATCACTCCACCCAGCTCTTACGTTTTCCATTTTCCAAGAAAAAAACATCGCGACTACGACAAGCCCTATAAGGATAGAACGGTGCATAATTTTCACGGTTTAACCCTTTCTGTTTTTCTCTGCCGCGTCATCCCATCTTTTCTTTTAAAAGTCCAAGTATTTGACTTCTTATATCCATTGTGTCTGTCGGAGCCTTGTTTGGAGCATATTTCACAAAGTCATCATAAGCTCCACGGCAATCTTCCTTGGACAATTTTCCGGTAACATAAAAAACCATATAATCATCAAGTGCTTCCTCATACTGTCCTAAGCGGTAATAAGCTAATCCTCGGTTGCAGTAAACAATAGTAGCCAAAGGATCGAGCTCTATAGCTGTCTTGTAATCCGAAATCGCTTTGTCGAAAACCCCCTTCTCAAAATAGGCCGCCCCTCGCGTATTATAGCCTCCCGAGAATATAGGATTTATTGATATGGCCTTGCTGCTGTCAGACATGGCCCCATCTAAATCGCCTTTAGTAAGATAGATAAATCCTCGCAGAGAGTAAGCTCGCGCATCTTCCTTGTTTGTTTCAATGGCCTTGTTGCAATAAGAGAGAGCTTTATCAACTTCACCTTTTTTGAAATACACTTCTCCTTCAAACGGGACGGAAGAATTACCAGGATTAGTTACCGTTCCAGCAATAACTTTTTCTATGAACGAACTATCAAATTCTGGCAGCCCCGCGTCTTTTCTTTTTCGAGAAAATTCGATGAGTATTTCGTTTCTTAAAATCGTTGCGTTTGTCTTTGCTTGATTTGTAAACCGCCTTCTATCCCCCGAGCGACCAACAAGGCGAGAAGAGTCGGAAACAGCCCGTTCAATCTCCCCCTGATATTTGATCAAAGCCAATTCGGAACAATCCTTGTCTAGCGTAGCACTAGTTTGGATATTGCTTAATCGCAGCTGAAAGTCACTTGCGGCCGCAGCAAGATCTCTGGCGGCCAACTTATTTGATAATTGGAAAAAAGAATTTTGCATACCACTTCCGATCGTTTGAAGATTTCGCCCACCAGTACTTGCCATATACGGGTCCACGCTAACTCCCGGCGTTTGATTCGTCATCCTCATTGTGCTTTGATATTGCTGTATCGGATTATTTTCATGAACATATAAACCTGTGGACTGCCCAGTTCGGGTAACGATTTCTTTGTCTTCAGCATAGGCATTCAACGGAAGCAGAAGTATCAAAAATAATACGGCGCATTTTTTCTTCATGGTCTTTTCTCTTTAAAGATTACACGTTTAGCATTGGGCCAAGCATTTGTTATGCTCCTGTTGAAACGGTAAACTCATTGCGGAAATTATTTTCCCCGCCAGAAATGGACGGTATCATAAAACCGTTAAAACTCCACGGATTGTTTTAATTGCTCCACAGATACTTTTGAGCTGCAGATGGTTTAATTTTGATTCACCGTTGTTGATATTTCCCTCGCTTCTTGATTTTGCTTCTCTAAAAGTTCCACTCCGGAGAATTTCATTATGCTGCTTAAATCGATGGAAGCGAGCTTAGAAACTTTTTCAAAGTATCCGTTTTTTTGCTTGTCAGGCAGATTAGTGATCTCGTCAATTGTTTTGATTTGATCTAGAGCAAACGCCATATAGTTATCTTTTGTGTAAAAGCCTTCTACGATCCATTTGGGCTTGCTATCTGGATACGCACAAAGCCTATCTCCAATAAAAGGAATTTTATGAATCCATTGCCTGGATTTCTCCCAAAGAGTAGGTGAGTATATTGATCGCAAGAGCAATGTGTAATAAAAGAAACGGTTGTTATCATCTTCGTTTACGCCGTAAGCGTACGTGCAAATAATGAACGGCGTTTCCCACCGGGAATCATCAAACTGGGCGTATTTAGCAAACGAAATGAGTTCGAGACGGCCGGAACGATCACGAGGCTCTAGATAATCCATTCTGGAAACTTCGCGAAAAACATCACTTCCAGAACCTTTTATTATCTCGTCACGAAGATTGTTATAATCGTTCGGAATTAACGCCGCAACTTTTCGGTTCAATTCCTTATTTGACGAGACGGCTTCCATCGCTGTTTTATCTTGAATGATTAAGCCGCAAACAAATTCCTTCCCCACCACAAAAGGATCTCTAAAAGGCAACTGATTTTGATTGTCGATCCAAAACGTAGCCCACATCATGATTATAACTATGAGAATAATCCTCAACTTTGGATTCGCTTTACGGGAGAGATGGGGAAGAAACATTACGATGAGAAAAAATAACGCGACTAATGAGATAACCGTTCCCATAAGTATCCTTTATTTATTTGTAGACTATCGTCTGTAGATATATCGTCTGCATGATAGCACCATACCCTTACAAAAGCGAGGGTATGGATGACGGACATCAAGCGGCATTTTGGAGTGGTGGTGAGACGAAGAAGGCAGAAACTTGGTCTATCCCAGGAGAGATTTGCTGAGCTTGCGGAGATCCATCGGACCTATGTCAGCTCTATTGAATCCGGAAAAGTGGCGGCAGGAATAGAAGTATGTTCTAAAATTGCAAAAGCCTTAAAAACGCCCCTCTCGCAACTGCTTCGGGAAACAGAAAAGATTTAATTCTCGCCTTTAACGATCGCCTTTTAAAAAATCTTTCGTCATCTGCCCGCTATATTCGATCATGGCTGGTACTTTCGCGGCATCTGTATTGAGCCGTGCCGGATCGGGGGTTTCCCCAACCCGCCAGAGATCGAGCCTATCGGCATCCCAACAGGTCATAACCGTAATATCGTCTGACTTGGCGTTCAGATCGCTATGATAACGACAGGCATAGGTAAGCTGTTCCAACTGCTTTTCGGAAATAGACATTTTCCCCGTCTTATAAAGTTCCGTCACGAACTCGGCTGCTCTCGCACCATGCTCTAGGTCCACAAATTCATTCTCACGCTTAGAATCGTGAAGATACGCAAACAGGCTGATGACATTCCTATCCGCCCCCGTTTTCTCCGCAAGCATAAGTCCCAGTCCCCCAACACGCCTCCAATGCTCTATGCCGTGGATGGAATCCTGTCTAAGTTGAAATTGTTTCATAATCGCCGGCAGAAGATCAGCTTTCATTTTTCTCTCTGAATCCGCTCATCATCTTTTCCCCTTAGATTCCTCGTAGTTTCTTCTTATATTCCCTGGCGGATTTTCTCAGTTCAACAACGAGAGAAGAAGTCACTTTATTCCCCTGGGAAGTCTGCGCTTGAATCGCTTCCCTCCTGCTTTGCCTTAGCTTTGACTTATATTCACGAGCAATATTTTTTAACACTTTTATCCCCATAACCCCCTCCTATTTTCACAGTCACCACTTACGCAGTTTAACTCTGCAAAAACAAAAAAACCACCTGGATTAACTTAGAATAATCGGTTAAAAATAATCGGCTAAAAAATATCTTGCATCCAAAATCTAAATGATGATATTCTGAAATTGTAGGAATTAAGTGCTGGGTTTATCGTCGGTAAGTACCCAGTGCGGAAAGCCCCTCGGACACCCCTTTGGCAAGGGCCCGGGAGTGAATCTAAAACGCCCTTTCTGGGACACCCTCACTTGGGATTACCCCTTGCGTGGCCCTGGATAGATATGTGGTTGAACATATCTGTTCCGGGGTTTTTTATTTCCGGGCAGCAAACGCGCTAGGGGGAATCACTTGATGTTTTATTTTGCCAACCTCAAGGCGGTCCGACGCGAGCACCCTCTCCCTGCTTCTATGCGCATAGGTCGAGGCTGCTATGCTATCGGTATCTCAATGCCGTAAAATCGTCGGCCCAAGTTGCAATCTTTCAGATTCGGATTTAGAATTGCTCCGCGATCAGCTCAATGGGCTTGCCGATATCAGTAACGCGATATATCGTCAAAAAGGCTTTATGCCCGTTTCCGCTTCCACGAAGACCGAAAAATTAACGAATGCGGAAAGTGAAAGAGCTGCAATAATGGAGTTCGATGCAGGGCTGCCAAGAAGCGAGGCAGAAGCTCAGGCTTTTCACCATTCGCGCAAGAGGGAATAAAAACGATGCGAGCTATCATTTATTGCCGAGTAAGCACAAAAGAACAAGTTCTTACTGAAAGCCTTCCCACCCAACGAAAAGCCTGTCTCGCATATTGCCAACACCATGGCATTGAAGCAGACCAAATTTTCATAGACGAAGGCGAGTCTGCAAAAACTACCGCTCGACCGGAATTTCAAAAAATGCTCACTTATTGCCGACAGAACAAGGGGAAAATTCAGTTCCTCGTTGTTTATCAAATAAGCCGCTTTGCACGAAACAGCTACGATCATGCCGCTATGTCGGTCTTTTTAAAAACCATTGGAATTTCACTCCGTTCGGCTACTGAACAAACCGGGGATTCTTCTACCGGTAAGCTGACAGAGAACATGCTTGCTGCCTTCGCGCAGTTCGATAACGATGTTAAGGCCGAGAGAACGAAAACGGGCATGAAAGCGGCCCTAGGACATGGCCGATGGACCTTTCAAGCACCTTTAGGGTATTTGCGAAATCAGGCCCCCAAAGGACAGGGCAACATCATCCCGGACCCTGAACGCGCCCCATTGATTAAAAAAGCATTTGAACTTTATGCGACAGCCCTTTATGCCCGTCCTCAAGTTCTCAGGATGATTCATGACCTTGGCTTGCGAACGCGCAAGGGTAACAAAATCAGCCTCCAAACTTTTGAAGACATACTAAAAAATTCTCTTTATACGGGAATTATGAAGACCAAGCTCACCGATCAACCCGAAGAGGGTCATTACGAACCAATCATCGAAAAAGCTCTTTTTTACAAAGTCCAAGATGTTCTCGCTGGAAAAAAACACACCATAACCCCTTATCAGAGGAATCATCCCGACTTCCCCCTTCGTCAATTTGTGCAATGTGGAACATGCTCCCGGCCTTTGACGGCAAGCTGGTCAAAAGGACGCACCAAGAAATACCCCTATTACCGTTGTCCTAACAGCCGATGCAAGGCCATAAACGTAAGCAAAGGCGCGTTGGAAAAGGAGTTTATCAGCCACCTTGAACAGCTAATTCCCGTACCTGAGTATTTGAATCTTTTAAAAGCCATTGTCTTGGATAAATGGCACGATCAGGAAGCTGCGGCTACGGCACAAAGCAAATCCATGCAAAGATGCGTGGACGAACTAAGAGGGCGTAAAGATAAGCTGGAAGAGGCGTTTATTTACGAAAAACGCATCTCTAAGGCAACTTATGACGAGCAAAGGGATAAACTGGCCGAGGAGATAGCAATCGCTGAGGGAGAGGCCCACCAAGCAAAATTAGAGGCCTTGGATGTTGAAGGAGCGTTTAACTTCGCGCGATATCTTGCGTCGAACCCCGCTCGCATCTGGATGGAAATGAATCTGGATCAGAAACAGCGGTTTCAGAAGGTTCTATTTCCTGCGGGATTGCCGTTTTTGGAAGGAAGATTTGGAACCGCCGCAACTTGTATATTCTTCAAGGTGTTACAAGAAGCGACGGCTCCAGAATCAAGATTGGCGTCCCCAAGGGGATTTGAACCCCTGTTACCAGGATGAAAACCTGGTGTCCTAGACCAACCTAGACGATGGGGACGTATTTTGTTTTATCCCCTTCGTACAGGAAAGTCCTATTTCCTGAAGAGCCGTACTTGCGCAACAAGCGCAAGTGCGATGGGGACACGAAAACTGTGGTACCTTCGCCTAATGCGCAGGTACGTGTCCAGAACGAACTTTGACGTTCGTTCCAGCACGAGGCGAGGATTATACCGATTCCAGCAAAAATTCCAAGCGGAAACCATGAATAAGTATAAAGCTTAGCCCTTTTACCCGACGCTAGATTATTCGAACTTTTTTAAACTGGACATCAGCGAGCTGCTTTTTGGGTCATCCTGAATCTGAATTAAACAACAAGGACGAGATTGAAGGGTTTAGCGATTACGCAGCCACGAGTATCTTGAGAGAAGCCTGGATGGCATTCATGATCGCTGTTGTAAGTTCTCCGAAATGCTCCGCGATATTTGTCGGTTTATTCCTTGGGATCTTCGGATCCAGCGCCGCATAGAGCGCTTCCGTGATCTCCGCGGCTAGCACCTTCATATCCCGGGAAGCTTCCGTACTATTAAACCAAAGCGTTGCCTCCTTGTCCTGTTCGGGAAGGTCCCCCACCTGACTTGCAAGTAATGCGTCCCTCTTCCTTCCCTCCTTTGCGGACGTAAAAGCTTGAGAACCCCGGACCGCCACAATCTCAAGAAACGCCTTTGCCTCAATACCGTTCCGGGTCGCCGCGGAAAGAAATAAGGTTTTTAGTTTTTCCGGATCCTGGCCTTTCACATTCAAATAAAGTTTCGCGTTAAGTGAAACGGCAAACGCGAGAAAGACAGGCGCGAGTTCCGCCAGTTCTTGATACTGTTCCGGCATAAGGACCGGCAGTGACACGTGGATTCCTTTTGTTTCCAGAACAGAATCCGCCGTCCCCGTCAGCTGAAAGCGCTTCAAGGAATCGATCACGGTTCGCAGCGCCGCATTCTCGATCGTGCCCGGCTTGGGTTGCTGCGTCTCGAAAGCCTTGATCAGCCGATCTGCGATCCATAGCCGCGCCGCGAAGCGCCGGTCCGGCTCCATCAAAACCTCGAGGCCCGGGACAGAATAAAAATGATCCGCTTCAGCCGCCGCACCTTCGATCGCCTGAATATTTTCTTGGGGCACCCACTCCGGAACGAGGTTCCGTTTCTCGCTCCGATCAAATAACTTTTCAAGCGCTGTCTTGACCTGCGCGGTCGAGCCGCGAAGCTCTCCACGGAAAAGATCGCCCTGGACGAGTTCCGGCACAGGTTGCACTGGCGCCGTCTCGACTGGCGCAGCTGCAGGCAAATCCAGCCGGAGCACGGCATCGTCCCATTCAGCCTGGATCTCGGTAAAGATCTTCTGGGTGTACTTTCGAACCTGAGGCCAGATTTTTTCAGTACGCCTGACCGCTTCTCTGAAGACCGCTTCCCGGATTTCCCTCCCCCCCTTGCCAAAAGATCTGTGGACCATGTACGGAACGATCCATTGATAAGGGATCGGCGAGTCCTCCGTAGCTTCATATTTAAGACTACCGTCCGCTTTCGTTTCCTTCCACTTATCTTCGAACAAGTCAAAATGGTCCCGGCACAGCTCCGCAAAAATACCCAGCACCTCATCCGCATTCCGGATCCTCCCGAGATCGTAACTATCACGGGCCTTACGGATCTCTTCCGGTCTTTTTTTCTTCAGCTCGACCTCCGCCAGGTATTCCGCGACGCTCGGATAATCCGTCTCAGCGCTACTAACTGCGCCGACCACTGTCGCGAAATTCCCGAACTCATGCCGGTTAAACCAGGTCTTTTTCTCGATCATTCGCGGCAGCAAATCGCCCGTGTCTTTTACCCATATCTGGTCGGGCAAGGCATCCAGAATGCCTGAAGACCTGATCCGAATGACCAGCGTTGAAAAGTATCTCAGATACTGACTCGCGTTCTGTTTTGTGAGGACCTTGACTTTAGGAAGCTCAGGAGGAAAATACGTCGCCACCACAGCCGCGATCTCTGCGGCTTTTTCGTCATCAACGGCCACGGCTTCCGGAAAATGCCGGTGCTCGGATCGGCCTTTAAAGGTGTAACCCATAGGCCCCACTCCCCGGGTGGTGGACGCGTGGTTATCCTCCGGGAGAAGCCCTTCGGTGTCCTTGGTGTAAACTTCCGGCGTGAATGCAATACTGAAGTCCTGTGGGTACGTGTCGTTTTCTGCGTACGAGAAGCTCACGAGCGGGCTTTTCCCTTTGCCACGAAAGCCTTTGATCTCTTGACGCCCGACACACAACCCTTCCTCTTCACTCCAGGTAATCGTCAACCGGTCAGCGCCACGCGCCGGCTCGCTGATATCGATTCCCCAGGAGTCTTCCGTCACACGGACGATCCCCACCGAGGGGCCCACTTTAATGAAGCGCTGGACCTTGCCACGGCCCACCCAATTCCACCCCGGCATCCTTTCGGGTTCGTGAAGCATGTCTTTCAATGCATCCATTGTCGCTGCTCGCGCCTCGAAACGCAGGACATCGGCCTCCCCCGAATCAGTACGAGGCTCATGAACTGGACCGGCGCGAAGCTGAAATTTAATCTTCACCTGAACGGACTGATCCGTTTCCGAGAGATCATAAGAGGACAATGTGTACTGAGCATATCCATCTAACGCGAAGGCCTCCACATAGGAACGGCGGAAGGTTGAATTCAAATAGTCCCTGAAATATTCCTTCTCCGCCTGAGGAAGGATCGCGCCCTCGCCGGATTCTTTAATGCTGACGGTCATATTAACTTCAGCAGGGTTTGGAAACCGCAGAGTGGACGGAGAAACAACAATGGAGGAGCTCACCGTCGCACGTTTTCTAAGCCGAATATTGCCGGTAAGCGTATAGTTCAACGCACTCAGGAATTCATCCAAAGCCGCCTGATCGAAGTCTTTTCGCATCTCAGTGCGCTTTCCGGGAAGGCTTGCAGTATTAGAAACGGGCGCCGATGGCGCCGAAACGCCGCCTCCTAGCAGCCATCCCCCGTCAATGGTTCCCCCGGACTGAAGCAGAAAAGCATTAAATTCCATTTCAAAGCGATAACTACTGCCTGCCAGACCTAAGGAATCGCGATCACTCAAAAGCCCGGAGGCATTCTTTCGATTCTTTTCATTGACGAGTGACGAATCAAACTTCGGAAAATGGCGCAGAAGCCTGGCGGCGGTATAGCGGACAATTTCGGGTTGATCTGGGTCCCGGACGATCCCGATCACGCGATTCAGATTCGCCTGAGTCACATATTCCCCATGCGATCCAAGAAATCTGGTCACTTCATTATGAAAATCGTCGAATGCTTTTCGGTTCGCAACCGGGATCCCCTTTAACGCCTTCTCATAATCCCCAAAGGACCAAAACTCCAACCGCCCTTCGGAGCGTTTTACCGGGACAATCTCATCCCCCTTCACGCGGACAAATTCCATTCCCAGATAGCGTTTAAGATCCTGCTCAATGCCTTCTTCCATGTCTTGGCGGAGAGGCAGGCCGCTATGCGTCAGATCCAATCTCAGACGCGAGCGCCTCCCGTTCATGGTGTCATATTCAAAGCCCGTGACCAAAACCCGGGTATTCGCCAGGAGCGTGGCCACCAGGTAAAATGGACCTCGCCGCATATCGGTCGAGATCACAAACGTGGTGAAATTCTTGGAGGGGTCCCGGGGAAGCCGTTCGACTTGTGTCTCCGCTTTCTCCCATTCAGCTTTCAAGCTCTGGACCGTGAACCCTTCCGGGAACCGATCGGCCAGACGATTAAAACGATTTTTCCTCTCCCCGAGAAAGAATACGGATAGTATGTCGCGGGCGCGACCGAAGAAGGTGGCCCGCTTCTTCGGCAATGTTTCCGGCTCCAGGATCGACTGGACATCCGTGGCGATCTGCATGCGCATGGCCTGGGCGTCCACATGCCCCTGTTCGAAAACACCCGAAAACTTCATTATCACAGGCGCGTTCTCGTCCCCCGATGGATAAAGCCGTCCGTTGGTAATGGAAAAACCCCGGTTCGCCAAAATGCCGAGAAAAACCGCCAGAGCGCTCGGGGAGGCCATCGGAAATCCGAAAGTAATCTCGAAAGCCTGCTGATGGTGATGCGGCAACGCCCGGAAACTTACCGCGGGCTCAAGGCCTTCCTCCTCATGCACCGATTCAAGATGCGCGAGCATCAAAAGGTCCTGGATCACGGTCGCTTCATCCACGGACGCGACATAATATTTCGAGACTCGCTGCGCGTAGCGATCAAAAAAAGCCGTTGCAACATCACGATCCAAGGTCCCGTCCGCAAGGACGCCAAGCTTCTTCTTGATCTTGAGATCGACATTCTCCACGGCTTTTTTACGAAAATCCGGCAACACCCTGTTCACTTTGAGATAAGCATTCAGGGTTCGACTCATGGCCCCGGTATTGGCAAGATCACTCAGCACTCCCGACCGGATCCGCTCAAAAGCCTGCAGCCGCGCAGAACCACTCTCCACCGCAACATCCCGCATTTGTTGACGCGCAACCGCTTCGGCCTCCGCGATGCGCGCGGAAGCCGCTGCTCTGACGGGCTCCTCCGCGATCAAGAGCTGCGCGGCGAGAGACATTGTGTCGAGATCAGCCAGCGGCGAATCGAGTCCCTGTCGTTCGCCCATGCCGCGGTCAACCGAATCGGGCAGTCCCGCCCGGGCGACAAACGCCATAAGATAGATCTGCCGCAGAAGCTCCATGTCGGAGCGTTCCATCCCTTTCGTCAGATGCTCCAACGCCCTGGAAACCTCAGCATCCGTCAGAAAATCATGCTGAAGTAGAGAGGCTTGTTTATCGAGCAGCCGCACAAGACGCGCCGTCCAGCCCACAAAATCCTTAAGCTTCATTTCAGTGGCATTCGCGTAGGGACGCAGGACGCTACGAACCAACGCAAGTCTGCTTGCAGGCGACGAATTCAGATCCCATCCCCTCGTAAGACTGGGAAGGAAAAATGCCAGTCGAAGATCGCTCAACCCAGTAGGACTCGTCCCCTCTTGGTGAAGGGTCTCCTGGGCAAGACTGTAAACAGGGTTTTTTTGAGAGGGTAACGCCCCGAGCATTTCCCAATTGCGAAGCGCATCCGAAAAAAGATCAAAATGGTTTCCCTCACGTGCCCGCACGCCCCGGCTCGCCACGGATTCCGGAAAAAGGGTTGATAGCACTCCCAATCGCGCCATGCGGATCAACGCATACTCCGCATTCCCGGGGGATTTCAGGATATGATCAAAATCCTTCATCCAGGCACGCTGAACCTCGTCAGGAACGATGGGCCCCTGGGACGCCAGAAAACCCTCGATCGCCTGCTGTGTCGACTGCGAGATCCTCAGGCCGCGCTGCGCCGCAACACGGAAGATCTCCAGGAGCCGCTCCGGGTTCGCCTCAAGCCACGCCCGGGCATTCTTCACCTCCAGATACCGGCCGATGCCATAGACAAAACCTTCCCCCAAATAAAAACTGATCCCCTTCCGTTCCTGCTCCATGAAAAATACTTTCCCACTCTGATCGGACATCGCTACCCCGAGATCTTTTTCGCTCGCGATCTCTGGGGGGAATTTTTCCTGACTCACCGTGAAAAGGAAGCGAGCCGTGATAGTGAAAACTTTCTCCGCGTAGGCCTGATATTGGGATATGAGATCGTAGGCTTGGCGCGTCGGATCGCCCGAAGCCAAAGGATAAACTTTCAGGAACTCTTCCATGTTGTGCAAATTGAGTGAGTGGCCAAAAAGTTCGGGGTCCTTCTTGCTCGCCGTCTCAAAAGACTCCTGGAGGGACGTCATAAATTTAAATGCCTCCTCAAGCAAATCGATATCCTCCGCGCTGATCGAACCGGACTTGACGTGCGTTTTGAGTTTTTTAAGAAGCGTTCGGAGGCCGGCAGCGTTCATCCTCTGGTCGGGATCCACATAGAGCTCGTCGGCGGAAGGCTTCTTGTCCTCTTTCGAAACAGCCGTAAGCATCCGGTCCAGATATTGAAATTCGGCTAGCCCCCCGATGCCGTCCCTCATATTGATCTTGAGCAGATGCAAGGCATCGTAAAAACCCTCACGTTCGTAGCGGGACTGGTACTGCTCCAGAACGAGCATTACGGGCCTGAGGTTCTGCATGAGAGCCTCCACCTCGCGTCCGGCTTCGACCTCCGGAGCTTCTTCCGTCGCCCCAGTCTCGAGAGGCAATTCGGTCTGACGGGGCTGGCTATAAACGGAGCCGATGCCGGAGTACTGCGGCATACGAAGCAAATTTTCAAGCGTGGCAGTGTAAGGAATGCTCCCCACGGACATACTTCGGGAAAGATTCGCACGCGGAAAGCGCTGTACAAGGTCGTTGAAAAAAGGCCCGAAGAAGTTGCGTCCTTCCTTGTCTGCCGCTTTCTCCCCGCAGATCGAAAGCGTTTTCTCCTGTCCCGGCGCTGCCTCACGGTTCATACGGTCAATATCACTCGCCCAACCGGTCACGATCTCCCGCATATCTTCTCCGATGATACCTTTCGCTTGACTGATCTCCGGGCTATCGCGAGTGATCCTCGGCCCCCCTTTGGCCTGTGAAGCTTTATCCGCAAGGCTCGTCTCAAGATCGTTTGACCCGACACTGAAATCCAAATATCCTGGGCGCGTCAACAGCGCCTGCCTATTCTCCACAGCAGCTTCGGAAAGCTCGATCATCATCCCAAAACGGATGTTTGCCTCGGCGGCTGCGATCGCCCGAGCGGACGCCTCAACAGTCTCCCCCGAAAGTTCCGCGACCCGTTGCGCGGCGAACTTTCTCGCCTCCGGAAGGATCTCGTTCTCAATGAAGTCGAGGTCTTCGGGCCCGCGTACGCCGGGATAGATCACTTCGAATTTGGCATGTGGCTTCCCGGATTTTGCCGCCATAGCCTCGGCTGTCAAAGTCGCCATCAGGCGGAAAGTAAGCTCGATGCGTCCGAGCGGTGTCCGGTAATGGTCCTGCCCTTCCGCGTCGTTCGGGATCCCGTTCATCTCCATTTCAACATAATATTCCGAGTTCTTGTCACTGCGACGGTCCTCGGGCCTCATCCGAAATCTTTTACCGGCAAGCGTCGGATCCTCCGCAATATGCCGCATTTCATCTTCCATATCCTCATAAAGCCGGCGCCAAAGAGCATCTTTCAGGTTCGCTCCCACGTCGCGTCCCCCCTTAGGATCGTTCAATTCCGCCGTTTTGATCTTGAAAAGATCGAAATAGATCTGAAGCCTCTCGGCCGTCATGATCTCGGTCCGGTAAAGCCCCACATCATGGTCGGGATCAGACTCCTGACCGGGCAGCATGTTAAGCTTCACCGAATGGGTAATCCCGCGCGAGAAACGGGCCAGGGCTTTGGGCCAAAGCGACTGGATCCACTCCTGCCGCCGGTATTCCGCAAGCTCATCCGCCGAGGGATTGACGATCAATTCGATGGCCACGCCGGCAGCGCCTTCCTCTTTGACGCTCCGCTCTGAACCGGCCTCCGCAGGCCGGATGAGGATCGGGACCTGACCTCCGGCGCCACTCTCGGCGATCGCTTTTTTGACTTCCTTCATGTTTTCCGGAGTGATAGAAACTAAAATGGGCGGTTCGTTGTCGCTTCCGATCACGATCGCCAAGTGCCCCGTAGCATTAAGACCTTCGCCCACAAGAACAACGGCCTTCAGAAGTTTTCCGTGCGCCCGCCGCTCAGCCAAATACTGCTCCGGCGATGGCACTTGCTCCGGGAACAGCATGTAATCCAGGAATTTCGCGTGACCGTCCGCCTCGCTATCCTCAGGAGTTCCCTCCGTCTGGATCTTCACAAGGATCTCCTTCATGACAGCGTCAAACTCTTCGGCATCCGAAACGTTCTTACGGAACATCGAGACCTGGATGATCGCCGCTTTAACAGTCTCGGCCACGTCCTCATCCAAACGCTTCAGCTCATCGCTTTTCGCCATAAAATCGCTCTGCTCACGACGGGGAAGCCCTAAAACTTTTTCAACAAAGGCGTTCAGCTCCAACCCCTCGATTGCCTGCGCCAGCATGGTTTGCGCCATCGCCAACCCCTTACGAAGCTTCCCGAGCACGATCTCACTGCCATAGTTAACGCGCCGGCCATCCTTGAGAATGCCTTCCTCGAGAAACACCACCGAGAACCGGATATTCTCGTTCGCCATGCGCTGCACGATCGCTTGAGGGTCTTTCTGTAGGATTTTGTCCAGTTCCACCAACGCATCCCTATGGGTTCCCAGAATATCTTTCAAATCGGAACCCGGCTCGTTACGCTCGATAAGTTTGATCGTCGCATTAAGACGGCGGATCTTTTCCTGGAGGATTTCCATTCCCCGATTGAAGCTTTCTTCGGCGATCTCAAGTTTCCCGTCATCCGAAAGCAACATCTCGGGCAAATTCGTGTAAAGACTACGGGCCTCTGTATCCTCCAGATTCTTGAGCCGATCGACGGTTTTTGCTCCGGGAAGCGAGCGAACATCCGCCATTCCCAATCTCCATATACGCCCCGACGCCTGCGCCGGAACCGCCACCCGCAACTCGTTGCGGGGAAGGCCGGGGAATTTGCTCACATCGATCGTGCGGACGGGTTGTCCCTCCGCGCTCAGGAGATGGATCTTCTGACCCTCGATATCAAAATTCCTGCGGCTGGCTTGCGCACTGCCCACCGGCTTTCCGCGATACCAAACGGTGATATTCCCGCCGGTGATTTTCCCGTCGATGGTATTCCCGCCGGGGTTGATCATCGTCAGGATCTCCGGCTTTCCCGGAAAAGGTGTCGCGTCCAAAAATACGGCCGCCGTCCCGCCCTGATGGACCGCATACTTGACCATTCTTGCGTAAAGCGAATAAGGCAGCGTCACACTCGCGCTCGCGATCACCGTCAGATCCTTTTCGGGCCGGTCATTCTTCAGCTTCAAATGTTGCAACTGTTCCACGATCGGGTGCGGACGTTGCAAGAGCCCGGCCATGAAGGCGATCGGCCTGACCGGAAGTTTTTGAGACTCCGCGATTCCGATCTCAGCTTGTATCGAATTTTTCACCAACTCGCGGAGCGATACCGAAAGAGAACGGTGATCCGCCTCCGCAAGAATCCCGGCTTTTACCGCTGCCTTCCACCGGCGCTCGATATCTTTTGTCGCGAGATCATAGACAAGGTTCAAGTACTGCCTGTATCCCGCCCGCCAGTCAAAGACGTCGCTCGGGATTGCCGCGAGGGCCTGCTGCTGTTTTTCGATCCCGGCAAGGGCGGCCGCGAGATCGTAATCCCCCGTCGCCTTTTCCATCGCCTCCGCCTGACTGAGACTCGCGTGCGAAAGCGCTTCTTCGTACCGGGCGAGATTTTTTTGGAAAGGGATTTCCAAGGAGGGATAGTACCCGAAATATTCCACGAGATCGGTATCAAGCGATGTCACGTCCTGTTTGATGATTCTCGCCGCGCGTGACTGCCGGTCCAACTTCAAAAGATCCAGAATCTTGTAACCGACCAGGCATCCGATCCCGAGTCCGACGGAAACCCCCACCCTCAGGGACCATCGCGCGATCCACGTTTTCCATTTTGCGCGTTGGGCTTGTTCGAGAGCCACCTTGGCCAGTCTCTTTTCCTCGGCGTCTTTAAGTTTCACCTTCTCGGCAGCTTTAGCGCTTTCAGCCTGAATCGCATCTCTTACCCGTTTCGCCTCTTTTGCCGCTGCCGCTTTTTGCTGCACCTCTTTATATTGCTGATACGCCGAGTCGCTTACAACAACTCCCTCTAGATCAGGCAGGCTTTGGGCAAGTTTTTCAACCTGGATAGTGGTCGGCAAGAGATACTCCAAAGGGAGATCCGCTTTCACCCCCCGCACCGTCAAATTTCCATTTTGGAGATATCCCTGTAGAATTTTCGGAAACGCGGCAATATCCGAAGCGGAAGGGTTCCCCCTTATGTTGTTCTCGAATTTTGTGGATCCATAAAAACCGGATTTCACGCCGAGCACAACGCTGTCGCCATTCCGGAATTCGATCGCAACAGTCCTGTTTCCAGGATAGCAAACGATCCCTTTGATGCTCCCCGGCTTCCCCAACTTCTGAGGGATTGATGCCTCGAAAGCATCGATGGCGTCCGACCGGCTCACGTCCGTCCAGAACCCCAAGGCTTCAAGGGCCTCATCTTTTTCCGCATTCCGAGAGATCACGCGAAACGCCAAATAAGCCTTTCTCTCCGCAGCTTCGGGAATAAGCCGCGGCAAAATCTTTCTGACCTCCGCCCCGGTTGTCGCCGCGGACAGATCACGAACGATCGGATGATCGGCTCCAAGAAATTCCACCTTCCGCATCTCGGCGCGGAGGGCGAGGTCCTGGCGAGCGCGGGCAGTGACTTCGGCTTCGATCTCGTCGGCTTCGGGGCCCATTTCAGGAATGGTTTCGTATTTATGCTCGACGCCGTACCAAACGCGATAGAGGCATTTCAGAATGATGAGCAAACGGTCCTCGGCAGGAACGTAATTGAGTTGATGAGCCGCCGCGAGCTCCGCGATCGCCATCGTAAGATTCTTCTTCGCCCGGATATAGCCTGGCTCTTCGCTCGTGGACTTAGCGCCATCAAGATACCGTGCCTTAAAATTCCTGAAACGGGTCAAGGCCTTTCCGAAATCACGACGCCTATTCTCGCGGATCCCGGAGCGGATCAGCTTCATGCCGGTATCCAGCTCCGCCATGATGGACTGCTTGTGCTGGCCCACATACCGGCTCATCCGGCGAATCCTTTCAATAAAGTCGTTCTGGAGTATCGTCTGGGCTTCTGCGGCGGCGTCAAGAACGATGTCGAACTGCCCCAATTTGACATTGTCCCGCGCCTTCGCCACAAGTTCCCGGATCCTTGTTTTCTCATCCACGCGGGCGTGCGCCACCCACTCCTCGATCGGCGCCAGGTCCCAGCGGATATTCCGGAGACGCGAGGCCGTCATCGCATCGCTTTTTGCGTTTCTGAGCTGATACGCGATGTCATTCCAGAAACCGATCGCCTGCCACGCGTTACGCTCCTCGCGGTCGTAGGTCTCAAGCACATGATCGCGGGACCGCAGGAAATTAAACAGATTCGCATAGCGGATACGCTTCAGTCTCTCGACCGGCCTCACGTCATCAGGCTCCGGGATCAGCTCGGCGATGAGCTCCCGTTCCCTGAGCGCCGCATCATCAAGCCCGGCGGCAGGCCTGGAATGCGCCCACTTCCCGACTTTATTCATCACGGCGTCCGCGATGTCCTGCCGCAAATAGATCGCCGCGGCAATGTCATCCAGCATGACCGCGTCATCGGCTTTCCCGCCGAAATCGACCTTTCTCATCCTGAGATAGCTGAGCAGCCAAGCGCGCCTCGCCTTGGGATTGACCGTAACCGCCGCCTCTTCATCCGCGAGCGCGACCACGAGCTGCTTGATCGTCGCCAGATAATATGTCTCCTCGTGATTCCACCGTGACTCCTTATGCTCGGTCACGCCCGTCCTTCTCTGGCGATCGATCACATCCTTCAGCATCCGGACTTTCAAATAATCATCGCTTGCGGCGCCCCGGACAAAAACCTCTTTGATCTCGTTCTGGGCCTGATCGTGAACGCTCCGCCACTGGAGTTCATGAACCTTCTCTTCGAAGTGATTGATAAGATCATTCAGGCTGTTACGGAAGGAGACTCTCATTTCAAGCTGGGCGCGGATCAGAGCGAGATCCGCCTTGATCAACCGGTTCAGGATCCCGTTCGCCTGAGCGTTCGCCTTGGAAGTCGTTTCCTGGTAGGCCTTCTCCGAGATGATTCTCTCCTCGAGATTTTTGGCTGCCGCAACGATCCGGCCTTGCATCACGCCGTAGGCCCGCAACAGTCTTTCGCGCTGCGCCTCAATTTCAACGGCGGTCGCGGCCCTGACCTTCCGGGCAATCTCATCTGCCGTCTTTTTGCTCAAAGTCAGCGTGAAAGAGGCGTCTATATCGTCTATTTCCTTGCGATCGGCAGGAGTCACTTTACCGGCCGTGACCAACTTGTCGCGCATGAGCTCCAACCGGTTGAGAAGGCCTTTCATGCGGCGTTCATTAGGGCCCCAATCGATACGAGGCGCGGCATGGCGAGCCATGGGTTCATGGCGTTCCCACATCTGCTGGTGTATGAAGCCGCGGGCGCGGAGATCGACCTGCGACTCTTCGAGTTTTTGGGGCGCGGAGTTAAAGACGAAATCTTCAACAGCACGGGCACTCAGGAGAATTTTGGGAGCCAGAACGGGGTTCGTGTTTGCTTGCGGGTCCTCCTGGCTGAGGATCCGGAGAAAAAGTCTTGCGGCGATCTGACGTGCGAAAAGCGCGGCGGCGACACTGATCCGTTCCTTCTCATTCGTGATCTGATTCAGGTATTCATAGAAGCGCTCAAGGACATGGATCTTCCCGTCCTCGCCGGTCCACACCAGCTCGAATTCCTTGTCATTTTTTGTGAGCCTTCGAAGAGAGCCGGCATCCGCCTCGACAAGGACCACGCCGCCGGCCATCATCGTTCGGCTGAATTCCCCAAGCAAAGCCTGCTTGAAGCCGCTCTCTTGAAAGGTGTCCAGAAGCCTTCCCCTCACGCCTGTGGGGAACTTCACTCCTTGCGTTTTCAGAATTCCGTTCAAGTCCGTCTCCGGGAGCGCGGCGAGATGTTTCGCGACTGCCGACATCAATCCGTTCGAAGCGAGAAGCGTTCTGGGGGTGAGCCTCATCCCGGTCCGGTCGATCTCCGCCCCTGATCCGACCCCGTCACGGACTTCAGCTCTCTCTACGGCGAGCTGCACCTCGGACAGGAGAAAGTTTTCGAGAATAAAGCCCGCCGGACCCGATTCCCTTGGAGCCGATGAGACTTGAGAGATTGTGAAGCCTTGCCCATTACTGAACACGAGGCGTAGGTTTCGAGGTTTTTCAGGGTCATCTCCGTAAGAAAAACTGGCAAGCGGATTCTTCGAAGGATCAAGTCCTTCGACTATTTTTCTCCCAACCCTCAGCCCCTCGTTCGGTCTCCATGTAAGGGTCAGCATCTCGTTCCCTTCCTCCGCGATTTTTCTGAACTGGATCGCCCAGCCTTCTTCATCTTTATTCGACACACGCACGATCATCGTGGTGTCCTCTAGCGTAAGTGATCTCTGGCAGGGAGGCTTATCTCCGTCATCCCATCTCCATCGAGGCAATTGCCGCAACATTTTTCTCATCTCCTCCATCGTCGCGCCTGCCACTACCGGCAAGTAACTCTCGGATTGCCATTCTGCCATTCCGGCCCATGTCTCCCCGATCACTTTTGCAAATACCGAGTAAAAAAACGGTTTGGACAGGAACGGCAAAATATTGACGAACAGCATAGGGACCGTGTACATCACATAGTCCCTGAAGAAATCCAGAATGACCGTGCGCCGGGAGTCTCCCTGTATGACCCGGAAGAAAGCATCGTGAAGGCCGTTCATCGTTCCGATCACAAAACCCGACACTACAAGCCCGCCCGGGGACGTCTTCGCCATGTCAAAAAAGCTCAGGATGTGATTGTTGACGAACATCGAAAAGACAAGCGTTATGATCGAAATGTCGCTAGAGAACATCTGCGCGGTAAACTTAGCCCAGCGCATCTGAGAGAACGACCAGCCCTTTTTCTTCAACAAAGGGGGCACACTTTCGGTAATGATCGACCGGATGAGGATCAGCACATTCCACAAAGTCGCCATGGCAACCACGGCCGCAATATTCGACTTATCCATATAGTAAAAAGACCCCAACGACATGACAAAAGCTGAAATAATGCGAATGATGTCGTATCTGTCAAAATACCCCTCCACGCGCTCTGGAGAAAAAAACGCGGTGAGAACATTGCCGAGATCCTGGAAATCGATCCGCTCTTCCTCCGTCTTCGGCGTTTCGGCACGGTCGTTTCCGGTATTTTCGCTTGTCCCGGAAATGCCAACTTCAGGTTCTCGTGCACCCGTAGCAGCATCCGTCAGTGTCTCCACGCGAGCGGGCAGATCGAATTCTCCGGGAGATCTCAGCAAGAAGCCCGCATGTTCAGGATCCCGCACATCGGGGCGCGAGGCGGTGACGATGCGTTCAAGCTCGTCAGCAATAGCGCCGTACTGGTCTTCCAACCCGGCAATGAGGGGGCGCATGTTGGCATGCATGTGATCAAGGAAACCTTCCATTTCAGCGACCACCACTTCCCGGGGCGCCACAAATTCAAAATCGTCTGTCAGATAGTCCCGCTTGTTGAGCGATGTGGCTATGATCAATCTCGCAATCCGCTGCCGATTTTTCAGGTTTTCACTTGTTCTATTTTCGACGGGCAACCATCGGGGCCCGAAATATTCCAGGATCGCCAGATTCAACCCGGGAGTCCAATCGACGGGTCCGTCTACCGAGCCTGCCGTATTCCGATTTTCGGCACGGCCGTATCCGGACCGAGTGTGCGTCTGCCCAGGCCTCGGGCCATAACGGCCGTACTTCTTCCATTCCGCTCGCTGGCGATCTTTGCGGATCATACTCCTTAACCCGATACCCCAGAACGTCAGACCCACAGCATACCAACCCACTGTAATGATCCCGTCCAAAGCAAAAGCCCAACCGGCATCACGATAACTGTAGGTGAGCTTACTCGCGTCGTTAAAACCGATATTAGGCGGTTCCGGTGTTACATTCAGGAGAGCGTTCGTGAAGATCCGCGCGCTATTGAAAGCCGCGACTTCTTCCGTATTCAGCTTTGTGATTCGAAAGAGGTTCTCCAGCATGATGTGCGAGTTCCATATCGCCCCGCGAAGATCACGCGGCAAACGGTTCGCGTGCTTGCCCTCGTGACCGGCAAGAACAATGGCGAGTTGCGTCGGAGACTTGATCTCATTGGAAACACGAATGCGGGGTTCCCCGAAATATCCAGAGAACCGGCTCCCCCGCGTGTAGCCATAATCAGGCGTGTCGGTCGAATAGATCGAGGTATTTCTTTCCTTAAGCCACTTGAGCCAAACCGGGTCCATCTTGGAAGCAAGCCACAGCGCCTGCTGGACGACAAGCGGACGCTCCTCTCCGCTTTTTGCAAATTGGATGTACGCGTCGAGCGAACCGGCTTCCTTGGCGAATTCCCGGCGGACGATCTCATCCATTTCCCGGATCCTCGCGACTCCCCGCGGATCGCCGATGAACTGAGTGAGAATGTCCTTGGACCGCAGCGCTTTCTCTGACGGCACCACATAAATAGGATCATCGAAGGAAGCCGGACGAAACGACGGAGCCGTCGCGACCGCCGGAGGATTAGAAACCCCCGCTTCATAATGTCTCTTGAAACTAATCAAAGTTCCGACCCAGATCATCCCGTCCACGGCACTTGCCACAAGAAATTTCAACGTTGACCGCATCTCGGTACGGAATTGATTTGTTTTCCCCTCCCCAAGTTCTTCTAAGAATTGCCGCTTGTTTTCACCTAATTTAGCTGCCACTTCCAAGAGCAGACGAAGCCTTTCTTGCTCTGGACCCGTTGCATGTTCGAATTTCGTCTGAAGTTCTCTCATCGTTCTATCGATTTCTTGGTTCATTCTTAACAGAGAACGCCGCATTTCGACTTTTTGAATGAGGGTCGGATCGGTCCCAATGGCCGCGATGACCTCGGCAAGTCCTGCCGCTCCGGTTAGCATTTCGATCTCGGCCAGGGATTCCCTTTCATTATGACTCAAAATATCCCCGGCATTCACTTCACCCCGAACGATCCTTATTACAAAACCAAGCGTCGGTTCACGATCAATACCATCAATCACTCTCCCGGCCGCCAGCATCGCGTCAAAAGTCGCCCGCATTCTTTGAAAGTTGAACTCCAATTCCTTTGACCGCAAGCGGTTAAAAACCTCGTTTAATCGGCGGGACAATGCCTCAGGAATGATCAGACCCGGAGGAAGATTCCCAAGTAGACGGGCCAGGCGGGGATAATCTCTAAAAACATCTATGATCGCGTGATGACTTTCTAACAAGGCCTGTTCTGCCGATGAAAAAGAAGGTTCATCCGTTCCGGACATGATCTTATAAACAAGCTGGCATACATCTTTACGATCGATTTGATCCACCGCGAGCATAAAACGACTCCATTGCGGATTAAGGAGTTCGTTCAATTTGTCGCGAATAGTCCGCGCACATTTCCAAAATGAATTCTTCGTACCTATTTTCCACCACCGCACTTTTTGAACTTGATTTTCGATCTCACCAATTTCACCGGTTTGGAATGCATTTTTTAATGCGTCCATGACTTCGGGATCTTGAATATCATTTAAAGTCTGCACCCCTTCGATCGCGGAGGACAGGTACGCGAGAGCGCGAACATCCCCCATCGCCTGAATCCCCTCGATCACTCCTCGAATGCGCGTCTCGGCGCGACCGACGGGATTTTTCTTCTCACTCGCTTGAAGGCTTCGCGGATTCATTTGATCTATCGCGCGGCGCGCGGCCTTTGATAAATCAGGGGAAGGAGACGGCTTCGCAGCAATAAAATTCTCGAGCGCTGTCTCAGCCTCCTTCGTTTCAGTGGCGCCCAGTAAACGGATCACCAGCAATTTGCGCCAGGTGGGAACCTTCGGAGAGACGAGCTGTTTTTGAAGCGCCGGTGTGAAGGCCTCGCGAAAGACATAAAACACCGAGATCATCATAAACAGAGCGTCCCAGACCCAGAGCAATGGATTTGAGGCATCTACCTTGGCATTGTGGATCATGTGAAGCGCGATCGGGACGAGCAGGGTCCCCGATATCCGGTAACTGGCCGCCAGAGAAACGCCGGCAACAAAAGATGCGATCAACCGGGGCGCGAACAGGATCGGATCCTCGGCCCAGTATGTCAAAACATGAAGTACCGAAAAAACTGCCGAACTGGAGAGTACCGCCGCAGTAGAACTCATACGCGGCATGAAACCGTATTTAAAAAGAATGAGCCGGTCCTTGATCTCTTCGATCACGGGCCCAACCAGATAAGCGATAGTCGCCGTGTAGTCCTCATAGGGAAGTTGAATGAATGCATACAGGTTGAAGATGGCTTGGTTGAGCAACCAGTACAACCCCTCCATCGCGCCGAACAGAGAACCCACAACCCATACGGGCAATCTCCTAACGATACCGGAGTTTAAATTTTCCTTCGGTCCCCGCAACCCGTCTTTCGGTTTCCTCCGCGTTTCCGCCCTTTTGCCCCCCTGCGCCGCGGACGAAGAAGCACCCGGAGCCAAAAACCCCGGAAGCAACTGAAGGCGTTTCACTTCGGAATTCCGCTTCGCTGCCGCCTGCGAGGCCTCTTGGGTTCGCAGATTCTCGAGCCAATGATCGATGGCCGGAAACATAGCCTCCTGAATGAGGCTCTCATAATGCGTCAAGGAGTCCATGAGATTTTGATAAGAGAAACTTTCCGCCGGCGCGTCCGGGCCTGTCGAGCGCTGATGCCGGACCATGATCTCTCGCATCTCACCCAGCGTAACCAAAAACGTCCTGTAGGATTCCTGGGCCGTCTGTAACATTTCCGCTGTAAGCGGTTCCGCCGGAATTTCCAGATCATCAATTAAATTAATTTTCGAACGAAGCTCCTCCGCGAGCGCCGGACCGTAATCGGCTTCGATGCCTGAGACATTCACACGAGCCGCAAAAGTAAATGTCCCGGAATGCAGCATCAGGTCGTGGGCCAATTCGTGCAGATCCGCCAGGCAGCTCTCGCGCCGGGCTTCTATATATGACCGCTGTTCATCCTGTTCCGGATTGTAGGTCAGGTTTAAACCTGACCTACGTAACGAACTCGCGTCAGGTAAAAGATCATCCGACAAACTCAACCGGTGGAGGATTTCCTGGAGGACAAGGCGAGCCAGGACGTACTTCTTAAGGTTTTTCGCTTCACTCTTGATCGGACCTAAGCCAAACTTCTGGGCCTGAAAAAGAAGTTGCCGCGTCATGTCCTCGGCCATAAAGGGGGCCGTCAGAACCTCCCGGACTTTGGCTGGATCTTGAAGATCCGCGAGCAATCGATCCAGCTCGTTCACGCCTCGAACAGGAAGGTAAGCCCTAAAAGAGCTGATCGCCGCCCGGACCACGGCATCTCTCCGGAATTCCTCGCCGGACAGGGCCGCCAGGCGAAACGCGGCTTCACGCTCCTCTTCAGGAACCACCCACGTGGCACGAGTCCTGTAGCGCCGGAAAAAGATCGCGGCTTCTTCCGTTTGGATTTCTCCGGAAACAGGATCCCAATAATTGACAGGGGGAAGCCCTGCGATCACTTTCTGGATGGGATCCTCCCGATCTCTCTTCCAAGACAAGCCATGGACTCTCAAGGCCTTTCCGGCATCGGACGGCCATGTGATCTCGGATCCCTTCCAGACTTTTTTTGAAGCATCGTAATGGAGGTTCATCCCCTCCGGCGCCACGGCAGGGTTTCCCGCGCCAAGCACGGGTTCTTCGTCGTGCGGGAAAACTTTTTCTTTCAAAACTACCACGAGCTTCGCGAGGTGATGGCTGACCACGGCCGAACCGAAAAGAAATACCGCCGACGTTAGCGGAATAATGTTGAAGAGGCCGGACATCAGAACGAACACAGCAGGGAACCACGGCCAGTATTTCAGGAATAAGCCCTGCCATTTCCCGCGTGCCGGAACCTCACCGATTTTGACCTGATCTGTAAGGACGGATTCAAGGGCTTGCGGGAGCGCAAAGATCATGGCGGCGATCACAATAAGCTGTGAAAATGCGGGAAATGAAATGACCGAAGCGTAGTAGAGCCCCGAGAGCGCCGTCCAATAGGTGATCTGCTTGATGAAAAATCCCCCTTCCGCGTAAATGATGTTCTTCGTCTGGAATTTCAGTGTCCTCCAGAACCGCCCCAAAGTCCCCTCACCATCCCGGGCCGGAAGGAAGATCTCTCCAAGGATCGTGAAACCGGCCAGGACACCAATCTGCGCGAAACCGAAAAGATCCAGCTGCGCTCCCGCCACCGGCGCGATCCGAAGCGTGGGGATCCAGAAAGCGTAAAGAGGAATGATCAGGGCCCACCCCGCGCCGAACGCGGCCGCCCGGAAGTAGCGCTGCAAGTTGAACTTTTTATCCAAAAGGCTCGAAGCCAGGTGGCCGACGAGCTGCCCCAGACCGTTGCGCACGACAAAATACCAGCCGGGATGCGCGAGGACCAAAAGGATGGAAGCCCCGATCATCGCCGCGGCAATGGCACCGTCTCTGAGAGGCCGCTTGGCCCGGAACCATGGCTCATCCCGCTTCTCAGAGCGATCGGCTTTTTTAAAAGACCGCGTCTCGGCGCGGGTCGATTTCAACGAAACTTTTTTGGATGACAGCGCCACCGGCCGGACAATATTCCCCGCTGGCATCATCGTAACTTCAGCGGCGGAAAAAGGCGCCGTGCTCACCGTCGATTCATAATCGGGACTGAAAAGGAGCTCCGCGGGAATGGCGGAATTGCCGGACAGCGTTGGACGGAATTGAACGGGTGTGATGATGAGCGTATGGATCAACTCGTCATTCTGAGGCTCGCCAGCCGAAGAATCTCGGCTGAGATCCTTCGCTCCGCTCAGGATGACGGGAGCAAATTCAGCGCGAAGGGCGTTCGCGAGCAGCGGGTGATTCGTAAGTGCGTCCTGGACAAGGTTCGCGGCCTGCGAGACGGAAAGATTTTCGTCTTGAACAAGAGACGGAGCGGCGTTTTCGATGATGCCTTTAAAAATAATGGCCTGCTGCTTTGTCCGGAACGGGTTCGCGACATTAAAATAAGCTGAGAGGTCGGAATTAGAGCCGTTCATGGTCTTAAGATACGCCTCCCCGTGATCGGTCGACGTGATCCGCGGCATCACGACCGCGTGCTGGATCCCCTTTTCCTCCAGGATCGCCTTGATCCCGTCCGTGTGAAAGCCGCCGGTGATAAGAACAATCACCTCGGAAAGCGGAAGGTGTAGGGCGGAAGGCGCCAAGCCTGATTTTCCGTCATCCGCCGTACGACGTACGCCTTCCGCTTCGAGCTCAAGGGCATTTTCGAGCAACACGCTGTCGCGCTTCTCGGCAAGTTCATAAAATTTCAGCGCGCGGTCAAGCGACGCAGCAAGCAAGTCCGAAGCCTTGGTGAATTCCTGGAGGGATGCCTTCTCCGCCACAAGAGCGCGGTATTCTTTGCGATCGAGTTCGAGTCGGAGTGCTTTCTCAAGTCTTTCAAGGAACGCGAAACGTTTGACGAGCGCTTTCTCCGCGTCGCTTACCGCGAGCTTGGCTGTGATCAGGCCTTCAAGCGAATCCATTTCCTCAAAAAGGCCCGCGGCATCGATCTCGCAGCGCAGGATCAGCGAACGGAAGGACTTCAAAACCACCGGATAGTCCTCCATCCGGATTCCGGCCGAGGTCTTCAGGTGATAGAGATACTCAAGCAGTTTTCTTGGAAGAAGTTCTTTGGAATAGAGGAACGGAAGTTCCCCCGCCGGACGCTTTGACTGAACAAGCCCGTTCGTGACCGCAAAGTAGCGCAGCGCCGAAAGAAATTCCTTTTCCTGGGAGATCTTATTGCCGAGATCGATCATGAATTTTTCCCACGCGGCGGTGACGGCCTCCGGATCCGTGATTTCTTTATCCTTCTGGAGAGCGAGAAGGCGCATGAGATTCGGATAGCGCAACTGCTCAAAGGCATCGGAAAGATCAATCGCCAGGACCTTGTTCGACTGTTTCGCGAGATAGTTGGAATAGGCCGCGATATTAGGATCCCCGGCGGTTTGAGAGGCTGTGAATTTGCCATTCTTCCGGCGCTCGCGTTCCTTCAGGAAATCCCGCAGCTCGGGTGAAAGAACACGGGAGGCTTCCTGATCCAGCGCCGCGTGGACGGGCAAGAGGGCCTTCGTGATCGAAGGAAAATCTTTCTGAACCGAACGGAATAATTCCAAGTCTTCGCGGTAGAGCGCGGTGTTTTCAACGCCCATGACGCGTACGGCGGAAGGCGTACCGCGTACGGGGTTTAAATCTTTCACGCCATACTCCGTAAGCCTTCCACCTGACTCGTTTTCGCCGTACGCCGTACCCCGTACTGCGTACTTTTTTGCCTCTTCAAAGGCAAAAAGCTCAGCTCCGGTGATCTCGCCTTTGGCGCTGAGGTCGCGAAGGATCGCCTCGCCGGCCTTGGGATGGTTTTTGATGACATCGAAATAATCGGGGCGCAGTTGGCCGGAGGAACCTTCAACAGCGACGGTCATATTTTTGTATTTTCCGGAAAGATAGCGGAGGATCTGCCGAATATTCTCCTGAGCGGTTGGATTCGCGTGAGCGTCCTGGAGGAGAATGACAAGCGAGTCCTCAGTCCGCGGTCCACGGTCCGCAGGGCTTGCATTTTTTTCTGTGGTCTGTGGTCTGTGGTCTAGGGTCTGTCGAATTGATGTTTCAACAACCGAGCCGATCTCCGCCGGCAATCCGGCAAGTCCCGCCATCCGGTCAACTGGCGCTGAAAAGATTCTCGCAAAGTCGATACCCGCGGTTTGTCCATAGCCCACACCGGGATTCGTGATCACACTTGTCACGAGAAAAGACAGAGCAACGCCCAGAGAGACAGAGCGCTTCCAGAATTGTGAAAACAGTTCGGACTGCGTCATTTAAACGGTAACTTCCTTTGGGCTGGTATTTTAATTCTCTCTATACGAGAGACAGAACTAAACACTTATTTAATGTTCATTATAAAGGTAACATAACTTCCCATAGGTGTCAAATTCGATGGACACCATAAGTAATTACGGTGGAATGAGTTGCAGATATTTTTTAGATTTACTAAAAAATGGGCCATCTGAGAGATGCATTCGACCATTTCATCTAGCGCAGTTGAAATGGTCGCTAGGGGGAGGCTATGCGCCCTTGTCGTTTATTTCATTCCATTAATGTCCGACAAGGGCGACGCTAATTTCCAATCAAGAAATTAATGATAATTAGGCAGCAGTGCCAACGGCGAGTTGGGCGATATAGGCCTGGACCTCGGAGGCGACGATGGAAAAAGCACCGTTGTTCGTGTCTATTCTGATGGGTATTCCGAGAACCTCTTCCAGCCGGTGCTGGAGATAAGCGGCTTTATTCTCCGGCTTCTGCTCCTGATACGCATCCTCCTGGACAAACAAGCCTATCAAAACCGGCGCGTAGGCGAAAAGCTTCTTCGAATGCGCGCTCGTCAACGCATCTATGGAGCCATCTCCAAGGTCCAGCGATACCTTGTGGAACATTTCGTTCATCGGAACATTCTGGAATGAGGCACCCAGCGCGACAGGGGCCTCACTCCCCCCCCGGATCCCGATGGGTTTTCTGAAATCCTGGGGGTGAAGAGGACGCAGCTTGATCTGCTTTTGCTTGATCAATGGCTGGAATTCCGGACTATTGAGCGCATCGGCAAGGCCCAGCAACTCAACCGGGCACTGAGACTCAGCAAGCGCCGCCACCAAGGCTTTAAAGAACAAGTCATTTCCATCCGGGTCCATCACTAACCCGATCGATAAAGTCCCGTCACCGGTCGCGTGCGGTTTCTGAACGTAGGCCTTAAAGAGATCCCGGAATTTTGCGTCCACGCTATCGCCATGCTGCTTGAATGCATCGGCCATCTCCTGACTCGGCAAGGCTTCCGCCGCGCCCATCGCCAGAGCCTCCGCTTCCGCCGCTTTTGCAACGGATGAAATGAAAGCCTCCAGCTCCTCGATGCTTTTCGTCGTGATCTTCACCGCCACCGCCTCAGGGATCTCCCGGTTCCCTCCCGGTTTGAGCGCCCCCCCGACGAGCACGGCATCAGACACGCGAAGTTCGCCGCGACGGGGGCGATCGTCCTCCGGTGTCACCCGTTCACGCCTTTGCTTGATATGAAAACGAACATCTGCAAACGGAATTTTCCCGAAATAGAACTGATTTTCTTGAAGCACCCGGTTCGCTTTCGCTTCAAGTTCCGTCACCGATTCTTCAAGCACTCCGGGATCGCCATTCGAAACCCGGTCCTTGATGGCTTCCAGTTCTTTTCCCAAGAGATAAACTTGTCGTTTCCTAAGATCGACTTGCGCACCGGCGAACCAAATCTTGCTCAGATAAATAGTATCATTCTTAAGGACCCTTTGAGCCCTCTCTTCGAGTGCACGAATATCATCCCCCAGAGCACCCAGCGCGGCATACGCTCCTTCCGTGGGCTCATACCCCACAGCATTGATTTTCCCCTGCAATACTTCGAGCTCTCTGCGCAGCAGATTTACTCGTGTGTTCTTAAGATCCACTTGCGCGCCGGCAAACCAGATCTTTCCCAAATAATATTCGTTACTCTTAAGAACCGCTTGAGCCTTCTCTTCAAAAGTTCGAACGTCCGTCTCCAGCCCATCAAGCGCTGTATACACTTCTTCCTTGGGCTCAAAGCCAACATTTTTTATTTTCTGTTGCAGCGCCTCAAGTTCACCGCGGAGTAAAGCCACTCGCAACTCTCCGATATCAACGTGTGCGCCGGCAAACCATATCTTGTCTAAATGATATTTATCACCGCCAAGCATCTCTTCAAGGGCCCTGGCGTCACTCTCCAAGCCATCAATCACCGCGTAGATACCTTCGCGGGCGACAAAACCAACGGCCTTGATTTTCCCTTGCAATGCGTCAAGCTCCACCTTAAGCAAAGGGACCATCCGGTCGTGGATAACAAATCTGACGCGCTTAAGTGCTTCTTCCATCTTTGCATGGGCATCTCCACTCCCGCGAGAAATTTCCGCAGCCCTGGCTTTAAAAGGTTGGAGGGTGGCTTCTGCTTCGGATAGTTGGGCTAGCGTCATCTCAGGAGAAATCCCTTTTCCTATCACCTCTACTTGTTGCGTAAGGCTCCTAAGTTCTCCCTCCACTTGTTCTTCATAGGCATCTGCGGCTTTCTTGGCTTGTTCAAACAATTCCCCGTAGACATCTGCCGCGGGTCCTTGTATCTGAAATTCTCCAAGCTTCTTGTTTCCGGCGGGATTCAGCACTGTTAGAGATGCGAGCGCCTCACGCGGGTTGGAGGCACTCCCAATCGCCGCACGCATTTGTGCCGCTTGCGCGTCGGCAAGATCCCGCTGCGCTTTCCGCTGAGCCTGAAGCACCGCCTCGCGTTTTTTGGCAAGCTGTTCCATAGCCTGAGGCGGCTGAAGGTCCTTTGCGCTCCATTGCTCAGAAGCTTTCCCGAAAACTCCTTCCAGTCGCCTTAACTCTTTTAGAGCCGCGTCAAAATCCATCCCGTCGACGATCGCCAGACCCAATAACGCGTCAATGGCTTTCGCGTAAGCTTGTTGAGCTTGACGTTCGCGTTCGGCTCTTGCCTCTGCTTCAGCTTTTTGCATTGCGGCATTAAATTCCGCGTAGGGGTCCGCTCTCCTGGTGACACCTCCCGCTGTAAAGGCACTATGACCATAGCGATCATAGGCCGCACGTTTATCGGAATCCGATAAAACCTCGTACGCCTCCCCGAGTTCCTTGAATTTTTCCTCGGCCTTCGGGTCATTGGGATTCGTGTCCGGGTGAACCTTCGGAGCCTTTTTCCGGTACGCCTTCTTAATTTGACCGTAGGATGCGTCTCTAGCAACACCCAGGACCTCATAATAGTCCCTCTTTTCCGCCCGCGTCTCAGTGCTGCCCTCCAAACGGTCAGACTCTAGATCTTTGAGCGAGATTTTCGCGACCATGTTCATGTGAGACGCGATACGTAAATATTTGTCGAACTGATCCGGCGTTAAATATCCCGACTGGATCAGTTCCCCAGTCGAGATATGCATGAGCACTCTTTTCGTATTCTTCGGCAACCAGCCGGCCCGTGCGATGAGCTCTTCCCGGTAAGCGTCCGTAATTTCCCCTTTCATCTTAAAATTCAACCCTTTGCCGAATTTGGCGAAGGACTCCCGTATTTTCGGTGAGCCATTGGCAATAAGATCGAACCCATCGTATTCGGGAAGTCGTTTCAGGATCTCCGCGAGCAAAGCGCGCCCGGGACCTAACCGGGGCGCCCCCTTTCCCAGAACCGGAAAGTCCGGACCATAGTTCTCCAGATAAAGCACTTTTTGGTACGGAAAAGCCATAAAGGAGATACCCGCATATGAGTTCTCCTGGTCCCCTTCGTACAAACGGACAATGAATGATTCCGGCGCCTCTTGATATTTGCCGATCGAGTGCGGCATTCGCTCTATCTGGAAGGCATAGTGCCTGTCCTCCAAGCCCGGAAGCATTACGGCAAATTTTTCAGACACGACCATCTTTCGCATCTCGGAGCGGTCGAGAAGAAAAGTTGCCTGCGCGGTAAACCTGCGTCCCTCGCGATCGTCGGCGATCACCGGCTGGCCCTTGGGGATCTTCCACCCCGAATCCGCGACAAGCTTCTCGAGTGACGGCAGTTCGTCGACATCCAATATATCCAAGCCTTCCACTTCAATGCCAGGAACATAATGGCGCCTGAAAAAGATCCTCAGCAGGAACTTCGCTCCCGGATTCGCCTTTTGAAATGCTTGATCCAGGATCTTTTCTTTTAGCACCTTGTCGCTTATCCCCCAATTGGCGGGTTCGCCCGCTTTAATCGATTCTGAAAGGGCCCTCGTCGTTTGCGTCTCTCCGCCCAGAGTGGGCGCGTTAAAAGCATAAAAATCCGCGGCAGGCATTTCATTCAGGAAAAGTCTCAGGCGGTCAAGAAGCGGGGCCGTCTCCTTGTCGAGGGCCACCGACATCAGCGTATTCATCATCTTGAGAAGACTGATATCCAGGGCTCTGACTGAAGCGGCTCCTTTCTTCAGCATCTCCACACTGACCACTCCTGATCCGCAACCCACATCCGCAGCAACCTTCCCGGCCACGTCGATCCCCAAGATCTTCGCTACGCCCGATTGAACCACCCCTTGGCGGACTGCGATCTTCACATAAGAAGAGGTTTTTTCAGAGGGCGAATAAACGGTCGGGAAACTCCCGTTCTGAAGCGCTTCTGTGAATTTTTCAAAGGGATAAGTCACGGTCCCCTCACTCACAGGCCACACGATCGCGACAGGACTTCCATTTTCGATCCTGAGATACGGTGGACTTTGGGCTTCGAAGATCCCTTCGTCATGACTCGTCAGCTGTCTGAGAGTATCGAGTACCGCAGACTGCAGCTCCGGGACGGACAAACCCAGCATCGGCTTCTGCGCTAGCCTGATTGCCGAGGCGCCGCCACCCAAAGAAAGAAGATCTTCTCTCGTCACTGCTGCCGGATCGATCCCAAGCGCCATCAGGAAATACCAGACCGGCATTTGTCCCGTCATCATGCCAAGCAGAGGCGAAACACTACTAGCGATCTTTGGATCGAACTTCAGTTCCCCCCGCGTCTCCGAGCGAGACCGGGTCGCAAGGATGGCTTGAAGATTGCCGGAAGCGAACAACGCTGTCTTCCATCCTTTTTCAGAGAATGTCGCGAGGGGAGATCCGGCGGTTCTATCCACCTCCTTACCATTGACGTCAAAGCCGGAAAATCCCAAACGATATCCTCCCAACATCACGACAGGAATATTTCTCGAAGTCGAATCCGCGACAAGCGTGTCGTGCGCTGCCGAAGCCCCCCGAAGCACGTCCTCCAGCGTCGCGTAATCAGGCCAGGAACCGAAATTCGACAATCGGATATCGGCCTCCTTCCCTCCCAGGATACGCGTTCGGGCTTTGGCGTTCTCGGGAGCGAACCAGTCCGCAAGATCCGCCTCCACTAAGACATAATCCAGGCCTTCATTCAGACCCGGAGGGTCCGTTTTCCACTGATCTTTTCTGAGAAGAATGCCCTTCTTCCCTGCCCGTTTCAAATCTGCATCCGCCTTCTCAAGAGATTCCAGATCCGTATCGATCCCCACCGTCCCCGACGCGCCAAGCGCCGAGGAGGCCTGCATGAGAACGCCGTTTCCAGTCCCGATATCCTCGACCACCTTTCCCTTGAAATCCTGCGTCAACATTGCGCCCAAAAGCGGCTTTAAAAACATACTGAATGCAATCTCGCCCTCCACTCTCAGAACGCGCAGTGAAGGATATTCGTGCTTCAGTCTATCGAGCTCTTCATTCACCGGCTCCACATTCAAATATTCGTCTGAAACGACTAGCAGACTCCCCACCCGGAGACAGGCGGTTTTGATGGTCTCTTCATCCGAATAACGATGCATAAATACGGGGAACATGTGTCCCGAGCCGAGAACGCTCTCACCGTCCAGGAACTTGTGCCGGACGCGATACTGGCCCGTCACTTTTGGATCATCGATCAACTCGTGAAGCTTTTTAAAAGCCTCCGCCGGGATTGCCTCTTCCGTCACCGGGTTCCCTGCATTCCCGCTCCGCGTCTCGGCGCGTTTTTCACCCTCTTTAATTCCAGAAGTTATTGGGGCCCGGACCCGCACTAATTCCGGGAATTGACCGGGGGAACGGATCTCGGGACGACCTACAGCGAGGAGCTCCCCGGGCATTCCCTGAGCGGGGCTCTTTTCTGAGGTCACGGCCTTCTCTGAAATCTGCGCCTCTGTCCGGCGATCTGACGCGAGCGTAATACCCGCTTTCTCGCTCATGATTTTTTGAAGTAATCGATCCAAGTAAGCTCCGCCGGCCCATTCCTGGACGATCTTTTTGCGGTCTGCACCTTTCTCAAAATAGGCCATGGCAAATTCAGCCAAATATTCATGCGGGGTAAAAAAACGATAGGCTTCCGGCTCGGAGAACGTCACGTGAACCTTGAAACCCTCCTCCTCCACGCGTTTTTCCCAAGTTTTCATTTCTTGAGGAAACAAGAATGATTCCATCAGATAAGTCATCAGATTCGTATAAACACGTTTTTCCCCGTCAGCGCCCTGATGCACCCAAGACCGATAATTCGCTTTGCGCATCCGGGCATAAACATGATCGACAAAGTCCCGCCAACCGCGCTGGACGGTGTTGCCATCGGCATCAACCACCTGAAATAGATCAACCGTGCCGTCACCCTGGAGAATGCCCGGCATTTCTGTGTCTGAAGCGGCAGGCACGAATCCCGTGCTCCTTTCTATTTCATCAAGAGGAAGGTACTTGTCGCCGTCAAAAAAACCGTCGAAACCGGCTTCACGCACGGCTTGAAACCATTCAGGCTGTGTGAAAACGCGATGATGAAAATCAAGTTTGTGGAAAATCTCATGCCTCAGGGTCCCGCTGACCTTCTCGATATCGGTACCCCATTTTGCAACATCCAAACCATGCAGATTGATATGAACGGCCGAAGCGTCCATCTGAACCCATCCTGCGGGACTACTCGGATCATCCAGAAAAACAAACTCGATCACTTCGGGGCTACGCTTCAACAAGGCGATATAATCTTTCTCAAAATATTTAAAACTTCGCATCAGGATCTTTGCGACATCCAGCGAATTCTGCTCAAATCCGCGCCTAAACTTTTTTCTCTCTTTAAGTTCGGGAAGGGTCACGCGGATAAAGGTGGGTTCTGGATGCTCGCCTAATGTTCCGGCAAACCGGTTAAAGGCCCCTTGGATCTGCTCTTGGACGGGTTGATTCCGATCAAAGAATATGTTTACCCTCCGGTTCACCCATCCGGAAATAGCGAAACGGTAAAAAACATGACTTACAGACCGGTTAAACTCAGCGATCCGATTTCTAACGGCAAAAATTCCGTAGGCCGCCATCCCGATCAAAGCAGGTACGCCACGTTCTCTTGCAAACATTTTAGGCTGCAGCCAAAAAGCGAACGCCTGCAGTTTCATTTTCAAGAACTTCTGATTAATTATTTCAGCAACTCCGACCGCCTTATTCCACAGGTCAGCAACCTTATTTCGAGCGTCTATCCACAAATTCTCAGCCCATCGCCGGAGCCGCTCAGAGAAAGGGGGGCGGTCCCAGATGGTTCGGGTCCTCGGATATCCCGAACCCCTGTCCGACAAATCCCGCCATATCTTGCGCCCGATAAAATACACAGCCGCGCCGCCGCCCACCGCAAGGATCCCCTGGACCCAATGATTATTAGCAACAGAGAATAGGACGTGGTCAGTGACGCCGGGCCTGCGGAAAGCGTAAATCTGATTGAGCCGGCGGGACGTATCTTGAAGTTCGGGGCACTGCCGGCCCGAAAGGATATCATCCAAAAGATCAAAGGAGGGGACACTTCCGCTCATCACGGTTAGCTCAAGCGCGAGTTCCCTGACTTCCATGGATTTATCCGGATTTTTCACCAGCCTGATTACGTCATCCCGATTCCGGTCAGACCGCTCATCAAAATACACGTTATCATGCACTCGCGACCACTCCTGTTCCCATTCCTTGGCACCATTGTTTCTCATCCAATGACACCCCTCATATGTCCCTCTCAAAAACCATACCTCCCATTCTTCGGGGGCAACGCCGTATTCGCGCTGAATTCCTTCAGGTCTTGCTTTCGTGTCCAAGGGAGCCGAATTCTCCTTCGTCGAAAACTCTCCCAGAAACCCGCCAACGTCGTTGAAGTACAGGGCCGGAATGATCTCATAGAATTTTTGTTTAAATATGATATCCATAAGGGCCTTGATGTTGGTAGGCGTAAGACCGGGTTGGCTCGTTGCGTAAAAATGGGAACGGGGACCTATCACATAACGTGACCCCGCCTGAGTGTATTTAAAACGGTTCCTGAGGTACCGAGAAAAATACTCAACAGCATCGTGACCATAGATGTCTTTCCCCCGGCCATGATGTTTGACGTAATCGATATATGCGTCCGTGAACCTCTGCGACCTGAGACCAACTATACGGGAACGGTCGGAGAACTCCCCGGCATCCGACCGCCACCAATCCGTTCGCCCTAATTCGCGGGCGATAGCAAGCTTCGGCGACGGGTCTTCAGCCGCCATGAGATCCGTGAGACTTTCCATTATCCTTGGCGATGCGCTGCGCAAAAGAGAATAAACCGCACCGGCGGCCCAGCGGGTATGATCCCGCACTTGCGCGAGCAACCAATCCTCATCGTCTGTCTCAGCCTTACTTGGAAACAGGCCGGCTTCTTTGATATGTTGCGGAATTAAAATCGGCAGAGAGGTAAAGCGACCTCTATTTTTAATATTTTCCGTCCAAAAATCCGACCGGACTCTTTCGCCACTCTCAAGAACTCGATAGGCTTCCCCATTTTTATAGGCATAAAGTCGCGGAGCGTACAGTTTCTCACGATCCTGGGCAGAATCGGCACTTCGATCCATATCATAAATATCAACAAAGGAAAACCCTTCATCATCGTAAAATCCGTTCTCCGGCAAAATAGGCACTATAACTTTGGCCGTGGTTTGAGCCGGAGAACTACTAAAAGCCAAACCTGGGGTTGGAAGAGCAGCTACAGAAGCGGCTACTACTGCCCCTTTCAAAAAATTGCGCCTCGACATTACAGAGCTCGTCCGCGTTTCGGCGCGGTTTTCACCCTCTTTAATTCCAGAAGTTGTTGGGGCCTGGCCCCGCACTAATTCCGGGATCTGTTCGGGGGAACGGATCTCGGCGCGTTGCCTGAGCCCGTGGACGAAGGGCGCTCCATCCGGGAAAAGCACCTTTGTCGCCGCATCAAATTCCTCAAGGAATTTCTGCGCGGAGTAGCCTTCGGGAAGAACCTCGTAACCCCGCGTCAGCGCCAATTGGATCAGCGGCCTCAGGGCCTCCTTCTGGGCCTGCGGGATCTTTTCTAGGAAGAGATCCACATTCCCGTCCACCTCTGGTTTTGGGGCCTTCGCGATCTGGTCCGGAGAAGAGAGCTCTAAAACCCTGCGGTTTATATGAACGATCTCCCTGTCGGTCATGGTTTCACCGCGCAGTAGTTTGTCGACAAGCGCCTGAGTCTCCCCATCCAGCCTCGCCCGGTAGGGCTGATAATCCTCGGGGCGCATCCTGATCGACAATGCCTGATTCAGAACCCCCTGCCATTGAGCCTTGGGAACGGTTTGCCTTTGCGACCTTGCGGAGGAAACAAACCTCCATGCGATCGTCGACATGAGAAATTGATCCCACACGGGGCTTAATCCGATCCCGGGCAGTGTCTCACCGAGCAGATCTCCCAGGAGATCCGCTTCGAAAAGTTTGTAATTGCCGTACTTTTTCATACGCCAGATCACATTTTCAATACGGCTATATCCCGTGTCGGCCTCCGGGGGGGCACTCAATATCGCCAGGATCGTCCGCGCAAATGCGTGAATATCCCAGGCGGGATTTATCGGCAAGTCCTCATAAACAGGCCCCAAAATATCCGTAGGCGAATAGCCGGCGGTTTCTCCGACAATGCGATAGCTCCCCGGGTCATGGATATTCGTAGCCCGAACGGCCGAAAAATCGTTCAACTTGGGCTCCAGGGTCCCTTCCTCGACAAGGATATTTTCAGGTTTGATATCTCCATGGAAACCATGGCGGTGGACCCACGCAAGCGTTTCCAGCATCAGCCTGAGGATCCGGACTTTCTCAACGGGAGGGATCTTCTCCGCTTCGCCACTCTCCATCGTATACGCCTTCCATGGCCCCGAACGCACCATGTAGAGTGTCCCATTGTCCATTGTTCCCATTTTATCCAAAGCCGACAGCGTCTCGATCCCGCCGTCCTTGTTGAATAGCTCCATTAATTTCGCTTGAGTAAAAAGTTCCTCCTCCGCCTGATTTATTTCGGAAACACTCAGCCCCGGGAGCGGAAGCCTCAAAACGAATCCGGGCATTCCCTTCATGGGATAGACCCGTGAGGATCCTCCCTGACCCAAGGATTTAACCCCCTGGATCGCCATATCTGTCAGCGGTTTCCCCACGGTGAATCCCTCGAGAGCCAACCGGTCCTGATTGATCAGCTTAAGGGACTGGTAACCGGAGGGAATGTCCCCCGGTGTCATTTCGATCTTTCCATCCATATCTTGCAAAATATAGGCGTCTTCCCCGGCCGGTTTTTCCTGAAGGACGCCATTGGGATGTCGAATGCTTATGTTCTCCCAAACCGGGTAATTAGGGAGTTCCGACATCTTGAATAGTTTCACGGGATGCCGTTTCTGGAAAAGCGGCGTTTTTTCCCCAAAATCCAGCCCGCCCGTCTTCAAACCGTTGTCGTCGATAAAGTTCTCACGCTTCACGGGATCTTCTTCCCCCGAATATTCCCTTTCAAAATAATCATGCCCCACGAGATACGGATTGATATCGCCGTTGCGGAACTTCAGCATCACATAGAATCCGGCCAGGCTTTCGCCTGCGGGATTCGTGAAAGGTGCACCTTGGGTCTGCGGAAAGACCAACATATTCGCTAGCTTCAGATGATCGAGGATCCAGGCGGGCGCTTCGTCGATCGGATAAGCCAGCACCGGGTCTTCAATGTAATACTCAAACGGATGTCTCTCTTCCCGGAGTAAATTCTCGATCTGCGCTGCTTCAACCACCCTCATTTCGTTTCGCTTCTCGGGGAACTCTGTGGGGGAGCGGCCGATAAGCCACTCTTTGAGACGGGTATCCAGCAATCCCTGATCCTTCAAAAGTGCCAACCCGTCGCTCCCCGCCCGATCAAGGTCCCGGAGAAAAGCAGATTTTCCAATCCATGGTTCCTCGACCGTCAATACGTCCTTTATCTTCTGGAGCTCGACTTTATCAGGCATGAGACCGAACACGAGCATCGCGCGCACACCCCGGATAGCATCCTCGATGCTCATAGCGGGCCACGGTGTCACTAATCTCTTATTGAGCAGATCTTCGAGATACGCAGAAATATCACGTTCCCGAGATTCCTGCCCCGTCGCCGTTGCAGGCTGGGTGTCAAATTCGATCGTAAGCTGACGATCTTCTCCCACAGTGATGCGAAGAGGCAAATCGTAAGCTGTAAAATGCATTGTGTTATGCAATTTATCGAGCAGTGATGGTTCATGGATACTTACGGAGAGAGGCTTCTCTTGAGCCTGTTCCCCCGCACGCAGGAAAGCAGACCGGATCGCTGATTCATCCCCGTGATGGATAACGAGATCCACATCTCCGATAAAATCCCCTAATCGATGAGCCGCTAACGGGCCCCGTTGCGCCAGAAGCATCGCAACGGCGGCACTTCCCCAAAGAGTGACCGACGTTCCCGCCGGCATATTCCTCAATGCCAAAGCCAACTCGCCATCCAACCAGACCTCCGTGGTCCGGCCGTTTCCAGCTCCGGGTATCTTCACTGCATACTTCTCCGCTCGCATTTCGTTTCGCTGATTTTGAGACTGGCGCCGAGCCACCAATGCGGCATAGCCTTCCGGCAACTCAACCCGATCCACCTTCCAACCGTCCTTCTTTAGCAAAAGGGTCGCATTCTCTATCTGCTGTTTCTGCATCGCCACATCGGCGGGTTCGGCGAGCAGATAGCCCGTGTTGATGAGAAGCCTCTCCCCGGGATGACTTGAGGCCAGGCTGTCTGCCTGATAATTCACTTCCCCGTACTCAGGTCCGATATTGATCAGCGCGATGCTGGCTTCGTTTTGTGCGTCCCGCAGTTCGGCATCCCTCTGAAGGCCGAAACCGAAGAGCCTCCCAAGGCGTTTTAATAAAGAACCGGCGTTTTGCGTGCTCAAAAGATCCTGCCGCACGATGAAAAAATCCGTATCCTCCCTCAGCCCTTCAGCGTTGAGATGTGCTCGCGCCAGTTTAAGCGCGCCGCGTTCCTTTTCATACATGATCCCTTTTCTGGCACCCAGACGGAACGCCACCCGCGAAAGAATCCCGGGACCCGTGCCGTAATCTTCAAACACCTCGCCCCGTAACGCCTTCGCCTCACTCAGCATAAGAGCGATCGCAAAACGCGTCTGCGGATGAATCATGTGCTCGTCCGCGTAATCGAACGCTGTGCCCTCCACGACCAGAACATTCCCCTCATAATTCCGGAACAGATCCGAACTCTTGCGCAGCTTTGCAAACTGTTGCTCGATTTCCTCTCGGGTCTCACCATGCGGCGGAATCACAAACACGAAAGAACCGATCCGGGTAATTCTGTTTGCATAGACAGGCTGCTTATATATTTCCTCATTATTTAAAGGCATCATCTCCTCGGTCGCTTCCACGTCAAAGGATTGATCGTTGATTTTAATGGTTTCTTTTCTGAGCAGGGTTGTTCCTTGCCCGAGGATATTGCTGACCTCACGAGCAAGTTGGGAGGCCTCGACATCCGAGATCGCAAGATTGGCTTGCAAGCGCGTCTCGGAGCGCTCCCCACCTGTCTTAATTCCCAGTATTCCCGCAGGATTACCGGACATTGACTCGGTCGATCTCAGTTTTTCAATATCCCCCGCGTCCGGAGAACGGTTCATGAACCCGAGATCGTAGAGGCTATCCGGAATTGGGGTGACATAGGTGATGGTCTCAAGCAGGTACGCTCCGCCTGCCGCGACAAATCTGATCCCCATGGCCATCAATCCAAATGGCAGACGAATATATTCAAAAATCACGCCAAAGAGACCGGCGTGGTACGCAAGACCACCGATCGCGAATGCAAGGTAGGCCCCCATCCAAAAATAGACAGGATCCCTGCTGGTTTTGTTATAAAGATCATAAAAGACCGGCTTGGCCCACAGAACAACAGCGTTGACGGTTTCCGGGGTCAGGAACCGGTCGAACAAGGCGCCCACAGCACCCAACCCAAGGACCGCTTCCACCCAGAGTTGGTGCTTCTTACTTTCAGAATAGATTTTCTTGAATCCCTGACGCGAAGGCCTGAAGATTTTCAGGATCTCCGGAGATTTCGCGCCAAGTTCTGCCTGGCTCAGATCTTCCGATTTCATCTCACGAGGATCTTTAAGATCCACGACCCTGTAGCGCCGTTCCGGGAAAAGCTCCCTTGAACTTAAATATTCCACGTAAAGCTTCCCGCCACCCGCGAAGATCCTCGTGATCCGCTGACCGGGGACCTGGATCTGCATATCCTTGTCCTCCGGATCCGCGATCCACTGCGGTTTAAACCGAAGCAGGGTCACAGGCCGATCCCGTGTGGTTCTACGACGGATATCGATCAGCACCCCTCCCGCCGCATCCGCTTTCGCATCGATCGTGATACCTTTAGGAATCCCCCCCTCGGCCTTGAGTTTTTCAAACAGGGCGTTCATTTCATCCTCCCCAAGGACCTTCCGCCACGAGTCCAGGATCTCCGTAATTTTTTCTTTCCAGTTCTGTATCCAGTAACGGATGGCCCGGGCCAGCATCCTATCGCCCACGAGCCGGACCTCCTGATAGCGGATCCGGCCACTCTCCTCATCCTTGACGATCCAGGCACGCTCCACATCTCTCAGGAAAAATTCTCCGGAGGCCCCCGGAGCTCCCACATAGCCCGCTTTCTCCACAGCAGACGGCGTCAACTCAACCACCAAATGGGTCTTCTCGCGGACATCCGCGAAAATAGGATGAAGGAATCCGGGGCTGGGGGAAGAAATATAGGGTCCTCCCCACTGTTTCGTTTCCAGGATATCAACTTTGCCGTTTTTCAAAAACCGTGAAGCGTCCGCCGCATTTTCAAGTTTCCGGTAGCGCATCCATTGAGGGCCTACAATCTTTGTTCGCGCTGATCCTTCAATGGCTTTTTGAAATTCCCGGCGCGACGCAACGCGTCCTCCGGCGACGATCTCCTCGGGATTCGACGCGGAAGTCAGAGTCTCCCGCTTCCGCCGCATCTCAGAGCGTGGACCCCCGGGCTCCGGGACATTTTCCAATGGCATGATTTCCTTGTAGTTGAGGTAGATCGTGGGGATAGCGGTCTGTATGATGTCTCCGTTCGAAAGGCGAAGGGGCTCTAACTCTGAAATGTTTTCTTCGATAACGATCTCGCCTGCTCTCGGGAGAGGACGATTTCCAGGTTCCCATATCAGCTGCGGGTGATTCTTCAACGCATGCTCGCACAAAGTCGGGAGGTCCTTCGTGAGGAGGAGTGGATCCTTGGGATTCGCGAGATACCGGCTCCCCAGATATTCGTCGAGAAATTTTTTGAACGGCCTGGGATAGCCGTCAACCGTCATGCCGAACTGCGAAGCGACGTCTTTTTTGACTTTTTTGATCTCCTGCAAAGTCGCGTCATCATAGGGGACGTTCACCTGTCTCGGCGCTCTCCGAGTCACCTGAGGTCCGCCTTCCAAAGGGGCCGGCACGATTGTTTGACTGTGCTCCCCGTTCCTGCGAAGTTCCGCTTCTTTCTCAGAGGAAGAAGGCTCCACGACCTTAACGATCAGCATTCCAATCGCCAGAGCCGCAATGACCGAACCCAGGATCCATGTCCGTTTGGAATTGCTTGAATCAATAGGATTCAAGCGTCTCTCGTTGCGAGGACCCGCTTGAGGGATGAGCTTTCCGCCAAGGACTGTGACAGGCTTCCTTTGGCCCGGTTCTTTACCCATGGTGCCGCCATCGGTCCACATGCCGTCGAGGATCGCGTGACCGTGGACAAATCTTTCGACTTTCATCTTAAATTCTTTCGTCCCGGGAGCTGTATAGCCGGCGGCATCATTCCCATAGAGCTCAAGCACGAACAAATTTCTTTGGGTGGCGTCCACGCCGATAAAAACCTTGCGTCCGTCATGAGATTCATTCCAGGAATAAATACTCTCATTGATCTTTCCGTCAATGACGGCCAGGGGACCTGCCTGGAACGCATCCGGCCAATCTTCTAAGGGGTATTTCTCGGCAGAAAAATCAGCCGCGGCAATAATGCGGATCTCGCCCGATTTGTTTTTCAGAAAGATGGCTTTTTGCTGTGCGCTGCCAGAAGCGTTCGGGTTGTAGATATTGATTGTTTTCCCCATGGAGCGGACGAGGCCGATATTGAAACGCTCCCCTTTTATTTTCGTGCTCTCTCCGTAGAGCGGCCCGTTGGAAACGTAGAAAATATTCTTACCGTCAACTTGAGCGTAGGGATAAACACCCAGCTCAAAACCGTCCCCGGGATAAACACGCTCCTCGTGGTGTTTCAGATAGAAAAGAGCCGCAAAATTAACGATCACCGCGGCAATCACGGGCGGGAGCCCCGCCCAGAGCCCGACCTTCAAAAGTTTCTTCGCGACGGTGGTCCTTCCGCCCTTCGTCTCGTAGGCATCCAACCTCTGATTCCCGGAACCAGAAGTAGAACTGTGCATCTCAGAGCGAGGAAGCGCGCTCACAAAACCGTCCAGATCGATCACGACGGGAAGAACCGCTTGAAAGCCTGCTGACCCGCGCGCCTTCATGACGCTATCATTGAGCGCTACTGTGAATTCTTTCAACTCAGCAACCATTCCCTCATAGCGCCCCGGAGCGGGGCTGAATGTTCTGAATCCTTCTAAACGAGCCTTCCATTCTGAAGCCAGAGAATCCGGAAAACGCTTCAAGATTTCATTAACATAAGCAACAACCTGTTGAGGATCACGAACAACACCGGGACGCGCTTCCGAGCGACTCTCATTGGGTATGAATTCAAGCGTCGCGCGGTCGATCACTCCGATGATGTTCGGTTTGCTCTTCTCGGAAAACAAAAACGCCAAATTCGCGAAAGCGGGATCGAATGTTAATTGACCTTTTGCGTCCGGCGCCGGCACATCGTGGGCTTCCATCAGAAGGGCCTGTTTTGCCAGGTCCGCGGGGAGATCGATCACGACGGCATAAGCCGGCGCCTCATCGTCCGTGCTATATTTCGGGAGAATTTTCCCGTCCCCTAGCTCAAAGAAAATATGGTCCGAAATGTTCTCCGAAGGCCGCCCTCGTAGACCGCGCGGATAAAGCGGCCCTTGAGCGTCCGGGGAAGGATAGTTCCCTTCATCCGGATAAGGAAACGCTAAGTAGACCAGCCTCGTGTTTCCTTCTTTCAACTTTACGGACTCGGGCAAACGGTCAGGGGAAAATCTTTCTCTCTCCCTGGAAATGGCCGTGGGCTTCACACTTGGCGTCTCGACGAGAGAGGTGGCGAGTGCCGTCCGGTTAATGAAGATTTTCCCCCATTGCTTTATCAGAGGCCAACGGTATTCGGGACCGTGCGCCTCAATGAGGCTGACCCCCAGAGCATATTTGTTTTTCCCAAACCGCAGAACCCTGATCCCAAAGTGCTTGGGGAGACGGTTAAAGAGAGAGATGAATTTCTCATGGTCGGTGCTCGAGAAAGGGTCATCGCCGAATTTTATGCGCCCAAAATCCCTTGAAAGACCCGAAGCAATAAACTCGACAACCTCCGGCGCCTCAGGCTTTGGCTTAAGATCGCCAAACAAGATGTCATCCGTCACGAGATCGCGAACAATCCCCATGTCCTTTTCCCCGCGGCCATACTCATCGTAAAGCAATCCCCCGTTCAGCAAGGCCAGGACGTCGACCCACAAATCCGGATGGACCGCACGTATCGACTCCAGAACTTTGTTCACGGCATTCATGTATTTCTCAAAAGAGGATTTTCGGAAAAACCTATCCCGGTAGATCTTCAGGAGACGATCTTTCGCGTCGTCTGTTTTATAACTCAGGATCAAGTACCACAAAGAGGGCTCATGCTGCCTCATCCAGTGCATCAGGCGCGTCTCGAAATAGGACGTGATCCTCTTCTGCCACCGTTCCACGATTCTCTCAAAGAAAAACGAATCCCCTATGGCGAGACAGGCGCCCCCGAGATACAACCCCATCGGTACTCCCGAAAGCCCCTTATCCCAGTGGTAGAGAATGATCCCCGCCAAGGGAATTCCGAGACAGAGGACTCCGCCCGTGATCCACATAGCCCAGACAAACACGGTCTTGACCCGGTCCCAGACCGTCTTACCGGGCGCCTTCCCTTCGGGAGGGGTGCGCGATTCTGATCGAAGGATTGCATTCAGCTTAAGGATCGTTCTATGGATTTCGGGATCAGGATATTGCCCTGAATCAAAGAATTTCCAAAGATGGTCGCGGATGGCGCGGATGTTTTTGAGGATGTTTCCCTTTTCCGAAGATTCCGGCACTTGGGATTCTCCGCCGGGTGCCGCAGCAGACGTCAGAAGTTTTAAATGGGATTCCGCGAACGCTTTTAGAAAAGAAACCAGGTCATCCGGTAACACCCTACGACCCTCATAGATTCCACTCACGAAGCTTTCCTTCATGCCCTCCCACATCTCGAGAGGACTCTCCCGGATCTCCGCTTCGATCAATCGGACCCAAACGCGATATTCCGGAATCCGGGTTTCATACATCTCAACTCCCAATTTCGCACAGACTTCCGGCTCCTTTGCCTTCCAGCTATCAGACGCCTTGCTCAGGGCAGCAAACGATGCGAAACTCGATAAAAGATTTCGCCTAAAAACCTCGGGAAGAAGACGGACGATCGCAAGCGCCGTATCACCCTCATTATCACCGGAAGCAAGCTTGAGTTTTAGAAAATAGCGATAAGTTCCTTCTGCGCTGGCCTTATCGGCTCCCTTTTCGTTAGCCAGTCCGGGAATGACCTTCTGAAGGACCGCTTCCTGATCGAGAAGACAATAGAACCCGGCATAGTCGATCATCTGCATCAGCCAGGCCAGGTTCACCACATGCCTCTGCTGAGAACCCGCCGGGATCTTGTATAGCGCCTGAAGGAACCGGGCCGAAATATTTTCCGATTCCACGGGGCTGGGATCAAAGTCGGATCGGCGGATGATCGCCTCGATCGCCGGCACTGCCTCGAGCAGCGGAACATCTCCAAGAACTCCTGCCAGAGCCGCTTTGAGCGCAGCCTGGCGTTCGGTGGTAAACAAGGCTTCGTAAACAGGGACATCCGCCGCCTCAAGACCCACGGCCGGTTCGTTATGAAATACAGGCTTCAGTTGTCGGAGTGTCTGTTCGACCACCGGCGGATTCATATGGGGTTTCCGCACATGGAAATCATGTAGCATGGACGACACAAAAAGGATCTTGGCGTCCCAGGCATTGGGGCCCTCCGGCCTCCCCGCGGCGGCCAAAAGACTCAGATAAGTCACTTCCAGGTTGTGGGCCATGTTGTGGTAGAACTCCTCACCCGCAAGCCCCATATCCTTATAAATATCCGTCAGGAGTTCCGTCATATTTCGAGCGGCGGCCAATTCCGTCTCAGAGAGGCCCGCCTCACCCAGAAGCTCATTGATGGCGGCCGGCAAACGCTCATAAATGGAAGCCACGCTCGGTAATACTTCAGGGGCGCGGACTTCGGAGCGGTCGCCGAAATTCTCGATATGCCACGGATTTTCTAGCGGCCAGGCGGCCAGGGCCTTGAGTTGACTTAACGTAATCGCCCCGCCCTCTTCCCTATCTTCGTCCGATATCGGGGTTCCCCTTTCTTTCGCCCGGAGCGCCGCCGCCCATTCGTCGAAACCCAGAATGTCCACTTGGATCGCGTCTTTTTCTCGTTCCGTCAGCCCATAGGCCTCCGTCATCTTCGCGCAGAAACGCGCAAGGAGGATCACATCATCCCGGAACTGCTTCTCGGCCTTCACCCTTTCCTTCTGCGGCGCGCCCGGTTTTTTAGATTCATCGAACACACCTACGTCCGGAAGGATCGTGATGGAAACAAGCTTTTTGTGTCCGTCAAAATCCACGAGCAGGCGGTAATAACCGTGCAATTTGAGATCCGGCCCTCCCGGTTTTCCTGTCATGGCCATCCCCGCCGCGGCCGCCAGATCGGGATGCGAAAGAAGATGCCCGATCCAGGAAGGGGCCACTGCCAACTGAATATCCTTTTTTCTGGAGACGGGATTCTTCCATCTTAGAACCACCGAGGCGTTAGGCACCTCGCCTTCGGAATTTTTTGCAGAATCACCGGCCAGTTTCCGGATCTTCTCAGCGCTTACTGCGGCAAGCTCTTCCGGATCCTGGGCAGCATACTTGACTCCCGAGAGTGCCAGGATATCTGCACTTTGCCCGATCATTACCGGTAGACTCTTCTCATCATTTGCCTCGATCCACGATATGATCGCATCAAAGAAGCCTTGAGCATTCTCCCCGCCCGTTTCGACCAGAATCTTCACTCCCGGCTGGACGGTCATCAAAAGAATACTCATGATACTTCGCACGTCGGCTGTGGTCGCCGTACCGTCGCTTGAGTCAAGCAACGTCAAACGCCCACGGGCATGGGGGAAAGCTTTCAGGATCGGGCGCAAGCCCTTGATGGGCCGCAAATGGAGCAATTGCCCGGCCGTCGCCACCCCGGATACCGTGACATCAAAGGGCTCAGGTACATAGTCGTCTATTTCATCCAAGCGCGTCTCCGAGCGGACGGGGTTGCCGGAGATCTTCGTGACGGGAACCACGGATAAACGGCCGGAAAGAATCTCGTCCCCGCGCTGATCTACGATCTCAAAATAGCCGGCGGGTCTGAAGATGGCGGTGGCTTCCTCGACCACGCTTCCGCCGGGCCGCATTCCCCGCACCTTGATCCTGAGTTCCTGCGCTGTTCTTTCTCCAGGACCAAGCGCCAACCAATCTCCTTCCCCGGCTTTTACAGTTTCCGAGGGTCTTTGCCTGAATATGATCCCGGTCACACCGTCTGGGGTCCTACCCTCCACAAAAGTCCGCTCGAGTCGCGGATGCGTCAGGACCAACCGGAGATAATCCAGAGAATCCATTTGATTTTGATCCGCAGGAACATTCAGCGCTTCAATAATGTCACGATCATTCAATGTCCTCCGGTCGATCACCAGCTCGATCCCCGCAAGCTCTACGGAACGCAAAAAGACAAGCTGGGCCGGTTCGTTGAATGGGGAAATCAGGATCCTGTGCCCGGGAGGCGCTGTCCGCGCGATCCATTGATAGACCGACTGGGCGAGTCCTCGGTCTTGCCCTCCCCGGACGCTGATATACAGAACTTCAACGACGTTATCCGCTTCGGAATACTTCAGGGTCAGAATGGAATCCTTGAGACCCGCCACGTTGAAAGAAAGGAGCCGAGTACCCGCCAGTAATCCCTCGCGCTTCGCGACCGGCTCGTCCTCTTTCGGAACAATCCGCTCCAGTTCGATCATCCTTCCGGGATTTTTAATATCCGGGATCTGGAATTTCATCGCGGCGTCCGGAGCCGCAAGCACCTCCGAAAGCGTGACCGCGGTCGAGTGCCCGGCTCGCGAGCCAGGCTCAGAAGCAGACTTCGAGTGCGTCTCGGAGCGGCGTTCTCCGGAGGCCGGCGGAAATAGTGCCCGGTGAAACCAGCCTAAAAGTTCATGCGTTTCAACACCGCTCACATGTTCCGAAAGGATGGGCAACAGACGATTCGCGAAATCGGCCTGGGAAAATGCGCCGCGATCGCGCTCGTCAGCTTCAAGCTTATTAATGAGAGCCTCTCGACCCTTCAGAACACAGTCATTGTGAGAGTTCTTCATGTTTCTGATCAACTTATCAAGAATGGCGTTCCAGGGTCTGGCTCCGCCGGCTTCCGGAGTGGACCTGGAGGCCTCTCCTTCGCCTAACAACAGATACCGCAGGTCTTCGAATCCTTCTGGATATTCATAATGATCATCGGTATGCGGGACCTGATGAACCGCCAGTAAAACACTAAAAGGCACGCCCATTTCATCCCGCTGAGAAGCTTTCAAAAAAGCTTCCGTCTGAGCATCCGTTACGTGAATGTAATTTTGAAGCCCTTCAACCAGCGGCACCATCATCATTTGGATCTCCGACTCCGCTTGCGCGTCGTGCTCACTCGCCGACGCGGTCAAAGCTTTCCGGGCGAAGGACCTGAGGATTGCAAGCGTGGACTGTTTTTTAGCCGCGGCCTCGCTGAGTTCATCCAGAGGGAATTGTTCCACGACCGCTTGGATGAGGCTCGCCAAAGATGCTCGGTCCGCAGCATCAAACCCGCTTTGTGCGAGATTGCTTTTAGAGTTTTGCCCGAACGCGTCTCTCAACCGCTGAAAACCCGCCCGAAACATTGTTTTCCGGGCTTCATACGACCCCAGATCGATCCCTGTTCCGGCTGTCAGAGCCCCTTCGTTCCCCAAAAACTTCGTTTTTAGACTCAGCGCTTCCGCCGAACGCATAACAAATGAAAGATCTTGCTTGAAGGTGATATCAAAATCGCCGACATCTGAGTAATAATTGATTTCCCGACGCGGGTCATGATAGATATCCATCTGCCGCATCGCGGGACTGAATACCAGATCCGCGGGAAAACCATAGTCAAGAGTAAAGACGTATCCAGCGCTGAGCGAGTCCTTCACAAGGCCCAGGTACTCCACATTTTTTAACGAAACCATCGCGGTCAGGTGATCCTCCTCACCCTCCATCCGCTCCATCGCTTCATGGATCTCTTTTTCATTGATCTTGGCGTAATTTTCAAGCTCCGGAAAACCGGCCGCATCGACATAGGTCAGCGCGAGTTCCATCTCGCCCCTCAGGAGCGTTTTAAAAATAGAATTCTCGGGCTTTTCAAGCTGCTTGCGCATTACCAGGAAAGTGCCCTTCGAAACGAGGAAATAATCGGGATCGTCCCTATCCGGAATGAATCGTATGCCGGGCTGGTCATTTAAAAATCCGCGGCGTGCAAAGTAAGAAAGTGCCCTTTTGGAAATACGCGGCATCACGACGCCCACCTCGACTTTTCCGGATCTTGAGATCCTGATCTGATGGGTCGGCATATTGTCCAGAAATTCATTGGATATAACGACCCCTTTGACGGGTTTGGTCCGGGCCCGGTTAAAAAATTGAAAGGCATCCTCCTGCCAGACCCTTATTTTTCCCGACGTCTCAAGACCGTGATTTCTGGCCCTGATCCCTTGAGCGGTCACGGGATTGGGCTCGATGGCTTCATAAAGAAGCGCCTCATAAAATTCCTTCCAGTCGGCGTCTGCCGCCGAGCGCTCCAAGGCATGTTGCAGGAAATCCTCCATCAATTGGCCGTCGCCCGCTGCCGGCTCCCTCACATGGAAGGATTCGCCCCTGTGAATGGTTCCGGCATCCCGCATACCCCGCCACATCTTAAAAGCCTGCTCGGCGACCAATTTCCCGAAATAGGGCCTTAGCGTTTGGGGCGCCGTATTGAAGTGATTTCCGAATACAACTTTTCCCGAACCGTAATATCCCCAATCGGGATCCATCAAGGCATGACTTGTCCATTCTTCGACGGTAAAGAAATCATCCAGCAATTCCGCGGCGCTCTCGCCGCTTCGGTCGACCTCTTCGCTTACCACCAGCCCGGAAGAAAGACTGATATGGGTCCCCTTGGTCAGATGCATCCCGTCCAGCATCTGCGGGTTTTCCCCGAATAACTTCATGGCGATCATTTTTACAATGATCGCCGTTTCGGGATGCCGGGGATCTTTCAATTGAGCCTCAATATTACTCTCGCCCGTGTAAGGCTGGAAGGCCACCGTGCTATCTAGGTATCCCTCAAAATCCAGGTACTCGAACAGCGCGGGTTCGCTGGCACGGATTTCCTCGAGCAACGTCCTCCACTCTTCATAGGACAGAGAAACTGAATCCACTTCCTGAAGAACGCTGTAACGGTTCAAAAACGCCTGGTTAAGGTGCAAAATGGCCCATTCCGCCACAGCACCGGGATCCAGCCCGTGTATTTCCGAATCATCGAATTTCATCCGCGCAAATCTCTCGATGAAATCAAGCCGGCTTGCAAAGGCACCCCGCGTCCTCTCTTCAATTAAAACTTTCCGGGCCAGTTTCATAGGCGATAAAGCGTAGGGACTGAGAACGGGCCGGGTCGTCCCTTTTTCGCCCCGTGCGAACGCGTCCTGGTACCCGGTAAACAACCCGCTCCAAACATTCAGATCCCGCTCTTCGCGAAGAGCGGCATACCTCGCCTCCCGCGTCTCCGCGCGGCTGTCATCCGCCGCAGCGGACACGTTGTTAAATCTTGCCAGAAAGGCATTGGCGATCTCCAAGGTCCCGTCCGGATCCTCCACATTCGCCTTGGTCAGATCTTTCACTCCCTCGACCTCCTTATCCGAACCTTTGAAGAAGCCATCGCCGGCATAGAACATCTCTTCGACCTTCCCGTCGCAATGCAAGGGAATGATCTTTTCTCTCAAGGCCTTTCTTTTTTCGCTCGGCAGGAATGCAATATGGTAGACACCCGACGCGTACTGTATCCCGTCGATCTCGGTCGGGTAAGAGTAAGGCTTTTTGAAAACAAATGGCCCAGTCCCCTTGGGCAGTTTGATGCCGCGGTCTTTAAGGAATTTCCTGAGAGATGCGCCGATCTGGATCATTTTTTTCTCGGGTATTTCCCTGTCGCCCATCAGCTTGAACCGGACAAAACACCACGGATTCGTGGCGACATCATTGAATACCTGGAGCTTCAATTCTTGTCCAGCGAACGCGGGGTCTGCTTTAAAATTATCCCGGATGGACTCGAACGCCGCCGTGATAGCCTCCACCGCGCCGGGAGCATAGGCGATCGCGTGATCGGGAAAACTTTCATACCCGGCGGGCCGCATCCGGCGCGCGCTTCCGCCACGTTCCCCATACACCCAGAGCTCATCCTCCGCCCTGAGATTCGCCTGTATCGTTTTGCCGTTCCTAGCAACGCTACCGTCCAAACTCACTTTCAATCTTATAAAATCCGCGTTGGTCAGAATGATAACTTTCCTGCCGGTAGCGAGAAGGGCCAGCAGGGCCTCCACCATTTCAGAAGACATGGGTTTCCTGTCAGGCGCCAGCGTTCCGTCGTAATCAAAAACAAAGACTTTGATATGATCCAAGAGGCCCGCGTTCACCATTTCAAGGATCTTCTTCGTGTCGAACAAGCCGTCCACCTTCAGCACGCTTTCGGCCCCTCCTGCCGCAGGGGTCTTCCGGTTCCTGCCCTCAGAACGGATCGGCAACCGGATCGTGAAGGTCGTGCCCTCACCGGGAACGGAATGGACCTCGATCGTGCCGCCCATGGCTTTCACCAGAACGATCCACGCCTCCGTAAGTCCGATCCCCGTCCCGCCGGGACGTTTGGAGAAATCGCGGTTAAAGGGCCGTGGCCTTTGGGTGACCGAGTCGATGTCCTTGAAATCATTTGTGCCGGCTCCGAGATCCCTGACATCGATCCTCGCCTTGCCGTTTTCTTCGGCTAACGTGACCTGGACCGTCTTGTATTGCCCATCTTCCCCTTCTGAATATGAGACAGCGTTATCAATGATGACCCACAAAGCGCTGTGCAGAGCCCAGGGGTTGGCGTGAACCATGACCGGAGCTGACAGCTTGTTTTCCACTTTCACATTCTTGAACTGGCCGCGAATCTCGTCGAGGATTCGCGCCACGTCCTGAGAGGCGTAGGATGCCGTGCTGCCCGTCGCGATCTCGACGCGGCTCTGAAGTTTTCCAATCACCAGATCAAAGCTTTCAAAGATGTCCGAGAATATCTCTCTCTTCTTGTTGATCGCCTCCTCCGTCGCCTTGTTCTTCACAGCAAGCTGTCGTTCAGGCGTACCGGTCAACTCCGTTCGCATGATCTTCAGTTTCGCTTCCCGGCGTTTGATCTCCTCGAGAAGATCGCTAAGCCTTTTCCCATATTGACGGGCGTTTGCGGCGGTTAAAGTTCCGGCCCGTGACGCGTCTCGAAACTCCTCCCCTAGAGTCTTCAGGCCTGCGATGACCTTATCCATGAATTTCGCTATGTAACCACTGTTCTGGATACCGGCGAGAGAAAAAAGCATAATTTTGATATGCTCGAGGTCAACGGAAATTTCGACGGGGTTATTAGCGCCGTGAAAAAGACTCCTTATCGCGACGGAGACTCTATCTATCGCCTCGATCTCTTCGGCTGTGACCGCCGGAGAAGTCGTCACCTCGCGGGTTTCGGAGCGATTCGCCGGGATGATCCAGCGGATCGTCGTGCCGACCGTTTGACGCCCGGAGGGACGCAACCGTGACCCCACGCCATTCCGCCCCATGGCTCTATAGGTCCCGTAATCGATCACTTTTTTCCAGGCCCCTTCCCGCGAAGTTCTCGTCTCGATCTCCACAGAGCCCTTACGTTCGGCGACCACGCCATAGATCTGCGCTCGCCCGACCCCGAACCCGCCAAGTCTTTTTCCGGTGTGCGGCGGAGGCTTGGTAGTGACCGGCCCCTCCTCTGAAAACCGGCGTAAAATTGTCCGGGGAATGCCAATTCCATTATCCGAAAGCTCGACAAGAATGTTCCTGCCCTGACGGCTTAGGGTCAGGGTGATACGTCCTTCGATCGGCCGCTTCTCTGCCTCCGCCAAGTCTGCGATCGCATCGACAGCATTGTGGATAAAAATGCCGACGATCAAAGATTCCTCGGCATTATCGCCTTCGACAAGATTCAGGAAATCCTGTGGGTCCCTTTCAAGCCGGAGCCCGGCGGAAGGGATCTCCAGGTCTTGAGGCAAGAGATCGCGATTGACTTGTCTTGAGATGTTCCTCAAGCCCTCCTCATCCGCGTCCGGCCCAACTTTAAATGAGGCGGATAACACCAACGGCTTCTCAAGATCCTCGGTGTTCGCCGCCGCCATGGCGGGAGGAATGGCGTGCGTTTGCCCGCCGGCTTCCGGGCGGGCCGCCGGCGTCTCAGACACAACCGCCTTCCCTTTTGGCGTGCGGGATTCGGAGCGGTACAGTCCTTTCTGTCCGTTCGCTTCCTTGAGGTCAAGAGTTACTTGGACCCATGTCGCTACGGCATTAATTCGAGAAGGCTTTTCTCCGGGCTTCCTGTCCCTTTCAAAAGGAGTTTCTCGCCGTATAGTAAGCAGGCCCAGCTTCTCCAGTTCCTTGATCTGCTCATAAGTCCCGCTTATCTCGGGCCGTTCGTTATCCACATTACCGTGCGGCGTTAAAGCCATGTGAATCTGCCAAACCAATTTCTTCAAATCAGGTGACAGAGAGGGCCAGAGGCGAAACAAGTCTTCTCGGTATAACAATTTGTTCTGATTACGAGGCAGGGAACCAGGCTTGTCTAATTTAGGAATAGCGAGGGCCTCTATGGTATCCTTCGCCTCATAAACCCTGGAAAAATAATGAACAGCCCAGGATGCCTTCCTCAAGATCTGTTTACCCAAGTGAGGCTCCGGCGCTCCTGCCTGCTTCTTACGCGCTGCTTTGATCTCTTCGACGCTGATCCACGAGGGCATTTCAAAGCCTTTTTCTGCCACGTTGATAAAATTGCGGGTCATTTTCCTTTCCAGCACCTTTTGAGCCTCGATCAATTCCTCGCTTGTTTTAAAGTCATGAATAACGATCAATCCGTCCGCGTCGGAATAGGGCATCGCGGTTCCCTTCATGATAGAGCACTCAGGTGTTATCGAGGCCAGCAAGATCTTGTTCCCATAAGCGTTATTTATTTCTTCAAAGATCTGCCGGAGCGCGGCCTGAAGGTTCTTGCTGAAATTTGGAAAATTCTTCCACGGCTCGTCCGGGACCCTGACCTTGTCCGACGGCGTCTCAGACACAACCGCCTTCCCTTTTGGCGTGCGGGATTCGGCGCGGGCTTCAGCGAGCGCTCTCTCAAAGCGATCGATAAGCGCTTTCCCCTGAGTTTTGGATAGAATCTCCAATGCGTGAAAAAATAGATAAAAGTGTTCGATCCGTTTTATTACATAAGATTCATCCTTCGACTGTTTCATGCGCTCGATCGACATACTGCTTGCCACCGCGCTGATCGATGCAAGTACTTGCGGTATATCTTCAATTCCCGCGGTTAAGGTCAGAAAGAGGGTTTCCACCGTCGCCGGATTGTATAGCCCATACTCGTTCACGCCTCTCGTCTCTGGGAACTGGTTAAGGCCGTTATTCACTTCCGCCAGAACCGCCGCATCCTCAAGACCATCGATCTCGTTCATGATCCTTTCTTTAAGAATATGGTCCGGCTCCAGGAATTCCGCCACAAAGGACATGACACGCGGATAACGGCTCTGAAGATTTTTCATGAGATCACAATCGAGGATCTCTCGCTTTCTTTTTTCCCGCAATTCACGTCGCTCGCCTTCATTGTGGACGATGGCATCAGGCGCGCGGGATTCGGGTTTGGCCGGTTCATCCTTCCAATCTCCGGAAATCGATTGCGCCAAATTCCGGGAATCTGACTCTGGACGAACCAGTGGTAGGGACGTCGAATCAGGACTCAGTTCCGCCCCAATGGCCATCGCGGGAATTGTGATAGAACGGACAAGCTGTTGGATGTTGGCGACGGTGAGGGTGCCACCCAATTTCAGCTGTTTGAGCCCTTCGCCGAACTTGCGAATGTTCGCGAGCCACTCTTCGGCGTACGGAGTACGGTGTACGGCGGACGACGACAACTCATCGATAAAGCGGGTGTAAGACGAAGCTTCCGTGATCCGTCCCTCGGCCGCGAGGTCGCGGAGGATCTGGTCGCGCCAATCTTTGCGTACGGAGTACGGAGTAGGGAGTACGGCGGAAAGAGGATTCTTGAGATCAACGGTCCCTAACAGCTGGTCTCTCGCCCCGCGGACAAACGCGTCATACAGATTAACTTGGCCATCACGGACTTCGAAATATTTGCTCCAGGAAACTTTGCCCTGCATGTGCTCGCGGTAAAGGGGCTCGGTGGGCATTTGGGCGATCTTGGGCTGGATCAGGAGATAAGAGATCCCCTGCTCCTTGAAAATGCGCGTCATGCCGCCGGTGTGGAAGCCGCCCGCAATCAGCAAAGCTGATCGCGGCGTCTGGCGTAAGGCGTAAGGCGTACGGCGAAAATCCTTCTGCATCAGAGACGAGAGATTTTTGAAGAAGGCGGCGTCGCGCTGTTCGGCCACGCGGTAGAACTGGATGTTCTCTTCAAGCCTGCTGAGCAGAATGGGATCGATCGACAGTTGTTCAACCCTATCCACTCCCGGTGTGTTGCCGTTGCCACTCCGATATTCCACACCGGGAGTGTTCGTTGACCGTTGACCGTTGACCGTTGACCTTTTTACAATCGTCCAATCCTCAAAACTGAGTTCCAACTTCGCAAGACGTTTCAGCAGATCCAGCCCTCTGCTCCGGCGATCAAGTTCACGCATCGCTTCAACCCTGTCCACACCCGGTGTGTCCGTGGGTCGCATCAGAGATGCTTTAACTTGATCCTCGTACCGTTTCAGGTCACCAAACAGCTTCGTGCCTTCGATGTCGCGGAGGAGCTTCTGGTCTTGGACAAGGCGAGCAAGCTTGGCCGAGACTTTAACCTTGATGCCATGACGCTTGACGATTTCCTTGAGATAGAGTGCAAAGGCCTGCGGCGTGATCTGAGCAGTCCGGAACTCTTGGACTTTTCCGTTGAGAGTTTTGAAGTCGCCTGCCGTCGAAGGATCCGCTTTCAGAAACGCTTCCGCTTTGTTCGCGATTTCCTTGATCTCGGTCTCGACGGGGATGTCCGAAACGCCCTCGCGATCGACCTCTGCCGTGAGAACCGCAAGCTCGGAACCGGCGGTCGGTGCCAGATAACGGTTCAGGCTGACGAGAAGCGCGGCAAGATCAATCTTGTTTGCCTCAAAATCCCTCAAGGCGCGGTCTACTTCGAGAAGTTCTTTGGAATAAACCGTCGCCTTTTCGCCCTCAAGTTTCATCTCCTCTTCCGCGAGCTGTTGCCCGGCCGCCTCCCCGGCTTTTGTCGCGGCGAGATAAAGGGCAATCCCTTGCTCGTAAAGCTTCCAGTCTTCGATCCCGTGATACTCTGCCGGGGCCTTGCTAAAGATCGCGGCCGCCGATCCTCCGGTCAACTCACCACGCGCCGCGTACTGATCAAAAGTTCTTTCGAGACGTTCCTTGTCCGGAAAACTTTTGAAGATCTGAGCGTCGAGTTCACTCGCCGCGCCTTCGAGTCCAACAGTCGATACACCGTAGCTCTTCTGAAAGAATTCGATAACGGAACGAATGCTGCGCTGCGCGTCGGGGATCGAGTGCGCGTCCTGAACGAGCACGACGGTTTTGTCTCCCGTGCCGCGATAGGTCTCGACGATCTTTCCCATCTCTGCCGGCAAAGAAACCTTCCCGAGATCAAGCGCCAAGTCGCCGACGGGAGCGGGCGCAACAAGAGACGTCTTCGACGCGGCCGCGGGATCCGCCCACGTCACGCTCGTACACGTAAAGACGAACGCCACCGCTAGCGCGATCGCTTTTGTCACCGCTCCATGCGATTGAATTTTGGTGATACTTTTTTTCATCATAGTTTTTGTGACTTCATAAGCCTTCTAAATTAACTTTCATACCTCCCTATTGAGGCCCCCGACTTCATAGGCCTCCATTCTTTGGAACCCTCGATTTCTACTATAAATATGCTTGATTTAATTGTTTATTTCAAGGGTGTGACAGTATTTATTATCGCTCGATTGCTATGTATTGTTATCCATAGCTATTTATTGATAGTTTATAGATTTATGGAGCAGAAATTACTGGAGCATCGCCCCTTTCAACCACCTAGGTTGAAGGGGTTACGGGCGAGGAAGTTCGGACTTCGGAGGCTTCGGGCAGTAGCGTTTCTTGAAAACCTTCACATACATTTGCTCCAGCTTTTCCCGGGCCCACGGCGTTTTCCGGAAAAACCGGAGACTCGAAGTGATCGTCGGATCAAAAAGAAAACAACGGACCGGGAGATGCTCCGCCATCTTCTTCCAACCCACCTGATCGACCATCCTTTTCAGGATCATTTCGAGCGTCACACCGTGAAGCGGGTCCTGCACATTTTGATGAGCCATGAATTCCCCTTCTAAGGATAAAAAAGACTTCTCTCTGACACACTCTATCAGACGCGTCAGGACTTTGGGAAAAGGAATTGCACCGTGTACCGGATCGTCCAATCGGCTTGATACCGCGGCCGTTCCATGTTGTAGAGTCCCTGAACGCTCATATTTACGGGCGTCTTTCCAAAATGGAGGAGTTTACCGAGCCCGCCGCCAACAGGGATCGTCCACCGCTCATCTTTTTTGGCTTCCCAATTCGCCGTCAGGATCGGAGAAGTGAAAAGGAACCATCCCTTCGGAAGATTGTAATTGATGAAGGGCTGGAGGGTCATATCGTTGACATCTCTGCGGTTACGGTTCCCAGCATAAGACCAGAGATTATTCACGAGCGCACCGACCAGCCACTTTCCCTGGGAGTAGACGAAAACCCCCGTGGGGCCCACGGACCATTTTTCAAGACCCAGCGTGCGATCGGTCGCGGTGGGAAATTGAAAAACAGGACCCAACCCCACCATGAGATTCCCGAAAGGCGGCGGGGTGAAGAAAAAGGAGCTTGTGAGATCTCCCAATCCCCCGGTATTTCGCGGCCAGGGCTGCGCGATCACCGGAAGAATGTTCCGGGTAATGAGCGTCCACTTGTGAGGCAAATCGATCGGATAGACGGGTTGAATATTACAGACGTATTGCATCTTCCCGTCCGGGCCATATCCGAGGCCGAAATTATTCTGAAAAGGAACGCTGACCATATTCGCGATCGGGTTTTGCGCGGCCTTGATCAGCGCTTCATTTTTCTCGGCTTGAGTAAGAATGCCTCTTCCCCCCAAAGTTTCTGCAGGCAGAGCCTTTCCTTCCTCCACAAAAGCAGCGACAGGCTGAGCCATCAGACTGCCTGTAAGCATCAGGACACAAAACCAGGTGATCCATCGCTGAGATTGCATTATTTCAAGCTCCTAAATGAGTTAGAAAACGTAGATCAAATTGGCCGTCCCGAGTATTCCCTTGAAACGATCAACGCCGTAATATTCGTAGTAGCATTTGGCGGTGAGGCTGAGCTTCTCTTTGATCACCCAACCCGTGAACTGGCCACCGATGGCGTGGATCTGATAAAAGACATTCTTGTTCCTGGCGGCGGTTCCGGTATCGGACGAGATCTGCCACTGGTCGTAACCACACACCCCGACCTCAATACGGCTATTCATGTAATGGCTCAGAGCATACTCCAGCGTCATACTTTGGCCGGGCTTGAGGTCCTGGGAATACCGTTTGCTGTTCAAATTGTAAGTGGTGGTCGTGATAAGGGCTGTTTTGTGCTGATCATCAAAATAATAGGCCCCGACGCCCTGGAACTGCTGTGTCCAGACCGCCATCCCGACATTGGCGGCGCGCTTTTCAGAATACGAGCCGGTCGGCGCCCAAAAACCGTAATTCACGCCTACATCGTAACGCTTGCCGCGCCAGTCGAGCATGAGCGGCTGCACCAAGAGATCGCCGAACCCGTAATCCTCACTTTTAAGCGTGATCGTTTGGTTCGCCGTCACCGTGTGCGTGACATCCCCGACCGTGATCGTCCCGGCTTCACGCGCCTTGATCTTCGCCTTAACGCTGACATATCCCAGGGACGGGGCAAGGACCATCGCGTAATCCGCACCGAGGAACTTCCATCCGGGCACCCACATCAGCAAAAGCTGCTGGGTCGTGAACCGCATCGCCGTGCTGATATCCGCCGACAAGTTTCCCGAAAGCGTTATCGGAACGGTTGTCCCATGGGTATTGATATAGCGGGTTTCAGTGCCCGACTTTTCAAAATGGGAGAGCTCCTTGCCGTGGGCATCCTGCAGGCTGTTGCTTCCATAGATGGGATTGTAGTAAATGGAATAAAATCCCTTGGGAGGCATGATAATGTCGCGCATTCCCAGAACTCCGGGGTAATAGTGCCCGACCGTTCCGGCAAAAGCACTTGGGCCGACAAACAGCAGCACCCCAACAAGTAACAGGATCTTACGCCGCAAGGATTTTCTCATCTCAGGGTCGCGAGAGAACAATTTTACTGAACCGCTTCAGAATTGCCGGCGGTTTGCGCCGGAGGTGGAGGCACCACTTGATAATAAACGCCGTTCGCTCCGAAGAACGGCCGGTACCATACCGCACCGCATTGATACGCCATGGTCCCGCTCACATTCTGGGCTGTGCAAACACCGGGAAGCGTTGTGACCTGGGTCCCCACCGGGGGCGCTCCGGGAACCACTTGTTGGACCACCGTCGTCGGCTGTTCGACAATCACGGTAGAAGGCTGGGCCGTCGCAGCGCCGATCATCGTACCCATCGCCACGCCGGCAAGGGCATCATCCGCGGCCCCATACCCCCAACCGCCGTCCCATCCGCCGCCGTTCACGTAGTAATTGTTATTGTTGTTGTTATTATTGTTGTTATTCGGATGGTGATTCCCGTGATCCCCCTGGCCGCCACCGTGATACTCGCCGCTGCCATGATAACCGGGCATTTCCCCTCCGCGGCTGCCGAAATCACCACCACGCCCCTCGCTCCCGAATCCACCGCGACCGCCGCCGCTCCAACCGCCGCCTCCCCGTCCACCGCCAAACCCACCGCCACCTCCGCCGCGCGCGTAAACATTTCCGGTGCAAAGCAATACCACTGCCACGAAAGCCAGAAAGCTCATAAGTTTTTTATTTTGCATGATAGGGCTCCTCACGTTACTGTTGGCCCGCAGCGCCGGACGGAACTCCCCGGCCCTGCTGCATCGGATTACGGAACTCCACCTTCGCCGCTTCCGTGGTATTTTTATAAACAAAAGTTTCGGGAGCCAGAACTTCATCGATTTTCCAATCCCCCAATTCCACCGTGTAACTCGGCTCTCCTTCACGGTCCGAATAAGTCGCGCAGACCATGCGCGGGAGGCGGTCTTCTGTACCGATCCAGATCTGCCACTCCACCCCTTGATTCGAGAAAATCAGATGGTCGGTAACAACGCTTCCTGAACCAGACAGCGGCCTAAAAGTGGACTGTCCTACATAAACAGCCCGGACCAAACCTTCCGTCAGGACCTTGTATGGATCCGCCACGAGGATATCGGCATACGGAAAGGACTTCCCCTCTTCCCGGTAGGCTTCTTCGATCACGTCATCGACCGTGCCGGTTGACGCCTTCTCCGCGTAAAAATTCTTTGTCGGAGAAAATGCCGTGACGGTTTTGCCGTCAAAAAAGAAATCGTACGGGAAGAAATCTCCCCGGGTTTCCACAAAAAGTTTTTCGGCGCCTTCTTTAACGACTTTTGAAGTTCCGTAAAGGCTGATCCACATCCCAGACGGCGACTTGACGGGCACCATACTGCGCGCCTCAAATCGGAGCGACTTCGCCTGAGAAAGTTTTTCGCTCATCAGCTTCAGCGTATCAAGCGCGCGCGCGTCCAACGCGGCCGTGGCCGGGGACCTCGCTGGCGCGGGAGCCGTTTCTGCAGCCCACACAGTGCCGGTAATCACCGTGAACACCATCACACACAAGATCCATCTCAAAAAAATCCTCATCTTCATAAGACCTCCCTGATTATTGAGCTGCTTGGTACACGACATTGCCACCGACAATGGTCTTAAGAACTTGAACATCCTTCAGGCCCTCTTTCTCCATAGTAAAGATATCCTCCGAGAGCACGGTCATATCGGCATATTTTCCAGGCTCGATCGAACCTTTCACGTCCGCTTCGCCCATCGCCTTGGCAGCCCAGATCGTCCACATCTTGAGAGCTTCGAGGACCGTGATCGCCTGTTCGGGCTGAAAGATCCCCATGTCCGAATGACGCGTCACCGCGGCCCAGATATGTAGAAATGGATTGAGGTTCACGAGATAGATCCCCGTCACATCAGTTCCGCCGGATGGTTCGAGTCCCGCATCGATCATCTCCCGGAATCGAAAACTGGTATTCGCGCGCTCTTTGCCAAGATTCTCATAGTTGGACTTGGCGAGATTGGTCAGCCACGCCGGCTGAACGCTCACCTTGATATCCATGGCGACAGCGCGCCGGAGCTCTTCCTTTGTCATCATGAAATCCCCGAAGTGCTCGAGTCGGAGAATATTCTTACGCGGTCCCGCCTTCAGCAGCTTCTCATACGCGTTAAGTCCGATATCGGTGGAATGGTCGGCCGAGCAATGAAAGAGGCTCATAAGTCCGGCACCATCCGTGTGCGCGGCCAGTTGGTCCGCCTTTTCCTGGGTGGAATTGAGTATTCCTTTCCCGCCGGGAAAGTCCCCCGGAAATTTTCCAAGATAGGGCTCGTAGACAGCACCGGTGCGGGCGTCCGGTTCACCGTCGATCCAAACTTTGATCCCCCCGGTCCTGAACCATGCGGAGTCAGCGGATTTGGAGATTGCGAGAGTGGCGAGGTCTTCAGGCAGCAATTTTCCGGCGGGATCGGTCCAGACAGGAGCGGTGTAACGCAGCGTCGGCACCGCGCCGGACGTGGCGACTTTGTTCAGCGCCGGAAGCGTCTGAGCGTTCGTGATCCCGAGGACGGAAGTAAACCCGTTCTGGTTCCAGAGCTCGGGAATATCTTTAGAAAAATACCGCACCAGTTCTTCTTCCGTCGGAGAATCCGGAACGTCGCCTTCCGCTTCAATAAGATCTCCCGTCGGCTCGCCTTTGTCGTCTGTCAGAATGATCCCGCCATGTTTGAGCCGGGTCACGCCCTTTGTGACGCCCATCTTTTGAAGCGCGAGCGTGTTCACCACCGCAGCGTGGGTGCCGTTGAGAAAAACCACGGGATTCTCCGGCGCGACAGTATCCAGCTCTTTTTTGTTAGGGAGACGCTTTTCAACAAATTTATTTTCACTACTCGACGATGCCGCAGCACAGATCCATTCCCCTTTCGGCGTAATCTTGACCCGCGCGGAGACATTCTCAAGTGCCTGTCTAACTGAAGAAACGCCCGGGAAACGCGCGTCCACCCATTTCTCCTTCATCCTGACGGCTTCGACCGGATGGGTGTGCCCGTCGATCAGTCCCGGAACAACGGACTTGCCACTGAGATCGATCATTTGTGTCGCCGGCCCCGCGAGTTTCTTCATCGCGTCCGAGGTGCCGACCGCCGAAAACTTACCGTCGGTGACCGCCACAGCTTCGACCGTCGTTCCCGTTGCGTCTAGCGTGGCGATCCTCCCGTTGAAATAGATCACGTCGGGTTCCGCAGCCGCAAACACAGGCGCCGAATTCCATGCAAAAGCCACAGCCATGAGCGCTATTATTATTTTTCTCACAAGCATCTCCCCTCTATTTTCGCCCGCAAAGGGCTAGTTCAGAAACCCGGGCGGCCGCCGGTGGCGTTGATCAGATCGCGAGCCTTCGTGTTATCCTCGGTGCTAAAGATCCCGACGATTTTGAACCCGTCGGAACTGGTGCCGTAAACGGAACTGACATGGATGCCGTTCTGTCCGAGGATCTTGGCGACCTCCGCCAGTGTCCCGGTTTTGTTCTCAAATTCGACGACGAGGACTTCGCGCTCTTCGATCCGCGGAATAAAACACGCGATACATTCCTTGGTCTTTGAGAAATCATTCGTGGAAACAATAAGCCTGAGATGACCTTGGTCGCCCTCCGTGGTGGCGATCAGGTGAGTAATAAAGATGTTCTTCAAAGCTAAAGCACTGATCGTTCGTCCGAGAAGTCCCGTTTCATCCTTAGCGACGCAGTGTATCTCTTTTACGATAGTCGCTCGTGCCATCATACCCCCCTATGAACGTTGAGAACCATTGCCAGAAAATCTCAGAAGTCCCACTCCCTCAGACATCAGACTTGGTAAAAAAAGTTTTCCAATTACCGGTGGCTCTGGACACATAAGGTGTCTGGAGGACCCGTTCGGAGGTACTGGTCACCCATTGATCAAGCCCCCTATTAAGCTTCAAAATATATTGCTCCGTTGTCATCCCGCCCAGAAGGACATTCGAGATCCAGCCCCAACAAAAAAGAGCCACCGCGATGAGCACTATGAGTTTGATCAGTTTTATCATGGGACACTTCCTTTTCGCATTGGTTTTTTAAAAGAAACCCTGCCCCTCATGCCGACTCAGCCCTGCCGAGAGGTCGATGATAGACATACACATAATGGACCGTGCGACCATCGACCGTCGTAGGAACCATATCAAGATAGCCGTTGTACCGCGCCTCCGCGACGTCCTCAGGGACATCGATTCCGACAAAATCCTGCAGCGTCAGATCCCGATCGACGATCCTCAGTCGGTAAGGCACCTGGGCTCCGAGCACGCCCCGCTCCAGCATGGTCCGGTATTGGCGATACTGATCCTGAGGCGATTGAGGCTCAATACCAAACTCCTCAAAATCCTCCACGGATAATGGCTCCAAGTCCCCCTCCTCGAACGGTCCCGCGTAAATCGGCGCCTCAGAACGGAGAGCGATATTCGCCCCCGAGTCCTCGGCAGCTTCCGTCACAGGACCCGCAAAACAGATACACATACCCGAGACAGCAAGAACGATAGCGGGAAGGCTCCACGTTTTCACCCGTGAGACGTTATTTTTACTCATAGGAAAATCCATCAGGCCTTGGGTTCCTTCGTTATCGTTAGGGTTTTCCTGACGGATAATAGGCCGCCGGAAGCGGGCCAGACTCTTTGGCTTCCGTGGTGACATCCCGATAAACGGCGGGCATCTCCACCGGGATCGTCGTGATTCCCTTGGCCACCGCAAGGGCCTTCGTGACATCCACCATCCGCCAGTCTTTGTTGTTGTAGGTACGGAAATAAAATCTTTGCCGCGCGAGGTCGGACACGGCCGCCCACTGGGTCCGGTCGTAGGCGACTTCCTTGCCGCTCGCGTCCCGCACTGAGCCGATCGGGATATCAATATTGTTGATGATCGTCATAGCGAGATTGAGCCCTTCCTCCGTCCCAGTGACAGGCAAAGAAGATTCCACGAGCGCGACCATGCGAACGAAACGCGACGGAGGCGTGTAATCGCCCGGCAGTCCCAACATTCCCGACCCTTGGCCAAAGCCGGATGCTTTCAATCCCTCGACCGTAAGGGGTTTGGCATTGGTGGCGGACATATTGACGTAATTCCTCAGATTGATCTGCTGCCAGTCGAAGGGGGGTGAATTAGTCATGACGCCGATCGGGTTGTCGTAAACCTTGAGCTCGCCGCCCACGTATTCGATCACAAGGGAATTGCCCTTGGAGTCATGAACCGTGTAATGGAGCGCGAGATCCCCCACCTTGGCCACGAGTCCTTTGCTCACACGGATGCTCGTGATGCCCGCCTTCACCTCCGCCACGGTCGCAAAGTTCGACAGTATCCAGGTCACCACTTCGAACTGCGCGATCGTCCTCGAGGACTGGGCCGGATCGAAAGTCTGGTATCCTGCAAAACCCGGGAACATGAGATTCCCCGCGGCCAATCCCGCGTCATTCATGCCGTCACTGATCGCCGGGAGGCCAAAGGTGTTCATCCCGACCATCCCGTACTTCGTGACCCATCGGAGTCCCTCCTGCGTGCCATCCGGAAGTATTCCGCGATACTCCGTTCCTTTCGGGATCACGGAGACTGTGGAATCGAACGGCGTCTCCCCTTCCATTGTCCGCGCGTAAAATACCATGCCGTCCGTCGTTTTCACCCGGAGGCTGGTGCAAGCTCCTGCGCACGGCATTCCTCCGATAAAAGAAATCATGACAACACAGAGAATCTTGATGAACGGGCGCATATTATCTCCTCGGTTAGAGATGCAATTCATCCTGGCGCGTATTGCTATACTTTATCGTCAAGAACATATCAAAACTGACCAGCAAAGCATTGACCCTAAATCCTAGATAGACTTCGAAACATGTTTTTTCACGGGCTGGTGGAAAAGATATTTTTACCTGAACGATTTAATTCGGGGCTCTGGCGGCCTATTCTCTGGCCGTAGCGTCCCGATCACGCAGGAAAACAGCGGG
>CAISGE010000057.1 GCA_903884815.1 Candidatus Omnitrophota bacterium | reverse complement strand
CCGTAAAGCTCGGCATCATACGGCGCCACGATGAGAGGCTTTCGTCCCATGAAATCATGGAGGTACTCGACCTGTTTCTCACGGTTGAACATAAAATTCGCCGCGTGGCTCGCGGTCTTCTGCATCGCCCAACCACGGACATAAGGCTGTTTGTCCTCGGTATTCCCCGTGATGCGGTAATATTTGATCCCTGTGTTGACGCGCAGACCGTCCGGCGAAATGTAAGGGCGGATGTAATCGAAATCCAGTTCAAAACCGATGTCGCGATAGAATTCGCGATAATCCGGATCGCCGGGATACCCTTCGATCGCCGACCAGACCTGTTTGGATGATTCTACGTCACGGCCGAACGCGGCAACGCCGCTGGGACAGAAGATCGGCGCGAACACGCCGAATTTCGGCCGGGGCGACGCGTGAAGAATGCCGTGGGTATCAGTCAAAAAGTAACGAATCCCCTGCTCCTTGAGGTATTTGTCCACCCCCGGATAATAACCGCATTCCGGAAGCCAAATGCCGATCGGCCGGCGGCCCAGGACTTTTTCATAAAGTTCCGCCGCGGTCTTGATCTGCCCGCGAACCGTACCTTCATTCCGGCTGATCAGCGGCAAAAATCCGTGGGTCGCGGCGCAGGTGATGATCTCCAAATGCCCATGATCCTGGAATTTCCGGAAGGCCTGCGTCAGATCCCGGTGGTAGCGATTGACAAAGGTATCCTTGGCGCGCGTAAACTCCCAATAGTAATGCAGGGCCGTCTCATGGAATTGCGGCTGGAAACGCGTGCGCTCGATCTCTTTATTGGCCAACTCGATCATCTTGTCGAGGTGGCGGATATAGCGGTTCTGCAAAAGTTCGTCCCGCAGCATGGTCATCAGAGAAGGTGTAAGCGACATCGTCAGGCGCCAGGGAACATTGTCCCTTTCGAGCCCTTCGAACATATGGATCAGGGGGATATAAGTTTCCGTGATGGCCTCGTAAAGCCAGGCCTCTTCAAGAAAATATTCGTGTTCCGGATGGCGTATAAAGGGAAGATGCGCGTGAAGGACTATGGAAAGAAACCCTTTTTCCATAGTTACGAGAGCTTTCCTGTCTTCAGGACAGGCGCGGGCCTTTCTGTGTTACGGCCGATGATCGGTGTAATGACCCGTTCTTCGATACCGTCGGAGGATTCCGCGTGGCAATCAAAGATGAATTTTCCGTCCGGAAGTCCGTAACGGAGGGTGAACGTTCCGTCCGGCCGGAGCTGAACGGGTCTTCCCTGCATCGTGACTTTGGCATCGGGCTCCGTCCCGCCGTAAATAATGAGCTCACACTCCAGCCAGAAATGAAAGCCGCGCTGCTTGATCTTGACCGGACTCGACAAGCTGGAAACAGCACCGGCCCCGGAGCCTGACGTGATCGCGTTCTTGAAACGCTCTTCCATGAGTTTGCGGAGCTCTTCGGAGCTTTTACCGACTTGAAAGCCACCCGAAAGCGCGTACATCTTGTCAAAATCGATCGACATCCACTGATCATCAATGATCTCCGACATTCCGGACCTTGGAGTCGTCACAAGATTGGACTTGGCGAGACAGATAAAGCGGCCGTCCTTGTGCAAAAGGCCAAGCTCAACGAAGTAGCTGTGGTTCGGCTGCGTGTTAAGGTACCAGCATTTGACCATATTCTGGAGCACGACGTCCGAAAAAGAGGTCTTCTGGCTTTCATCCGTGGTGTCATAGACGCGCAGCACGGAAACGACGTTTTCCCAATTCCCGCCAAGCTTCTCGAGTTGCTCCCGTTGATAATTGTCCTGGATCTCCCAATAGGTGTAGATCCAGTAAGGATCGCGCACAATGAGATAGATCTGATCGTCGCCATAATTGTCGGGAAGTTCTCGCGGCATTTCCTGAAAAACGCGCTTTTCGATCTTCGGTGCCGCGATCACGGATTTCACGACCGGAACCGCAGAAACCTTGGGCTGCCTGGGAATGACCGGAGTTTCTTTTTTGGCGGCAACCCGTTTACGAAGCAACGCAGACGGTTCGGGAGCGACCTTGGTTTGCTTTGAAATTACAGGTTCCTCTTTCTTTTTCGCGGGAACTATTTTGGCAGCCGGTTTGACAGACGCAACTTTGACTTCTTTAGAAATGACCGGATCCGACTTTTTTGTCTTGGCGGGAAATCGCTTCTTCGTAAACGCGGAAATTTTCGTCGCGACTTTTCTCATAAAGCTGGGTCCCTTGACCTTTTTGAGAGGAGCTTTCGCGACTTCTTTTTTTGCCTTGCGGGGTGACAACGCCATCTGTTCCGTCCTTTTCAAAAATTATTTCCTTGGCGAAAATGACACTTTTAAATCAATGCGCTAGAGAATGTATTAAGAAACTATAAGATCAGACAACAGTAGCGCCAAGGAATTACTGGTAATTCAAAAGACGAGATGGAAAAGCACGGGCACTATACCAAATCGTTTTAAAAATGGCAACTAATTAAAACTTTTCGAAAAAAATCAGGAAGAGCGCCACAGCAATAAGCACGCCGCCCGAAATGCGGGAGAGGACCGAGTGGTTTTTCTCGGTCCAGAGCGTCAACTTCTTGAGAAAAATGAAAGCCAGGGGGACGAACCAGAGCACCCCCCCGATCAGGAACCCCGACAAGAAAAGCTCCCTGAACCACGGCGTACGGGCTTCCGGAAAATGGGCCCGGAGAAAACCGACGGTCGCGATCCACATAAGAAAGACCACGGGATTCGATATCACCACAAGAAAACCTACAAAAAAGTTCTTCGAGGGATTCCTTTTCTGAACCGTCTCGAGTTCCGTGGGGGGCTTGCTATGAATGAAAAGAACACGCGCAGCAAGGATCAAGATCACCGTGATCCCCACCCAACGGATGATCCCCCACCACTCCGGATGCTCCAGGATAGGCGTGGTCCCCGCGAGTCCGAGCGACAGGAAGATCATGTCCGCGACAATCGCGCCGGCTCCGACAAGGAGCGCCGCAACCCGGCCGCGGAGAAGGCCCCTCTGTATTGCGAGAAGATTGATCTGCCAACCGAGACTCGCGGCCAAAAAACCGGCCAAGATCCCCAGATGCATCAGGCGCCTCTTGCGTCGTCCGGGACGCTGTCATCGGTCTGCTTATGAAGAGCCGCGCAGTAGAAGGGGGAAAGCAGGACAAACGCCACAAAGATCGCAGCCGTCGCGCTTGCTAAATTCAGGTAGAACCACGCGGTGGAAAAAATCACCACCTGCACAAAAAACAAGGTTCTCCAACTACGAAATTTAACAGCCGAAACTTTGGGATAAGGGATATCACTGACCATGAGAAATCCCAGCGCTGTCATAAGAAATACCACGCTGATCAGTGAAACAGAGCGGTCGAACCAGAGATTCTTGTGGAAGGCCAGCATCGTCATCATCAGCGTCAGCGCGGCGGCCGGCGTCGGAAGCCCCTCAAAAAACCCGCCATGGGTCGGATTCACATTGAAACGCGCCAACCGGAAAATGCCGCAGCAAAGATAGAAAACGACGACCACCAGCAACACGACCGAGGCATTCATAAAAAAAATCTTGGTGACCAGCATACACGGCGCCACAACAAAAGAGACAGCGTCCGCAAGGGAATCTAATTCTCGGCCGAAATCCGTTTCGTTCCCGAAGATGCGGGCCACATGTCCGTCCAGAGAATCGAGCACCAGCGCGAGCATGACCAGCCAGACGGCATATTCATATTTTTCCTGGACACTCATCAGAATGGAAAAGAATCCCGCGACTAAATTAAGCAGGGTGATCATGTTGGGAAAGGCTGCGGTGGTGAATATAAAACGGTTTTTCACGCCTTTAGACCTCATCGTTCCAGGTTCCGAGAACCGACCTTCCGCCGGCCACATGCTGCCCCACCTTGAGATCCACGCGAAAAAGTCTTGCGGGAATACAGATCTCCACGCCGGACCCGTAACAGATCATGCCCAGCTTCTCTCCGCGCCCCATCACCTGCCCTATCGACACATCTGAATAGATACGCCGCGCGATCGCGCCGGTCAGCTGACGGACCAGGACACGCCGTGCGCGATTCTCGATTCCGATCCAGTTGGATTCGTTTTGGTCGTAGCAATCCTTGCGAAGCGCGTTCAGGAATTTTCCTGACACATACTGTTGGTACTTAACGATCCCGGCGAGAGGCGAGCGCGTCACATGCACACTAAAGATCGAAAGAAAAATGCGAATACGGACCGCCTTCTCATGAAGAAATCGATCCTCATAGGTCTCATCGATACTTGCCACGGTCCCGTCGGCCGGCGAAAGCAATCCATGATTCCGCGGAGCCTCCCGATGAGGATCCCTGAAAAAAAAGAGATGGAACGCTAGAAGTACCGCGAGCACCGGGGTCTCATAGGGAACACGCCAAAGGAATTGCGTCCCCCAAAGCATGGCGATCAGCCAGATCCCCGGCCACACCCGCTTATCGATCGGGATCGTGTTCGCGATATTGATCACAACGCCACCTCCGCGGGAGTGGGATCATTCTGGATGGAATTTATTTTCGGGCCCCCAAGATCCCCGGCCTCTTCAAAAGGCGGTTTCTTCGGGTCCTGTCCCTCCGGAACCCCTTGAGTTTGCGTCACATAGATGCGAAAAGCTCGGTGCGTCGAAATCCAACGGAAAAATTCCAGCCATTTTCCCATCGAGGACGGTCCGCCCTTCGCCACGCGCCAAAAGGTTTTTGTAAAAAATTTCATCCGTTCGAAATCAAAAGTCAGCAGGTAATAACCCAGCAACTTGATGAGAACCATCGTAAATTTGAGATCGAGCGACGCGCGCTTGTGCTCCGGATTCAGGTTTCGGAAACGGTTGAGCGCTGTCACCAACCGGTCGGCGTACGTGTCGTAGCGATAGAGACACCGGCTAAGCCAGTTGTAACCTTGCTGAAGCTCCTCAGGCGTCATCAGTTTCGGGATAAAGTTACAGTCCGAGGACCCATGTCCCTTGGTCTCCGTCCAGTCCAGGCTCAAAAGACGTCCTTCCGCTTCAAGCCGCTTCATTAAAGGTGTATTGGGAAGCGCCATGAGCGTCCCGCAGGTGGTGAACGGGATCCCCAACTCCATCAGAAAATCAAAAGTTTCTTTAAAGATATATTTATCATCCGCATCAAACCCCACGATCATCCCGGCCACAACGGTCAGATGATAAGAGTGGATCCGCTTGATATCTTCCAATATGTTCTCGCGGGTGTTCTGGATCTTGCCGGATTCCACAAGACTCGCGCGGCGGGGCGACTCAATCCCGACGAACAAAGCGTAGAAATTCGCGGCCTGAAAGAGTTCCAGAAGGTCGGGGTGATGCGCCACGTTGATCGTGAGTTCACACGAAAACTCGATGGGATAATCATTCTTTTTCGAATAATCCGCGAGGGCCTTCAAAAGTTCCCGTGCGTAAGGAATATTGCCGATGAAGTTCGCGTCACCAAAGACAATATAATGAGCGCCTTGTTTCACGCAGTGATCGACCTCGGCAAGCACCTGTTCGATCGTCTTGGTGCGAGGCACGCGTCCATCCATCACGATAATGTCGCAGAACTCGCAGGAAAAAGGACAGCCGCGGCTCGTCTGAAGGGAGAACATATTGTAGCGGTCGCCCCGGATGAGGTCGTAGCGCGGCACCGGACTTTTTTTGATATCCGCTTTTTGGGCCGCCTTATAGAGTTCCCGGGTCGTCCCCTGCTCAAAATCGCGGAGAAATTCGGGCCATATTTCTTCAGCCTCCCCGACGATCCGGAAATCACATTTCCCTTCGAACGCTTCAGGAAAAAGGCTGTTGTAGGGGCCGCCGACGGCGATCTTCTTACCGCGTTTTTTGAATTCCGCGATGATCTCAAGCGCCCGGTGGTATTGGACATTGAAAGCGCTGATCGCGATCAGGTCGGCCGTCGTTTCGAAATCGATTTCCTCGACATTCTCGTCCGCGATCTCGACATCCCAAGGAGCCGGAGTGAGGGCCGCCACGGTAGCAAGACCCAGCGGCGTCGTGGAAAACCGGGTCCCGGTCAGAGGCTGAAGACCCTCAAAGGACCAGATCGTCGGCTGAAAACGCGGGTTAACTAAGTAAACTTTCAAATTCATAACCTCTTTTTTGAAATTCCAAGAACCAAGTGCCAAGAACCAAACAAATTCCAAACTCCAAAACTCAACGCTGTTCTTTTGGATCTTGAAATTTGAACTTTGTTTGGCTCTTGTTATTTGGAACTTGGTTCTTAGCCGTCAGTGTTTCCTCAAAAAGATTCCGGAAATAACGATCGAAAGAATGAACCTGGAGAACAAGGCCATTTCCTCGAGCGTTGTAAAAAACACTCGGATATAATTGACGCGCAGGACATCCCCTTTCCTGAGGGAATCCCGAACATTAATCCAAAAACGCTGAAGGGGCACGCGCGTGAAAGTCAGGCGTATCGAAAACACGTTCACCCGGTGCAGCCAAAGTTGGAAACGCGACGGGATGCGGAAACGATAAACACCTTTTTTCTCAAGCGCTGTGGCTGCCGACTGATAAAGATGATGGAGTTCGGAGATCCCAAGCTCCCGCCATTCCTTCGCGCACTGTGTGAGACGCGCGACCTCGGTGATCACTTTCTTTTCAAGCTGACTGCGCCTTCGCGTGGCAAGCCAGACCTCCTCGAGTTCAAGCACCAGATGCCAACGACCCTTAATATTCCCCAAGATATCGGACGTTCTCCGCTTAAAATGGACCCAGCGGCTTTCGACCGGATACCCCGGACGGCGCTCCACACGCGGTTTCAGGCGAAAGAATCCGTGGATCATCGGATGCCCGGACTCCACATCGATGGAATTCTTGTACCACATAAAGTTTGAAAAAATGCCCCAGTAATTATCCGCCTGGAGATTCCGGGTCAGGATATTTTTCATGTTTTCCACGCTGTAAAAAGACTGCCACGCGGCGTCGTAGGCAGCCTGCCATTCCCCCGGCTTCATGCGCGGGTGACGATGGGTTTCGTGGAACGTGTCATAATTATTCAGATCGGCGTCCATCAAGAGTCCCCGGGCCAAGGCGTTTTTGTAGTCCATCGCTCCCGGCAGCGGAGTCATCATGAAAAACGAGGCCTGGCCCGCCCCGAGCGACATCAGCTTTTCGACATCCTGCTTGACCGACTCCACGGTGTCGAGGGGAAATCCGATGATATAGGCGAGATGGCAGACGACCCCGACTTCCTGGAAGGAATCCACGAGCTTCTTGAAATTCTCGATATCGTTCTGGTTCTTCTTGACGGCCTTCAAATTCTCAGGATTAAGGCTTTCCATTCCAATAAAGACCTGGCGGCATCCGGCGCGGGCGCACTTTTCGACAAAATTCGGCACCGTGTGCGCCTGGGTATCGAGTTGCATCATAAAGTGGAACGGGATCCCTTCTTTTTCTTTCAAGTCGATGATCCGGTCGAGGATCTGCTCCCAATGCTTGTGGCGGCAGAAATTGTCATCGGTAAAGAAAAAATGTGAGATCTCGTGTTTACGATAAGCTTGGCGTATTTCCTCGATCAGGAGGTCGATATCCCGGAAACGCATTTTCCGGCCCTGAACATTGATAACCGTGCAGAAACTGCATCCGTAGGGGCACCCGCGGCCGCAGTCCAGCGTGCCGAAATGCTGGAGGGCATAATGCGTCTGATGCTTCGGATTGATCCTCGGGAACGGCACCTTCGAAATATCCGGAATGTCGTGCAGAAAATTATAGACGGGCTTGAGCCGGTCCTGCATCGCGTCGGTCAGCATCAGGTCCCAATGCCCGCCCTCGGCTTCCCCGGCACACAGGCTCACGCCGGCGTTACGAAGCGTCACAAGTTCGGGCGTGAGATCCGGCAAAGTCGACATCACCCCGCTGACGTGAAAACCGCCCATCATGACATCGATCTTAAATTCCCGGAACCGCATGGCGATATCCGCGGCGCGGGGGATCTGATTTGACTGAACCCCTGCCAAGCAGGTGAGCACCTTGGTGCCGGGTTGCTGACTCTCGCGGATGATCTTTTTATAGGGAATCTCCTGGACGGTATCATCGATCAGCGTGATCTCCCACTGCAGGTCTTTGCCCAAAATGCCCCGGTTACGGACATCCTCGCTGAGCCCATTGAGACAGGAAAGTGTATTGCTGGGAAGTACGCCCTTCCAATAGCGAATAATGAACCCCTCATCATCGTACTTGGAGGGTTTGATGAGATAAAGATGAAGGCGTTCGTATTGATGGGCAGGCCCCTGCACAGAGACTTCACCCGAAGTCACGGCACAGATACAAGAATCCTGTTTGAGGGGATTTTCCTGAATGTTCATGGGGTTCGATTGTACCCCAACTCGACCGGAATCGCTAGCACCGTGTCAGTCTAATTTCAAACAAGACGTCACGACACCTGATCACGCGTTAATTTATATTAATGGAGATCAGAATTTTGAAAGCTTTTCAACCCTTTCAACCTGCGCGGTTGAAAATGGTTTGTTTTCAACCGCGCAGGTTGAAATTTGGTTAGGCGGCGGAGGAGATGACGAAGTAGGCATCCCGGAGCAGCTTCAGTTCGCGGGCGGCATCGAAATCAAAATGCTCCATCATGATCCGGCGGGCATCCCGCGGCGGTCTATCCCCGAAATAGGGCGACAGTGAAAACTCCACCCCGGCGATAAAGTCCGCATCCCGGATCCCTTCGAAAATGGCCCAGACCTTTTTCCGGATCTCTTCGGGCAGAAGTTCGGCCTTCGCTTCGGCATCCTTGGTAAAATAAATGATTTGCGCCGTCTCCGGAAGCTGCAGGGCCTGAGATTCCGTGAACACATGTTCCCCGAAGGTCTTGAGTTCCGCGATCCTCTTCTCCGCTTTCTTCGTCGTCACAGCGCCTGTCACAAGGATCTTGAGATTCTTTCCATAGATCCCCTTCAGCGCCAAAAGCTCATCCCAGAGCTTGTCCCCCTGCCCCAGACTGTCGAGCGTCGCCGCATCGATCGCAAAGAACACATCCTCCCCCATCACCGCATCCATGAAAGAACGGGGGTTGGAACTCGGAACTCGCTTGCCTGCAACCTTCAAAGCATTCCGCGCGGGATTCCGCATGGCGGGTGCCGTTTTAGAGCGACCGGACGCTCCCGGTGTGTTGCCGCGCGACTCACCGGCAGTTGGGAGTGTCGAAACCCTGCTTGCCAATCCAGGTGTGCTTCGGGCGCTGACAGGAGAAACCCTTTGCTCTGCAACCTTCAATCCAGACTCCTTCAATTCGCGCGGCGCCGCACGAATTGAATCCGCAACCTTCGATCCCGAAGCCTCCTGCATTTCGGTCCGAGCATCACTTCGATCAGGACGGATCCCTGACTGTCCGATAGACAGACGTCCTTCGTTTCGCGAAGACGCCTCGGAGTGCTGCCTGTCCCCTTTTGGGTGCCCTTTACCTATTCCCGCACCGGCAACAAATAGCTTTTTTTTCGGCTGTGTCCGAGGCTGAGAAATTTGGCTCGCATCCACGGAATCCACGACCCGATCCGGGAGTCGTCTTATAATTTCAGCCGTCAGAGTATCAAAATCAACGAGACCCTCCCGGGGGACCGCAACATTGATCCCCAAAATATCCGATTCTCTGATACGATTTTCTTTATCTTCGTCTATTTTATCTTCTGGCAGATCATCATTAAAATACTTATCCAACCTTCCGCTCGTAACTTGAGAATGCTTCACCGTCTTATTGCGCGTTAAATGAACAATAGCGCCAACAGGAACGAAACGATTTTCCAAATCGGAAGCTGAGGCATAGGACTCAGGTTCGCCTTGCAGCGTTCTCCTGCTCGGAGGGTATTCCTTCGCGGGGTAGAAATTATAACTAGCCTGAAGAACACCTTTTTCATCGAAATACGCGACCACGCCATCATCAGCTCGAAGAGAAAAACGTTCCGAGCCGATCATTCGACTGGTAATATTGGACTTCCCCGTAGCCGGCGCGCCTGTAATCAAAATGGCTTGTCGAGTCACGCGATCCCATATTAAGTTTCCATGAACAGAAAACATATCAAAACTTTCCGCAATATCCAGTACGCGTCTCTCTGCATCAGAAAGATATTCGGCCCGACGGAATTTAAGACGGCTTGGGTCAATGGAGTCTAACTTGCTGGCTCCCTCGTCAAAATCCCCCAAAAACGAGAAAACCTCATCGGCGGAAGTCCTCAAATTCCGCTCCTCCCTTGCAGCGGAAACAACGTTCTCGCCCAAAATTTGAATTGGCTGAGCAGCGGGATACCGCGAGAGCTTCCGCGCCTGCTCGCCTAATTCTCCGGGCTTGTTCAGGTTAGCGTGCGCGTCAGAAAAAACCGCCACCGTCGGTTCGGACAGTCTCGCCTCAAGCTCCGCGAGATTCTTAATCCGCGTCTCGGAGCGAAGCTTCAGCTGCCCAAACGAAAGTTCAACCTTGGGGCCATCATGAAAGAGTCTATCAACCTCCTTCCACGACAGAACCGCAATTCGCTCTTTCTCTCTTGGCAATTGAGACGAGAGACCGATCCCTTCGCGCATTACAATAGCCGCTCTATCAGATCCGGCTTCTGCTTCGACCATCAACACACGCCCCCCCTCGGCCGAATTGAGGAGAAAAGCATCGGCGATTTTTTCATAATATTCACGATGAGACCGGTCGTAGGTCAAGATGAGGGTCCTCGCGTCTGCAGGCAATTCATCCAAGATCCGGAGAAAATCGTAAGGATCCTCCGGCTCTTCACCTAGGGCAATTCCTCCTTTTCCGAAATACGTGTAATGCCTGAGACTCATGGTTTTTTCCTTACCCGACCCGGCCACGAAGATTAGCGGCACGCAAGACAGGCAGCCCGCAACGCCCCGCACAGCCTCCGAATCACTCCGGAAAAAATTAGCCGACGCGTTGTGCGATACCCGCCGCCCTTCGACCTCCACACTCCAACGCTTCTGGCCGCGCTTTCTTCTCTGGAATTCACCGAGATATCCTTTGAATATCTTCTCGATTGCCGCTTTCTCTCTTTTTTCTCCCCGCACCTCATTTCGCTGGGACGGATCAGGCGCCGCCCAGCGCCGCAAGATCTCGATCGCCAGAAGCATTTGCTGTTCTGTTGGGGACAGCAGATCTTCCATCAGCCGACGATTGGAATCATCTAACGAAGGATTCTTCAGATTTTTGTTCAGTAGGGCATAATTGCTCAGCGCATAATACACAACGTGGCGCCATTCATCCGGAGCATATTCCTTAGCCTCGTTTTCCGGTAGAGCACCTCGAGCCTTCAAGCCCGAAAGGACCTCCAGCATCCGATCGAGATCTGAAAATTGAAAACTGCAGACGTCGGCCCACTCACGGCTCAACCTGTCCTTGGGCCATGTTTGGATATCCTGTAATTTCGAGATCTGCTCCGCTGAAAGTCCGAAAAAGCCCCAGTTGCCCGCATCGATATTTTGAAGGATCTCTCTGATCGTCGGCTTCAGCAGGACGGCCGTCCCCTTTTCATGATCCCACTTGTAGATTCTTTGGACGCTGTCCAACATTGCCTTTAAAAAATCTTGGCTCAAAACATCTCCACGAGATTGTCCTTCGGAATTTCGGAGAATTTCTTGCGTTCCCTCTCCGTCAGAAATCTCCGCAAAAACAGAGGCGAAATGCTGTTTTTTCATAACGAAGCGATGGACCAAGTACACAACGGCGGCAGGCACCCAGGCAAACGGGACCACGGCAACAAGGATCAGCGCCGGATGTTTGCGCACCACCGCCACCATTTCTGCTACCCTACCCGTCCATCCCGCCCGCCTTATTTCCTGATCTTGCCCCGCGGCCGTCCCTTGATTCGCCCGCCCCTCAGAGCGGCGCTTGAACTGCTTCAGGAACTTGCGGGCCACGGGAGATCCCGGGATCCTGCTCCGATCAAACCAACCCGACATAATCCCGGCCAGTTCGGGGTGCTCGTTCACAAATTCTCGCAGGCGCTGGGTCACGCCCTCCGGGAAGGCTTCTCCTTTTCGCTTTAATTTTTTCTGGAGCAGATCCAGCGCGATGAGCGCCGGGACTGAACCCTGGTCATAACCGCTTTCGGACTTCACAAAAAAGGGATCCAGGAGCTTCTGGAGAAAAGGCTCATTATTAAAGCGCTCCGGATCCAGAGCGATAAGCCGGCAAAGCAGGCTCTCATTGGATTTCTCGTATTCCGCGGCGTTCAAATAGTAAACAAATCTATCGCCGCGTTCTTTCTCCAGCGTGAACGCGATCACACGATCGATCCATGGTTGCAGGATCCTCGCGCGCCTCCGAGACGGAGCCAGTTTTGAAACTTCAGAGATAATCGTCAGAACGCTCTGTGATTCGTGGAAGAATTGCAGATTTTTCTTCTTTTGTACGGAGGCGTGATAGCGCGCCAGGAAAATATCCTGTATTTCGGGGTCCATCAGTAACTGCTCCTGCACCGTGGATTCCGGGCGCAGATAGATCCCCGTCAAATGAAGTGTGATCCTCCCCTCGAGCACGTCATCCACACCCGCAGAAGACTTCGGGATCGACCCCACCGCCAGCAGCTCTTTCGCGATTTTCTTCAGGACTGGGAAGAGTTCACCGGCGGAGTTGTCACCGTAAAGAGTGATCAAAGGGAACACGATATCGCGCGCCCAGGTCTGGAACCTCGTCCCGTCCTTGCCTGAGAGATTTTTCCTCATCCATTCCCGCGTCAAACTAGTCTCGAGCAGGTGTATCACAGCCACCGGATACTTCCCGTTTTTCATTCCTTCAAAATTCGCAGTGAGTTCCGGGGCGATCTGGTCGATCAGTTCTATGGCCCAAGCTGAAGGACTTCTATGTTCCCCACCGTAAAAGACAAAGTTTAAAAGATTTTTTGCGTGCTGGACGTCCTCATCCCTCGTAGACCGCGTCTCAGCGCGATTGATCTCCGCGGCGAGGCCGTCCCACTCTTCGGCAAGGTGAACGAGAAGCGCGCGGTAGCGGCTGAGATAATCCTCGAATTTAGCTTTAGGGTCCGGAACTTGCTGTTTCTCGAACTTATCGATCAGAATGGAGGCAATCATCTTATCCGTGGCATAGAACGCCGGAGTCCAATAATGGTCCATTCCCATTCCCGGATGCCAGATCCCTTCGGGTTCGGATTCCTTCTCCCAGAAGACCAGATGATCGATGAACTTGATGAGGAATTCCCGGCCTTCTGTGATCTCCAGCAATGAGGCGTCATTGATCGGAACCATAATTTCCGCGCGGAAGAACTCACGGAGCTCCACCCCCAACTTTTCGACATCCCCCGTCTTTATTTCCGCGTAATATTTCCTGTCGAGCTCCGAAAGTTGCCAGTCCCGGGGATCGCTCAGAATCTTTTTGTTCTCCTTTTGAGACAAGAGCTCCGTGAAAGTCGGGATAGACCGCGTCTCAGCTCGATTGATCTCCGCGGCGAGGCCGTCCTGAGCCTTGGTTGCAGCATCAGGCAGTTCCGGAACAGCCGGAGTAGTGGCCCGCCCGGAGTCTTCATCCAGGTCTCCGTGAGATTGCCCGTGGTCCTTACCGGCGCCTTCGATGATCCTCTTACAGACTTCCCACGCCCAGTCACGGCGGGTTCCTTCGGCCACTCCCCGGATCTTCCCGAGAATCGTTGCTCCGACATCGGCGTTCCGGCGAAGAATGATCTCTTCCAATGCACGGGCGCAAGCGCTCCTGACAAACTCATTGGCATCGACCACCAAACGCTCCGCAAAAAAATCGGTCACTTCCGGATAGATCGAATAAAGTTCGGCAAGGCAGTTGACAAAGCTCTCGCGCATGCGGCGAGAAAAACTATCGAACTCCTCAGAGGAAGCCAATATTCTTAAAGCTGCCAACCCCTCCGCGGAAAGTCTCGGGCCGGACGCTCTGGCCGAAGCCGCTAAATTTTCCGCAGCCATCGCTGCCGCATCGACCAGCCCGAATTTTTCATCGTTATCTTCAAATTCTTGCGCCGCAGGAAGAGCATCCCTGAAAGCCTGCTCCGACTGACCGGCGGAATTTTGGAACCGGTTCTCAGCGCGATTGATCTCCGCGGCGAGGCCGTCCCACTCTTCGCGGAGGCAGATCAGGAGGACCCGGTAGCGGCTGCGTTGCTCTTCGTATGTAGCCTTGGGATCCGGGTATCCCTGTTCCTTGAATTTCTTGAGCACCAACAACGCCATAAGATCATTCGCGCCATGAAGCGCCGGGGACCAATAATGGTCAATGCCCTCGCCTGGGAACCAGAATTCCGCATTATCAGTGCCCTTCATTCCGTAGACCAGCTGGTCCATGAACTTTTCCAGGAATTCCCGCCCGCCCACGCTCTCGAGGGAGAGATCGTTAAGCACAATGAAGCACTTTTCACGGAAAAGCGCCACAAACTCGTTCCCCAGCCTCTCCCAATCCCAATCTTTCATCTCCTCGTAATTCTTCTTATCCAGGGCTGAAAGCTCCCAGCTCCTCGGATCACTCATACGTACATTATTATCTCCGTAAGCACAGAGTTCCTCGAATGTCGGGATTTCCCGCGCCTCGGCCCAGGAAGGCAATTCCACAGGTCTCTCGTCAAGGAGCAGGTTATCTCCGTCATCCCACAGCAACTCGAGTGATCTCATCATGCCCTCACCAAGGTCCAACTCATTATGGGCCTGGGCCCAAGCTTCGAACATTTCCATGCCGAAGATATCGTGAACCGTAGGGCTTTGTGTCCTGACGGGAATCACGAGAAAACTCCCGAACGGGGACGCGGCGGAAAGCTCCGCCAATTCCTCCGGATTGTCATCGAAGATCGCCGCCCTGCCGCGCCCAAAGATCATCGAAGCATGTTTGAGCCTGGGCTTGAAATTTTGAGATTCCCGGGCAGCAAGATCCGCGCTCAGGCCGAGCGATCTGAAAAGCGGGATCAACTGCTCCGGCCCCGGAAGGCCTTGTTTGCCGGGAAGCAGATCGTTCTCCCCCGTCAGGATCAGATCAAAAAGTCCCGCCGCCCCGGAAAGATGTTCCCTAAGATTAGCCTCAACAAAGGGACGGTCCATGTCCGACCAAAGCACGATCTGCCCGCCTTTTTCACGGATCGACCGGACCAGCTCAATGGCGCCCTCCTTCGGCAGCCATTTTTCGTACAATTTCCGTCCGGCCACTTCCCGAGGCGGATATTGGGGATCGGGATAGAGAAGCATTCCGAAAAGATCGAAGATCACGGTAAAAGGATATTCCGCCGAAGTCTGCTGCAATTCCAGGAGATTGTCCTGTTGATAGAGCGTGCCCCCATAGAAGGGCCAGTCCACCACGTTCCTCGCGCGGACTTCAGACCGAGGGGGTTCTTCGCCGGCCAAGCTCGCTTCTTCCCGCTCGATCCGCCGGGTGAAGGCAAAAAGCCTTTTGAAGTCGTTCGCCTTATCACTGAAAAATCTGGCCGAGTCCTGAATTACAAAAACAGCCCCCAACATAAATACAACGCTTCCATAAGTCACCCCCGGCATCCCCACAAGCAGCAGGATCAACGCATAGGGAAGTTTTGCGGCGATCTCCGTCGATAACGAATTAACACTGGCGTTATAAGTTTCCCTGAGCGTATTGGCTATCCCAGCCTCCGACGCATCCCAGAAAGAATCACAGAGTATTTCTATAATTTGGGAGAAAATTTGACGCGTTTTATGAAAAGACATGTTTTTAAAAACGGTGACAAGCTTCCCGCGATTGGAGGCCTCCGATTGGGAAACAATCTCCACCAGCCCGGGAATCGATTTCGTCATGCGTAAAGAGTTCCAGGTGATGATCGCGATCGGAACAAGGCTCAGAACAGCGATCCCAAATCCCCATGCAAAGAGCTGCGCCAACATGGTGGAGAACAGCACGATGCGAAAAGCGTTCTGAAAGAAAAGGACGGGCAGATCGATATAAATATTGGCAAGTTCTAGCGGATCCACGGCAAAACGCTGGTCCGCGTCGTCAATATTAGACCCTCGGTCTTGAGACAACGCGAGGGACAACAGCTCGAGCTCCTTGTCGGTGACCATGATCCTCAAGAATCGTTTCGCAAGGCCCTGGGCCTGCCACAAAGACCACCGGGCCAGCAGCAGCGTCGGGAGTAACCAAATGAAGATCTGCGCAGTCAGCACCATCTCGGAATTGTTGTGACTAAAATACGCATCAAGATAATGGCCGATATTTTGAGCCATGCGGGCCAGCGTCAGAATTTCCACGACAGAAAATAGAATGATTGCCCCGATGTAGTTTCGGAGTAATTTTTTAAGCGGGGAGGCTGTGAATGCCTCCCGGAAGAGCCTGAAAATGTTGCGCAGGACTCCTTTGGGAGGCGAAGATGGCGGAGTTGCCCCCGAATACTCCGCCGCGCCCCCGTGTTGGATCCGGCTCAACATTTCTCTCCACTTCGTCTTGAGCAAAGTTCTCCAGAGAGGACTATGATTGCGTCTTTTTAGATACTTAAGAATACTCGGAATAAAATACAATGAGCCCAGCCAAGCAAGCACGTAGGTCAACAATATGGGGTATTCCTTGGCAATGAATTCTTTCCCCGTAAACAAGTGATATCCCTTGCCGTTAAAATCGCTGAACCAGACTCCGGGCCCCCAGAGCGAGTAGACCGCGTAAGCGAAGGGGATGATCCCGAACAGCGCCACGGCATATCCCACCGCACGATATTTCCTCAAAATACTCTTCTCGTCGGCCTCTTGTTCAAAAGACAAGCGATGGGATGGGAATTTTTTGAGTTCGTTCACCAGTGTATCTTTTGCGGCACGAAGTGCTTCCGGAGATTCGTTTTCGGATGTGGGCGCGACCGCGAGCCCCATCTCTTTCTGAAATTGGCGGTAAAACTCAAGGACTGTTCCAAGATCGCCCGGCTGTCCCCCCTCGCGGACAGAACCCAGAGTATCCGCCGTTGAGAATGCCACCATGAATTTCACGGCTTCGATGAATGCCGCGTCGGAGCCTTTGAAATCGCGGCGCATCTGCTTCACGAGCTCTTCGAAGGCTCCGGGCTTTTCGTAATCGATCTTCCAATGCATGTCATGGTATTGCGCGGCCAGAAGCACTTCGGGAGAAAGATCTTTCTCATGATACTGAACACTATTTTCACGAAGCAATGCGAGTAACGCCTCTTCATGTCCATGGAAAGACCAGTCGCCGTTCTCTTTTTGTTCCGCCGTTTCCATCATCCCAAGATCGTGTATCAGCGCGGTGGCATACAAATCCTCCGGGCGACGGAGCAACTGCTGCAAGACCAGGACGATCAGCTCCAAAAATTGGTCCTCGACGATCAGGGAACCTTCTTTAATACCGTCCAGGGAATCCAGGATCTTCTGCACGTGATCCTCGAGCTTCGCGTCATCCGGTTGATTGGGCGGTTCGCCGCCTTCCCGGTGCCACTTCGAGTTATAGTGAGGGAGGGCGAGCCGCTCTTTGAGATCCGGGATCCCGGTAAGTAGTTTCGCGATCTCCTCTACTCCCGCGGTAGAAGAACGGGCGAAGGTGATCAGATAATCCTGTCCTTTCGAATCCGGAGTGCCAATATTGATGGGCAAGGTAATAGGTTCGACCGCGCCATCGACCTTGAGACCGGCCGCTTCGAGCATGGCCCGCAAATAGGCTTGATCCACAAGGAAAACCCACCCTCGGGGCTCTTTCGTAACCTTATCCAGTTTAAATGCAACCTCATTCTTCCCGGGAGCCATGCGGATAAAAAGCGATCCGCCGGGTTTCAACATAGCTTTGATTTTAAGGAAGGCCCGGAATTGATCAAAAGGCGACAGGTAAAGCAGCACGTCGCTCGCAAAGACACCGTCATACTGCTGCTCAAGATCGAGATCGACAAAATCGCCTGTGAAGAATCTCGGGGACGCGGCATCCTCGCCAAATTTCCCCCGGACTCTTTCCGTGGCTTCCGCCGCGATATCAACCCCGCTCAAGTCGGCGTACCCTTCCTCCCGGAAGATCTCGAGAGAACGGCCATACCCCATTCCCACCTCAAAAATAGACGATTGTTTCCCGGAAGGAAGGCCGGCAAGGAATTTCCTCATATACTTGCGCACATCCGGGTGCCGGGCATCCCGCTCTTTGCCGGGCTCAAATCCATCGATGATGCCGTCCCAATACTGTTTATTGCTGATCGCCGCGGCGCCGCTTCGATCGAAGTTCTCCTGAGCCTCCCGTAATACAGGGGAAGCATCCATGGCTCGTTGCCAGAGCAATTCCGCATCCAGCTTTTTATCTCGCCGCGTCTCGGAGCGGATTGCGCGCGTTTCATGACGAGTTTTCGAAGCAAAAATAAAATTGGGAGTTTTGATTCCACGCGCTAGCACTTCGCGCTTGAACTGCCGGATCACGGGCAACTTTTCATGCCAGGCCGACGCGTCAGCAAGATATTCAAAATACGGGTTGAGCTTTCCGGCATACCCCGCCGGGATCTGGGAATAGGGCGTTCCGTCGTCTTCGGTGTAATGATAATCAAAGCCCGGCACAAAAAGGTCATCCGAGGCAAAGACATCGGTGGACCTGACGCCATAAGTCATGATCCCCGTCGTCAAAGCCTGTGGAGGATTCACCCAGGTATGCTGGGGACCGGACACAAACTGGTATTGCACTTTCCGGTTCTTTGACAGGATCCGATACTTGGTCAATGTCCCGCCGTAGTAATGCGTCCGGGGGCCCGGATCTTGACTTACTTCCACAATGCCCGCTTTAAAATCCGGCTCGTACCCGTCGACGAATTTCAGGGTGGAGGGATCGTTCTTGCGGTCAAAAAACGCGATGAGTTTTCCGCCGTTGATCAAGTTGCGCTTGTTCTGGCGGGCCAGCGCCCTTTGCTTTGTGAAATCCGCGTATGGAGCCGAACGCTCGTGCATGCCGCCTCGCAGGACGCGGTAGGCCACTTTGAAGTCCACTTTTGGGTTCTCTACTTTTGTCCCCACTTCATCGAGCGCGGACTGGATCTCAAGCGGCAGATTGGTCGTCTCTTCCATCGAGTAAAGATGCTCTAATCCAGATTTTGAGAAAGGCTCAAAATCTCCTTTGCCGAACCAGTCGATCCCCGCCTCGGACCCGCGGAAATGAGACGCAGAGCGCCAGATCATGGAATAATCCTTGTAGAACAGTCTCGCGTAAATCACCGGCTTCCCGGTTTGGGGGCTCTTCTGCACCACATAAGCCACCAAAGGAATTTCCGTGCCGTCCTTCCGGACATTGGAGAGGTAATAAGTCGTATCGAAAAGTTTGATCTTGTATTTCGGGGTATAACCGAGAGAGAGCAGGCTGCGGGGATCCTCCTTCGCCTTGCCCGGCACCTTGAACTCAACGCCGGAATCCACCAGGGCCTTGAATTCCCTCTCCACTTGTCCCGCCGTTAACGGCTCCAGTTTCGAGGAAGGCACAATTTGAGTTCGGAGGGTCCGCTTCTCGGTGCGGGGTTTGTCGCCGGCGGCCCGCGGGATTGAACGGATCTCGCTAATGCGGCGCTCGACATCGTCCAGGATGCTATAAAGGTGCGGATCCTGTACCACTTCCTCGCGACGGCGGAGGTCCCGGAGAACGCCCTCAAGCTCTCCATAGAGATGAAGCTCTTCATTCGGGTCATCGTGATCGATCAGATAGTGGGCCCTTTCCCGTGTCGGAAGAACAAAATCATTTTCCGTAGCCAGGACGATGCGCCAGATCCGGAGGATCCCGAGCGGATCGTGGTACTGCCGGACGGTCATATCGCGTTTAATCCGGCGAAGGAACCGGAGCGTCGAATGGGCGGAATAAAATATGGAAAGAGGATCATAGGATGCCAGCGCATCATAGTAGAGCGGACTCAGCGTGTGCAGTCCGTCCAACCCAAGTACCCCGCCGGGAGCAAGGCTTGAAATTTCAGGAACCGCGTTTTCATCAAAAATATCGCGAGGAAGCATCACCGGCACTCCCGCGAGCAGGCTTTCCGCGTGCCGGATCACTTTTTCATGGGCATAGGAGCCGGGATGTTCAAAGCTTGGTTTCCCCAAAAAGAGCGGCAGCTCATCAGTCGGGCGGATGTAATTATCCACGGAGATCGCGCAAAGCTCGCTGCCGGCGCCCACAAATCCCGCTTTTAGCGCCCGGATCAAAGTCGTCTTCCCCGCCCCGGACGGGCCCCCGATCAAGGTAACTCTCCTTTCACGCGCCTTGACCACTTCCTTTACAACTTTGTCGACCGATTGAGAACGCGTCTCGGTGCGGGTCGGAACCCCGCCATTTCCCGGAATTAGTGGGGTGCCCGCATTGTCATCCCGTTTCTCGGTGCGGAAATTGTGGATAGGAATGCCCTGAGCCTCTAGATCCCTGAGGGAATACCGGCCACCTTCGAAAATTTTGAGATCGCGATACGTAAGACCTTGGTCTTCAGCCTCCAAAACAGCCCTGAGAACGGGCTCAAACCCCTTGGTCTTTATGTTGTCTTGCCCATGTTCATCACGCGCGACAATAACGTGCGGCGAACCGGCCATATCTCGAGCGGGTCCGAAATAGACGGGGAGAAATAAGAAAGGCCTTGTAAAAGCACGCGGCAATAATTTTAGAAAATCATCGGTCGCGGAATCGCCTGCCGCCAAAACAGCGCCTTTAAAATCCAAGGCTCTCAATTCTTCCGCGATGACGTCTTTTTTGAGGAGGGTTGAAAACTTGGCAAAATTGCCGCCTCCCGTAGGGAGATAATCCTCTAAAGAAAAACCGTAGCCCGCCTTGGATTTAAACGCCAAAGCTGTTTGTATCACCTCCGCGCCTTCCGGGACACCCGGATCAAAAAAAACAAACGAAAATTCATTGCCCCATGCCCAAAATTGGACGTTTTTAAAACCCGTTTCCTGTTTTACCAGCTGTTCCAACCGTTTTAACTCATCACGGACACTGCCAGAAACAGCGGTCCAGACCTGTGTTCTTAAGGGATTCGCCCAAAAAGCGTCGACGGACCACCCCTTCGCCTTGCAGATCAATGCAGCGGCCAAAAGGCGCCCCATTTGCGCCTGAGTTTCCGTCGGGATGATCTTATCCGTCCGTTCATGAATAGATTCTTGCGCATGTTCATCAAATGTCACGAGACCACGCCCCTGAATGTAGCGGACCCGAAGATTTCGCATGGCCCCGATGGCATCCTTCCGGCGAAGATTCTCTCTCGAAGGGTTGACAATTCTGCGCCTTAAGGATGCCTCCGAAAAATCGCCGCCATCATAATGTTCATGATAAGGACTTCCACTGATCAGAATGACTTTTTTATCTCGTTCTAAGGCCTCAGTGAAAACATCGCCATTGGCTCCCGATAGAATTTGATCGCCCTTTATCACCGTATTATCCACATCCGCCACGATCGCACCGATCCGGACCGGAGCATCCGGGTCAAAACCAGGCGGCAAAAAAATTTCTTGAGAACGCGTCTCGGCGCGGAAATTTCGAAGAATGACCTCGTAGGCCGCTTTGGCTTCGTGAAATTTCGGCAGCCCATCTTCATTCCCGTCATTCAATTCCGGGAGATATCGCAACGCCTTTTCCCTGAACGCTTTTTTCACTTCCTCTTTGGAAGCTCCCTCCGGAAGATTCAGCGTTTTATAACTGGCCGACAATGAAAGCCCTTTTCCGGCCGGAGAATGGGCGGAGACCCGGGAACGGAAACTCCGGTATTTCACACCCTCCATCCCATTCGTGATAAGCGCAAAGTGGAGAGACTTGGCAGAATCGGCTTCCCACGGCTCCACCCAAGACCGGCTGATGATCCAAACCCAGGGGTCGGGAGCACTCACGTGATCGAGCCGAGCGTCTTGAAAAAAGATCTGGACGCCGTCTTTCAAGGCTTGTTTTACATCCTTTTCAAAGCTTGAATGACCCGAAACAATATTGAGCGCGCGCGCAAATCTTTGATAGGCCGGGGAACTCCCCTCTTCCGCACGAACAAGTCCCGATCCGTCGACATAAAGCCCGCCTTCCAGAGTTCCTCTTTCATAAGGAAGAACTTTGGATCGATTTCTCTTGTTGCGGTCCCGGCCTGCCGCCATAGAGACATGGACCCCCGTCAGATTTCCGCTTTCCATGACCGCGCTGAGAGAGTACTTTGGCCCCGACAGTTGCCACTGAACCCCGAAGTTCTTATGGGTCGCACGGGTCCAATCCCGGAAAACGTCGTCCGTTATAGAATCTATTCCGGCATAAATGATTTGATCTCCGGATCCATTCCGGTGGACGATGACCCCAGGAACTCCGTCGGAAAGAAGTGCGAGATACTGTCCGGGCCCGGTCTCTCTTCCGAATATTTTTCTTAAACTCCCCTGAGCCTCCGCTCCGCTCGCATCAAGGACCGCTTCGGCGATCCGCGGGATTGTCTGCGTGAATTCGTGGATCTTCGTGACAGGAACAAGGATCCCCGCCTCCTGGCCCCTGTCCCTTCCGGGAATTGTCGGAACAACACCCTCGCCATTTCCCGGAATTGGTGGGGTGGCCGCATTTTCATCCCGTTTCTCGGAGCGAGTGAGAACGGTGGGGCGGCGGTCCCGCGTTTCCTGGCCCCTTTGAAACCATTTCTCCGCAAAATCTTCGCGGTCGAGGCCTTCTCTTTCAACCGCCGCTCTAAGAATTCTCTCCACCCTTGAAAGTACCTGCTGAACTCTCGAACGGGTCACCCCCAGAAGATCGCCGATATCTTCATTGGTCAGTACCGGATCATTGTCATATTTCAATTTGACTATCTCGCACGCTTTCGGGAATTTGTCGGGAAGGAACCGGCGGCTTCTTTCCATCAGATCAAAAACATAAGTAAAAAACTCATCCTTCAACTGCCTTTCGGGGGAAGATCCTTCAGGTGCCTCGACCGTTTCATGAAGATCGCGGTCGTCATCCTCCCCCTTCGGAGCGTCTACCGACAAAGCCTGCGCGTTCGCGGCATGCCGGATGTCGCGGACATTCCGGCCCGTCCATTCGGAACCAACGGCACCATTCACGTATTGCGCCAACTCGTCGGGAACCAGCGGTCCATCGATACGGAACTTCTTTCCCGTCAACCGGTTCGCCTCGGCCAGATCCTCCCGGAAATCGTACCATTTTTCTAACGCCTCCTTGGGCACCCGTATACTGGTCCTGTGACGCGCAATATGATCGGCCATGCTTCTGTTAATCGCCACGCTAAGATAGGTTCCCAGCGTCGTCCCATAGCCGGGATTCCACATCTCGACAGCCGCCGCCAATCCCTTCGCCTTTCTCTTTATTTTTGTTTCTTGTTCCCCCTCAGAAGAAGCCCCGTAGCCGGCATGAACAAGATCCATGAGATCAAACCCCGTGTTCCCGAATTTGCGCGCGTAAAACAACAATAAACGAAGGTTGGCGTGAACGAGCGTTTCCCTGGCCGATTCATCGCCCATATGATATTTCATGGCATAGTAGATCTCTCCCAACGGCGACAGCAATTTGTGGGAATAAGCCTCCCGTATAAAAAAATGGACATCGTTCGAAAGATCCGAAGACTGGCCTGCCTCACCCACAAACGCCCTGTAGGCTTTCACTCTCTCCGTCTCTCCCTCCCGGTATAAAAACTCTTCTGGAAGATTCCTTAAAAATCCGTCCATAGCCGACTCGGCTGAGCCCCACTCCCCGTCGTCATAGCCGGATCTTGAGGAAAAGAACCGGGCAATTTTCCGGGCCACATAGAGTAGGGTTTCGCGATCCTCGGCCGTCATCGCTTTAAAACAATTGAGCAGGGCGAGGTTCCGGTGTTTGTCCGCCGCGGTCGGATTCTTCGAGACCAGGCAATCAGCCAACGCACGATAAATGACGGAGCGGTACTGCGGAAATTTCTCAAGAAGACGCCGGCCTGCCCGGGCGGATTTCTCCAAGGATAAAAAGCGATGCGGCGAAAATAAAAGGATGGGTTTCTTTATTTGGGGATCGAAATAATAAATATAATCAGCGGGTCTTTGATGGTCTTCCTCATAAGCCGCTGCCGCATGCACCTCCACAAGGTACTCCCCGTTATCGGCAATGACCGGCTTGAAGAGCGGGATCTTGCCGATCAACTCCCGCATTCCCGCAAAAATAGTGTTGCGCCCTTCATAATATAGCTCCGTTCCTCCCTCAAACACCTGCGGGCCGCTTTTTTCATATTGAGACAAGGGCGCTACCGGACGAGTGTGGCGGTAGAGCTGAGGAGCCACGCCTTTCCCATCGGAGGTCTTCTCTCCGTTGCCCCAGCGGATTAAACTCCATTTGCCGAGATACACGAATCGGGGTTTCTTCTGACCCGGCAACCGCACGTAGGTCGAGATCACACTGCCCGTCATTTTGTCTCGCGCTTCGAGATAAAACCCTAATTCCGCATCGTGACGCAGCCGGACAATGGCCCGGCCTTGGAGCGGGAATCCCGTTTCCTTGTCATAAAATTCATTGAAATCGTCATAGACCTGCAGCCCCTTGGATTGACCTTCGAGCGAAAACCAAATCATATATTTTTTCCCGCCGTCGGGTCTGGCTTGGATGGCGATATTCGCTTCGAATTCGCGTTCCAGGAGACCGAATGGGTCCTGGCCTTCTAGAAAAGTGAAAGCGTCCAGCTTCGCCAGATCGACAGGTGTTTTCTTTTTTCCGGGCTTACAACGATAGGTCGAGAGGGCCTCACGATCGTCGTTTTCGTTTTCCTGGCTTTCCAGATATTCTTGCATCAGATAAATATTGATGATCTGCCCGTGATGGGGGTCATCTTCGATCCGGATAACCGCCCGCTGCCCTAAAATGCCTTTCTCCTGGAAAATGTCCGCGTATTTTTCGCGGTAAGCATCCATGACCGCCTTGGGAATAACGAATTGTTCTTTCTCATCACCCGACTCGATGGTAACAGTGCCGATGCCCTTAGCCCCCGCGAGGATATTGGCTACGGCAATGCGTTGTTCCCCTGCTGGGATTGGAATCCCCTTGCTGGCATCGATGATATTCCGGACGCCGAGATAATCTTTGGCAATAACATCTTGGGACCGACGCACATAGGTCGTCTGAGGGATAGAACCGTTGTATGGCACGAAACGGTCGAGATCATAGATCGTGGCGTATTCTCCGTGTTTTCCTTGACCAAACACATAGATCCAGTTCTGGAGCGCGACCGTACGATTATTCGGCAACCCGTAAAAAACCATTTTTCTTGCGCTCTGCCTGGCGCCATAACTTAATGCGGCTCTATTATTCTTTACTCCCTGTTGTATGAAATAGGCACCGTCCGGAATCTTTCCCCCCTTAAACATCCAGCTGTTGAATTGATCCCTGCTGATCTCGGTCATGCCTGCGCGGTCCAGTACTTTCCGCTGGGCTTCGAGGCCTTCTCCCTCAACCGGTGTTCCCCCATTCCGTTTCTCGGAGCGGATACCGATAGCCTCCGCAAGACGGCGGGTATGATCCATGATGCCCGGTTCGAGCGTGCCTTCCGTGCCGAACAGCACAACGACGTCCGCTTCCCGGATCACGCGGCGAGCACCTTCCGATTGGGATTCATACTCGGCAGGATCCCAATGATGTGCCTTCAGAAGTGCCTCATTCACATTTCCAAGATTCCGCAGGGCATCCACCGTAATCGCCGTGGTTCCTCCGACCACGCCTTCCGAACCGTCCTGTCTGGCGTAATAGGCGTCCATATCCCGGAGCATGCGCGGCGCGCCTTCGTTTAAAGCTCGTTCGGGATCCGCCAGGAGAGCGCCGTCTAGATATTTTTGCGCGATATCGAGGGCTTCCTTGAATTCCGGCCCGTCGACGGCGATGCCATCTTCATAAATGAAGGGCGTCAGAGCACCCCCGACCGGAATGCGAACCGTGAAGGGATCAAGTGAACTGTCATTCTGCTCCATCTTGCCGGTATAATAACTTTTGACGAACGCACCGTACCGCGGCGTCTGGACCATCACCACCGTCGTGTTGGGCCGGAACGCCTTGATGGCCGCCGCAAGCCCAAGCGGACCGCCCGCTCCAACGGGAAGCATAAGACAGACTTTTTGTTCGTCCCTGATCCCGGCCTCCCGGAGCTGTTCAACGATTTCAATGGCCGCAGTCGCGTGTCCCTGCATGATCTCGGTCCCGCCGTGTTCCATATAACGGGCCAATCCAGGAGCCGAGCCGTTCTGTGCCGCGATATACCGCTGACGTTCGGCCAAAGCGTCTCCGTAGTCACGGTACCGATCATCGATCATTCCCTTGGAATCTTCCGCATCTCCGACCAACTCCCGGTATTCCTCGAGAGCTTTTTGCATAGCCTCGATCTTGACCGGGCTCACATCCCGGAACGTAAAGATCATCGGTTCGATCTTCCGGATATCTTCCGCGAGATCCGGATAGGCCACCGAAAATGCCTGGATCGCCGAAGTCACGGCGCGGATCATCGCCCCGCCGTGGTTCCCGTCCGTTTGCGTAACGATCTTGAGTCCTTTCTTCAAAAGTTCGGGATTATGGAGAATGACATCTTCGATGGCCTGAAAGACTTCGTACGTCACGCCGCGCGCCTTGAAGGCAGCGCCGCTTTGCCGCGATTCGTCCTTGATAAAAACCCGCTGCCCGGTTCGCTCGTCTAAAGACGGGAGCGGCACCAGCGGTGTCCGCGTGATATAGGGTTTAAGCCGTTCATGGACCTTCAGAAGAGCTTCCCTTGAAAAAGGATCTGTCTCCGGCGTCGTTTCATCCCGCTTCTCGGCGCGGACGGTGGGGAAGGTGAGCCGCACGGAAATGGGCGGCAACTTCTCTCCGTATCTCGACGAACCGCCATCGGTCAGTCGATGCTCTTCTGTTAAAAATTTTGCGAGAAGTTCTTGAAAATGGGCCCCAGAACATTCCAATTCATCACTTTGCCAAAAGCGGTCTTGCTTATCCTTAGCTCTGGAAGAAGGAACGGCCGAAAAACTCATCCGGAAATTTCCTGGCCTCCCGGCATCGACCGCTAATTTTATCGCAACAGAGCCAACCCTCAAATCATCCACCAACCCGCCAGCCGGAAGTCTGAAAGTGATTTCGTTTTTTACATCTTGATTTGCCGGCCAGACTGAAATATCCCACGGCGATGTTTTTATACGCTCAATAATCACTAGAGCCGGAAGCTGCAAAGTCGGGTGAAGTTCCCCTTCGCTAAACCAAAACGGTTGATTGTTAATAAAATCAAAAAACTTCCACTTGTAATCACCGGGATTTTGCTCAATGGTTTCGACAACGAGACGATGCATATCTTCGGGACTAAAATTGTTCCATTGATTCAGTTCACTCCCGGTAAACAATATGGAAATTCTTCCCAAATGATCTTTGGCTGTGACATGTGTCGTAATGCTGCCGCGAGGAGACTCCTTCGGCCCTGTCTTCACAATAACAGGCTCACCTTGAATGGTTAATCGGGTCTCTAACCATTCGGTTTTTTTGGGGGGGCGGACTTCAGATAAATTCCGCTCAAAGAGGCGGATGTCATCACCGACCATAAATCCGTCGAATCCCACGTAGAGCAGATCCCCCAAATCGCCGTTGCCGACATCAAAGACGCCGGGAATGCCCTCCGAAAAGGGGCCGAGAGCACTATCCGAAGTAACAATCTTGACCCCGGGTTTTGTTAACGCAACCTCGAGGGTTTCGACAAGCCGTCCGGAGTCCGTGGTTCCATGTTCATAATAATGCATCCTGTCAGCTTCCTGAAAATAGTGCTGAAACCTTTTGTCATTGAAGTCTCCCTGTTCAAGGACGACTTGTTCCCTATTTATTTCACCGAGCTCCGCGGCGGCCTCAACTATTTTCCGGGCTCTTTGGTTCAAATTTTCGCGTTCTTCGATGGCAATAATTCTTAGTTTGGGGAATTTACGGGCCAATTGAATTTCAAAATCTAATCCGCCGGATCCCGGGACGATCAAAGTCATCGGTCTGTCCTTGTCTATCTCCAGGGCGGAAGCAATGCGTTCCAGCAAGGACGTGCGTGTCACAACAACCGGCCCCAGATGTTGCCCGCCATCATCAGACGGACGCTCCCTCACGCCAGCTTTTTTATAAACTTCCCGCAGCCATTCCGGCGTATCCTGCGGCTGCTCGTGCTGCCGCGTCTCGGCACGGCGGATTGTTTTGCTCTCTTGTCCGGCAGAAGGCACGTTTTCCCCGTTTAATAAAGATGGACCGTTCCTCCTATAAAAATAGACGGCGCTGACGGCGGTCAGGAACAGCGCGGTCAAGCCGGTCGTGACGGAAACAACAAAACAAAGGACGGACGCGGCAAGCGCCACAGCCACGACCCGTTTTGTCTTAATCCGGGAATGTTTGTCGGAGGCTACCCGGGACCGGAAGGTGTTCGTGAAAAAGCTGGCCCCGAAAAGGATCAAAGGCCTCAGGTCTAGCTTGAAAAGATTCTGAACGAAGGCATGTTGCATAAAACTCGACGCCAGACGCGCTATCACACCGTCCAAAACACGCCAGAATTGCCGGCGCGATACAAGATCGCTGCGGATCTCTTCAGCGAACGCGTCGTTCCCTTGCGAAAGGTGGACCTTGGCATCGATCCAACCCAGAAACTTCGGCACGAAGAAATCAAAAAGGGCACTCAGCGGGATCGAAAGGGCCAGCGCAACAAGCGCGCGAAGGGCAGGCTCCGAAAAATGTGCATCGATGAACCAATTCAATGCGGCTTGATAGGCGCCGAGGACCGGGCGCCACACCGCCTGCATGCCGAACATGACGGTCAAGACAAGCGGCGTGCGCCGCGTCGCCGTAGTCGAAAGATACATGCCGCAGAGCTGCGCCGAAAAGCCGCTCACGAGCGAGATCCCCGCCGCAATTGCCGCCGACTCCCAACCCGGTGACTTTTGCGCCTGCCGGAAGGTCTGCCACAGATCAAAACCCGTGAGACTGTGAAGCGTCCACTGTAAAACAACCAACCCGACGGCCACCGAACCCATCACCGCCGCGATCCGTATCTTCTTTTCCCGGGTCGACATGCCGCGGTCAACAGTCAAAGAAGCTTCTCCGTTGTCGGTCTTAATTTCCGACGTTTTAAAGCGTGAATCTTGGCCCAATCCTCCCCGCCGATTGCCCTCCGGTCGCATAAGGATCAAGATCCGGTTCGTGAAAAACAACTCCTTTCCATCAACATAAAGACCATTGTTCTGCGAACCGTTAAAAGAAACGTCGGCCATGGTCTGGAGGCCGTGATCGTAAGCCGCGATCCTTTCGGCATCCCGCGCGCTCAATATAAGGACCTTGTCTCCTGGCTTTAAGAGACGATGAAAAATAAAATCCATCGCTTCCTGGGTATCCTTCAACCTTTCCTGCCCGGTCGCAACCTCTGGAGAAGCTCCGAGAAATCCCTTGAATACAAACACAATGGGATCACGACCCTCTTTCATGAACGGTTCATAGACAGAGGGATCAAATAGATCCAGAGCTTTTCTGTGGACGAGATTTGCCCGATAGGCTTTCAGAATGGTTTCCGCCGTCGCCGGCAGCCACTTTCGGATGAACGCCTCCGCCCGGTCAAAATCCTCAGAATGTCGATTGATCGGATAGACCCGCCGATGTCGTGCGATGGAAGGATCAAGCCCTGGCGCCGGATAAACATAAGTCACCCTCGGATTGCCCCCATCAAGCCGGTCCAGGAGGTCGTGAATAAGACGATCATGGCTCTCCAGGATCTCAGGGATCATCGTCTGGTCAATGGCAGGGTCCTCCGCTCTACGGAGCCGGCGATATTCGAACAATCTAAAAAGATGCTGGAAACCTTCCCGCAACGGCTCAAGAACATTGCCTGGGAAGAGCGACGGGGCTTCCCCTTGTTTCCGCGCAGGGCGCGCCTCATTACGTGACAGATTTTGGTTCGTGTCCGTCTCCGGCGGCTTTCCGAACCGCGTCTCGGCACGGGCTGGATTTTGCGTGCGGATTTTATCGCGTAACGTGAAAAAAGGTTCTGTGTAATCGCTCCTTTTCAGTGTCAGCGATAACGATCCTGCCGGCACTACAAAAAGGTTCCCCACCCACGTCGACGCATCGACAAAGTAATAAAATGTTAATATCTCAAAGAAATCATATATCGGAAGACCCGCACTTGCGGCCATTTCACTGATTTGCAGGTAGGCTTCACCAAATGAGATCCCCTCCTGCAGAAGAAGACCGATGGGGTCGCCTTGGATAAGCGCACACACAAAATCAATTTCCGGCTTCTCGAAACCAAGTCGAAACATCAGCAGGCTAACGATCTTTTTCGATTCGCGATGATGTTCCTTAAAGCTTTCTATCTTTCCTAAGTCATGCACCGCCAGAGCAAACCGCACGAGAGGCAGTAGATCGGACCGGCCGATTTCCGAAAGCTTTTGCGGAAATCCGTATTTCTCGAAGTTTTTCATAACACCAAGCGTATGGTCCCAAAGCCACCCCAAATACTCCGGCTCAACTCTCCAATTTAGACTCCGGCGCAAACTTCGTGCCGGGCCATCTAAACCGAGATCATTTTTAATGAAGTCCAAAAGACCCTCGGCCTGGTAGGGACTGGTGGCCAGGACCGCATCCAATTTCTCACGCAGCTTATTATTTTCCCGGGTGTCCCACAGTTCCGGGATCCTAGCCCCCCGATTATCAGCCCCGTCCCCATCCCACGCCTCAGCGCGAGTGCTGACGGTGAAGCGGCCGTCGCGCGGATCATGGACCATTTCGATCGCAGGATCTTCCTGGAGAGCGTGATAAAATTTTGTGCCGCTGGCAATAGCCGCAAGGAAAAGCTCTTCGCCCCGTCGGATCGCATCCTGCGGGTACAGCTCCAAACCGGTGCTTTCTTTCAAGATCCGGGCCTGATCGCGAATGCCGCGGATCTCCCCGATCCAGGGATCTTGAGGATTCGAGGAGGCGATATTTTCGAGCTTCCCTCCGAGGACCGTGTAAACCAGCCAATTCAGAAGCTGGGTGTCCGAAGCCGACGCAACATCGACAGGCCGTCCGTTGTAGCGAAGCATCTCCCAATCTTCCGTATGTCCCCACACGTTGTAGGCTGTAAGTGCGGCGCGCCTTAAGAGATCGGGGCGGGAGACGATCAGCACCCTCCTTTTCCCTTCCCTTGCCGGCAAAGCGGCGATCACATTCTGAGCTGCCTTTTTAGTGTATTCAAAATTCTGCGAAGTATTCTTCGAACCTTGTTCTTCCCTGTGGAGCAGATCCTCTTTTTTCATCGCGTCATGGACGCTTACCCCCGGAGCTACGTTGAATGCCCGGAGAAGAACTTTGAAAAGGTCCGTCTCCTCGAGGGTATCGCTCCATTCCGGCATCGTCACATGCGAAAGATGATTGGATTCCAGATATCCACGGACCGCCTCATACATGGCTCGAGTACCGCGCCCCTGTCCTCCCGCAAGCATCACGGGGACTCTGTATCCGAGGAAATACCATCGCTGCCACTGCTCAATGAACGCCAGATAATTTTCGATGTCGGGATTCCCGGCCATCAGAGCAGCATCCGGCGGATCATCATCCGAAACCACATCCCCTTCTGAAAGCCAATCCAGGTACGCCTTGAAATCCCGCAGGAACGCCACCCGCGCTTCCCTTGTCGCCTCGGAAACCTTCATCTCCGAGAGAGCATCAAGCGAGTCCGGAGAAGTCCTCGATGTATTGGACGTCGAGGTCACCTCCGAGCGGTGCTTTCCGGCGAGATCCATACCCACGAGGGATTCTTTCGTCTCCTGCCCGACATGGTTTCCCTTTTTTAAAGTGACAAGGAAATAGTCCGCATGCCTAAATCGCATGCTCCCAAGATTCAAGCTCCGGAGCTTGGAAACTGCGTCGATCAAAGCGCGATACCGGACTTTTCCGATCGGACCATTGAAGCGACCTAAGGTCACATAAACAATATTGGGTTCCGCGACTCCCGGGAATTGCAATTTGGGGAAAATCTTCGAAAGGGCCTTTCGAAATCTGGAGATCCCGGGGCTGTCGACGAACCCCTGCAACAGGATGACGCCATTGGCCCCCATCGTGATCCCTTGCCACCGGATATTGAAAGAAGGAGTCCTCGAAAAAACACGCTTTGCTTTTTGCCGGGTTGCGGCCGTCGTCGCTGCGGAAGGGATATCACGGGCCGGAATGAATTTCTTGGCAGGCGAAAAGGCCACATGATGCAGCTCCTCCTCGGCATTCCAGAAGATCTCGCCTGCCTGGGCATTGATGGCTCCCTCAATTTCCTTGCGAATGCCCCGAGTCCCGTTCAAAAGGGCCTGATAATCTTTCGCACCCTGGTCTTTCAAGACAAATTCGATCGAAACAGCCTGGCTGTCTTCGGCCATGAGCTCCGTCGTCACCTTGGTAGGGTCAAAATCCTCGGCCGCTTCCGCCGCCGCAAAGATCTTGTCATAGACCGCCTGCATGGCCTCGTTCATCTTCTTGATTTCCGCCCGCTTCTCGGAGCGGCGGCCCTCTCCCTCCGAACGGTCGCCGGTGCCTTGAAGTTCCTGGGCCAGCAGCGTCCAAATAAGCCCTCCACCCCGGTGTTTTGAGACCGGTACTAAAGCGCCGATCCCCATGGCCATACTCCAAAAAATAATAATATCGATCGCCTGCTGGATGTAAGGATTGGCCACCATCAGATAACCCGTTAAAAAGTAGGCTCCCACCCCTGTAAGCGAATTTGTCAAAGGGCCCCCCAACAGATAAACGATCCGCTGATAACGGTACCTGTATGAAAGGAGCTTGTCTCCCAAAATATGAATTGTGGTTTTTGCGCCTGCCAATGTCCCGAAGAGTGCATGACCAAAATAGTGGATGAAATTCGCGATCTGGAATATAAGCCCAAATTCCCATATCAATTGGGAAGAGGAATCCGGCCAAAGGAGGGGCCCGGAAACAAGGTGCTTATGTCTAAAAAACAAGAGGAGCGTCAAGCCTATCCCCATTCCCGCGGCAAACATATAGCCCGGTAAAACGAGCAAAGTCCCGATGAAATAGCCCCATGCCTTGTTGACCCACGTCGTACTCACAGAATTTTTGCTGTGCCGATCCGTAGTAGATGCAGACGCATCAGCGCTAACACTCTTGACCGGTTTTCCGGACTGTGCCTCGGCGCGAATGACCGTTCCGGGTGTAATCCCCAATGGGATCCCAGTATCGAGCTTAAAAACACCCACCACGCGATCCAGGGTTTCTAGATCCGCTGCTGGATTTTCGAGCAACGCTCTAGAAACTGCCTGGACTTCGCCGCGTCCGTTGGGAAGTACCCAGACGTGCTCTGCTGTTAGGGCAGTCGCAGGGCCGAGCATCTTCTCGAACGGCAGCATGCCGTCGGTCATGAGTTTTTTGTAAAAGTCCTCGTGGCGGCGGCTGGGCTTTGTGATCTTGGGGCTCACCACCACATAGCTGATCCCCTTCGCCTCGAGGAGGCGCTTGATATTCTCTTTGTGAAAGCCGCCGTACACCAAAATCGCCGGTTCGGTCCCGGCCGATTTTGTGTTCTGAGTTTGGAGTTCGGAGTTCGAAGTATTGGCATTTTCGTTGACCGTTGCGCGTTGTGCGTTGCGCCCGTTCAGCAAATACTTATCCAGCACCTCGGAGAGAGCGCCATCGCGCTCCTGAGCGATCTCGTAGAACTTCACCGCCTCTTGAATATTTCTCCCCCACTGTTTTGAAAGAACGAGCGGTTTATTCGCATTCGCGTGGATGAATTGACCTAACGCTTGCGTATTAAACAGCTCAGAGTTCTGAGTTCGGTGTTCGGAGGACTGCTCTAAACTCCGAACTCCAAGCTCAACACTAGCCCGTAGGGCTGAGTACTCCTCCTGCGAAACTTCGAGTTCATTCAATCGTTTGAGAAGCTGAACGGTTTTGTAGTGGCTGTAGAGCTCTCGATCCGTCACGTCAGTGAGCTGATCGTTCACGATGGCGATTTCAAGTTTCTCGAGTTCGCCAAATACTTCCCGCGCATCAATGTGCTTGGCTTTCTCAATCACGGCGGGGTCGTTGCTTTTTACAGCGTCGACAATGAAACGTAGTAAGGGGGTCGCTATGTCCAAGGAAGGAGTACGGCGTACGGCGTACGGCGAGTTCGTCGACGAAGATTCCGCACCCTGTACTCCGTACTCCGTACTCCGTACGAGCGGAAGAGTTCTTTCGAGATACGTAAAAAGATCCAGCTTTTTCGAATCAAACTGCTCCTTAATCTTGATCCATTCCTTGAGCTCTTTCGGAAAGCGGCGATCGCTTAGGGCGCGGAGTTCTTTGTCAAAGGCCCGGAGGTCCCTGCTGATGGAGTCTTTCTTCTCTGCGGAAAGCCGGTATTGATCGACGTTCTCTTTGTGGAGTTTTAAACTGTCAGCTCCGATGAGCTGCCAGTCTGCGGAAGGTGTAAGGCGTACGGCGTAAGGCGCAGCCGATAACGGATCTTTTTCAATCGCCGTACTCCGTACGCCGTACGCCGTACGATTGATGTGCGCATACTCCGCGCCGCCGATGCGTAGATGGTCGAGAAAGAAATACGAGACTTTCTGTTTAATCGCAGGATCTTTGATGAAACCGAAATAGTCATCCGTTGGAACGGGGCCTTCATAGCCTTCCTCAAAGACCGTCTTGACGCCATAGTTCGCGACGAGATGCTGGATGATCTTCGCGATATTCTCCTGAGCCTCAAGCGAGTCATGGGCGTCTTGAATAAACACGACCATCCGGTCATGTCGGGGAACGGTTAACGGCAAACGGGAAACGTTTTCGTTGTTTCGTTCCCCGTTCCCCGCTCCCCGTTCGGCGCGGTAGATTTCATCTACCGTCCCAAGTTCGGGGGGGATCACGATCTTTCCGTCAAGGACTTGGCCAGTCAAAGCGGAAAGCGGATCACCCCCCGGGACCTTGGGATTTGAAGTCGAAGTTTGGGCTAGGGCATTGGGCGAGGGCGCAATGGACGTGAAGGTAAAAAGAAAGAGCGTCGCGAGGGCGACAGCCCTGAGGAATAGTCTTATCTTGAATGGATTCGAAGCACTAGTCATTTGGCCAAGTCCTTTGTGCTTTATAAATGTATTTCAAAGAAGAATAACAGCTAACCTTAAATATTACAAATGTTTAGCCTCAAAAATTAAAAAATAATAATGACATTTATTGCTATTCTTTGATTAAAGGAGTTTGTTTTGGGGTCTAGGTGATTTACGACTCAGACAAAATCATTTTCGGAGCGAGAATAGAGAATGGAAGGCTTAAGAGTCAATCCCGAATCGGAGAGAAACCCTTCTGATTCCCGGTATCAGAGGCGGGCACCCCCTTCTAATACCGGGAATCAGAAGTCGATGCCGGCCTGGGCGGGAATGCCTTTGCTGAGGGGGTGCTTGATGCACTTCATTTCGGTGATAAGATCGGCAAGCCTCAGGATCGACTTCGGCGCTCCACGACCTGTCAGAATGACATGCTGGGAAGCGACTTTACCGCGAAGAGCCCTCACGACCTCCGAGGTCTTAAGGAATTTGTAGCGGAGCGCGATGTGGATCTCATCGAAAATAACGAGAGCGTATTTTTTATCCCGGAGCAGGGCGCGGCATTGTCTCCAGGCTTTGTCGGCCACCTTCTGATTCACTTTGCGGGCAGTGTCCCAGGTGAATCCGCCGCCGCAACGAAATAACCGGCAAGAGGGTGCTAGACGAAGAAGCGGTTTCCATTCAGCTGTTTTTTGGGACTTGAAGAACTGCACAATCGCGACCCGACGCCCGAGTCCGATCGTCCTCAGCGCGGTCCCAAAAGCCGCCGTCGTTTTCCCTTTTCCGTCCCCGGTGAAGACTAAAATGATTCCTTTATGGGATATTTTCTGCATCCTCATCATAAATTCGATCTGCCTTTGCGCAACGTCCGACGCACAACGCGCAACGAAGAGCTCTGATGAAACGTTGTGCGTTGACCGTCCAAACTTTTGGCTTCTTTTCCGAAATGGTAGTTTGGACGGCCCCAATCTCCGCTTCTCTGCGATTGATCGGTATTGGGACCGTTGAGCGTTGCGCGTTTCATATTCTTTTCCACGGCACCACATAAAAGCCGTCGCCACTTCCATACTGAGCTTCGATATGATAACTGGATTTTAGATTCTCCGGAGAAAAGACTTCTTCCGGACGGCCTGAAGCGACGATCTTTTTTTGATCGAGAAGCAGGATACGGTGACAAAACCTGGAAGCAAGCGCGAGATCGTGGAGCACCACAAGAACTCCCCTTCCACTTTCCGCGACACCCCTCAAAAGCTCCATCACTTGGAGCGCGTGCGAGGGATCGAGTCCCTGCACGGGTTCGTCCGCGAGAAGGACTTCCGGCTCTCCGGCGAGAAGTCTCGCGATCATCACAAGCGCCTTCTCGCCACCGGCCAAATGGTCGACGCGCCGCCCCTTCAAGTGAAGCGTGTCCGTCGCGCGCATCGCGGTTTCGATGATCTTCTCGTCCGCGCCCGAGAAATCCTCCCATGGCATCAGAAACGGAATACGGCCAAGCGCCACAATGCGCTCCGCGGTGATCGGCCAGTGGATCTCCGTCTCCTGAGGCAGATAGCCGAGCTTCTGGGCCAGGAGCTGCGAAGAAAGATCGCGAAGCCTTTTTCCGAATATCTCGACTTGTCCGGCCTTCGGTTTCAAAGCTCCCGTCAGAACTTTCAGGATCGTCGTTTTTCCCGCGCCATTCGGCCCGACCAAGCCTACGATCTCCCCTTTTGCCAGCGAAAAGGAAACATCGTCAAGTACCGTCAAGCCATCGAGCACCACGCCAAGTTTTTCAGCTGTTATCAGGTTCATAACATTTTTCTCCGCATCCGGAAGATCAGGAGAAGAAAGAACGGCGCGCCCAGTAGCGACGTCACAACGCCGAGCTTCAACTCCACAAGCGACGGGATCATCCGCACGGCAACATCCGAGGCTAAAAGCAGGATCGCGCCGCCGAGAGCGCTCACGGCAAGAAGTTTCCCAGGCCTGTATCCCACGAAAGGCCGCAAAAGATGCGGGACGATGAGCCCCACGAAACCAATACTGCCGCACACCGCGATCGAGGCGCCGACACAGAGCGCTGTCCCGAGCACGATCCTGACGCGAAGCGCCCGCAGGGAGATCCCGAGACTCGCTGCCGTTTCTTCGCCGAGGCTCAGGGCCTCCAGCGCGCGACCGTCCCAGAGAAGCAGGCACCAGCCAGCGATCACGAAAGGCAGGATCAGGAACACGTGCTGAAAGCTCCGGTCCGCGAGTGAGCCCATCTGCCAAAATACAATATCCAGCACCGCGTAAGGGTCTTTGACGAGATTCAACATGAGAGAAGTACCCGCGAACGCGATCACGTTGATCGCCACCCCTGCCAGGATCAGTGTCTGGACGCTCGCAAGAGTTCCCGCAAAGAGGTAAAGGAGAAGGACGGAGACAAACGCGCCCAGAAATCCGCCCACGGGAAGCATCATGGGAAAAAGCGTCACAAGTCCGGTGTAAAAAACAGCAACGGCACCGAGCGCGGCGCCGCCCGTCACACCAAGAATACCGGGTTCCGCCAGCGGATTCCTAAGAAATCCCTGCATCGCCGCCCCCGCAAGCCCCAGCGTCGCACCGACGATCAGCCCAAGGATCGCGCGCGGCAGACGGATGTCCCAGAAGATGAATGAAAGTTCGGAGGAGGGATGGAGAATGGCTTCCCAGAGGCGGAATTTTAGAGTCCCAAGACTGACCGACGCGAAGAATGCCGCGCACAAAAGCCCTCCAAGGATAGAATAAAGCAGCCAAGCGGGAGTCTCTTTAACCTGGGTCTTCATGAATTGATCTCCTGAACAAGAAGCTTCACCGCTTTTACCGAATCGGGTGACCCGCAATTAAGATAAAGCGTCGGGATCGTCACCGTCTTTACATGAGGCAGCGCCTTTTTGAGCGCGGGATGGTCCAATACCTCACCTCGAACCGTTTTTGTTTTCTTCTGCTCACTCGAAAAAATGATCACATCGGGCTTGGCCCGGATCAATTCCTCGAGACCCATTCTTCCGTAATCCTTGATCCCGAGTTCCACCGCGACATTCCGCAGGCCCGCGGCTTCCATGACGGCGTTCTCGAACGTCCCCACGCCAGGAACATAGTTGTCGCTCTGAAAAAACACGGCACGCTGCGGCAAAGAGATTTTTTTAAAACCGGCCAACTCCGTCTGCATCTTCCCGATGATCGCCTCGCCTTTCTCCATCTCACCCACCGCGATTGCAAGCCGCCGTAAAGCCTCGTAAATATCCTCAAAACTCTTGGGTAACTTAAAGATCAGCACGGGGACACCGGACTTCTCAAAGAACTTGATCGTTTCTTTATTGCTGAAGTGCCCGCTCAGGAGCATATCCGGCCCGAAGGCGAGCACATGTTCAATGTCGCCCTGAGTTTGAGAAATCCCCTTGGCCTGCGCCGCGACCGTCGAGACCTCGGCATCGGTGCTGAATTTCGTCACCGCCGCAACCCTCTCCGGCCCCACCAGCTCTAGCAGCAACTCGTCCGTGCAGAGATTGATGGAGACAATTTTTTTGGGGTACGGCGTACGGGGTACGGCGTACGGCGTTTCTAAATCCGCCGCAACGATAACCGGCGACGTTAAAGCGAAAAGCACAAAGAATATAGCAAAAAACGAAAGCTTCCCTCTTGCAGAAATCAAGATCGATCCTCTTCCTGGAGCTTGAACGTGACAGGAATATCCACAAATTGCGGAACGGATTTACCCTTTTCAGAATCTGTCTCAAATTTCCAGGAACGGATCGCCTCCTCGGCAGCTTTGTCCAACACTTCATGCCCGGAAGTTTTCGTAAGCGCCGTCCGACCCACGGAACCGTCCGGAAGAACTTCCGCGGCAACCACGGCCTGCCCTTCCCACCCCCTGCGAACGGCCTTCCGGGGATAGACAATCGCCTTCGGCATCAGAACGGGAAACGGTAAAGCCTCCTGGCTAGGCGATTTTAGGGGACTGGCATTAAATGCTTGCCTGTCCCTCAAAGAAACACCGCGTGAAATTTCCCGTTTCACCTCTGAGGACGGCATCACAGGATTCGCCGCCTCCTGCGCATAAAGACCAGGCAAGCAAACGCAGACCGTCAGCAGCACTAACGCGATGACCTCGATCATAAAAACTCTCATTTCTTTCTTAAATGCTTTCCTCAGCATCCTAATACTCCAATGAAAAACCCGTTACCAAGTTTCGACCCTGGGCCGGGTAATAGTAATCTGTACCTGGGCCGTAGGAAACGCTGTATTCTGAATATTTTTTGTTAAAAAGATTCGTCAGCGAGATCCAGGCCGTCGCCCACCGCCAGTTATAGCGAACCTTCATATCCGTCACTGTAAATCCTTTGAGCTCCGGCGACTCGTTTGCCTGATCGTTGATCGCAAACTGCTGGCCTAAATGATTTAATTCAGTGGAAATCGTAAGACCTTTAATCGGTTCCGCGACAACGCCCGTCGAGTACTTAAAAGTCGGTACAAGCGGAATTGTTTTATTTGCGGTAGGGCCGCCTTTAAAATAAGGCTTCTGGACTGTCAAGTTGAAGAACGGCTTGGCGTTATACCAACGCTTCTCGAACAACCTGAGCGAAGATTCGGTCTCAACCCCGTAGCGCCGCGTCATCGAATCGTAGTTGGAATTATCGCCAGTAAAGGGATCCACATAGATTTCGTCTTTGATATCTGACAGAAAAAGATTCCCCGCCAATTCCAAAGGTTTGAACGTGTTATCCCGGAGACCCAGCTCGTAATCCATCTCTTGCTGTTGCTGGAGACCCGCATTAAGGCCAGCCCCAAAGGTGCTATAAAACTCGTCCGTCGCAGGCATACGGAAAGATCGAGAAACGTCAAAATAGGCAAGCGACCTTTCAAATATTTTATAGCCAATACCAAAATCAAAAGAGGCATTTCTCATACCTGCGGTATCAAAATTCGTCGTATCCCCCGTTTGGTCAAAACTATACTTGGCCCACCCCCCACGAAAGCCCATATTCAACAGAAGCTTATCCCAGGCCGAGAGATTTTCGATAAGGTAAACATCCAGCGACTTTTTTGTAATAGTCGCAAATTTTGTCCCCCAACCAACGTTTTTAACGTCATTCGTTCCTGAAAAGAAGTCCAAACCCGTAGTTAGCTTGCTCGTCAGCCAATCGGTGAGCGGCCTCGCCCAGATTATCTTAGGCTGAAATTCATAAGAGTCTAAATTGTTCTGCGCACTGCTCGACATAGAAACATAATCTGCCTTGCTCAATTTTCGCTGGAACGAATTAAAGCCGGAAAGCGTAAATCCGTTCTCGCCAATCTCGAATTTCCATTCGGGGTCTGCGGTAAAATATGTTTCCTCACTCCAGGTGTGATCTTTCGAAAACTTACTGCCCTCCCGCCCAAGACTGTTCATATCGGCCGTCGAAAGGGGCCCTGGCAATCCGGAGCGATCGCGATGGTGTCCTGCCGTAAAATTCACGCCCGCCCCCATGAACGGGCCAACGCCGAATTTCCCGAACCAGTCATTGGCCCAATATTGAGTATTGTTACGCCACCCATCGTCCTGCGTGTTTTCATAATGGAAAAGACCGTTCGACCAGTCGTTCGCACCGGAAACCGTAGCCCCCGTGCGCTTGTATTGATGAAGTCCGACTTCAGTCTCGGCCTTGGCATGGACCCCTGCCCCGGCTTTCTTTGTCACGATATTAACCACACCACCCGCGGCATTATCACCGTAGAGCACCGAAGAAGGCCCGCGGATGATCTCCACGCGCTCCACCGTCTCAAGCGGAATGGCGGCCCAATCGGGGCCTGAAATATCCATAGGATTGGTCCGGCGGCCGTCGACAAGAACCAGCACATTGCGGCTGGCCGTGTCCCCAAAACCACGGATATCCACGATCATTCCTTTGGGATTTCCGGTGGTATTGGCCACAGTGATCCCTGCTTTAGACTTCAGAAGCTCCGGAACATATTTTGCGGTGGAGTTCTTGATGTCTTCCTGATCGATGACCGAAATACTTCGCGTCACGTCCGCTGTGGTGTCTTGCGTCCGGGTGACCTCAAGTACCGTCACATCGGCAGCCACGGCCCGAGGCGGCCCTTTGACTTCGGCATTCGAATCGGAATTCGTTGAGGCGGTAGTGTCGACAGACGGCGCCGACTGTTCTTCTTCCGTTGTGCGTTGAGCGTTGCCCGTTGCGCGATCTTTAGAGAACGGCCAGCTCCAGGCGATATTGAGGAAACAAATGGCGAGTATGAGAACACTGATCTTCCGAAGTTGCTCGCTCCGGACTTTTTGATTCGTGGACACAAAAAAACCCTTTCTGCCTCAAAGGGGCAAGAAAGGGTGACCTTATCTTGACCTCTGCACGGAGGCATGAACTGCTGGTAGAGTTGAAGCGACAGGTTGATATTCTGACTAGGTAAGTATTAACCTACTTGCGAGCCTTCCCACCTCGTCTTCTGAGGCAGTGGCAATTCGCTTTCGTCCTTACCGACAGCGGCGGCACCGTGGAGTCTCCCGCCGAATTGCGGCGGGATCCCTCTTCCCAATATCTGTCACCTAATACTTTCAAAGAAACCCTTCGCTTTCGCTCAGGGCGATGGGCTTCAAAATTCAAGTCCATCGAGAACAACGACGGGATTATACTTGGGAATCTTCATTACGCACAAGAATTTATTTCGACGGAAACAAGTCCCGGAAGGATTTCAATGCCCCGTGCCGTTATGCACGGGCGTTTGATACAAATCCGGTCGCTCTTTCTCCCGGCCCATTTCCGCATAAAGACGGGCAAGCGTCTGAGAGGACGACACATCCCCCGGACTGAGTTCAATCGCCCGTTTGACCCACCGCACGGCATCCTCTTTTTTCCCCATCACATCGAGCACCAAGCCATAGGCATAGCAGCACAAGGCATGATCGGGTTTTATTTGGAGGACTTTCTCATAATACAGCGCCGCTTCTGAGATCCGCCCCAGAAGGACATAAACATGTCCGATATTGAAATAAGCTTCCGCATTCCGCGGGTCCAAAGCCAGCACTTTCTCGAACTGGGCGATAGCCTCGACATATTTGCCCGATTTTTTAGTCAGGATCCCGAGGTTGAGATAGGGATTTACAAAAGAAGGGTCCGCCGCAACAGCCCGTTCAAAATCCTTGCGCGCCTCTCTGGGTTCCCCCACCCCGACGAACCATAGTCCACGCTGACTGTAGGCCGGCGCGCTGGGATAATTCTTCAAAGCATCGTTCCATAGCGTCAGACCGTCCTTCCAAACCGCGCAGCGATCCCAGGTCAGGACCGAACAAATACCGATCATGGGAATCAAAAAAACAGCCAGGGAACAAGCCCCCAGCCAGCGATCCTTTTGAGCAACCTTTCCATAAGCCCAGACGATCCCTTCGGCGATTAGATAAAAAATCCCCAACGAAGCCAAATACACGTAACGGTCCGCCACGATCGCCAGCCCCATCTGAACGAACTGCAGCACGGGAAGAAGCGTGATTAAAAAAAAGAAAACACCGAAAACGACCTTTCGGGTGCGCGTGGCCGAACGAAGGGTTAAAACGAGAAGAGCGAGCCATCCCCCAAGCGAAAACAAATAAACCGGAAGATCTTTGATCCCCGTGAACGGATAATAGCAGGAAAGTTTCGTAGGCCACAGGATCTTGCCCAGATAAAAGAGGCAGGCATAGGACGGGCAAAGGCACTTTTCAAAAAAACTCAGCACATGTCCGGTCCGCATCGCCGGAACCTGACCGAAAAAACCGACCAACCCCACACAGAGGGCAAGAGAGAAGAAAGGAATCTTGTCGGTGGCCACCCCGCGCTCACGCGGTCTTCCAGATAAATAATCGGTGAGAAGCAGCAGGAGGGGCATGGTAATCGCCATAGCTTTCGACAAAAGGGAAAGCGCAAAGAAAACCACCGCCAGCCAATAAGACCTGCCTCTCTTCCGAGTTTTCAAATAATAGCAATAGCTGATCATGGAAAGGAGAAAGAAGGCTGCGTAAAGGACATCTTTTCGCTCGCTGATCCACGCGACGGATTCCACATGCAACGGATGGACCCCGAATAAAAGGGCCGTGATGAACGAAACAAGTATGTTCCGGGAAAGCATCCCGACAAGCCAGAATACGAGCAGGCAATTTAGGAGATGGAAGATCAGATTGGTCAGGTGATACCCGAAAGGGTCCAGCCCCCCGAGCTGATGGTCCAGCATGTAGCTCAGCATCGTCACCGGCAGATACGTGGCCGCGTAAAAGCTTGAAAAAACACGTGCCGTGGTCTGAACTGATAAGTGCTGAATATCCGCGTTCCCCCGGACATACAGATCATCGTCCCACTCGTTGACAAACCCGTTCTTCAGACAGGGGGTAAACGCCATAAACGTTATCGCGAGGATGAGTACTGCGGGAAAAATGATCCGGAGAGATCTCATATCACGAAGTCTTTCAAAAGGCGATACGGGCAGGTCGGCAGAAGAAGCGGCGATCATTATCTCTGTTGTCACAGACTCAGATATCCCATTTTCTGATCTTATTAGAGGTAGAAGAAAATTCCAGCTAAGCTTAAGCCGCCAGGCGGAAAATAAGAGCACCGAGGGGCGGAATCTGGAGATTGATGGAATGAGGACGGTTCTGCCACGAAACGTCTTCCGCATGCACGCCGCCCAGATTCCCCAACCCGCAACCGCCATAATCAAAGGCCTGACTGTTCAACACTTCTTGATACCAACCCCAGCGAGGGACACCGACGCGGTACCGCTCCATGATCACGGGCGTCATATTGAAAACAAAGATCATGACCTGGCTGTAATCATGCGACCAGCGAAGAAAACTGATGACCGAGTGATCTGCGTCCGAGCAATCGATCCATTCAAAGGCCCCACTCGAAAAATCCCCTTCATAAAGGGCCGGATTCTCACGGTACAGACGGTGCAGGTCCCGGATCAAAAAATTCACACGCCGGTGCCGCGGCGCTTGCATCAGATGCCAATCCACCGAGCCGTTAAAATCCCATTCCCGCCTCTGCGCGAAATCATTCCCCATAAAAAGGAGCTTCTTGCCAGGAAAGGCGTAAAGATAGGTGAAGAACAGCCGGAGATTCGCGAATTTCTGCCAGTCATCGCCCACCATTTTCTCAAGAAGCGAATGTTTCCCGTAGACGATCTCATCGTGCGAGATAGGGAGGATGAAATTCTCCGCGAAGGAATAATGGTTCATGAGGGGGAAAACCCCCTGATGGTATTTCCTAAAAAGAGGATCCTTGGAAAAATACTCCAGCGTGTCATGCATCCAGCCCATGTTCCATTTCATGCTGAAGCCAAGTCCCCCCAAGTGGACGGGCCTCGAGACACCGGGCCAGGCGGTCGATTCTTCCGCGATCGTCAGCGCGCCCGGAAACGTCGCGTGAACGACCTTGTTGAACTCCTTCAAGAATTCGATCGCCTCAAGATTCTCATGCCCGCCGTATTTATTAGGCTCCCATTCCCCCGGCTTTCGCGCGTAATCCAGATAGAGCATGCACGCCACCGCGTCCACGCGCAAACCGTCCACGTGATAGCGGTCCATCCAGAAAAGGGCGTTGGAGATCAGAAAGTTGCTGACCTCTTTTTTCCCGAAATCAAAGACCATCGTCCCCCACTCACGCTGCTCGGACCTTTTCAGATTTTCCGACGCGTAGATCTGCCGGCCGTCAAAGTCGAAAAGGCCGTGGCCGTCCCTAGGGAAATGCGCGGGCACCCAGTCCAGGATCACGCCGATATCATGTGTGTGGCAATAATCCACCAGATACATAAGATCTTCCGGACTGCCGAAACGGCGCGTCGGGGCGTAATAGCTGATCACCTGATAGCCCCACGATTCATCCAGCGGGTGCTCCATCACAGGCATGAGCTCGATGTGGGTGTAGCCCATGAATTTCACGTATTCCACCAACTGATGCGCCAGATCCCGGTAATTTAAAAATCCCCAACCGTTTTTCTCTTCCCGCTTCCAGGAACCCAGATGTACTTCATAGATCGAAATAGGCCCATCCAAAGGATTCTTTTGCTTCCGTTGGGTCATCCACGCCTCATCTGACCAATGATAATTATCCAGGCGGGTCACCACCGCGGCACTCCCGGGTCTTAATTCGGTGCCGAACGCGTAGGGATCCGTCTTGAGCCGGATCTGCCCGTCAACCGAAGAGCGGATCGCGAGCTTGTAGACTTCCCCTTCCTCAAGGCCGGGAATAAAAAGACCCCAAACGCTTGAATGCGGCAGGCGGGCCATCGGATGCGCCCCCTCGAGCCAGTGATTGAAATTTCCGACCACGCTGATCGCTTTCGCGTTCGGTGCCCAAACCGTAAAAAAAACGCCGCTCACCCCCGCGACGGTCAAAAGATGACTTCCGAATTTTTCGTAACTCCGGTGATGGGTCCCTTCCCCGATAAGGTAAAGGTCGTAATCGCTGAGATGATCGGGGAAAAAGGCATAGGGATCCGAGACTTTTTTGAAAAGGCCCGCGCCATCACAAGTCTCAAGTATGTAGGGAAAGATCCCATGAGCCTTCTCGAATACTAACTGAAAAAGGCCCTCGGGATGGGTCTTAACCATCGGCGTGCGTACACCTTTGCCTCCGAGCGGACGAACCCAGGCCTGAACGGCCCGCGGAAGGAACGCGCGGATGATCACATCACGACCATCGCCGGAAAGATGAGGGCCCAGGACTTTAAAAGGATCCCCCGTCTCAAAGCGTAGGACCTTTTCGATCACGTCATGCGCGAGCGGCCATCGGGGTTTCAGGGAAACAGAGGAAGAGCTCTTCCGGACCACAGGGATACGCGTAGCCGGTTTCTTCTCCCTCCGTGACACAGGCTTCTTCTTAGAGGTCGCGGACTTTTTATTCTTTCGTGATCTCATAGATACCCTTTTTCTAATCTTCTTTTTGACCCTATACACACCGGGTGTGTATAGGGTTCTTAATCCTGCGAAACAGCCTCGAGCGTCGCGGCCGAATGAAGGCCCTTCGCGACTTCCGTAATAATCCCTTTTTCGATGTAGATGGGCCGGATATGCTCCCGGATCATCGGAAGCTTGACCGCAAAAAAAACTGCCCCCGCCACACAGCACAGCCCGGCCAGAAACATCGTCCAGGGCGCCCCGATCCACGCTGCCAGAGACCCGGCTAACAAACTCCCAAAAGGCATCATACCCATAAAAGCCATCGTATAGAAGCTCATAACACGGCCGCGCTTGTCTTCTTCGGCGATCGTCTGGAGGATCGTATTGCAGGAAGCCATGTGCACCATCATCCCAAACCCCGAAACGAGAAGGATCCCCATGGAAATCCAATAATTTTTGGAACAACCAAACGCCATCAGGGTGAAGCCGAAAAGCCCGGCCGTCCACGCAATGATCCCCGCAAGTCCCCGGACGCTTTTGCGCGCGGCCAGGAATACAGCCCCGCAGAGTGCCCCAAGCCCGGCCATCGTCATAAAAAAGCCCATGGTGTTCGCCCCGCCCCGGAAGATGTCCCGCGCAAAGATCGGCAGAAGGATCTGGAAAGAAACCCCCATCAAGCTGATAAGAGACAGCACGAGCAGGATCCACTTGATGGGAGGAAAATTCGCGGCGTAGCGAAACCCCTCCTGGATCTCCTGGAAAACAGACCTCGGGGCCTGAGCAATCCTGGCCCGAGGGATCCTCATCGCGAAAAGACAAATGATCACTGCAATATAACTGATGGCATTAATCAGGAAACAGATTCCCTCGCCCATCGACACGATGAGAAGCCCGGCGATCGCGGGACCCACCAGCCTCGCGGCGTTCAGCATCGTGGAGTTAAGCGCGATCGCATTCCCCAGGTCCTCGCGATCCTCAAGCATCTCTACTGTGAAAGCTTGACGGATCGTCATGTCAAAAGCGGTGATGGTTCCGAGAAATACGTTAAGGACGATGATGTGCCAAACCTGGATCTGGTGCGAAAGCACCAGGAAAGCCAGCACCGCGGCTTGGAGCATGGCCAGCGACTGGATCACGATCAGCATACGCCGGCGGTCATACCGGTCCGCAAGCACTCCCGCGAAGGGCGACACCACAAAAGTCGGGATCTGTCCCATGAACCCGGCAAGTCCCAACATGAACGCCGAATCCGTCAGACGGTACACGAGCCAGATCGCCGCGACGTGTTGCATCCAGGTGCCGACCAGGGACACGCCCTGGCCCATGGTAAAAAGCCTGTAATTCCTATGCCGCAGCGCGCGAAAGATATTTCCCGATCGAGTCGCCGGGCCGGAAGTAGTCTGAGAAGATGTCATAGCTTCTATTCATACCTCAAAGCCGTGATGGGGTCAAGCCCGGCGGCTTGTTTGGCGGGCCAAAGCCCGAAGAGGATCCCGACGGAAGCCGAGCAGAAAAAAGCCAGGAACAAAGAACCCAGCGTAATGATCATCTGCCAGTGGGCAAGGGCCGCGATGATCCAGGAGATTGCCGCAGCGAGCACGATCCCGGCGAGCCCGCCGATAAAAGTGACCACGACCGCCTCGACCAGGAATTGCAAAAGAATATCGCGCGGCGTCGCGCCGATGGCCTTCCGGAGCCCGATCTCGCGCGTCCGTTCTTTCACGGAGACCAACATGATATTCATGATCCCGATGCCTCCGACCACCAGCGAGATCGCGGCCACGCAGCCGAGGAGCACCGAAAAGGTCTTGGTCGTACTCGAAAGAGCTTGCTGGATGTCAGCATAATTACGAATATTGAAGCTGTCGTAACGGTCCGGCGTCAGGTGATGGCGGCGGATGATCAAGGCGTTGATCGCCTCTTCCGCCAGAGGCATTTCCTTCAAGTCCGAGATCTCGGCATCGATCTGATCCACATAATCTTTCCCCAGAAGCCGGCGCATCGCGGTCATGAGAGGGATCACCACCACGTCATCCTGGTCGTGAAAGGCATTGGCCCCCAGCGAAGGCAGAACGCCCAGGACCTGGAAGCTGACCCGGTTGATCTTGATCGTCTGACCGATCGGGTCCTCGCTGCCGAAAAGCTCACGCTGCACGGTTTGTCCGATCAGGACCAGGCGCTGCCGCGTCTGATTTTCTCCGGCCGTGAAAAAGCGTCCGGAAACGGGCTCTTGATTGCGCACACTCGCGTAGTCGGGCGTCACGCCGATCACTTGCGTGCTCCAGTTCTTGTTCCCGTAGACCAACTGCCCCTGCCCCGTCACCTGAGGCGCGACTTTTTTTACGTAGGGAATCTCCTGAATCGCTTTCACATCCTCAAAATCCAGCCGCGTCGCGGCCAGGCCTTCAACTCCGTGAACCTTCACCGAACCCGGGCGAACCGACAACAGGTTGGATCCCAAACGCGACAATGACTCGGTAATGGATTCCTTCGCCCCGCGGCCGAGCGCCAGCATCGTAATCACGCAGGCGACACCGATCAGCACGCCCAGCATGGAAAGAAAAGAACGCAGCTTGTTGCTCGCGATCATGCGCCAGGCCTGCTTGAAATGCTCGAGGAATTCTTCGGCGTTGTATTTTTTTACTTTCGTGAAGGTCTGCAACCGCGGCAGATCCACCGCCGACACTTCTTTTTTTCCGCCCCCGGACCGCCTTTCATCGCTTACGATCTTCCCATCATGCATCCGGATAACACGCTCCGCAAGATTCCCGACATTTTCATCATGGGTTACAAGCACAACGGTCATCCCTCGAAGGTGAAGTTCCTTGAAGATGTCGAGGATCTCCTTCCCCGACTTGGAATCCAGGTTCCCGGTGGGTTCGTCAGCGAGGATCATCAGCGGCTTATTCACCAGCGCCCGGGCAATTGCCACTCGCTGCTGCTGGCCTCCGGAGAGTTCATTGGGGCGGTGCTCCACTCGTTCGGCAAGCCCGACCCGTCCAAGCATCTCCCGGGAGCGCTCAAGATCCTTTGTGCGGTCCGCGGAGTAAAGCAGGGGCAGGCAGACATTTTCGAGGGCTGTCGACCGGCTCATCAGATTGAACTGCTGGAAAACAAAACCGATGACACGATTGCGGAGAAAGGCATATTCCTCTTCTTTTAGGTTCAACGTTTCCTTTTCCATCAAGCGGAAGGTGCCGCTGTCCGGCGTGTCGAGAAATCCCAGGAGATGCATCAGCGTGGACTTGCCGGAGCCGGAGGGCCCCATGATCGCGATAAACTCCCCGGCCTCGATCGTCACCGAAACCCCTTGGAGGGCGTGGATATCCACCTCGCCGATACGGTAGGTCTTGGTGATGTTCCCGGCTTCCAGTAATTTCATGCGAACCTCGTTGCATCTATTCCGATAACCGCGGCGCTCCATCGCGCCACTGAGATTGCACCGCCGTCTTCGCGGTTCCCGATGACGCAGCGAAAGGATTACTTACCGCTTGGTTTCTTGGGAGCCCCACCCATGGCGAAAGGACTGACGCTCTGCTCCTTTTGTTTCTTCTGAACGATCTGGATCTCCTGGCCTTCGCTCAAACCCCGCAAAATCTCCGTCTTACGACCATCCGAGTCACCGATCCTCACTGCGATCGGCGCCAATTTTCCGCCAAACGACTTCCCATAGACCGCGAATTCCGCCTCGGGAGGCCGGGCAACCTTCTTCGGCCATTCCACAACCGCCTCCGCGGGCACCAGCAACACCCCTTTTTTCTCCTTCACGATAAAAGTGATGTTCGCAGTCATACCGCTCCGGAACGCGGGAGGGACCTGTTCCGGGAGAATATCCACTGCGTAGGTATTCACATTGTTGGTCAGTTTGCTTTCGTACATGATGTGATCGACTTTCCCTAAAAAGGTTTCCTTCGGGTAGGCATCCAACTGGATCTCGGTCTTCTGGCCGATCGCGATCAGGGCAAGGTCCGTCTCATCCACGAGAGCTTCCACGATCAGACGGTCGGAGAGCACCACCACGGGATCCGCGGTCGTCACAGTCTGCCCCGGTTCCACCGCTCGAACAATGATCGTCCCGTCCAGCGGTGCGAGGAGCGGTGCCAGTTTGTACGCCTCTTCCCATCGCTTGACAATCTCGGGACCCTGCGCCCGCGCTGCGTCAAGCAACGCCGCCCTGTCCGAGGAACTCATCCGGGCGAGCACCTGGCCCTTTTTGACCACCTCACCTTCTTGGACCAGCACTTCCTCCACGCGGCCCGGGATCGGAGGCTTGATCTCGACGCGATTGTAGGGCTTCACGGTCCCGGTCGCGGTCACTTTGACCTCCAAGTCCCCTTGTTCGACCTTGACGGTCCGAAGAACTTGCAGCGTATCTTTTCCGTGCGAGCAGGAAGAAAACATACGGACCAGAACAAAAAGGACGATCAGCACAAGCCCCGGCTTCCACCATTTCATAAAAAGATTATTTGTTCGCATTCAGGTCTTCCTCCAAAGTTTTGCCCCGGAGCATTTCCCAATTCGCCTGGGCATTCGACACATCAGCAAGGCTTTGCACGTATAGATTTTCCGAATTATTCCTCTCCTGTTCGGCGGTATCAAAATCCTGGAAGGTCATGAGCCCCGAAACGTATTCCGCGCGCACGATCTCCGAGCGTTTCTCCGAAGCCTCAAGGAATTTCTTGCGGACTGCAATATTATCGATCGCGTTCATGTATTGGGTCCAGGCGTCCGCGAGCTGTGCGATGGCTTCATCCCGGGAGCTCACGGCGAGCGCGTGCGCCGCGTCGTAGTCCGCCTTCGCCTTACGAATCGCGTTCACGTTCTTCCCGCCGTTAAAGAACGGGACGATGGCATTCAGCCCCCAGAAGTGTTGGATTTCCAAATTGGAGGCCTTCGAGCCCGATTTGCCGTAATCCATAGTCCCGTTGACCTGAGGCCAGAGCGCCGATTGCACGGCAACGACATTGGCCTTCGCTGCCTCCGCGAGCTTCACAAGCCGCTGCACCTGCGGCAGATCTTCCGCGATCTCTGCGAAATCCGGAGCCGGAATGACCGCCACTGGGATCAGCTGCTCGAGGGAATCCTTGATCAGCACAGGCAGGACAAAAGCACCTCCGCTCTCGCGCGCGAGGCGAAGCGTTTGACTATCAATATAGCGCGCGGCCGACTGGACATCGAACGCCGCCTGGGCGGCAAGCGCCTCGGCCCGCAGCGCGGAACCGAGATTTTCACGGCCTGCATCATAACGGAGACGGACCATTTCAGCGTTCTGCTTCCTCCTCTCGAGGATCCCCTGATTCACCTTCAGGAGACGGTTCCATCTCAGAACATCAATATAAGCAAGCCTCAGGGCGTTTCGAACATTCGCGCTGGTGACAACATATTGGGATTTCGCCGCGTCCAGGTCCTTACGCGCCTTGAGAAAAGTTCCGGTGGTTCCAAATCCATTAAAGAGCGATTGGCTTCCCACAAGGTCCAGAGAAAGGGAATCCTGGAGGCTGCCGCCGGAGGAACCGCCTCCGCCATTCCGGGAAACACTCCGCTGCAGTTCCCCGTCGAACGAAGGGAGGTAATCCCCGAAGGCGATGTCCCGGCTCCGAGCCATAGATGTCACGAGATACCGGGCCGCTTGAAGATCCGGATTGAGGGTAAGTGTCTGGCCAACCAGGGCGTTCCAACTAAGCGGTTTGGGTTCGGCGTTGTGCTCGATATGCGCCCCGGGCAAACGGACCGTGAGGCAGCCTCCGAGAAGAAGCACCGCTGACACGCTCATGAATATTTTACTGAAAGGCTTCATCGTTGCTCATATTGGGACAGGTTGATTGTCACGGATCAATTCGTAGTGGTGGCAGTGCTGTTATCTGATTTTTTGCTCATCAGGGCTTGAAGAAGCTGCGCGCCGACATCAGCCATACCACTGTTCTGGGTCGAATTCTGCGAAACCCCGGAGGTGTTATCCGCGGGCGCCCCCGAATAATAGCGCCGCGAGTGGTGACGATAACCCTGCGCCTGCGGGCCGTAAGGAGACGGCGACGCCTGGGAATAATCCTGCGGCATTCCCTGCGTGGAACCGTATTGCGGAGCCGCCGCCATCGGCGCCTGGGAATATCCTCCCGGAGGCATATTTTGCGTCGAGCCATACGGGGGTGCCGCCTGCATCGGAGCCTGGACTCCCGACGCAACGTAGGCCGCCGGAATGTTCTGGCGCACGGAGTTCTCGGGCACGCTGAGCGAGGACTTCATCTTTTCTTCGTCCGGGACCAGGTCAACATTGATCGTCGAAGCAAGATCCTTTTCGATCCTGATGGTCTTGGCCTCAGGCTTGTGAAACGCCGCCGTGAACTTCACGACATAATTCCCCGTCTTGAGAGCTTCGATCAGATAATGCCCGTCGTCATCCGTACTCGCGGTATTCACCACAGCCCCATCGATCCCGGAGATCTCCACCGCCGCGAGTTTGAGTGGCTTCGCAATCCTCGCATCCCGGACCACCCCCTGGAGACTCCCGATCACCGGCCCCGAGAAAATATTATTTTTGAGAGAATAGATCCCGCCGGTGATCGAAAGGATTCCGGCAAGCGTCGCGACGACAAGATTCATAACGTGAAGATGCGATGTCGGAGACTTGGGCGCAGGATTCACAGGCTGGCTCATATAAAACTCCGCTCTTAAAAGTTCGTAGGAATGTCAGGAAAGTTTTTTGACAAGTTTCTCAAGAATGCACAGATAAGTCGAACGCTCTTCAGCCGTCAAAGATTCAAAGAGTTTCAGCGTCGTGATGCGCCGCTGCTCCAGCATCTCCCGGAGGACTTTACGTCCCCTGAGGGAAATATCGACAAAAACGACCCGCCGGTCTTGTTTCGTCCGCCGCCGCTCCGCAAGTCCCTGTTTCACGAGGCGGTCCACCATCCCCGTCACGGAAGATAGCCCCATCTTCATAAAGTCCGCGAGTTCGCGCATCGAGCATTCCCGCTGTCGCGACAAATACCGGAGGGCCCAAACCTGCGGGAGGGTGATGACGCCTTTGGTCAGATAATTATTCTCGTGCCGGGCCATGGCTCGCACGAGCTGCGGGAAGATCTCGGTCGCCCGATCCGCGAATGCTTCCAAACTTAAACGGCTCATTGACACCCCTTTAATTCATTGCGTGAATTATTCATGTCACGAAGTATATCAGACATTCCCCAGAAGTCACTTCTAAAAAGTATTTATCCGAGCTTCAAGTCGCCCGCGAGATAAAGGAGCGCGTGGTGAGCGACGGCGAGGCCAAAAGCGCCGGTGACGGTCGGAGAGCTCCCCAGTTTATGGCGTTGGCGACCGCGCTCGTTATCTTGTTCCGCGTTGAGAATGCGGATTTTCTGGACAGGTTCGTCGGAGAGCGGCGTGTCCGAATAAATGCAGAAGATGCCACTTTCGACACCCCGGCGCCGAAGGCGTGAGCGCACATAACTGGCCAGACGACACCCCGTGGCCTTAAAAAGATCTCCGGCCTTGATCGAGAAAAGATTCATCCGTGCGGCGGCACCCATCGAGGAGATCACAGGGATCTTGTGCTTGTGGCAATAGGCGAGGATCTGTGTCTTGGGATTCAAAGAATCCACGGCATCGATCACCAGGTCCGGCTTTCCTTCCAGGATCTTCTCCATCGATTCGTCTGCTGCGAACATATTCAGAGCGTCGACCTTGCAATGGGGATTGATCTGGGTAATGCGTTCTTTCGCGGCCTCGGCCTTGAGCTTTCCGAGATTGGGTGTGACGGCAAGAAGGTGGCGGTTAAAATTGGTGGGTTTGATCGTATCAAAATCAACGAGCCGGAGATGGCCGATGCCGGAACGCGCGAGGGCTTCGACCGCGTAACTACCCACCGCTCCGATCCCGATCACCACGACAAAAGCCTTTTTAAGCCTTGCGACCTTTTCTTTACCGAGCAGGAGCTCCAGACAGAAAAGCTGTTCCATTCTTCCACACCGCTTTCTCGAGCGCTTCGACATCGACCCCTTTGGCGCGCTCCGCGAGGTCGTAAACGCCCTGAAGCGTTTCGTAATATTTTTCGTCATGCGCGTCGGCACCGACACGCCCCGGTTCCGTGTAGGGAAAATCCGTTTCAAGGAGCAGCCGGTCCAGGGGGACGTTTCGCATCAGGGCGATCGACTCCTCGGTGTCCCGCTGGAGACTCTTCCAGGAAAAGGAGATGTAGGCCCCGAGGTTGAGCAGTTCGCGCATCATTTCCTTGGACCCCTGATAAGAATGGATCATGAAACGCGTGTTGGGAGGAAGGCTTCTCTTTAAAACATTCAAAATGGCGCTCGCCGCCCGCACGCAGTGGATGGAAAGTGGCCGCGCGAAACGCCCCGCGATCTCAATCTGACGATGAAAAACCTCGGTCTGCCTCGCGAAATCAACCGGACACGCTTTATCAAGTCCCACCTCGCCGACGCCGGCCTTCGGATTTCGTTTCAGAAAATCTTCAAGCAGCCCGTACCAATCAGACGGAAGCTTGCCCGCGTACCAGGGATGCACTCCGAAGAACGGGACCACACGCCGGTCCTCGGCCGCGAATTTCTCCACCGCCTGCCAATCCTCGGGACGCGTGCCGTTGCAGACGAATTGTCCGGTGCGAAGGTCCTGGCCCAGGGACAGAATGCTCTTGCACATGAGCGGGTCCGGAATATCCTGTAAATGAACATGCATGTCGGTAAGCATAGGGAGGGATTGTATCCTGCTTGAAGGGCTGCGTCTACTTTCGTGACGCGGAAGGCGTACCGTGTACGGAGTTAAAATCTTCACTTTTCGTCGTACGCCTTACGCCGTACGATTACCGCGTCTTAGCTCAAGATCAGCTGCCGGAACGGTTCGGCGGAAATGGAAATATCCCCGGTGAACGGGAAATCAAGCAGCATGATCGTAAAGAGAATCAAGGCGATGCTCATGGCGAGAAGCGCGATCATCGCCACCTGGACCCTCCGGTCTTCCATGCCGAAGAGATACGTCAGCAAAACCGTGGCCACCATCCCCGCGATCAGCACAAACCACAAAAGAGGATGAAGCCCGGCCTGCGCGTCCATCAACCGCTGGCGTCTCAGCTCGCGGAAGGAATTCAAAACCCGCACCGATTCATCAAAAAAGGACTGTTCCTTGGGAGACCGGGGCTCGTAGTGGGTGTAAAGTGCCCAAAGCTGGTTCATGATCAATTCCACACTCGGGCTCATCTTCCCCCGGGTCATGGTTTTCCACTCTTCGTCCACAACCGCCCGCCGGTAGTCGCCCGTCAGTTGCGCCACACGCTCTCGGAACTCAGGCGCAAAAGCCTCGGCGTCCCGATAAATATCCGCCAGATAATTGGCTTCGGTTTGGACGTTGGCATTGGTCCGGTCCATGTTCTGCCACACGGTCACGACCACAAAAGCCAAGAGAACGGCGTAAAGCACGCCCACGACCCCGAGGATCGGACCCGCAACGTCGTGATGCTCCCTCAATTTGGTGTGGTGCGGGAGGAGAGGACGGCAAGCGAACAACCCCGTGACTGAGAGCAGCACCACGCCCCCGACCACGAGCAACCCCAGGAGCCAAGTCGGCACGTTCAAGATCAACCATTGTGTGAGCGGCATTGTTCCTCCCTAAAGTTCATTGACGAATGGTACCGCCATTACATTTCGATTGAAACGACCTCGACATCAAATTCGAGTTCTTTACCGGCCAGGGGGTGGTTGAAATCGATCAAAAGAGTTTCAGGGCGGATCTCCGCCACGTACCCCTGATAATTCTGACCTTCCGGGGACCTCGCGCCGACCGGCATTCCCAACTTGGCTTCCGGCAAACGGTCCTTGGGGATCTCGACAAATGCCTCGGGCTGGACAAGCCCGTAAGCGCGCTCCGCCGCGACACGGATCATCTTTTTCTCCCCGAGTTTCATGCCCAACATGCCGTCCTGCAGCCCCGGAATAATTCCGCCTTCCCCGTGCACGAACTCAAGCGGGGCATCCTTGGACTGGTCCACGATCTGCCCGCCAACCTTTAAGATATAATTAAATTTTACCTTCTTCCCCTGTGCGATCATTCCATTCTCCCTGAAGTTAAATTGTGAAGGTTCTCTGTGTGCGCGAATGGCGTCCCCGACCGCCCATTCATTTCAAAGGTTGATAGGGACAACCCTAAACTTGCCATGAATCTTTCCGAGCAGTGTCGTTCTTACCGTTTACTGTTTATTCCTGGCGGCGGAAAACATCCAGAGGGCGAGGAAAAAAGCGGCTACGGCCCCGACAAAACTCAGCTCCAGAGGGATCACCGTTTGCCCAAAGGTCACCGGAACCTTCAGCAGATACCTCCAGACGTGAAGCAGTGCCACTGCCAAAAAAATCACCCCTGAAACCATCAACGCATTTCGCTGCATGCTCTCCTCCTTTTCAACACAATCCCTGCAACCACTTTCAATTTACGCCTGGTGATCGTTCATTCTTATCATTGAAAACCAGCGCCGTCCTTGCCGAGGGACTCCCGGATGAAGGATCTTCCGGCCTTTTCAGTGCCTTTGCAGATCCTCGATCATCTTCTTTGTCGCGGCTTTCTCATCCGAGGCTTCCTTTTCCTGCGCAGTTAATTTTTTGTCCAGTTGGGCGATCGCAAGATCGATCGCCTGAGCATCCCGGGCCTTCTCCGTAAAAATTCCGGGGATCGTTAACTGTACCCGCGCCTGTCCCAAAAACTCGGACTGCCACTCGCCCCTTCTTAAAAACACCAGGGTCATTATTTCAGTAAAAACTCTATCAACATCCGGCTCTTCGCCGGTCACAGTGAGAACCCATTTCCGCTGAGGCAAGATCTCCATTTCCGCTGTTTCAACATGCTTCCGCAGTACCGGGACCAGTTTCTTTTGGATCATGGCGATATTTTGATCCAGTGCGACAGGATCGAACGCGGGCACGCTATCCACCGGCGGCTCGATCTTCACAATATCAGATTCGCCGGCTTTGCCACGAACTCCGTTGGACCACAGCTTATAGCCCTCCGGAGCGTCAGGGTCTGCCTTGTCCAGTAATTGATAACCATACGGATTTCCCCAGGGGTCCAACGGTTCTCTGAAGAAATACGGCCCCATCCAGCTCATGGGCACAGGCTCCGCGACCGGCTTTTCGAACAGGGCTTTAAGCCCCTGCTCTGTGGTCGGATAGCGGCCGTTGTCCAATTGATAGAGCTTCAAAGCGGTGGGAATATTCATATCGATATCCGCGCGAGCCGATTCGACTTTCTCTTCTTCAGACTGCGTCTCCATAGATTCTGTGGCGAAGACCGAAGTCGCTGAGCAGGCCAGGATCGAAATCAAAATCCCGACCTTGAAAATATTCCGTCGACGCATCATTCTCCTCCTTTTAAAAATGAAACAGCACCGCAGGGGTCTCTGCCGTTATCGGAAATCCGAATCACTTATTCGCGCGATCGAGCATTTCTTCGGCGTGGCGGCGGGAGATCTCGGTCTCCTGCTGGCCGCTCATCATCTGCGCCAGTTCCTTGACCTTGGCCTCGCCTTCAAGCAATTGATACTGCACGAGCGTCCGGCCCTTTTGCACCGACTTTGTCACTTTGATATGCCGATCCGCGAAAGAAGCAATCTGCGGGAGATGCGTCACCAGCAGCACCTGCCGCTCGCCGGAAATACTTTTGAGCTTTTGTCCCGTGACATGCCCGAGCCTCCCGCCGATATTGGTATCGATCTCGTCAAAGATCAGGACCGGCACGGGATCGACTTGCATCAGCGCCTTCTTCATGGCGAGCATCACACGCGACGCCTCGCCGCCGGAAATCACTTTTGCGATGGCAATCATCGGCTGGCCGGGGTTCATGCGTGCCATGAATTCTACCTGGTCCATCCCCTCCGGCGAATAATCTTTTCTTTCAATACGCACTTCGAATTCGGCGTGCGTGATCTGAAGATCCTTGAGTTCGGATTCCACGGACTTTTCAAGGAGAGTCCCCGCCTTTTTCCGTTTTTCGGAGAATTTCTGCGCGGCCTCCTTCAGTTTCGGCTCAAGAGCCTTGATCTCTTTCTGAAGATCGCTCTTCGACATGTCCATATCAATCAGCTTGTCATATTTCGCTTTGGCCTCCTGATAGAACTCGAGCACCTTGGCGTGCGTGCCGCCATACTTCCGTTTGAGATGCTCCAAGAGGTCCGCCTTCGCCTCCAGCTCCCGCAGACGCTCCGGGTCAAATGTAAGCTTTTCCTTATAATCCCGCAGTAAGCTCACCGTCTCCTGCAAGGAATATTGGATATTCTCGCAATCGGTTTTCATCTTCTCGACCGAGCTGTCGAATTTGACAAGTCCCCTCAGATCGCGCACGGCTTCCGACAAACAACTATCCGCGTTCATATCGTTTTCATCGAGCACCGCAAGCGCATGCGCCACGATCTCCGCGAGCTTTTCCGCGTTCGCGAGGCGAATCTTTTCCAGTTCCAACTCTTCCTCGTTCAGATCCTTGATCTCGGCACGTTCAATCTCCTCCACCTGGTATTTCAAAACATCGAGCTCCCGCTCCTTGTGTTCCTCACTCGCCGCGAGCTCGTCTTGTTCCTTCTTCAGGCGGGCGTACGCTTCATAAAGGACGCGGTACTCCGCTTTCAGAGCGTCGACTTTCGCGAAACGGTCCAGGATATCCAGATGAGACGCGCTATCGAGAAGCCTCTGGTGATCATATTGTCCGTGAATATCGACGAGAGATTTGCCGGCTTCTTTGAGGACGGAGAGTGGAATGAGACGGTTATTGATCCAGGCGCGGGTCTTTCCTTGAGAGAATTCGCGGCGCAGGACGAGCATACCGTCCTCACCGAGGTAAGGCTCTAGCGCGGGTTGTTGTTTGAGAAAATCCTCGCGAAGCTCGAAGGCTGCTTCCACCTGGCAAGGTTTGTCGCTAGCCTCAGCGCGAAGACCTTCCATGCGTTCCCCCAGAACAAAACGGAGAGCGTCAATCAGAATGGATTTGCCGGCGCCCGTCTCCCCCGTGAGCACGTTCATCTGCCCGGAGAATTCCAGGGAAAGATCGTCGATCAGCGCGAAATTCTTAATGTGGAGTTGCGTCAGCACATGATTCTCGTTTAAAAAGATTCATTGGAAATCAGTGCAGCCCCAATTTCCGCTCTCCGTCAATTGAACAGGATTGGGACAGCATAATTTTCTATTAGATGTCATTAAAAATAGGCGGTTTTTTTCAGACCTTATATTTTCTGAAAATCTCGACACGCACGGGACACGTGCAGACGCAATCCTTACGGACCGGGATAGAAAAAGGACAATTCTGATGGCCATGGCTCTTAACGAAAAGCACATGCCCTTCCTCGTATTTTTTGACCTTGCACAGGGGTCCGGTGCCGACCAAACAGGCGAGATGGTTCAAACACTCAGAGGCGCAGTCTAGGATCTCCCGGCTGATATCAAATTTTCTCTTCGACAAAATATCTCCCTTACAAAAAATGTTGCCCGTCCAGCACCTGCCTAGGCGCGGCGAAGCCTGGCCTGGCGCATCTTCCGTATCGTGCTGGGGCTGTGTTTCCGGCCGAACATGGGATTGTTTTTCCCGGACTTTCTGCGAGTTTCTTGTTTCTTCCAGGCCTGGGAGTGGCTTTTTCCGTAAAAAGGATTTTTTTTGCCTGACACGGCGCGGCTCAGTTTCGCTCTTGTCTCGGAGCTTATGCCCCTTTTCCGAATCGCCATATTTACCTCCCGGTTGAGTTGAGTTTAAATAGTCCGAACTTTCGTCGCAGCCCTTTCGCTTATTCTACTCATCCCGGGGCCGGCCGCGAAGTTTTTTAATTGCCCCGTGCCGTTGCTTGGCATCGAGCATTTTGTCCTTCGCTCGCCGGGAGCGCTTCCGCTTCTGCCTCCGGATCTTCGAGATCCGCTGAGCTTCCGCGCTTTCCCTACCCAGGGTCCGCGCTTCCAGTTTTTCGGCCAGCATCCGTCGTGCCCAGTACCGATTCATAGCCTGCGTACGTTCCCGCTGGCATTTGAGGATCAGTCCTGTCGGCACGTGTCTCAAGACCACACACGTAGAGACTTTGTTGACGTTCTGACCGCCGGGTCCTCCGGAACGCACGAACGATTCCTCAAGATCCTGTTCCCGGATCCCGAGCCGCGCCATCAGACTCGCAAGCCCCTGCTGCTTCTGTTCAGATACCGGATGGATAGTAATGGTCCCAATACCTTTCAATTTTAACGAAGTTGAAATTGGGGCCATCCCAACTACCATAAATGTAAAAAAATCAAAAGTTGGGATGGTGAGGGATTCTAGCCTGCATATAGGAAGCCGTCAAACTTACGTACGACGGAAAGCGTACGGTGGAAGGCGTACGGAGTACGCTGCAAACTTAAAACTTAAATACGCAAGACGCCGTACACCTTACGCCGTACGCGAGTAGAGCGCGGCGCGCTGGGCCTTGAGGACAGGGTCGGCGAGGTAATCGTCCAAGGTGATGTTCCGCTTGTCAATCATACCCCGCGGGGTGATCTCCACAATGCGATTCGCCACGGTCTGGACGAATTGGTGGTCATGCGAGGAAAAAAGCACCGTGCCTTGGAACGTCTCAAGGCCTTTATTAAGCGAGGTAATGGATTCCAGGTCGAGGTGGTTCGTGGGCTCGTCCAGGATCAGCACATTGGCGCCGACAAGCATCATTCGGGAAAGCATACAACGGACGCGCTCGCCTCCGGAAAGGACCGAGGCCTTCTTCATGGACTCTTCCCCCGAGAAAAGCATGCGCCCCAGAAAGCCGCGGATAAAATTCTCGTCGGTTTCTTTGGAGAACTGACGCAGCCAATCGACCAGGCTCAGATCGGTTTCAAAATACTTGCCGTTCTCTTTGGGATAATAAGCGCGGGTCGTGGAGGCTCCCCACTTGATCGTCCCTTTATCCGCAGGAAGTTCCCCCATCAGCACCTGAAAAAGCGTGGTCTTGACGCGGTCGAGCGGACCGAGGAATGCGATCTTGTCGCCCTTGTCGATGCGGAGGTTGAGCCCTTTGAACTGAATCTCCCCTTCGACCGCCTTCTCCAGGCCTTCGATCTCCAGAAGATCGTTGCCGGAATCCTTTTCGAATTTGAACGCCACGTAAGGGTATTTTCGGGAGGAAGGTTTGATATCCTCAAGCGTCAGCTTTTCCAGCAGCTTTTTCCGGGAGGTCGCCTGCCGCGCCTTGGAGGCGTTCGCACTGAACCGGGCGATAAAAGCCTGAAGTTCCTTGCGGCGGGCCTCGATGTCTTTATTCGATTCGGTCTTCTGCCGGAGCGCGAGCTGGCTGGATTCCGACCAGAACGAGAAATTTCCGGTAAAAAGCTGTATCTTGCCGTAATCGATATCCGCAATGTGCGTGCAGACCCGGTCGAGGAAATGGCGGTCATGCGACACGACGATGGCCGTGTTCTTGAATTCATAGAGAAAATCCTCAAGCCACATGCAAGTCTCGACATCGAGATGGTTCGTCGGTTCGTCGAGGAGCAGGACATCGGGATTGCCGAAAAGCGCCTGGGCGAGGAGCACGCGCACTTTCTCGCTCGCCTCGAGCTGTTTCATCGGGACCTGGTGCAGGGCGTCGGGAATACCGAGATCACTCAGGAGTTTCGCGGCCTCCGGCTCGGCGTCCCAGCCGCTCATGTCCGCGAATTCGTGCTCGAGTTCGGCGGTGCGGATGCCGTCCGCGTCCGAGAAATCGGGTTTGGCGTAGATCTCGTCTTTTTCTTTCATGATCTTGTAAAGCTTCTCATGGCCCATGATCACGGTCGTGAGCACCGTGTATTCGTCGTAGGCGAACTGGTCCTGCTTCAGGAAGGAGAGGCGCTCATTTTTTCCCACGGCCACGGACCCGGCGTTGGGATCGATCTGCCCCGCGAGGATCTTCAGGAAGGTGGACTTCCCCGAGCCATTGGCTCCGATCAGCCCGTAGCAATTCCCGGGAGAGAACATGATATTCACGTTCTCAAAAAGGACGCGCTTTCCGTATTGTAGGGTGACACCGTTCGCTGAGATCATGATTGATTCCTGTTAGGATGACTTCTGGGGAGCGCGTATCCTACCACAAAATCCCGCGAACTCAAGGAAAGGTGAAACCAAATCGAGAGATTTTCAAAATTGCCAGGATACGGACACCTATTCATTTAAAGAGAGATGCGCTTCCAGGCTACTAATACATCTATTCAGTATCGGGGACTGGATGGGCAAATGCAGTGCCCGGCGAGACGAAGATCCATAAAATCTCTCGTTAATATTCGTTAAAATTCCACGAGTGAATAAATATTATAAAGGTTTAAATGATCGCTTCTGCGCTATATTGCTATAATCAGAATACCCAGAATTTGACATCTCATATTTAAAATGATACACATTAACCACATTATTAAAAATAATTTAACAATAGAATTCCTTGGGGGAGCCTAGAATGAAAAATAAAAAAATCCTAAAGCAAATCTCCAGCACAGTCGCGATTCTGGCTTTTCTCATCACAGGCATCAATCCGGTATGGGCCGACCAACCCTCACAATACGCCGAAATCAGCAATAAAAACATTCGGGAAAAACCAGCTTTGGCATTCCAGGAAGAGCAACCGGTTGCTGCCCCTTCTGCCACTGTGACAGATACGCTACAGTTCGTCGCAAATGATATGCCTCTTAAAAAGGCCGATTCTTCGAAAGGCTTGCGACAGTTACGAAGGAAGGATGACAACTTGCCGACGCAAAGCCCAGTCCCGGTCGTGAATCCACCGGACCATTCAGGCGCTACCCCGTTCGATATCTTGCCCAACCCGGGCCACTTCGACGGAACCATCGTTTCATT
>CAISGE010000056.1 GCA_903884815.1 Candidatus Omnitrophota bacterium | reverse complement strand
TTCCATGCTCACATAGCTGAATAGCCCGCTGTTCTCTTGATCATTGCCGCGCATCCCTCACCTCCAGAGTTGTAGAAGCCTTATTCTACCACCCCGGATGAGGGTTTTTCAGCAGCCTGCTAGGGCGATCACAGCACCTCGAATCGCCACAGCCCTCTTGAATCGGCTGTCGGAGCCTTGCGTCACCCCGGCGAAGAATGGGATAAGTTTAAGCGGTCCAAGTAGCATGAAAAATATCGTGAAGACAAACGAAAACTGATCCATGGGCTCCTCCCAACGATTTTTATTTCACTTGGCTGTAAACATTGATCGGGACAACATGCCGCCGGAAATATTCCGGACTTTGAAACCGTTCTGCAAAAGAATGCGCGACGCGTAGTACGCGCGTTGAGCGGAGCGGCAAAATACAAAGATCTCGCGATCTTTGGGGAGTTCCTTCAAACGGGCACGAAGTTGCGGCAGCGGGATATTGACCGCGCCCGGGACGGACTCCACGGCAAGCTCCGGGGGGTTGCGCACATCCAGAAGGAAACTGCCGTCCACGGAATCCCAATGAGCGATCGGCATGTCGCCCCGAAGGCTGTTCGCAGCAACCATCCCCGCGAAGTTGACGGGATCCTTGGCGCTCCCGAATGGAGGCGCGTAGCAAAGCTCCGCTTCCTCAAGATCATAGACGGTCGCGCCCATTTGGATCGCCATTGCAAAAGAATCGATGCGCTCGGGAACACCGTCCTCTCCGAGCACCTGCGCTCCGAGGAGACGGCCGTCGGATTTCCGGAAGAGGACTTTGATGGCAAGCACCTTCGCTCCTGGATAATACCCCGCGTGCGAATTCGGATAGAAATAAATTTTCTCGAAATCTTTGTTCCCAAGCTGGATCAGGACTTTCTCACTGGCGCCGGTTTGAGCAATGGCACCTTCAAAGATCTGACAGATTGAGGTGCCCTGAGTACCCCGGTAGCGGGAGTCGCGTCCGGCGATCACTTCGGCTACGATCCTGCCCTGCCGGTTGGCCGGCCCGGCGAGCGGGATCAGGGTCCATTGGCCGGTGACGAAATCTTTGACTTCGACCGCGTCGCCCACCGCGAAAATATCGGGATCACTCGTGCGCATATGTTCGTCGACGCGTATTCCCCCGCGCTGACCGATCTCGAGTCCGGCGATCTTCGCAAGAGCCGTCTCCGGGCGAACGCCGATCGCGAGGATCACAATATCCGCAGGGTGTTTCTTGCCTGAACCCGTAAGCACTTCCAAAAAGCCATCGGTCGTTTTTTGGAATCCCGCTACGCCGTCACCCAGCTCAAGCTTGACGCCATGTTTCACCAGGTAACGCCCGACGAGCCTCGCCATTTCCGGATCAAGCGGCGGCATCACCTGATCAAGCTTTTCGATCAACGTCACTTCGAGGCCGCGATGCACCAGGTTTTCCACCATCTCAAGACCGATGAATCCGCCGCCAACCACCACGGCCCGCTTCGGTTTCGTCACGATCTGGAATCCCGTGTAGGTGTTCATCCCCGCGCAATCGGCCTTGCCGCAGTCGAGCCACTCGCGAATACACCGGGCATCAGGCACGGTTCGCACTGAGAAGATCCCCGGGAGATCAATGCCGGGAAGCGGCGGACGGATCGGCGCCGCCCCGGGCGACAACACGAGCTTGTCATAAGATTCCGTGCTGACTTTGCCGGTTTTGAGATCTTTCAGCTCCACGGTTTTCTTCGCTACCGAAACCCCGACAACTTCGCAACTCGTCCGGCAATCAACATTGAAAATCCCGCGGAATGTCTGCTCCGTCGCCACCAAGAGGCTTGATTCTTTCTCAATGATACCTCCGACATGGTAAGGCAGGCCGCAGTTCGCGTAAGAAACATACTCTCCACGTTCGACCATGAGAATCTCGGCTTTTTCATCCAGCCTGCGTAAGCGAGCCGCACACGATGCCCCGCCTGCTACTCCCCCTACAATGATCACTTTCATACGCTAGGCCTCATTATTGAGTGAAAAGGGATAAGTCGCGCTCAGAGCTTTTCTGGCTTGTCTCCGACGCGAAGGAATTCGATGCGGTGGTTGGCCGACGGATCGTGCGGCGAAGGACCGGCCACGAGCATCGCAACGGCACCCTTCACCTGATATTCCTGAAGCCAATGTCGGGCGAAGTCGTTCCAATTCTCAGGGTCTTCCGCGAGATCCACGGGATACACACCGTAGGAGAATGCCAATCCCTGGCAAACGCTTGCGTTGGGGCCAATCGCCACGATCCATACCGCCGGACTGAAACGCGAGATCATCCGAACGGTAGTCCCCGTGAGAGTTGGCACGAACACAGCCGCGCAAGGCACCGTCTCCAGCGCGTTTTCGACCACCAAGGCGGTGGCTTCGGGGGCCGTCGCAGGCCGTGACATCGCCTTAAGATCGTTCCGTCGTGTCGGAGGCCGGTGGGCTTCAGTATAGGCTGCGATCTTCGAGAGCATCGCCACCGCTTCTTCGGGATATTTCCCCATTGCGGATTCCGCGGAAAGCATGATGCAATCAGTGCCGTCAAGAATGGCATTCGCCACATCGGTCGCCTCGGCGCGCGTCGGCAAACGGCTGCTAACCATGGACTCCAACATCTGCGTCGCCGTGATCACGGGTTTTCCCGCAAGGCTGGTCTTCGAAATGAGCTGCTTCTGAAGGATCGCCATTTCCTCGATCGGCACTTCCACGCCGAGATCCCCGCGCGCGACCATGATCCCGTCTGAGGCTTTCAGGATCTCGTCAAAATTCTTGAGGGCATCCAAACGCTCGATCTTGGCAATAATGAAGGGGGTTTTCCCGAGGGCTTTCGCGGCCGCGCGCACCGCATCAATATCCGCGGCGCTCTCCACAAAAGACTGGCTGACGGCGTCCACACCATTCTTAAGAGCAAATTCCAGGCAGGCGCGATCGTGATCCGTGAACGCGCTCATACCAAGATCAATGCCGGGAAGGTTGAGGCCTTTCTTGGATCGCAATTCCCCGCCGACCGCAACCTTGCAGTGCACCTCGGTTCCCTCAACGCGCTCGACAATAAGCTGCACCAAACCGTCATTGAGAAAGAGTTTGTTACCGGGTTTGACAACCTTGGGGAGCGGCTCAAAGCTCATCGAAACCCGTTCCCGGTTGCCAACGATGTCTTCGCTTGTCAGCGTGAAGCTTGCGCCCGCAACAAGCTGGACCGGTTCCGGATCGATCTTTCCCACGCGCATCTTGGGACCCGGCAGATCCGCCATGATTGCCACGCGGAGTCCGGTGGCCTTTTCCGCGGCACGGATCCTTGCGATACGGTCCTTGTGATCGCTGAAATCTCCGTGTGAAAAGTTGAGCCTCGCGACATTAAGCCCCGCGCGGATCAGACGCTCCAGCATTTCCGGCGAATCCGATGCCGGACCGATCGTCGCAACGACCTTTGTTTTATGATCAGGCAGCATCGTCCTCTCCTATCCGCGAAGGACCGCAGCGCGATATTGCATCACACGGCGGCTCGCATTTTCCGGTAGCGTTTGATCAGATTATTGGTGGAGCTATCATGCGTGAGTTTCGGATTCGCCGGGCTTTCCAGTTCGGGAATGATCGCTTGCGCCAGCGCCTTGCCGAGTTCCACACCCCACTGGTCGAACGGATTGATACTCCAAAGGACCCCTTGAGTGAAAACACTGTGTTCATAAAGAGCGACAAGCTTGCCCAGGACTTCCGGCGTCAACCGGTCGGCCAGGATCGTGTTCGATGGACGGTTCCCTTCAAACACCTTATGCGGCACAAGCGCGGCAGAAACGCCTTCCGCTCTCACCTGTTCGGCCGTCTTCCCAAAAGCAAGCGCTTCGCTTTGCGCCAGAACATTCGCGAGCAATATATCGTGATGCCGGCCGAGTGGCGCGAGCGCGTTCGCGAACGCGATGAAATCGCACGGGATCAGATGGGTGCCCTGGTGGATCAGCTGATAGAAAGAATGCTGACCGTTGGTCCCTGGTTCGCCCCAATAGATCGGACTTGTCTCGTAATTGACGGGCTTACCGCCAAGTGTCACGCTCTTGCCGTTGCTTTCCATGGTGAGTTGCTGAAGATAAGCGGGAAAACGCTTCAAATAATTTTCGTACGGAAGCACCGCCACCGTCTGCGCGTCAAAGAAATCGGCATACCAGAGGGTCAGGAGCCCCATGAGAACCGGCAGGTTTTTCGCGAAAGGCGCGGCGCGGAAGTGTTCGTCCATTTGATGAAAGCCGTCCAACATCGTGCGAAAATTGTCCGGACCGAGCGCGATCATGGAAGAAAGACCGATGGCCGAGTCCATTGAGTACCGTCCCCCGACCCAATCCCAGAAACCGAACATATTGGCTGTGTCGATCCCGAACTTGGAAACTTTTTCAGCGTTCGTTGACACCGCGACGAAATGCTTGGCCACCGCCTTGGCATCCCCGCCCAGGCCCCGGAGTAACCAGGCGCGCGCACTCTCGGCGTTGGTCATCGTCTCCATCGTCGTAAATGTTTTTGAGGAAACAATAAAAAGCGTCTCCGCGGGATTCAAGCCCTGCGTGGCTTCGACAAAATCCATGCCGTCCACGTTGGAGACAAAGCGGAAGACGAGGTCGCGTTGGCTGTAATATTTGAGCGCTTCATAAGCCATCACGGGCCCGAGGTCGGAGCCTCCAATCCCGATATTGACCACATTTTTGATGGGCTTGCCGGTAAAGCCTTTCCAGTCGCCGCTACGCACGCGATTGGCAAAGGCAGACATCTTGTCGAGTACGGCGTGGACTTCCGGAACGACATTCTTGCCATCCACGAGGATGGTCGCGCCTTTGGGCGCGCGCAACGCCACGTGAAGCACGGCGCGATTTTCGGTGATGTTGATCTTCGCGCCAGAAAACATCGCGTCGATCCGCTCGCGGAGCCCGGATTCCTCAGCGAGCTGCAGAAGCAATTGAATCGTTTTATCGGTGATGCGATTCTTGGAATAATCGAGGAACAGGCCGGCGGCCTCAAGGGTCATTCTCTGCCCGCGTTTCGGATCCGCCGCGAAGAGTTTCCTCAGATGCAGCGGTTTGATCTTTTTGCAATGCGCCGAGAGAGCTTTCCATGCAGGACGTTTCGTGAGATCTTTCATGAGTTTTTCCTTTTCATTTTTCAAAAATAGAAGTAATCCGTCAGCCAGATATTATTTTGCGGCTTGAACCGTCTCGCTTTTCTGTGTGATGACGGCCATGAGCTCGTTCCAGGACTTAACGAAGGACTTGGCCCCGTCATCCTGAAGTTGCACTGCCAAGGCGTCGATATCGATGCCTACTTTGGCGTACTGAGCCAACACTTTCTCGCAGTCCCCGCCATCGGATGCCATCATAGCATCGATCTCCGTATGGCCGGCAATGGCCTTGAGCGTTCCTTCCGGCATCGTATTCACGGTAAACGGCGCCGCGAGTGCCTTGATGTAAAGGACATCGGACGCTTGAGGATCCTTGGTGCCCGTGCTCGCCCAAAGAAGACGCTGCGAGCGCGCTCCGGCATTACAGATCCGCTGCCAACGCGGCGAGCTCATGAGCTCCTGCGCGGCTTTATAAGTTCGCTCGGCGATAGCAATACCGAGTTTGTTTTTCAGTTCCGCAGGAACCTTTCCGGCGACGGCGCCGTCCCAACGGCTGATGAACACGGAAGCCACGGATCCGACATTGGGATTGAGACCGGCCTCGATGCGCCGCTCGATCCCGCGAAGAAACGCTTCGGCCGCCGCGAGATACTGCTCGCGATTGAAGAGCAGCGTCACATTGATCGGAATGCCCGCAAAGATCGCCTCTTCGATGGCCGGGAGACCTTCCTGGGTGCCGGGGATCTTGATGAAAAGGTTCGGACGACCGGCCCGGGCATACAGGTCTTTGGCGGCTGCCAGCGTACTCTTGGCGTCGTACGCGAGGAGCGGTGACACTTCCAGCGATGTCCATCCGTCCACAGTATTGGTTCTATCGTAAATGGAGCGAAAGAGGTCCGAGGCCTTCACAAGATCTTCGATGGCAAGTTCAAAAAAGAGCTCCTCTCCGGACTTGCCCGCCAGAACCTTCTCCTGTATGGCTTCATCATACGAAGCGCTTTTCGTGATCGCCTGCTGGAAGATAGTGGGATTCGAGGTCAGACCTGTGACCGACCAATCGGCAATATAGCGGTCAAGCGTGCCGCTATTCAGCAAATCGCGGGTGATATTATCGAGCCAGAGACTTTGACCGAGATTGTGCAGAAGTTGTGTGGCTCTCATGGAATAAAGGCTCCTTTTTCGATGGGGTTGAGGGTCAGACAATTCGCTTTGCAAAGAAAGCGAAAACGAGAAGGCAGGAATTCAAGATTCATGATCCAAAGGCTCTCGTGTTCAAGGAAGATGTATCGCCAGTCCTAAAACAATAGCAAAACTTGGGCCGCCCTGGCTTCGTCATCAAACTACGACTCAGAAACCAAGGCCGCCCACTTAATTCTTAAATCAAACAGACGCCTTGACGGGACTTCCGGAAACATCCCGTGAGACGCGGACGACTTTTAAAGCACCGCGCGGCAGGTCAAGGTCCTTCGGCAACACGAGTTGGTTTTTTACCACGAGCGCTCCAACCACGCCTTCCATCGCCTGTCTGAGCATCCAGCCAGCGGCACCGGTGTAACCGTGCCATATCATGCGGCCGGATTCGAAAGTTGTCAGGATATCGGCCGATTGCTTGTTCGGCTGACCTCCATAAACCTCGATCTCATGCATATGCGCGATCGGCGAGACCTTAAGCCATAGCCGGTACGCGGTAGCGCGCCATTCGGCGGCCTTCGCCTGATCGCCGCGCTTCTCAAATTCCTCCGCGAGAAGACGCGCCGCGCGAACCATCCACTGAACGCCGTGACAATACATGCCATTCTCACGAACGCCTTCGGGATATTTGCTGCTGCGGCCGAGATAAGGCTTCGTATCTTCACGGAGCGCCGGCCAGCCGAGCAATATCGCGTTATCCTTTTCGAGCACTTGAAGGGCGGTCGTCATGATCGTCACCCCACGCTCAAAGTTGATGCCCGACATCACCGACCAGGAGGCGGTCAGCGCGTCAATTTCCCACACGCCGCTCCCCTTGACGCCGATCTCGGTGCCGTCATCATGGAAGGCGCGCAGGTAGCGGTCGCCTCGCCACGTTTTTTCCAACGCGACTTTTAGCGCTTCCATTTTCTGCACATAAAACGCTTTCTTGGCGGCGCCTTCTTTTTGGCCGATCACATCGACCATGCCAACCAGGATGTAATAGAGGAAGAACCCGAGCCAGATACTTTCGCCGTGGCCTTCGCTCCCGATCTCATCCAGGCCGTCATTCCAGTCGCCGACGCCCATGAGCGGCAAACCATTTTTCCCGGAACGCTGCTTGATCACAAGATCGATCGACTTCATGCAATGCTTGTAGAGCGTGTCCGCCCGTGTCGTCCGGTGATACATGTGTCCCCACCCCTGCTTGTTCTTCGGCAGAGGCGCGAACGGGAACTCGGAGACAAGGTAGGCCGCCATTTCGTCCATGATCGTCTGGTCGCCCGTCGCACGGAGATATTCCACCGCGCCCCAAGCGAGCCAAAGCGGATTGTCCGAGGCGTGCGAGCGGCAAGAGAACGCCGTACGTCCGTCGGTCAGCATGAAGAACCAGTGGTTCACATCGCCTTCCACGAACTGCTGCGAGGCGTGAAGCAGGATCTGCTTTCGCGCGAGCGCCGGGTCCACCCAGATCAGGTTCACGGTATCCTGGAGCTGATCGCGGAAACCATAAGCGCCGCTCGTCTGATAAAACCCTCGACGGGCCCAGATGCGTTCGGCGAGCGCCTGATACTTGAGCCAGTTCTGATAATGATCGAATTCCGGTTGATTGGTTTCGACCTTGAGCGTGCCCATGAGACCGAGCCACCACTGGCGCGTCCCTTCGAGCTCCTTGCGAACGGTCTCGAGATTCTTGTACTTCTGCACCAGCTCAACCGCTTTTTTCCGGTCGTCGGCCTGGCCCAGCACGATCGCGACCGTGCATTCGCCGCGAGCCGGAATTTCCACCGTACCCACGAATCCCGCGATCTGACCGTCATCGGTCAGCTGCGTCATATCCGGCGCGTCATTTTCCACCATGTAAGGACGCTTGATACCGCGCCCCGTGCCGAAGAAACGGCCGCGCTTGGTCTCAACGCAATCCGCCGGGATCGACATCGAAGCGAAAGCCCAGCCAGAGCGGAAGATGTTGCGCGGATTCTCGAAAAAGAGCGCGTCAGAAGCCTTGTCATGGCGCATCTGAAGCGGTCCCGATCTTTCCGGCTGGAAGGACAGCACCATCTGGAAATAAGGCGCGATCCTCATGCGACGGGGTTTGTCCTCATCGTTACGGAGCGTCAGTACATAAACGCCCATCGGATCCTGCGGCGGCACAAACACGGTTAACTTCGACGAAAGACTTCCGTCTTTCATGGTGAAGATCGCCGTCCCGTCAACGCTAAACTCGGATTCGTGTTTGGCGTTATTGTCATTCAGGGGCTGATAGGTCGGAGAATACCATTCGTCGCGGTCCGGGTCATAAAGATAGATCGCTTCGGTCGGCACTTCCTTCGTCACCGTATCCGGCCAATCAGGCGTCAGACGGTTCTGCTGGGAATTGCCGTTGCACGACGTATGCAGCCCGCGATTCGTCACCATGGTCGAATGGACAGCGTTCGACATCGCGTGATCGAAAGGACGCGGCGTGAAAGGCGTCAGCACCTTGAGTTTGTTCCCGTTGTCGAGATACTGATAATAAGGCTGCGGCGTCCCCGGAGGAATTTCCCCATGCCCAATCAGAAGTGTCCGGCGTTTCGAATCCGGAAGCGGTCCCTGAGCCGGGTTCGGATTGAGAAACTTCGTGATCAGCTCAAGCGCCTTTTTCTTATCCTTGGAATATCCGATGATGAGACGCACGGTCGCCGAGGACTTGGGCGCCACGAGCGTGTTCACCATCAAACTCCCGATCGGATCGAAGGTCGGATAGGCTTTCATATCCTTGGCCGGCAAAAAATCCAGGGCCTCGAGACAGCGCGGTTGCCAGATGCTCTGGCCGCGGCCGATGAAATCCACGCGCCCGGTGTGAATGCCTTCCGGAGCGACATCCGTGGCCATAAAACCCATCGACTTCGTGCTCTTCTGCCACGACAGGATCGCGTTGGAGCCGGCGACATATTCCATCTCCGGATACAGGCGCGCGTATTGAGTGTGGAAACGGTCATGCATCCCGCCGTTCAAGACCCATTCCAGATAAGGAACGATCTTCAGCGAGCGAGAGTTGTCCGTCAGATTCTCCACCGTGATCTTCCAGACTTCGGCGGTAGCATCCGCGTCGGGCAGGCTGATCTCGATCGTGGTCTTCACATTGTGGCTGGTGTTGGTCAATTTCAGGACGTTCCCGCAGCGCTCCACTTGGGATGCGGCAAATTGCTCCGCCGGAAAATTCCCCGCCACCGGCCAGACCTGCGGCTTTTCGCCGTGGCCCTGCGCCGTATCCACAAGAAAAAGCACGCGGCCGCAAGGATCGATCTGATCGTAAGAGCGGCGGCTCACATCGCACTCCTTACCCAGGAGTTCGCTATAAACTTCGCCGTTCTCCTTGGCCACTACCTTGTACTCACGGTTCGACAATTCATTACTTTGTATCGTGCGTGCGCGCGACCGGCGACGCATGGAACGGATCAAAAGAGAAATCGCCGCGCAGACCAGAACAGAAACAGCAACCAGCAACACCATCTGCGGCATCGACATCGCCTTGAGCGCCGGGATCAGTCCCTTGCCCCGTGAGGCATTCTGAAGATTCTCCGCCTGGCTCCAGACCTTATCCCAATCCTCCCCGCGCGGGATGTAGAACGGGATCAAAAGCGGCGCCCATGTGGTGAAGCGTTTCACTCCTTCGGGAATATAACGTGATGCTGCTGCCGGGCCTATGAAGCGCGAGACCTTGTCATCCAGCTTATCCATGCCGAGGAAGCTCAAGTTCACGAGCGTCGCGACACGCAGCCCCATGTGATCCATCCAAATCAGAATGCGAAACGCGTCAAAGGCCAGGATCCAAACGAACATCTTGAGACTCCAGGCCACGAATGCGGGAGACGACATCGTGATGTTGTTGTAAATGGCCACGCAGGTCCGGATCGCGCCGTCCTGGTTGTACCAGGTCGGGTTCGGCATCATGCGCAGGAACGTATAGATGATGGGCGACATCCAGAGACCCCACCGCAGCACGTGGATCATTAGCTCGCTTAACGTGGCGAGCCCCGCTTTTGAAAAGAAGAACTTGATCGGCGTTTTATCCTTATCAAAGAACGCCTGCATGAAGACTTTGTTTATGGCAAAAAGCCAAGTCGCCACCGACCACTTGATCACACCGTCCAGGGATTCCGTAAAAAGTAATTTGACGCCACCGGAGCAAACGCCGAGATCCATCTGGCCCCATTTGCTGATCAGGACCGGCTGAACGTAATGCCCGAGCGAGTTCAAATAAGGATACGTGGTCTTGGACAACTCCCCGGCCGCGTTGTAAGAGGGATACGAGGAGTATTGGGCTGAGCTAAAGAAGGTGGTGACATAGAGTTTGAACTTATAGAGGATTACCGAGACCTGCTGGGCATCCAGATAAAATGCCACCGCGCACCCGAGAAAAATACCGAGCAAGGAATCGACAAAATAAAGCCTCCACGACTGAACCTTGCCGCAGCCCCTTGAAGCATAAAAAATATCGCGGAGCAGGCTCACCCCACCCGAGGCGACAAAGCCAAGCATCAAACCGAAGAGCACCCGGTCGGACATGGACTTTTCCACAAATCCATGAGACATCATATAAGCAAAACCGAATCCCGCCACAGCACCACGGACATAAAGTGTTTTATTTCGATAGCTATAGCACAAGCGTTCCACAAAAGGCAAACTGCCGTCAAAGGTCTCGATCAGGGTCTTGACCATCGGAAAAACAAGAATGCCGGCCAGGATCCCGATCACATTCGAAAACGAGGCCATAAAACCCTGCGCCGCGGAATTCGCGAAAGTCATCGAGATGGCGTAAAGGATCGCCATCAGGATGCCGCTGTAGGCCATACCCTTTTTCATGCCGTTCGTGACGTTCTTGAAAATGTTCTCGGCCGTAGGCGCGATACGCTTTCCGGCGTCGAGCAATATCCCGGTCAGAAGATAAACTTCGCCCCAAAGCCCGCCAAAGGAAAGCATGGTGGCCACGATCGCGACAAGAGCCCTGAGCGGCTCGGGCCAACCGGCCACGACCGCGAGCGACCCCAGGTTCGCGATTGAAGGCGCGAGCACCACCGCCAGAGAAACAATCGCGAGAAAAAGGTGCGCCTTGCCCGCTTTAATCAGCCGCCCTTTTGTCACATAGGAGATCCCGTTGGCAAGAAGCTCGTTAAATACAAGCACGACGATCAAACGGCCGACAAACTCAAGGATCGTCGGCCACGCGGCTAAAAGACCCCCGCTGAGGGTGTAGGTCAAAGTCTGCAAAAGCGTCACGTTCTCCAGAAGCAACAGCCATCCGATCAGATAGGGTGTTCCCACGGTAAGAGCTGTGGAGACCGGCTTGAAGTTTTTTCCGGAAGTCGCGAAAGAATTGGCGTTAAAGATCTGATAGATCACGAAGCCCACCGTCGCGGTGAGCTTATTGAGCATCAGCAGATTACCCCAGTTCATGGGCATCTGCAAAAGCTCGAGAGGACTCGCGGAAGCGGCGAGAATACCGGTCACCAGGACATTCTGAAAAACCTCCTCGGCCGTCAAATGCTTTCCGGTGAACTGATGTTTCAGACATTCCGCGATCAAAGCGCCCAGTAATCCCGCGACAAGGATCCCATTGATCGAAGCCACCGCTGAAGTCCCCAGCGTATAGATCCACAGCGCCGTCCCGAGCGCCAAAACCGTGATCGCGCCGTAAAGAAGATCCTTCTTAAGCTTTGCAAAAAGCGAAGTCTCTTTGGGCGAAACAATATTCAAGCTTTCGCTTCCGACAGACTTGGTCGACGCGACCCCCGGCCCTTTGCTAAAAGTTTTCTGTAAAAAAGAGACAAGCAGCGAAAGGAGCAGCGCGAGGAAGAGCACGGATCCAAATTTGATCGCGGCAAAATGGTTCGCGAAAAAGGAGGATTTCCCGAAATCTAATCCCAGATACAAAGTCCCCTTGAGCTCACCGACATTCCCTTTCGGAGCGATCACAAAGTTTACTTCGCGAAGCTCGCCAATCCTGTCCCAATCGATCGACTTCTGAACCGAGTTCCAGCCCGGCTTCAAGCCAAGTGGGATCACCTGCGTATTTGCGGCCCCGATCACTTCCAGACGAATGGCAATTTGATTAAGCTGCGCGGGATCAAGCGACCGGAGACCGATCCTCAGCGTATTCACTTGGGCGGCAGTCAGGTCCGCGGGGAATTTCTTAGTCCAGACATTGAGCGAGGAACCCGGCGTAAGCGTGTATCCCAGGTCATAGACATCTTTTTTGGCTTCTTCATCAAAGGAAAAAGTGATGTTGCCCTTCGCCTCTCCGAAAGTCAGCACACCTTTGTCGCCAGCATCAAGAAGGCCGAACGAAGAACGCGCGGGCGATACGAGAACCGGGGTGGCAACAGCTGCAGCCGAAACAGCAGGAGAAGGAATACTTTTTTCTACCTTCGCGAAGGTTTCCTTGGCGGAAACCAACCCGGAGGTCAGCTTTTCCTCCGCTTGTTTGAGTACCGCAGCATCCTTCGCGACTGTCTTGACCACGACAGCCGGAGCTGCAGCCTGAGCCACGGCAACCGGCGGCAACAGTTCAAGAGAAAACGATAAGGTGCCCTTCACAACCACCGCCGCACCCGTCGGGGCAACGACGAAAGCGACCTCTTTCAACGCGCCCACCTTGGCCCAGTCCAGTTTCTGCTGCAAAGAATTCCAGCCGTTCTTGAGACGAAGCGGAATGAGCTGAACTCCCTGGTCCCCGCGCACTTCAAGCGACACGGACACTTCACTCGCCTGAGTGGCAGCGAGCGTCTTGACACCGACTTTGGCAGTTGAAACAGCGGCCGGCGTCAGTCCTTCGGGAAATCCTTTGACCCACGCTGTTATACCGGCGCCTTGCGGCATCGTATAGTCAAACTCCAGAACATCCTTCTTGATCCCTTCGTCATAGGTCGCCGTCATGACGCCCTTGGCCTCGCCGGTCACCGTCGTTCCTCGCTCACGCGCGTCCAGAAGCGTGAATGAACCAGCCGCCAGTGCCTGGGTTCCCGCAAACGCGGTCAGCACCGCGAGAAAGGTCACCAAACACGCGGATTTTTTGGCCGTATTTTTCACGATGGATCGAAGGGGTTGGATCATGAAATGCATTGCGCCCGTCCTGTTTTGTTTAAGGGTTTAGAAACTTGTCAAAAAAATTTTGCGCACTTTAAAACGGATGATTTGAAAATGGCCAAACTGCCTTGCGGCACGAGTACTGTGTCAGGTTTAATTCTACGGGGACACAGTACAGTCCCGTGTACCCTTAATTTCAAAATTGACACGGGACGAGATTTAAAAAGGCTTTTTTTAGGAGCGCGTATTATACCAAAAACCTGTTTTTTCCAAAGTTTTTGTTTTCATGATCAAAGAACAAAAAGCGCCCTTTATCGCCTGGACTTCTTAGCCGGTGCCGGTCTTTCCGTCTTCGCCTTAGGAGCAACTTCGCGCGCGGCGGGACGGGCAATCTCGGAAACCGTGACCCTGCCGACCCCCTTTTTCGTCACAGTCACTTTTCGCTGGCCCGTGACCGGTTCTGGGGCTTCGGGAATTTCCTGTACCGGAACAGCCTCGGGCAATACCTCAACAGACGGCTTCATCGGACGGCTGGATTTCCGCTTTGAGAAACACTCCTTGCAATAGACTGGCCGCTCCCCGCTGGGTTTGAAGGGGATCTCGCAATCTTTTTGGCAATCCGCACAGACAGCCTTGTGCAAAAGCCTTTCCCGGCGCTCACGGGAGTGCCCACGGCCAGATCCCTGAACCGGAGCGGCCGGAGCCTGGCCCTGTGGTACTTCCGCAGAATGAGCCTGGGAAGCCGACATCGGCACGGGCGCGACGGAAAGCGGCTTGATCTCGAACGCCCGAGCGGAATGCTGACTGGGGGCATGCCTTCCCTCATGGGAACGATGCTGCGGAACCGACGCGGAAGAATGCCTCGCGGGACCCTGACCGAGCAGTGCGTCCATTTTCTTTTCTATAAAAGTAAGCTTCTGCTCGATCCGGAGCATGAATGCCGCGATATCCGGCCCGGGTTGCGGTGGAACAAAAACATCCTTGGACTTCTCCTGCTTTTTCATAGGACTCCTTTTATTTTTCCCTAATATATTCTCAAACATAGTTTTCATACTCCGGTTGATACATCTGTTCAGAAAGATAAGCTCTCAAGCGCTTGGGCCGTGGCTTCGCCGCAAGCTTCTGAGCGTACGCCACGCCCGCGACAGCCTCCGCGATCGCTAAAGAAACCTCACGGATATTACCTAACGAGGGATAGAGACTTCCCCTCACGAGATCGGCCTCCGTCACCAGGCTTGCCAGCGTCTTGGCCGCCGCAAAGAACATTTCATCCGTCACATGCCTGACGCGGCATGCCGTAACTCCCAAGCCAACTCCCGGAAAAATGTAAGCGTTATTGCACTGTCCCGGTGTGATAAGTTTCCCCTGAAATTCCACGGGCGCAAAGGGACTGCCGCTCGCAAAGATCGCCCGGCCCTGAGTATAACGATAAGCCTCTTCCGCGGTACATTCGGAATGACTGGTGGGGTTCGACATCGCAAAAACGATCGGTCGCGGGTTGATCCGGGCCATGGCCTCCAACACTTCCTTTGTAAAAGTCCCCGGTTTTCCGGAAACGCCAAGGATCGCGGTGGGCTTCACAAGTTCCACGGCACTCAAACAGTCCGGCGCCCCGGGGCCCTCGGCCGCAAAAGCCCGTTTATGATCATCAATATCCTTCCGACTCGAAACAACGAGTCCCTTGGAATCAAGGAACAAACACCGTCGGCGAGCCTCCTTTTCGCTCAAGCCTTCCTTCATCATCGCGCTCACCAAAAGATTCCCGATCCCCAACCCCGCCTCTCCCGCTCCCGCGAAAAGGATGCGTTGATCCTTGAGAGCGCCACCCTGGACCCGCACTGCGGAATAGAATCCCGCCAGCGCGACGCTCGCGGTACCCTGAATGTCATCATTGAACGTACAAACACGATCGCGGTATTTTTTCAAAAGCCGGAAGGCGTTCTGATTGGCGAAATCCTCGAACTGGATCAGGACATGCGGGAAGACTTCGCGCGCCGCGGTCACGAATTCTTCGATGAGATCGTCATACGCTTTCCCCCGCAGACGGCGATGTTGCATCCCGATATAAAAAGGATCCTTAAGAAGCGCCTCATTATTGGTCCCCACATCAAGCGTCACCGGAAGACAATGCTTGGGATGGATCCCGGAGCAGGCGGTATAAAGCATGAGTTTGCCCACCGGGATGCCCATGCCGTCCACGCCCAGATCTCCCAAGCCGAGGATCCGTTCTCCGTCAGTGACCACAATCACGCGCACATCCTTGTACGGCCAATTCCGCAGCACTTTCCGCATCCGCCCCTTGTCCTGAGCCCCGATAAAAAGGCCTTGGACGCTGCTCCGGAAAATATGCCCGTATTCCTGGCACGCCTGCCCGACGGTCGGAGTGTAAACGATCGGCATCACTTCCGCCAGATGATCCATGAGAACACGGTAAAAAAGGGTTTTGTTCCTGTCCTGCAGCGCGGTCAGATAAACATATTTTTCAAGCGGCGAAGATTTGCGACGGATGCTATCGATCGCGCGCTCGACCTGATTCTTCTGGGAATTCACGCGCGGCGGCAAGAGTCCCAAAAGACCCAAGGCCTCACGTTCCTTCTTCGTGAAGGCCGTGCCCTTGTTGAGCATGGGCTCGCGCAGAAGATCCGCTCCCTGCAACATTTTTTTCTTAAGAGATTTTTTCACAAAATTCCTTGAGAAATATTCATGAAAAGGTTGCGCTAGCGCTTCCGCGAATAAGCATGAGTGGCATGGCCGTAGAACATCTCGGCCGCTTCCATGAGCGTTTCGGAAAGCGTGGGATGCGGGTGCGCGATACGGGCGAGATCTCGGGCCTTGAGTCCCAACTCGACGGCCATCAGACCTTCACTGATCAGCTCGCCGGCGCCAACACCGCAGATACCGACGCCCAATACCTTTTCAGTCGCCGGATCGATCAGAAGTTTTGTCGCGCCGTCGGTACGCTCCAGGGTGAGCGCACGGCCACACGCCGACCACGGGAATTTAACGATCTGAACCGGAATATTCTTCGCCTTCGCTTCCGCCTCCGTGAGTCCGCACCAGGCAAGCTCCGGATCGGTAAAGACGACGGCCGGGATCAATGGTTCCTTCGCGGGGTTTTCTTTTCCGAGGGCCGCGTTCACGGCAACTTTCGCGTCCTTCGAGGCTTTGTGCGCCAGCATCATGCCCCCGGTTACATCCCCAATAGAAAAAATGGACGGCTCCGCGGTGCGCTGCTCGCGATCGACCTGGATAAAACCTTTCGCGTCCCTCTGAATCTTCGTGGTTTCAAGTCCCAAACCGTGCGTGTCCGGCGTGCGTCCGATCGACACCAGTACCCGGTCATAAACATCGCGCTTTTCCACGCCTCCCACGATCATCCGGACTTCAATGCCTGCCGCGAGAGGATTCATCACCTCCACCTTCGCGCCAAGGCGTATCTCTTTAAAGATCTTCGTGGCGCGGTCCTGAACCAGTCGCACAAGATCCGCGTCAGCTCCAAGGAGAATCCCCGGCATCGCTTCCGCGACGGTCACTTCACTGCCTAAGGCGGCATAAACCGTCCCCAGTTCCATGCCGATATAACCGCCGCCCACGACAAGAAGTTTCTTAGGAATATCCGAAAGCTCCAGGGCTTCAGTCGAGGTCATAACACGCCCGTCTTGAATATCAAAAACAGCCGGCAGCGCAGCCCGTGACCCGGTGGCGATCACGGCTTGGTCGAACGCGACAAGTTTGATGCCACCCGGAGTTTCGACGCGAACGGATGCGGGGCCTTCAAATTGGGCGCGGCCCGTGATGACCTGCACGCCGCGGCGGCCGGCAAGGTTGGCGATCCCGGCCCCGAGCTTCTCCAGAACGGAATCTTTCCAGGCTCGCATTGCTTTAAGATCAATGACCGGCTTCGAAAACATGACGCCGCATTTTCCGGCATCCGCCGTTTCCTGAATGAGTTTCGCGAGATGGAGCAGGGCCTTGGAAGGAATGCATCCTCGGTTGAGACACACACCGCCCAACCGCTTTTCCTGCTCGATCAGAACCACTTTTTTTCCAAGCGCGGCCGCGTAGAAAGCCGCCGTATAACCGCCCGGCCCTCCGCCGATCACCACCATGTCTGTCCGTATCGTTTCCATAGAATCCTCTAGGCTTGAAGGAGCGGGTATTGTAACAAATCAACCGGAGAAATGAACGGCTTTCTTACCGGATCGGACAGAATTCTAAGGAAGGACCCTCTGGAATAGGATCGAGGCCTCTAGACAAGAAGTTTGACGCAGATGTCTCTGAACAGGATGGCCATTTTCTCAAAGGCGAAAACGCTGGAGTTGTAGTTATCTGCCTTTTTGTCAGCCTGCAGGGCAACGTTCAGATCCTTTTGCACCTGACCCCAATTGGCCCGGAATGCCTGGACCTCGGTCTTACTGATCTTTTTCAACATTAATTTGTTGAAAGAGTCGTTCAGCGCTACGGCGATCAGCTTAAGTTGCTGCTCCAGACTTGACTTACTAGCTATCTTCTGGATTTCCCGCACAACGGGATAGGACGGTGTGCCGGCCAGAGGCCGTAGCGCCGCATTGAACTGCTGCGCGGGATTCAGCGCCGGAACAGCCGCAGGCGAGGCCACGCCTGCCGGAGCGATGATGATGCGACTGAGCGTGGCGGAAGGAAAACCCTTAGCCGCCGGAAACAGGACGACCATTTCTGAGATAGCCCAATAAAGAATGTCCGCGGGAACGGAAAGAATGAATTCGCCGGGCACTCCCCCGGTCGCCGGAAGGTCGAATGTGGCCACATAAGTCGGCAGCTGGCTTGTGGAATGCTTCAGCTCAAGCCTCACGCCCGTGATCGGCGTCTGGGACTGGTAGGTGATCCGGATCTCGCGGTCGGACGCCCTGACGTTTTCACTCAATTTCCAGGAAGTCGCCTTATAAGCCGTGGTCCCATCCGAGTATGAGAAATTAGTCACCGTGGTCTGTCCGCCGGTCACAGAAACCGGCGTTTGAGGATTCCAGATGGATTCAAGCTTTGCCGCCAGTCCTTTGTTCTCAAGATACCGTGTCATGTAAGAAGGACCCGTGCCGGTCATCCCCAAAATGAAGGTCGAAATGTTCCCGAAAATCTGCTCCGTGACCGTTTTGTCATAAAGCATATTCGTGCCTTCCCACAAGCCATGATTCGTGATCAGTTCCGGATGGTCCGCGATCATTCCCTGCAAAAGGGCCTCGACACCGGCGGGGCGGAACATGGACGCGATACCCAAATTGTAAACAGACGGCGTCGTCTCAACGCTTGAGGTCTGGTCGTAGGCAATCTCCCCGATCCCAAGATAGGAGTTGTAAGCAACCTTATAACTGCCATCCATCACCAGCAAGTTATAGAGGGACATATCGAGCGGCACGCTGCTCCCCGAAGTGGCAAAGACAATCTCCTTCAGATCATTCAGATTGGCGTCCACAGGAAGCGTCAAGGATACCGTTTGAGGGAGCCCGCCGGTATTCACGAGATTCAAAGGGATTGAAATGACTTTCTCGATCCCATTGACCAACTTTTTAAATTCGAGCCTCGCGTTGGGTACCGCCGTCGTCGACGAATAGCGAAACTGCAATTTAAGGCCCGATGCGTTGAGACCCGTTTCCGTAAACACCACCCCGATCCCGTTGTCGGTCGGGCTTGTGATATGAAAGCGATTCGATTCCCAAACAGCTTTCATACTGTCGCCGGCCCAGCTGAATGGCCAGACCTGTCCCCTCAAAAGATCGTGAGCCTGAATATCGTAACTGGCCGAGAGCAGTCCGGGCTGATCGTTCCGGTTCGCGTAATCCAGCTGAACATCCGTATAGGTTTCAAGCATGCGCCGGAGATCCTGGTTCTGTGATTCCGGCATCAGAAGCGCCGGCCAGTACATCTGGAAAGCCCCATTCAAAGGCGCCACGACTTGTTCCGTGCTCCCATCCTGCATCGTGTAGGAACGCGTCGCGAAATTCTGCTTGGCATAAGCGCTGGCCGGGAAGGTGTCGCCATACTGCAGGATCAGGAACAAAAGAGGCGCGCGGCTTTCGGCTCCGAAATAGTCAACCGTCCCGCCTGAAAAACTGCCGTCCAGTATTTGCATGGTCCGGTGAAAAATATTATTCTTGCTATCGTAGAGCGCCAAATATCCGACTTTTTGATTATCGATAAAGCTATTGATCTTGGCGAGGATGCCGCCGCTGCCGTAAATCGCCGTGTTCCCCTGCAACGTCTCGTCCAGGAGAGCTCCATAGGCCACGGCTAGGGAATTAGAAAGATTGGTGTTGTCCTCAAAACTTACCTGGCGCCCATAAACATCGTTCATCCTGGCCCAATCGGATCCTGTTGACTGGAACCAGGGCAAAAGTCCCTTGAACCCGAGCTCGGCCTGATCCTTAAGGAGACTATCCATGAGAACATTCAGCCTCCGGAGCGCTTCCGCTTTCGAAATGCGGGAGGTCACGAGATCCCCGGCCGCGATCGTGGCGAGCAGGTACGCATAAAATCCGAAATTGGTCGGCTGGGTAATGCTCCGGTTCACCCATCCTTCCACGGGGTATTCGTGCGTGGGATCCACCTGGCCGAACGCCGGATCGAAATAAAGTAAATTGATCTGCGTCAAAAGATCGGCGGCGGTCGTCATTTCCTTGGCCACGACCCGGAAAAAAACGGAATTACCGCGTTTGCCAAGAGGATCCTGCCAACTCATCGCACCATAGTGATCGGCTACAAAGGAATCCGCCACTTGCCAACTGCCGGGCATGAGCATCGTGCTGTATTGGATCTCATAGCGCACGCCTTTCATTGCCTGATCAAACTTCAACGTCCATTGGTTCACCGGACCCGGTGCTTCAGTGAAAACAGGACGCACGATCTCCACCGTCGGCACAGGATCCGTGGACCCGGCCGGTTGGATCGCCACGCGCTCCAGCGCTCCGTCCACCACGCTAAAATAGCTCGTCACGCCGTTGGGCTTGTGTTCCTCAAGAAGTTGCGGGGCTTCCGCTGGTGACGCGGGCGATCCCACGAGAAGAGTTTTTCCATCCTGGAAATGCAGCTGAACATTTTTGCTCCCCGAAACAAAAGCGAGGGACTGGAGGATCCCGGAGGACGATAACTTCTTGGAAGCATCGCTGAGGCTCTGAACGAAAACGGTAGACTCGGCAGCGGACTGCGCGGTTCCGTAGATCACGATGGATCCGTCCGGTGAAACATCGACGAGATCCTGAAAGCGAGGGTATTCCCCACCGGCCGGAAGCTCCGCCACTTGAGTGGTCTTCCCGCTTTTCTGATCCAGCACTAGCAACTGTTTGAAGGATCCGTTTTCCTGCGTCCGCAGGAAATAATTCGTATTCGACGCGACCTGCGTCCAACCCGGGCTATCGGTGAGCATAATCCTGTAAAAGCGCATCCCCCCCGGCGCCACAGGATCGGTCCATGAAATTTCTCCGGTGCTCCCTTTCAGGATGATCCGCGTTGTCCAGTGCACAAGATCCGTGGTAGCCTGGATCTCATAATTAACCCCCGCTTCAGCAGTGAACCGCATTTTCATGCCATTCAGGGGACTTGGCACCTCGAGGATCCTCGGCAGAGACGTCTCAAAAATGGAATCCGAAAGAACATCCGAAATAAGTCCTGCCTTATCCTGGAACTGGCACTGGACTTGCTTCATCCCGCTCCCGGCGGAAAGCGTGATCGCGCGTGTATTGCTGAACGTCGCCCAACTCGACCAGTTCGCGCCTCCGTCGGTCGAAAAACGCATCTGGTCGATCCCGGAACCGGCGTCCTGACCTGTCAGATTTAATGTCACCGCCGGAGAGGTCGCGTAATCCGCTCCGCCGTTGATCGTGATCGATCCGGTAGGCGCTATGGTATCCCGCAGGACCGACAAGGTCCGCGGCAGGCTCGTTAACCCGCTTGCCTTCCGGGCCGTGATACTGAACGGATTATTTCCTTCCAGCGACAAAGAAATGGTCGCGGCCCACACCGTCGCGCTGTTCAAAGCAACGACCTCGGTGCCGTTGATCCAGATCGAGGTGTTGGCCTCCTTGGTCCCCGACAATAAGACCTTGGTTTGACTTGTCACTTGGGGAATGCTTGATGTTACGACGGGCTGCGTCGGCGGGACGGGGTCCGGTTCGTAATAAATTCTCAGGATCGGATTCGAGATCGTAACAAGTGGCTCGATGGCATAGTCGGAGATATAGCTTGAGTTTGAGGCAGAAGTCCAGACCTGGGGCCGCGGCTTGACAAGAAATCCGCTGAAATTTCCACTGCCCTGGAGATCGGCCAAAAGGGCGCTCGTGACATCCACGGTGATGGGCGTCGGCGCTGTGGTGAGAGCAAGATTCGAAAAAGTCTGCACCGTTGATGTGGCCACCCCGAAATCCGCGGCCGGGTCCGTAAAAACACCGTCTTCAAGGGCCGTCATGCTGTTGACAGAAAAGCTGTAGCTCGTCGCCGTGGCGGCATTCGCCGTGAACACCAACTCCGCCTTGAGGACACGGCTTGTGTCCATCCCCAACTGTTTCCAAGCCGCAAGATTCACTTCCGTCAGGGCCTCATGGTCCTGATAAACGCCGGAAGCAACCACCCGGCCAAAATCAAGCGAGCCTGAAGAAGAGTAGCTCGGGTTTAAAGCAACCGTTTGATGAAACCCGTTCGCTGTGACATCTGTGTAGGCCCGGTTGTATTGCGCCGTTTCCGAAGGGATGTTCTGCGTACCGATCGAAAAGGAAATATTGGGATCAAAAATAATAAAATCCTTGGTGAACGAATCGTGAAAACCGTTGAAGACCACTTCCAATTTAAGCTGGTGCTTGCCGGCAGGCACTTGGCTGCCGAGGGTGATCGTATCCGTGGTCTGGCCCGGCAATAACGCCCCATCCAGATACCACTGATAAGCATCCATGACCGCGGGATTCGTCGTGCTGGCCACGACCGTCATGCCCGTGCCGACCGTCATTTTTTCCGGAACCCCGCTAAAGCTGATCGGGATATCCGAGACTGCCGCGTTCATATCAAACCATGCGGCCGAAGGAACAAACGAGCCTGTCACATAAATATGCTTGCTGTCCGGTGAAACCAAGACCGAAGTCGGATTATCGATATTCGAACTCTGATACTTGCCCTTATAGATCAATTCTCCCGTGGTCCCGTTCCTCACAAACCACGCGACGGCGTCCGTCGATAGCGATGTTACATAGGCGTAGGTCCCGTTCGGCGAAGTAGCCACGGCATAGGCCCCTGCGATATCAGAACTCGAGAACTTATTAATGTAGGTCAAGGCCCCGGTCACGTTGTCGCGGCGGAACCACGCCACGGTATTCGATCCCGAAGCCGCAACATACACGAAGTTTCCGTCGGCCGTGACCGTCACCGACTGAGCGGCAGCGATTCCAGAATTCGCATAGCTCCCGCCATAAACCAGCGCCCCGGTCGCATTGTCCCGCGTGAACCAAGCCACGCTGTTACTGCTCGCTCCGACGACATAAACATGCTTGCCGTCCGGAGAGATCACCACCGATCTTGCCCCGGCGATGTCCGCGCTCGCGTACCGGTCGATATAAGTCAGGGCTCCCGTGGTGGCATTTCTTGAAAACCAGGCTACCGCGCCGGAAGTAGACGCCGACACATAGGCGAATTTTCCGTCCGGCGAAAAAGTAATGCCCATAGCCCCGACAACATTGCTATTCCCCGGATAGGCGTTCGTATTTGCGCTGACGGAACCGGCGGTGAGAGCGCCCGTCGTGGTATTTCTTTTAAACCACGCAACGCCTTGAAAAGTTCCACCGGCCCCGGTAATGTAAACAAACCCGCCATCCGGAGAGACAGTAACAAAATTCGGTGATGTCAAAAGAGGCGGCACGCGATTGGCTGTGATATTGCCCGACAACGCTCCGGTTGACGCATCCCGGGATAGCCATGTAATCCCCCGAAGATAAGCACTCGCGGCGACATAGGCGTTATTCCCGTTCGGCGAAAGGGCGATGGAGCCAGCACCTCCCATATAATAATCCCCGGGGGTCCAGGCGCCTTCGTACGTGAGAATGGGCACGCCCGCGGTTGAATCAAGTACGGTAAAGTTAAGGCTGGATGTATTCGTCACAATGCCCGCTCGAACCTCCAGAGATAAAACATAAGGCTGTGTTCTTGCCGCAAGATTGCTGCCGAGGGTGATCGAAGCGGCTGTTGCGTTTTGGATCGCGACACCATCCAGATACCATTGATAGGCGCTGACCGGCGAAGGATCCGTGGTGGCGGTGACCACCATATTGTGCCCGGAGAAAATTTGTTCCTGAGCCCCGGCGAACAGGATCCCGATGGAATTCGTCACCGTGAAATCAGCATTTTGGGTGGCCGTCACAACCCCTCGCGTAACCGTAAGACTTAAACGATGACTACCAACCGTCAATTGACTTCCGGTCGTGACGGTGCTGCTCGTCGCCCCTTGGATAGCGATTCCGTCCACATACCACTGATAAGCATAGTCGGTGAGCGCGGGATCCGTTGCGGCCGTCGCGGTCAGGCCGGTGCCGGCGATGAGCTTTGTCGGGATTCCGGCGAACGTGATCCCGATGACATTAGTGACCGAAAAATCAAAGGATTTTGTACTCGCCGTTTGCCCGATCATGACCTTCATGGCAAGCGTATGATTCCCCGGGACCAGTTGGCGGCCGGTCGTCAGGGTATTGGTGATCGCGCCCGGGATTTCGGCACCATCCAAAAACCATTGATACGAATCCACATGAACGGGATTGGTCGTGGCCGTCACCGTCAGATCCGTCCCCTGCAGGATTTTCGCGGGAATACTGGCAAAGGTGATCTCTGCCGTAGCGTCGGTATCCATTTTAAACCAGGCGAGCGCGTTCACGCTCCATCCCGGCACATAAACATTACGGCTGTCAGGTGAGACCGTAAGCGTCCGCGGCGTCTGAATGTTCGTCGTGCTTGTATATTGGCCGGCGTAAGTCAGAGCCCCCGTCGCAGCATCACGCCCGAACCAGGCCACCGTAGCCGTGGCGGTCGAAGCGACAAAAACATAATTTCCGTCGGGCGAAACCGCCACATAAGCGTCGGCATAAAGAACAGCGCTGTTGGAATATTTCCCGGCGTAGGTGAGCGCTCCTGTAGTCGTATTGCGATTAAACCAGCAAACCGAGCTCGTATCCCGTGACGCGACATAAACGTTTCTTCCGTCCGCGGAGATATCCAAGGATAGCGGCGCGCTGGCATTACTGACATCCGAATATTTTCCGCCATAAGTCAAAGCCCCCGTCGTGGTATTCCGCGTGAACCACGCGACCGAATTACTCAATTCGGAAGCGACGTAGGCGTGTTTGCCGTCCGACGAGATCACCACGGACCAAGGGCCGCCAATGTCCCCGCTGGAGAAGCGGTCCATATAAGTGAGCACGCCTGTCGTGAGATCTCTGGAAAACCACGCAACCGCGTTAGAGTTATAGGCCGTCACGTAAACATTTTTTCCGTCCGGAGAGACTGTGAGGCCGTCCGGTGAATTGATAATGCTAGAGTCGGAATATTGTCCGACCTGCGTGAGCGCGCCGGTCGCCGCATCCCTGGAAAATGCGGCAACAATATGGTTTTGATTTGTGGAGGCATACACAGAGCTACCGTCCGGAGCGATCGCGATGAAACGGCCGGAAATGCCTGAGATCTGATTCACATAGGTCAGACTTCCCGAGACAGAATCCCGATTGAACCATGCGATGCCGGTGCTGGTCGCCACATAAACATTTTTACCGTCAGGAGAGGCCACCGAAGCAAACGGCTGAGTGATATTCGTACTCGTATAACGATCCCCATAAGACAACACCTGGATCTGGTCAGGTGGAGGCGCGGGTGATCTCTGGGGAATTCTCTTTTCTTCGAGCGGCGCCTGGGTCTGCGGAACAGAATTCTCAGTCTGATCAAGGTTAGACCTGAGAGGCAAAAGAGGACTGTCACTTTGCACCGCGACACCCGAAGGGACGAAATCCTGCTTGTCAGCGGTCTTCTTCCGCAAGTTCGCCTGATCCAACGTCACGACCGGGACGAATTGCCGCGTCTCATTCCGGGTAAACATCATAGGCAGCGCGAAAGAGGTCGGAATGAAGATGCCGCTCGAAATAAAAAAAGCGGCTGTCAGAATAGCCGTCGCTTTACAAAATAAACCTTTAGGCGAGATGGAAAATCTCATGAAGTAATTCTCATTTCCTTTCTCTTGGAGAGGGTGACGTGCGGAGCATAACACATCGAATATGGGGTGGCAAATCGACTGAAAGACGTAAAAAAACAATCATTCTCGAATCGTTCAAGATGATAGAGATCGCTATGGATTGCTATAACCTCCCAGGAGAAATAATTCCAACAAAAAAGAAGATTCGGGGCCCTATTTTCTCCTGTATAGAACACCCACCCAGCGATGGCCGCGGAGGATCTTGAGGCATGTCAAGGCCGGACACGAAAATCCGCGTTTAAAGCCCGGGAAATTTTGGAGGGCAATACCCGAGAGCAGAAGATAGCCCCCCGGTTTCACGCGGGCAACAATACGATCGCGATATTCCAGAAGGACACGGGAAAGAAGGTTCGCGCCCACGGTGTCAAAACAGCGCCGGGTTTTTAAACTTTTGAGCTGGGCCCAATAGAATGTCCCGCCCTCGCAGGCCGGGGTCCGATGACCCCGGCACGCTCGCGAAACCTTGTGGGTTTCGTCTTCGCAGCCGTTCGCTTTAAAATTCTGCCTTGCGACGATCGCGGAAGGCCGGTCATTATCAAAGCCCACAATTTCCCGGGCGCCTAATTTTGAGGCCACCACGGAGAGGATCCCGGTCCCGCAACCCATATCCAGGAAACTGCCAACCTTCCCTTTGAGAGATTCCAGCATCCGCGTCATCAAACGCGTCGTCTCGTGATAACCCGACCCGAACGCGCTGCCGGGCTCGAGAATGACAGGAATACGCCGGCCTTGCTTAAACTTCGATCTTTCCCATGCGGGGACGATCATGAATTTTGTGCCAAGCGGACGGATATGATAATCCCGCTTCCATTTATCGAACCAGTCGCGCCGCCGAAGGGTTTTCACCTTGAGCGCAAAAGACCGGTCCCTGAGCGCCCTATATTTTTTCCGGACCTCCTCGACTTTCTTCGCGGAGCGCGTGTAGCAGCTGAGACAGTACGCGCCTTTGTGTTCGGTCAAAGCATGCATCCGCTCCGGCATCCGGGAACGGGTCAGGAGCGCAACAGCCGCCTCTTTTTCCCGAGAATGAAGGTCCTGACCGCAGAGGGCGATCTCGATCACGGAATATTTTTCCGAAGGCGAAAGGGACTTTTTCATTCGGGCGGATAGTCGGAAACTTTGACGAGCTTGTAACCACGGGATCGGAGACTGAGCAGGGATTCCATAACGCCCTCGACAAAAGTGCTTTGAAGCGAAATGCCTCCGAAGATCGCGATCGCGCCCGAAGCGGGATTCGTGAAAGCTGCCAGGATCTGTTCCTTTCCGGCTTCCGCCCCGCCCGCGGGGAGGATGGAGGCACCGACGGCCTCATACCCGAGTGCCTTGACGATACGCACCGCGACATCATCGTAGTAACCGGCTCCGGCGCGATAATAATGCGGCAGGGTCCCGGTCACCGCTTCGATCTTCCGGGCGTTCCGTTCGATTTCGTTAAAAAGTTCTTCGACGCTAGCGGTCCCCGGCGTTTCCCCCGCGGCTTTTCCGTTCACGGAGCACGCTTTGCGCGAGATGCCGCGGTTCGCGATCTCAAAGAGAGCATTCGCGGCAAGGTCTTTCAAAACAGCAGGGTACTTCTCGATCCAAGTCCCGCAAACAAAAATAGTCGCGGGGATCTTCTCGGCTTCCAGGAACTTGATCAGCTTCGCGTCATCGCCCTTGGCCATCAGATCGCAGGCATCCACTCCGATCGCCAGGACCTTGTCCTCCGTCCTGAGCCTTGTCTGCACCCCCGGAACCGTCTCGCCCCAATCATGAGGCACTTGTCCATTAAATTCCGCGCTAATGATCGCCTTGAGAAGCCGGTAATCCTCGGGCTCTGCCGCGGCCGGAGAAGCGGCCTCCGCGGAAAGTCCCACACCTTGAGTGATTCCGAAAAAAACCACTAAGAAAATCCAGACCGCGTGTCTCACCCGCTCAACCTTTTGCGCCTGTACTTCAACGCTGTTGATCTTTCGCCTTCCGGAGATCCATGTCTCAAATCCCCGGTCTTATGCCTGAATTATTTCTTTGAGCATCTTTCGTAAAAGTTCTTTGGGAAGTCCCACCACATTCGAATAAGATCCCCGGATCCTCTTCACAATTTTGATCTGTGCCTGGATCGCGTAAGCTCCGGCTTTGTCCAAAGGATGAATGGTATCGACATACTTCTGCAGCCACGCTTCCTTGACAGGTTTCATCCACACATCGGTTCTGGCGCAACCGGTCTCCACATTGCCCGTTTTGCGGTCCAAGATAGCAAGACCGGTATAAACGGCGTGCTTTTTCCCTGCCAGTCCCCGAAGCATGCGTAGCGCCTCGGCCCGCGTCTTCGGTTTCCCGAGGCCGTGCCCTCGGTGCCAGACCACCGTATCCCCGCCCAACACAAAACGGGCGGACTTCGGAAGAATGGCCATACGTGCTTTTCCGATCGCGTGACGTACGGTGAGAATCTCGGGAGCGGTTTTGCGACACCAGCGTTCACGGTAAGCGCTGGAGGCGACTTTGAAAGGAACCTTCATGGCAGACAGAAGTTCCTGCCTTCTGGTGGACTGTGAAGCGAGGTAAAGCATCACACGACAACGGGGCATATCACTCCTAGGACTCTTCTCGATTTGATTTTAGGGGTTAACAGTACTGCACCATGTACCGTTATAAATTTATGTGACACGGTGCTAGACGACGGTTCCGAACAAGGCGCCCACCGCGGCAGTTAGACCCATCGCAAGCGCTCCCCAGAATGTGACCCGAACAGCCGCTTTCGCCAGAGGAGCACCTCCCGCAACGGCGGCCAGTGAACCTAATACAGCGAGAAGAATCAGGGAACCTCCGAACACAGCAGGAACCCATATCGTCTGCGGTGTAACGAGCACAAGCAGAAGCGGCATCGCCGCGCCAACAGAAAATGTCACTCCCGATGCCATCGCAGCCTGCACCGGACGGGCGCTAAAGTGAACGGAGATCCCAAGTTCATCTCGGGCATGCGCGCCTAAGGCGTCATGGGCCATCAACTGCCCGGCCACCTGATTGGCGAGCGCCGGATCGAGACCGCGACCGACATAGATGGAAGCCAGCTCTTCGCGCTCCCCTTCATCGTCCTCCGCGAGTTCCCTGCGCTCGCGATCAAGATCCGCCCGTTCGGTATCGGCTTGCGAGCTGACGGACACATATTCCCCAGCCGCCATCGACATCGCCCCGGCCACGAGTCCCGCCACACCGGCGACCAGGACGGCTTCCCGCGAAGCGTGAGCCGAAGCCACGCCGACCAGAAGGCTCGCTGTTGACAGAATGCCATCATTCGCGCCCAAGACCGCGGCACGCAGCCAACCGATACGGTGCGTCCGATGCTTTTCTCCGCCATTTCTTGGCATCACCACTATATTTTTCCTCATAGCATCCCTCGACGTTGTTCCTAAGTGTTTTTATTCTCTGCCGCTGGCACATCCGCGGGGGTCACAAAAAGCCGCCTCGGAAAATCAGGCGATTCCCTCGCGGGCAGCACCATCACCATCCGCCTGCCTGAAGTGAAATAAGGATCCCCCGTCAGATTCTTGCCCGGCGCTTCCGGGGTCCGGGGCACGCCGCCAGGGACCACACCGTACTCGCTCAGGCGGTGGCGGTAGATCAGATCCGAAAGCACGTACAGGCCAGATTCGTCAATATCCGGATCGATCTTGTGGGTCATCAAATTCCAGGTCTTGTTGGTGAAACGCACCCCGATATCGCGGCTGGCCTGTCCGACCCAAACCGGCTTCCCGTTATAATGCATCGGACTGACCCAAAGCCTCAAATGCATCCGCTCATTAATATTGCCACGGGATTTTTGAAGCGCGATATCCTGGCTGCGCCCGTAGAGATAAAGGGCGCTCACCGGCGAATAATCGTAGGAACCCTTCGACAAAGTCGAACCCACCATTTTCATGATCGTGCGAAAGGAGATTGTTTCCGTTTCGCTCCACTCCGCGGTCGTGAACGCCTCCAAAATCTCCTCCAACGTGCCCACAATGACCAGGTTCACAGGGTCCCCGGTTTTCGTGCCAAGGATATTCGTCACGCAGGGAGGGACAACCGTTTCAAGGGCTTTCTGGAAGGACGGCTCGTCCGTGAAATACTTAACTTCCTCGGGCTTGTAAAGATCCTCGAACTTTTTATCGCGGTAATCCGCCGTGAGTCCCGGGACTGTCACAAAAATATCGAAATGTTTTAAGGCTGCTTTCCCCTCTTTCAACTCATCCCCAAAAAGATCGATCGTAACTTCCTTGACGCCCATTTCAAAAGGCACAAAAATAAAACCGGCTTTTGTTTCATGGGGCGGTATCCACCCATACTTGATACCTTCCCGGACGAATGTCTCCCTCATCCGGTCGTTGGTCGGCTGGACAAAAAAGTAATCCACCGGCATGGCAATAAATCCGAGAAAAGAAAGGGGTCTCAGCAGGGGCCGCTTAAAAAAACGAAGCCCGGGCTGAATCCGCGCAATATAAGCCGCTTCCCCAGACGGGAAATAATTGGGATCGACCCCGCGTTCAAGAAAGAAATAGGATTTTTTAGGATCTCGATTCTCGATCTTGACCCACACCGGCAGGATCTTAAGTTTGGCAAGATCCACCCCAAAGGTTTTTTTACTCTCCGCCGCGCCGAGCCCCACAACCGAGACCGCAAGATTATCCTGTTCTTGAGTCTTCGCTCGTTCAAAATACGCAGCATCCGCTCGAAATGACGGTTTATACCGAGCGCAGCCAGCACACAGGGTCCCGAGGAAAACAAATAGCGCAATTCTTACAGCTGATTTCATAAGAGGCTCCTTCAAAGAACTCTAAAATTGTGGCGCCAAATCGCTCTGCAGATTATAGAGTCTCCGATGGAGTTCGTACAGCTTTGAGTGGCATCATACGACCCTTGAGAAGGTCCTGTCCGCGCACGCTATCGAAGATGCGTCGTTTCGCTCGGGACATCGCGGTAGGTGGGAAGAACACGTATTTGTTTGTAACCCGCGGCATGCAGAACATGACGGCTGTGCGCCACAGCTTTCTCCACGGTATTGTGGTTCTTGCTGATATGCAGGAGATAAACCGCCTCTGGCAAATGCCCGGAGGTTGTGGCGACATGAAGCAGAACATCGGAACAATGATCATTCGAGGGTTGATAAGGCAGGATATGCGTTCGCTTCACGTACTCGGGAACGGGACTCGGACCGACGATCATCTTCGCGCAATAATTGGAAGCGATCAGGATCAGATGCGAGTCCCGAAGGTTCTCGGCTATACGATCCCCTGGCCCGCCGTAATCCGTGACAAGCGAGATTTTTTTCGTGTTGTCTCCTTCCCCACTGTAAATGCAAAACCCGACGCATCCCCCTTCGGCGTCGTGGTCGACAGCAAATGACGTGACGCTGAACGATCCGATCATGACCGGATTTTTCGAAAGGATCCGGAATTGTGGCTTGTGTTTACCCGACAGTCCTCGCGCAACGACTTTCTTGACGCCGGGAATGCAATAGACCGGGGTCCCATGGCGAAATAATTTTTCGATGGTGATGAGCTTGCCGTGATCGTTGTGGGCATGCGTCACCAACACGCCGGAAAGATCTCCCAGGGAAAAGCCATGCTCCTTCAAAAGTCCCTCGGTCACGCGAGGCCCGAGACCGCAGTCGACTAAGATCGCGTGTTTTTTGTTCCAGATCAAAGTCGAGTTGCCGCTGCTGGAACTGCGAAGCACGCTGACGCTGACGGCGGGAACCTCCTTCATCGCTTCGCCTTTAATTCAGGAAAGTGATCCTTGATCTTGTGGATGCGCTGGTCAAAGATGATGTCCCGGTGTTTCACGGGACGGCGCAGGAGCATCCCCTCAAAAGAACGGCACCGGCTGAGGGCCACATAGACCTGGCCGTGCGTGAACGCGCCGTGATCGAGATCGATGATCAGCTTGTCAAAGGTCAATCCCTGGCTTTTATGGATCGTGATCGCCCAGGCGAGCTTGATCGGATACTGTTTAAAACTGCCGACCACATCTTCCGCGATCTTCTCCGCGTCTTCGTCGAACCGGTATTTGATCTTCTCCCAAGTCGAGGCTTCGATCATATGCGTCTCATGTCCGATCCGGACCTGGATCGTGGCCTCGTCCAGATCGATCACTTCCCCGATACTGCCGTTCACCCACCGCTTTTCGGAATCATTGCGTATCATCAGGACTTGGGCGCCTTTTTTAAGGCGAAGCTCGGTCTCTGTAGGAAATGAAGAACGGTCGAACTCCCCTTGGATGCCGGCGTCGTAACGGAATTCCTTTCCCTTCAAAGCGTCGAGCCGCGTCATATTGATGGCGTGGGCCGCGGCATTGGTGGGCGTAAGCGTCATCGCGTCCTGGGCGGCGGCACAGCCCGCGGGATCCACGCGGCTGTTGAGAAGGCGCATCTCATCGTCCGTCACGGACCGGTTGCGGATCTTGTTGAGAAGCCCCTTGAACGACTGATCTTTTTGCCGGTAGATCTTTTGCAAATTGAAATGATGGAACTTGGTTTTCTTAAAAACTTTCGCGCTAAAAAAATAGGGCGTCTCATAGAGGTCGTTATAAAGCCCCGCCATCTCTCGGTCCACGATCGGCGGCAACTGGAAAAGATCCCCGAAAAGCACCACCTGGACGCCGCCAAAAGGCTTCCGTGGAAGCCCTTTATTGAGCCTCAGCGCATAATCGATCCCATCCATCAAGTCCGCCCGCATCATCGAGGCTTCGTCGACGATCAGGAGCTCCAGGCTCTGAAAAATATTCAGCGCGGTATAAACTTTTTTGATGTGGTCTTTCTGGATCAACTTGGGCGGGAACTTGAAAAAGGAATGGATCGTCTGGCCGTGGCTGTTGATGGCCGCGATCCCCGTCGGCGCAAGGACAATGAATTTCTTTTTGGTGTTGTGCCGGAAGTATTTGAGGAGCGTGGTCTTGCCCGTTCCTGCTTCCCCCGTGATATAGAGATTTTTTTTCGTCTTCTCGATCGCGTTAAAGCCGGTAATGAACTCCTCGCTCAGCTCAAAGTCCTCCGGCAGCGAGAGATCATGATTTTTTCTAAGTAGATGGCGATGGGGCATGATGAAGCGCAGTATAGCACGCCGTCGGGTCGAGGGTGATTCCCCTAGCCCAAATTTTCGGCACTATACCGCGCGATGAGGCCGGTACGCAGGGCATGCCGGTAAACCTTAGTGAAAAAAGCATACGCCAGAAGAATGTAACCGATCGCAAGCACCCCTCCCAGCAAGAGCCCCATACCCGACGCATGGCCACCCGACACAATCGCCCTCAGACCTTCAAACACATAAGACGGCGGCAGAAGGCCGGAGATCCGCTGCATCCAAAGCGGGAGCGTAGCGATCGGATACATCACGCCGGCAAAGGGAGAAATGAGCGCGGGCAGCGGCCAGATAAACCATTCCGAAGCCGGGCCGAAGCGAAGGACCAGCGCGCTTCCAAAGATGCCGATCGAGATGCCGAACAAGAAGAGCACCGCCAGGAACGGGAACACCGTCAGTCCATAGGAAAGAAAAGACAATTTAAAGAACACCATGGCAACCCCGCACATAGCGGTCAAGCTGAGCAGGCTCGTCGCGATGCTGGAGAGAACCAGACCGCTGACATATTCCGAGATCAAAAGCGGCGAAGCGAAAATGTTGAGGAAGTTCCGGGACCAAACATCTTCCAGGAACGCCATGGTGATCCCCTGCATGATGCGAATGAAAAAATCCCACAGGAGGACCGCCCCAAGAAGCGCCGGCACAAAATTAAATCCGGGAGAGGCCACGGTATTGAGATAACGGGTGAGGAATCCCCAGAGGATCATATCCACCACCACCCACGCGAAGATCGGAAAGACGCGTGAGAGGCTTCCCCTGAGCAGATAAAACTGGCGGATCACGATGGCAAAGATTCTGGAAAAGGACATCGTCAGCCCGTTTCCAGTGTTAGAGGTTCACGCGCGACCGCGACAAAAAGGTCCTCGAGTGTCTTCTTGCCGTGTTGCGCCGGCAAAAGCCTGGGATCTCCCTCAAGCAGGATCCTGCCGCGGGAAAGGAACAGCACCCGGTCGCAGACCTCTTCGACTTCGTACATGTTATGGGAAGTCCAAAGCACGCCGGTCGTCCCCTGACGTGCGAAAGTGCGTATCCCCGCCCGGATCTCACGCGCCGTGGACGGATCAAGCGAGGCCGTGGGTTCATCAAGCAGAAGCAAATGCGGCTGATTCAGCATCGCCTTGGCCAGGCTGATACGGGTTTGCTCCCCGGAGGAAAGGATCCCGCACTTTTTATCGCGGAATGCTTCAAGATCAAATTGCTTCAGAAGCTCACGGATACGCTGCGACAGATCCTTCACGTCATAGAGAAGACCGAACACGCGGAGATTCTGATAAACGGTTAAGTTTCCGGGGAGCGGCGTATAGACGGCGGCAAAATTTGTCCTAGCGATCGCGTGAGAGCGGTCGAGAGCAATATCACGATCTTCGATCTCGACCGTGCCCCCATCCGGAGCGAGAACACCCAGGATCATGTTGATGGTGGTCGACTTGCCCGCTCCGTTCGGTCCGAGGAGCCCGACGATCTCACCTTTCCGGACATGAAAAGTGATGCCATCCACCGCGACGGTTGCGCCGTACTTTTTACTGAGCGCGGTGACCGACAACATTTTTTGAACTGTCCCGGGCACCGCAGGTTGAGCACTTTTAGATCGATCCATGAGTGTCCATTCGAAACTAAGTGTTGATAGATTTCTGTGCGACAAATTCTTAGATGACATTATCCACTGAAAAGCCCGTAATGCAATGCCTTGAGTTCGCCTCTCAGATCTTGTCCGCCCGGGCCTTAAGATCCTCCAGGATCTGAAGACCGACCTGCGTGTCACGGCCGGGAGACTGATATTGGGTGGTCACAATGGAAAGAAGTTCTCGGAGCATGCGTTGAGTCGTGAAGATCCGCTCCCCCCGCACTCCCATCTGCTCAATGGCGGCATAGAGGATCGACTTGGCGGAATGGATCTGATCGTAATCCCGAGATTCCGCTTCCTTCGCCAAGAGTTGCTGCGTCCTGTCGATCGCTTTGATCAAACAGCGCAAATGCCCCTCGGCAATCCTGTCTTCTTCGGATGACGGCCCGCGAGTCTCCATGATTTCCCTTTTAACACGTCTCCCAAGAGTTCCCCAGTTCCGCCTCGATCATCCGGATACGTTTCCGGTAATAGGTGAACCAGCGATAAAGCCCCGCACATTTTCTTCGAACCTTCTTCAGCAATGTCCTCTTCATTTTCCTCCTCCTTTCATAGATCTTCTTTAAGATGCAGCCCCAGCGCGTCATAGATCGCCCGGATATATTCCTTCGCTGTGTCCCGCTGGGCGACGCTGACCGCCGGCAACCTCTCAAAGAACCGCATCAGCCACTTGAACAAAAGCCGGTAACGCTTTTGAAGACGTTCATCGAGCATGTGCCGGAAGAGGTCCGATAAGAAGTTATGGACCGTGGAGATCAGCACGGGATTAGGTTTTAGTTGCTTCGCCTGCACCAGGAAAAGCAGGAGCGTCATCTTGTTATGGAAGTAGCCCGCGAATAACTCGCTGATCTTGCGCTCGTCCATCACATAATCCCGCTCCTGCAGGCCCTGATCTCTCTTTGATGAAAAATGACGATTATCAGGACCCGCCCTACCCACCATAGATTTTTTTATAGGAGGTAGGACAGGTGCCCGAATCGCCGTCCCCTTTGAAGCCTCATGATTTTCTACCACTACTGGATTTTTCAGCATGTCTTTGTCCTCCATCCTTGTCTCTCATTTATTTCTTTTACGGTGACACGATGGCCCAATTTCAGATCCCTGAAATTGATAAGTATTGGGACCACTCAGAGACTTAACATTTCGTCGCCGTCGAGACAAGAGACGCACTAAAAGTGCTTTAAATGGCGCATTTGGTCATCTTGCAAAACTTCATCTGTCATGTTATGGTTCTTTATAGATAAAAGAACTGATTCGATCGTTTAAAAAACACTTGGGAGGCGCGGCCATGTACGAGGAGATGGGAAAAGATCTGAAAGAACAGAATAGGGGCAAGCGTCCCGTCCGGGCGCCGCACTGGGGCAAGGCAATTAAATCCTTGCTGATCCAGAAGTCCGATTCAAAAAATCCACTGCCGGTAAGCTGGCTGGCCAAGAAAACGGGGATCAACGAGAAGAACCTTCACAACATCATTGCTGGCAGGGTGCGGGACCCGTCTTCCGATAAACTGGTGCTGGTGGCGGACGCCTTCGAGATCTCTCTGGGAGAACTCGCGACCCGGGCCATGGCCGAAAACCCCGGAAATTTCTTCATCTGCGGGTATGGAGAGCGCGGGTTCATTGATTACCCCCAGCACGGTTTCACGATACAGTCCCTGAGCCCGCAATCTAATAGCCAGCGCGATTTTTTTCTGGGCAGAATGACCATCAAACCGTTCAAAGAGATACGGAAGTGGCAGTTCCGGGAGAACTCCAGCGTGGCGATCTTTGTGGAATCCGGAACGCTTGAAATGACCTACGGGGATCAGAAACGGGAAGTTCACGCGAACGAATCGGTCTACTTTGACGCCGGCGTGCCGCACAAGATCAAGAACATTGATTCCATCGAGGCGAAACTGTTCATCGTTACTTCACCAGCGCTTTTTTAACCATTTCAACCTACGAGGTTGAAATGGGTTCAGGCCTTCTTTCGCAGTAGTTTATGCCTGACGCAGATCTTTTTGAGAACCTCGACTAAGGTTTCAAGGTCCGTCGGCTTCGAGAAAAATTTATAACCGAGTTTCTTGGCCCGATCCACTTGCCCGGGATCCGCGACGCTGGTATAGATCACAAAATCCTTTGGCGCATGGCCTTCCCCAGCCTTGAAGCGACCGATCAGTTCATCGCCCCACATGTGCGGCATCTTGATATCAATGATCCCGATGTCCGGCTCGAATTCCCGCGAGACCCGCAGCGCCTCATCTCCTGAGAGAACCCACTTCACTTCAAAATGCGCGTCGCCGACATCTTCGGCAAGCGCGGTCCCCAGAAGTTCACAAACATCCTTTTCATCATCCACGACAAGGATCTTGGCGCAGGGCTCATAGCCCGCCTCGATCTCCACTTCGCCTTTATCCTCATTATGTCGCTCGATCACGCGCTCGATACGCTCATAGAGATCCTTCAGGCTATAAGGCTTGCGGATGAAGGCTTCAACGCCAAGCCTCTCGCAGGTCCCTTGCTCATCATGAAGCGCGGTCAGGATGATCACCGGAAGATCGGGTTGATGCTTGCGCATGGACTTCAACACTTCGATCCCGCCCATACCCGGCATATGGAGATCCAGCACAACGAGGTCGAGCCTGGAACCACATTCCTCAACGATCTTGAGGGCCTCCATGCCGCTCCCCGCGGTCAGAACGTCATACCCAAAGGACTGGCTGGTCTTTGAAATGAACCAAAGCGTATCCGCTTCGTCATCCACGATCAGGATCGTTCCCTTCGGTTTTGCAATATCCATCCGACTCTCCCTCCGTCTATTTTCCGGTCCGGCTCTCGTTGAAAATTAAGGATTCATGGATCCAGTATGCTTTTCGATGATATCGATAAGATCCTGAATTCCGACAGGCTTGTGCAGACAATGGACCGCCCCGTACTTCTTGGCGTCGGCATCGATCTGGGCATCATTGAATCCGGTAAAGATGATGATCTTAAGATCTGGTTTTTTCGCCCTTGCCTGACGCAGCACCTCCATGCCCTTCAAGCCACCCAACCGGACATCCACAAAAGAGAGGTCCGGCTCGGTATCGAGGATCAATTTCAGCCCTTCGTTCCCATCTGCCGACGTCGAAACCTCGTGACCGAGTTCTGTGAAAACACTCTTAAGCGTTCCGAGCATGTCTGGCTCATCATCCACGAAAAGAATTTTCGCCATATCAACCTCCTTCCGTCGCGGGCAAATATACGTGAAAGGTCGTCCCTTTGCCGTATTCCGACTCGATCTTGATACGCCCCTGATGAGCATCGACCATTCGTCTGATAATATAAAGTCCGAGACCCGTCCCTTTGATCGCGGTCGCCTTCATCGTAAAGAACGGAACGAATATTTTCTTCTGTGTTTCCTCGCTCATGCCGATGCCGTTTTCCCGGACCGTGATCAGCACATGCGGTTGCCCATTCCAATCCTGATTCTCCGCCTTGAGCCGGATCGTCCCCTTCACCGGATCCGCGGGGCGCGGGAGATTGCCAAGCGCGTAGGCCTCCTCTTTCATTTGGATCGCGTCCGCGGCATTGTCGAGCAAATTAAAAAGGACCTCTTCGATCTCGCTGAAATTGCCTTTGATCTTTCGAAGGTCGCCAGCGATCTCCATGCGAAAGCCGATCTCCCGGAGGTCATGCTTGCATTCCCAGAGCCTCACGCTGCTTTCAATGGCGTCCTTAACATCCATCAGCCTGAACCCTTGAGCGAGACGGCTGAAATCGAGCAACCGCTTCACGATCTCGCCTCCGTGCTCCGCGTTTTTCGCGATCCTCTGGCAGGTATCCGCTAGCCCGCCGACCAGTTTTTTCCCTGTTTCCGGATCATTCAATTCAAAATACTTTTTGAGCTTCACAAGTTCCATCATCAGAGCGGACTCGGCCCCAAGTTTGATCACGTTAAAGCGGTTATTTACCTGATGCCCGATCCCGGAGGCCATCGTCCCAAGATCCGCCATCTTCGCGGCCTGAAAGAAATGCGCCTGTTGTTCTTCAAATTCCGTCAGAAAAATGCAGTTTTCGATCGCGAGAGCGGTTTGATTGGCGAGCGTGGTAAGAATATCCAGATCGCTTTCGGTGTAAAGGCGGTTGGATCTTTTCGCTCCCAAGACCACAAACCCGATCAGTCGCTCCTGGACAAAGCTCGGAACGACCACGGCGGCATCCAGCGCCTCCATTTCTGTGATCACCCAGTCACTGCCGTAATGGTGGGAGCGGATCTCTTCGAGCATCAAGGGTTCCTTGTCCAAATGTAGTTGCCGTATGAGCGCGGAATCCTCGGCAATGATCCCGTCAGCCCCATTGTGATGATCGCCCCTGACGGCTTTGCAAATATAATTTTTGGCGTTGTTATCCCAGAGAAAGATTCGGGCATGCGTGATCTTGACCGTCTTAGTGAGGATATGAACGATGAGCTTCAGTAAATGATCCAGGTCCTTGATCAGCGTCATCCCCCGCGACGCCTGCAGCAGCGTCTGCTGATAGGCTTTTTGTTCTTTCAGAAGCACCGCTTCCGCCTTACGTTGCAATATCAGGTAGCAAAAAGGCCCGATGAAACTCAAGAGACTGAATAACCCGGCGGGCAGGAGCCACCAGGCAGGACCGAGAGATGCTTCGAGGAACAGCCGGCCCTGCCATACAAGAAGCGCTGGAGCCCCCAATACAACGCAATAAACGAAAACAAAGATACCCGTTCTCGTAATGGCTGTACGAATTTCCATCAGATGATAACGCACTATCGCATAGGCAAGAATCCCAACATAAACAGATACTAAGGCGTTTAAATACGGTGGGAAATTAATTCCAAACCAAGGAAGCCAGTTCGTCCCCCCTCCAACATAGCCTATAAGGGTGGAATAGAAAACGTATCTCAACTGAACAGCTTGTCTGCTTGGAGCCTGGGCATACCCCACTCTTATCGCGCGCAATCCATAGCCCATCTGTAAAAACCACATTAAAAAATAGGCATAGAACATAGGCTTGGGATAAGGCCAAAATCCCCAAGCATTTCTTAGCCCAACGCTTGAAAACAGCCGCTCACCCCAAACAGATACCACAAACAGAATGTTCAACAAATGGATTACAAAAAGAATGATTCTCTTCCGTTTGCGTGCTCCGAGAAGATTAAAGGCGAATTCTAAATATCCGGAATTGATAAGAATAATCCCGGTCGTCAACACTTTGAATGCAAAAAGCGCATCACCGGTAGTCTTCGACATCCCCCAAAGAAAATAGCCAATACTGTACAGGCCCACGCTCAAGCCAAAGGATAGATAGGCCTGGTTGGTTTTCTCTTGAGGATGTTTCAGAAAGACGAACAGGGCGAGGCCTATGGTTGAAACTGTATTGGTAAGTCCAATAAGCGCTGTAAGCGGCATTGTTTGGGGTTAGGCGCCCTTTCTTGCAGAACAAACGTTGTTCATATGCCATTCATCTCGTGTGATCAAGATGTCCTTGAAGCCGATATCACTCAATAGCTTCGTCCAGAATTCTGGCTGCCGATAATACAGGGTCCATTGTTCTCCCGCGGAAGTAACGGAGGTTTTACGCATGAGCTTACGACTGCTCAAATTCTCATAAGATTGAAAAACAATCAAGCCACCCACGGGCAGCGTCTGATAAATCTCTGTCAAAACACGCTCAACAGTCGGGTCATTAAAGTAGATAAAAAGTCCCGAAGCAATAATCACATTGGGCTGCCATCCCAGGCGTTCCGAAATAGTCTTTAAATGCCCGATGCGAAATATATCACCACGAACAAACTTAAGGTTCTTTACGTTCTCAGTCATTGCCAGAGAACGCCCCAGGCTGACACAACGCCTATTTTTATCAATGCAGAGAGACTCGATATCACCGCTTTCATGTTCACCTTTCAGCTCCCGGAGATAACGCGCTCCGCCTGAAGCTAGGTCCAAAACACGCGTCCTAGTCCCAGCCATTCTATTATTTTCGCTCTCAGACCTGAGAATTTCTTTGATCTCTTCCTTCCTCGCCCGCGTGGCGCGAACTGAAGGAAGATTGAGCAGGATTTTATCTAAGAACACTCCGATAAACAAAGAACCCTTTGGCTTATTGTCGTAAATATGCTCATAATTCTCTCCCGACTCAGCCCCTGAAACAATGAATCCATACCCAAGCTTGGATAGTTTGAGAGTGTTTTTTAAAATAACACGATAAAAGAGGTCGTCAATTCGCGCTATGAGACGTTTGAACATTGGAGTTGTTTCTTTACGCTGGCAAGAAAATGTTCGATGTCGAGAGGTTTGTAAAGGTAATCCACATAACCTATCTGCTTGGCCCTTTCCACGGCACCGTCCCCCTCATACCCGGTAATAAAGATCACCGGACTTTCTTTCCCCTTCGAATGGCTGATGAAATCCTTAGCCTTCCGAATAGTTTCGATCCCGTCAATCCCAGGCATCCGGATATCAGAGATGATCAGATCGAAGGAGCGATTCCTTGTCGTCCGCAGATCTCTGATGCACCCAAGAGCTGCGTCACCGTTTTCCGCAATACGGACATTAGCGATACCCTGTTGGACAAGCAGTTTCTGCAAAGATCTTGTCACTAGAGGATCGTCGTCCACCAATAAGACGAATTTTTCGGAAAAACTAATGGCAGAGCGATTGTAATCGCAAAAAGCATCAAAGAACTTTAGCGTTTCCTCTTGAATTAAATCCCACCGGTCATATGGAAATGGTTTTTTGAATCCGTGATATAAAATCTCGTCGGAATTCTTTTGTTAAGCCTTTCATACAATTCATTCGTTTTTTTTACGTCCATAACCTCGTCATACTCACCCCGAAAAAGAAGGAGCGGTATCTGGATCTCATCAATACGCTTCAAAACATCCTCTGAATATGCAATTTCATGAAAAAAAGAGTTGAGGCAATCAGATTTTAAGAGCCCGTACCGGTGATTGACCCCAATCATGGCCGCGTCTAATTCACCCCGACGGTATGTCTCAAGCATTGCCGGATCATCGAGAATGTCGTTGGCGATATCAGCAATCACTCCCTTTGTCTTGAAAAACGCCTTAACATCATGGTTGAATCCACTTTTAAACCAATGAAGATAGGATTCCGTCATACAGGTGACAATCGTCACCAAACTTCCAAATTTGATCCGTTTGTCACGCAACGATGCCAGGAGGGATATCAACGCGCCAGTACTGTGGCCCATCACGCAAATGCGTTCATTTGCTTGGAATTCATAGTTCCGAGTGAGATGGTCGATCGCAGCCACAAGATCTGTAACCGAGGACTCCACCGACCACTTTCCTTGCGATCCTGCGTGGCCCCGGAGGTTATAGGTTAGCAGTAAATAGCCGTTTTGAGCGAAGTACTCGCCGTCGATCTTATATTGCCGCGCGCAGTAGCCCAACCCATGCGTAAAGATCACAATACCCTTGCATTGGGTCAAGTCTGCCGGCCGGCAGACCTTACCGGTCAGAGGCGTCCCGTTAGAAGTGAATTCTATCTTCTCATTTAGCGTTGGAACGTTGCTTACATCTCGGTCCATTAGCCTTTCCTCGCAATGGATAACGTGATTGCAATTGCACCGACGGCAAATAAGCTCATAAGCGACTCAGTTTTCCCGCAGGGGCTCCGCAAGGTCTAGAAAAAACTGTGGCGTTTTGCAAGGACGGTTTAGTTGCCTATCCCAAAAGCAAACTTTCTGCCACCCTTCACCGATCAACTGTTCACTGGGAACCCTTCGATATCGAAAAACCATCATGAGGCTATAATCCATGATGTTTTTAGAAGTAATATCAATCCGCAGACGATCGCCAAAATAGGTGTTCGTAATGAATCGGTGCCCTAGCGAGTGTGTAATGAGAAAGATATGCGGATTCTGCTTCATAAACTCACCAGCAGCTGGGTGGCATAACAACAATTTTTCTCTCGCCTCACCCTGCCATTCTACGTAATTGGAAAAATAGGTGTTCCCCATGACATTGGTTTGTTTGAAGGTGATCACCTTTTCGCAGGAGAATTTCTTTTCTTGGAATTTCCATTTACCCACCATGCCTAACAATCCTTTTTTCGTAGCATCCATTTGACACCTCCGTCTATAAGCACGCCAGGACAAAATTGGAAATATCACCCACGGTCTTATTTCCCACAGCTTTCTCAACATCGATTGAAACGCCAAATTCCGCCTCAAACAAACCTAAGAGGTCCATTACTTCCACTGAGTCAATGCCGAGGTCATCATAGATATTTGTCTCTCTCTTTATCTGGGAGTTCACGTCCCGATTGACCGTTCGCAACAATTTTTCGATAGTCAGAGCAACTCTTTCAAAAACCTCCGGCTCATTCACTTTCGCCGTCCCCATAAGCCCCTCCTTTTTTTGTTTAAAAGTACAACTATCGCATCGAAATAGAAAATCATTTTTAGCGGCACTATTACTTCGTAGCTAGGCCTTAATGTTAGCAATGATGTATTGCAACAGTCCTTGCTGATCCGCTCCATACGAAAGCTCGTTTTCGGAAAACCCGGCATCCAGGAATATTTTGCGAAATTCTTCATCGGAGCGATAGACTAGATTCCAATCCCCTACCCATTCCATGTAATGAACCGATGGATTTTTGTACTTTTCCCGAACATCAGAAATAGCCAGAACGCTGTCAGGCTTTAACATTTTCCGAAGGTTTGCGACAAGGCGCGTCGCGATACGTTTATCCAAATAGTCAAAAAGTCCTGTCGAATAGATCAGGTCGTACTTCTGAGGCATTTGCTCATCGATATTCTTTTTCAGAGCGATCCGCACTACGTTTTCTTTGATGAATTTAACGCGCGCAGCGCCTTCTCGTAAAAGGTTCTTCGCATAGTTCCATGCGTTCTCATCCTGATCGTAACAGTCAAAAGTAACGCCCGCATGACCTTTTAAATCACCTTTCAAAAGCTCCTGGATCTCGCGGCATGGACCCGAAGCCAGGTCCATGATTTTAAGCTGCTGACCGTTGCGCGCCTTGACGACTGAGAGAATGATCTCCTTGAAATCCTCTTTGCGGTTTCTGACGGCAACGGATATGGCGGAAGCTTGAAAATAGTTGTCCATTAGGCGGGCAAATCCATGCGTCTGAGGATCGTTCCGGTAGATATCGTCAATAATTTTAAAATCACCCGCATAGCCATAAGGCTTGTTCAGACTCCAAACACCATAATCGCCATACATAAACTCCTTCTGTAATCGCGACATAAACAAGCTCTTCAGTTTGTAAACACTAGCTTCATCCCCAGTCGCAAGACAATCCTGCTCAAAAAGCATGAGGTCTCGAAAAATAGCATTTATTTCTTGATTAAAAATGCTCTGAAAACGCCCCCAATCATCGGGCTTCTTCTCGAGATGCTGTTTAAGCTCCTGAGCTACGGCCTTATAAGTTTTGATTTTACCGAGCAAGGATTTTTCTTGGGCTTTTAAAAGCTCGTCCATTCTAACCATGCTCTATTCTCCCAGGGCTTTCTTCACTTCTGAAAGGAACTCGACGAGATCAAAGGGTTTTAGAATGTAGGCATTGGCCTTTAAGGACTTGGCTCCTTCTTCAGCGATTTGATCCGCGTAGCCGGTCATAAATATCCTGGGGGCTTGATTCGCTCCCCTTTTCTTCAGAATCTCAAGGATCCGCCTCACGGTCTCGATACCATCCACTCCAGGCATACGGACATCGCTAATAATAAGGTCAAAATCGATAGCCTCCGCCATCGCTGTTGCCTCATCACAGCGCTTTGCCACCAAGACCTCGTAGCCGGTTTTTTCGAGCGCGAGCACCAGACTCTTGGTGATCAACTCTTCGTCATCCACTACAAGGATCTGTTTTTTCATTTTTTATGCCCCATTTTTTTGAATACCGTAGCGACGTTCTTAAAACTCGAGACTACCCTTGCGCAAATGACTCAGAATCACCTTCTATTCGTCCTTAATATATCGGGACAATCTCAATATCCTATAGAGAAACTCTTGTTAAACGGGCAATCGTCATTGGGGCATAACGCGGGGATTCACGAGCAAAGAGCATGCGCGGAAAGAAAAGCGAAAAGAGGATTAGACCGACCAGTATATTTAAAATGGAAAAATCGGGGCGATAGGATTTGGCTCCCTCCGCTTCGCTGTGGGTAGGCCACCCGCTCTCTGAAACGCAACGTCAGTTGCATTTCAAAACAAGAGCTCCCTTCAAATCCTGTCGACACGGAGGGGCCTGGCCACAGACAGGTCCCGATCACCCTAATAAAAAAAGAGCGGGCAACATGTGCCCGCTCTTTGCATTGTGCGACTCGAGACATAGGTTACACCTTGTACCGGAGACATGGGTAACACTTTTTTGGAATAATGGCATAGCGGAGGTGACCTATGCCATGGAAAGAGAGTGTTCTTGTGGATGAACGGATGAAAT
>CAISGE010000055.1 GCA_903884815.1 Candidatus Omnitrophota bacterium | reverse complement strand
TCATTTTTCCATGGAGCATCATGACCCGCCTCCGTTTGTTGTTTTTTTTCACCCATTGGGTGAAAGGGACTCTTTCCCCAACCCATTATATCAACGGAGGCTTCTTACTTTTATTGATTCCTATTCAGGAGGTGGGGCTATTTAAACCCCCGAGCATTGGACCAGTCCTGGCAACCTCTAATTGAAAAAAAATAGCCCCAGGGTCAGGGCCACACCGATGCCCCAAAGGGCAATGGGGTTGGGTACAAAGTAGGGATAAACCGACAAGAGGACACCGATCACCAGGGGTTTCAGGCACTTTTGTTTCCATCCATAGATGAAAGCGCCAGTACCAATACTCCCAAAAATAAGCGATGCGAGGATCAGCGACGTACTCATGGGTGCATTATACAGCGCAGACTCTCCCCCGGTATTTTTTTTATCAAAAAAAAGAACTTTCAGGAGATGCGGCATTCAAAGTGACGCGAACGAAGAACGGATCTGTCGGAGCGGAAGGCGAATACGACATTCAAAAACCGACGTCTGAGCAGCTCGCGATCAAGAAAGCGGAAAACTAAACGTCGCGCAACGTACTACGCACAACGAATCGTTCCAGGCTTTAACGTTGCGCGTTGCCCGTTGAGCGTTGTTCGGCTTTAAGGGACAACCCCGGTCGCGCAGACGCGGGAGAATTTCTTGGCGCTTTCGCGGACGGTGCGCTGGTGGGTCTTGTAATCCATTTCGATCAAGCCGAACCTCGGCCCGAATCCTTTGTCCCATTCAAAATTATCCAGAAGCGACCAGTAGAGATATCCCGTCACCAGAACGCCCTGCTCGATCGCCCGGTGAATGGCCTTGAGATGCGCAGCGATGAATTCCCAGCGCTGAGCGTCCTCCAAGGTACAGATCCCGTTCTCCGTGATCATGACCGGAAGTTTGTATTTCTTAAGTTTCAAAAGCACCTGAGTGAGACCTTCCGGATAAATGTCCCAGCCCAGTGAATTGGCCGCGACAGGATCATGATTCTTCTCACAGACATCCGCGAAGAGATTCCGGAGCCCCCATTTCTTGAGGTCCACCCGCTGGCGCGAATAATAATTCACCCCGATAAAATCGAGGGCCTTGTGCCGGACAAAGGTATCGAGATATCCTTCGTTAAACCATTTGTGGCGTAGCCACGCGGCAAACCGGTTCTTGAGTGTTTTGTCACAGGGCACGAGCGCCATCATGTGCTGGGAAAAACTGACCGCCGGCGCCGGGAGTCTCTGCTCTCCGTAGATCTTGTGAATCAGCCTGTAAGCCTTGATATGGGCGGCGACCATATGGCGCTCGACCCGACGCGCCCGCATGAAAGATTTCGCCTGCGGCGGCCAAACCCCGAAAAGATAAGCGTGGGAAACATAAATGGTGGGCTCATTGATCGTGATCCAATAACGGACTTGGCCGGCAAGCGCACGAACCACATGATCCGCGAAGCGCAAAAAGAGGTCCACGGACTTCCCTTCTTCCCAAGCCCCCTTAGCCGCAAGCCAGGCGGGGTTCGTGAAGTGATGCAGGGTCACGACAGGTTCGATCTGCCGCGCCCTCAAAGCCTTGAGAACGTCGAGATAATGTTGAAGAGCTTCCGCGGAAAACTGCCCCTCTTCGGGCTCGACGCGGCTCCATTCAATCGAAAGACGGTGGGCATTGTGATGCAGTCCCTTGGCGAGATCGAAATCCATTTTATAAAAATCATAGTGGCGACACGCGGGGCCGGATGACTCTTTGCCCGCTTTCTTTTCCCAATGCCACCAGTCGGAGTGGCAGTTATCCCCCTCTACCTGATACGCCGCCGTCGCGGCGCCCCACAAAAAGTCCTTTGGAAATCGGATCATCGAGCCCTGGCCTTCCTTTGAAATCATTGCTGTGCAAGCTTGGATTATAACACCCCGAAGGAAGAGGCTTCAAAAATATCTCAAACGACCGATGATGAAACATGACCCTGAATCTCCTAAAACTCATAAATGACGGAACACCGCGATGCCCTGGCCCCAATTTTGTTTTCATAAGAGGGCGCCAGGGCTAGTCCCAATCCCAATCAATTTCCACCGCGTGGAAATTGGGGCAATCCTGACTACCATTAGGGAAAAAGAAATAAAAGTCAGGATAGTCCCATTGACCTTTAATTTTTAAATATGGAGAATTGGTCATGCGCACACTGATCCGGCAGATCAAAAAGACTTACGGACTCGCGGCTCCCCACGAGCGAAAAACAGTGCTGCGCAATTTCGCGTCGCTTTCAGTCTTGCAAACGATCACCTACGTCCTGCCGATCTTGATCCTTCCCTATCTTTTCAGGATCCTGGGCGCTGAAAAATTCGGGCTGATCGCCTTCGCGCAAGCCTTTGTGCAATACTTCATGATCCTCACCGATTACGGTTTCAGCATCTCGGCCACCAAAGAGATCTCGCTTTGCCAGCACCGGCCGTCCGAAGTCAGCAGGGTCTTTTCTTCCGTCATGATGGTCAAGCTCGCCCTCGCGCTCGCCAGCTTCGCGATCCTCGCCTGCGCCGTATATTTCATCCCCAAGTTCCGTGCGGACTGGATGGTCTACGCGCTGAGCTTCGGCGCGGTGCTCGGCAACACGCTTTTCCCCGTCTGGTTCTTCCAGGGAACGGAGAAAATGAAATATATCGCGGACCTCAATATCGCGGGCGGAGTCCTCACGCTGGTCTGTCTTCTTTTTTCCGTCCACGGGCCCCAGGACTATCTGATGGTCCCTCTCATCTTCTCCTCCATCAGCCTGATCACCGGGATCCTGGGACAATATATTGCCTTCAAGCATCTCGGGATCTCGTTCCGCTTCCCCGGATACACGAGCCTGCACCAGCAACTCACCGCGGGCTGGGATATTTTTATTTCCGTGGTCGCGATCAACGCCTACACCACCACGCGCATCTTCGCCGTCGGCCTTCTCACCAATAACGCCACCACGGGATTTTATTCCATCGCCGAAAAACTCGCCGGCCTCTGCCAGACCTTCCCGCTTGCTTCTTTTTCCCAAGCGCTTTTCCCGCGCCTCAGCAAGATCTACCGCAAAAGCAAGCGCCGGGCCTTCGACTTCATGAACCGGATCCAGCTCATCGTCATCAATATTTCCCTGATCTGCCTGCCCGTGATCTTTGTCTTCGCTCACCCGATCATCAAGCTGATCTTCGGCGGGGATTATCCGGAAACCGTCCTCTCCTTCCGCCTGCTCTTGGTCTCGGTGCTCTTTATCAGTTCCAACGCGCTCCGCGTCCAGTTCCTGCTCGTCTGCGGCAAAACCCACATCTATTCCCGTATCCACGTGATCATGGCCATGATCGGGCTCCCGCTCATATTCCTCCTGATCGATTCGTTCTCCTATGTCGGCGCGGCGATTGCGACGATCCTGATCGAGGCGGGGATCTTCACGGTCACCTACGTGACGGTCAACAGACTCCGTTTTTCGCGGTCTTAATGGGGGAGTTCAAGATTCGGACGCGCGAGGCGCTACTCTTTTTTCTATCTAGTACCGCATAATATTTAATTATATGGGTATGCGGTACAGTCCCAATTTTTATCAATTTCTGTGAAACGGAAATTGGGGCAGCCCAAGTCGCCATAAATGGAAATAAATAATGACTGGGGCAGTACTGTTAACCCCTAAAATTAAATGGAGAACAGTGCTTGAGGGGAATTCGATTTTCGCGGGTGGGGCCGTGCGGCCTACAGATCGCTGGACAGCTTAAAGTTCAACAGCGATCTTTTAATCTTCTCAAGGTCCAGCACGGGGAAAATATTCGAATAATCATCCGTCCAGACCCGGTAGCGCTCCTTCGTTAGGGAGGCGATCGGGAGCCACTGCTGGTTCTGCACCAGGTCCCGGAACTGCGCTTCATTCCACGTAAGAATGGCCCACGCCGAAGGAATTCCATAAGGTCTTCCGGAAGTCATACGATAACCGATCTGAGCGCCGGAGGCTTCGGCCACGCCAACCAAGACCGGCTCCAGCCGAACAAATCGGTTGCTGATATGGCAAAGCAGAATGCCGTCGGGCTTCAAATGCTTCCGGTATTCCGCGATCGCCTCCCGGGTCAAAAGATGGAACGGGATCGAATCACCGCCAAAGGCATCCACGATGAAAAGATCGTACTTGTTATCCGGCCGTTCGCGCAAGGACCTGCGGGCATCGCCATAGATAATGTCGATCTTTCCCTTCGCGTGTTTCAGATAGGTGAAATAATCCTGAGCGATGTTGTACATCTCGGGATCAAGTTCATAAATGTCCATCGACTGCCCGGGCTGGGTATAGTTCGCCATGGCCCCGACCCCGAGGCCGATCACGCCGATGTTCCGGAAGCTGAACTTTGAAGAGCCAAGGATCTCCCCAAGCGCCGAGGTCCGGCTGAAAAAAGAAGTCGGTTCCAGTTCCAGTCCCGGCAACCGGATCTGCGCGCCGTGCATCGTGGTCCCGTGCGCCAACGTCCGGATCCCGTTGAATTCCCGGACTTCATAAATGCCGTAGTAATTTCGTTTTTTATAAAGGACCAACGCCGGATTGTGACCGCTCAGTTCCGGAACCCAAAAAAAACAGAGAAGAATCGGAACCGCCACCAGAGAGCCATTCCGCAACCGGTCGCTCAAGCTCGGCGGCGTCACGGAGGCTTTTTCTTCCGCCACCATCCAGACGCCGAAAACGATCATCGTCAGGGCCAGAAGGTATTCGATCACGGACTTTGAAAGCAGGGGCATCCCCCAACTCGTCACGACCCCGCCCACGAATCCCCCGAGAGAGATCATCAGATAAAAGAACGTGAGCTCGCGATCGGATGTGGGCTTATGCCTCACCAGCTGATTCTGACAGTAGAGGCAAACGAAAAAAAGTGTCAGACAAAAAATCAGGAGCTCAAGCTCCACCGCCGCAAAATTCTTTTTCTGAAGGATGAAGAAGAGCAAACTGCCGCCTACCAGAAAGAAAAAAATGTTGTCCGTGATCCAGGCCGGACACCAGGGCTTAGCCTTGAAACTCAGGATGAAAGCCAGAAGATAGATCGAAAGCGGGATCACCCACAAAAGAGGCATCGGCGCGATCGAGTACGTCATGATGTTGGTCACCGCCATGAAAAGCATCACGCTGGCAGCGCTGAGAAGAAACCAGAGGATCTTATGCACCTTCGGAGCGGCCGGAACCGGCGCCGCACTTTCCGGGGCGGCCTCCGCGACAGGCACCTTCACAAAGAGCAGCACATTGCAAACCGCGAGCGCAAGATAACCCAACCTCCAGAGCTGCTGCTGCTGGGTCAGGTCGAACACGATCTCAAAAAGAAAAGGATACGTCAGCAGGGCGCCGAGGGACCCGGCGTTCGAAGTCGCGTAAAGGGCGTAGGGATTCGTCTTCTCTTTAAGGGACGAAGCCGAAAGCCACATCTGAAGCGCGACGCCGGTCGTAGACAAAACAAAAAAGACGGGACCGATCGTCACAAGCAAACGCCAGAACACATCGCCGGCTATGAAAGAGGCCATGCCCGCCCCGTCCATTTTGAGAAGGTGACCCGGAAAAAATAAAAAAGGAAGGAAGGTGATAGCAAGCTGGATCTTGCGGTAAACACGGACCCCGAACTTCTGGCTCATCAGATGGACAAAGAGATAGCCAAGGAGCAGGAACGCCTGAAAGAACACAAGGCAGGCGCCCCACACAAAATAACTCCCCCCGTAAACGGGCAGGAGCATTTTGGCCACGATGAGTTCGATCTGGAAAAGAAGGAATGCCGCAAGGAACGTGATCGCGTGCAAAAGCAAGAGTGGCATAAATTCCGTTCGTTCAAAAGAAGCGCTTAAAAGAGTTCCATTCCGGAACAACCGCGCGGCATTATGCAATAGCGCCGTCTTTTTTGCAATTACTCCTCTTGAAACGCCCTAAAACTCCCCCCCCCCCACCCAAGATCGATCAAAAAGCTCAGGGACGGTCCCCTTTCGGGAGAACCGTCCCAAACACATTACTGGATCGCGACTTTTTGGGCGTCCTTTGGCCCCGGCACTTTGGGAAGCTTGATGGTCAGAACACCGTTCGCATAGGTCGCGACGATCTTCGCTTCATCGACAGGCCCCGGCAGGCTTAAACTGCGGGAAAAAGAACCATAACTGCGTTCCTGCGCGTAGTAGCCGCTTTTCTCATCTTTCTTTTGATCCAGAACTTCACGAACGCCTTCGATCGTCAAAACGTTCTCCTTCACGGTCAAATTGATCTTATCCTTCTCGAGGCCCGGCAGATCGCTTTTCACAATATAAGCATCTTTCGTCTCCTCAAGATCCACCGCAGGAGTAAAATCAAACCCTGTACTCTGTGGCATGTTCTGAAAAAGCGGCGACCCGAACATGAAAGCGTGTTGCATCAAACCCGCCATTCGCCGGCTCATGGCATCAAACTCCTCGAGCGGATCCTCATCCATAAACCTCGGAAAAGATCCCCGGGGAACGCGCGACCGCCGCCGGATCTTTCGCCAAGGAAATGCCCTGCTCCCGCTGCTTTTCAAGCAAGCATTGCCTTTTATTCTGAAGGATAAGCGCGGCCGTCTGCAGCAACGTAATGATCACAAGCACCGCGATGATCACCCGGCTCGCCCGAATTTTTTTCTCAGATACTTCGTTCATAAAAAGCCTCCTCCTGTTCTAAGTGGGTTCCAAGAATCTGAAAAGGCCCGGCTGAGCCTTGGAAGGAACCGGACCTTTCAAAAACCTACTTCACATCGACCTTGATCTGCTTAGGTTTGGCCTTCTCGGACTTCGGAAGGACGAGCTCCAAAACACCATCCTTGTAACTGGCCGCTACCTTGTCCGTATCGACTTCCGCTGGCAATTCCACGGACCGCTGAAAACTCCCGTAATGGCGCTCCGAGTAGAAGTACCCTTTCTCTTTCTTGTGCTCCTCGGTTTTTCGTTCCCCTTTCACGCTGAGCGTATTCCCGGAAACGGAGATATCCAGGTCCTTGCGCTCCATCCCGGGAATATCGAGATGCACAAGGAATTGGTTCTCATCTTCCTTAAACTCGAGGCTGGGAATAAATTCCCCAAAACCAAGTTCTGGCCCGCGTCGCAGAGAAGACGAGAACAGACGGTTCATGTCGCCTTGAAGATCCGTGACAAGATCCAAAGGATCGATCCATCGATTGGCGTGTTTCACAAGTGGGTTCATGGTGATGCCTCCTTTTTTATAAGGTTGATATTCGGGGCTTTGCCCACCTGTATTTTCTCAAGTTTTATGCCAAATTTATTTCGTTGCAACTCCTTCAGAAAAAACGAGTTGCGAATCCATTGCATTTAAAAAGATGTGCCTTATGTTAAAAAATGACACAGCTTTCTGTGAAAATATTTCACACGGGATTTGATCGGAGCGAAAACAGGAATAGAAATAAGTGCAGAGGGATGGAGTTCTAAAACGAACCGTGTCCTATCAAAGGGAAGCGGAGCCGAGAGGCTAGGAGTTCACCCGGACCACGGCATGCGAAGTCCGAACCGTATGCTCTTTTCCGTCGGGCATCGTGATAAGTAACGAGATCTGCACATCCCCGGAAGACCATCCGTGGCGGTCCGAGATGACTTCAATCGTATCCCTTGGCAGCTCCGTCTTTTGCCCCGGAAGAAGGAGTGCGTAACGTTGATGGTTGTTCTTGTCGATGAGGCTCAGCATCATCGACAGGGTGCCATTATTCTCCGCGTAGCCCGAGGCCATGGACGGACGTGGCATTTCTTTTTTCGCCACTACGGGGGGAACGCCCGCCACTGATTGAAAGGTGTACCGCCCTCCCGGCACATCGATGCGTCCTATGCGCCCGTCATTTTCGGTGATTTTGATCCGGACTTGCGAGGATCCACCTTCCGGAACTTGCTCGATCCACGCGATCTCGCTTTTGAGAGTCCGGCTCTGCCCCGGCGGGAGGGACCATCCGCCGGTGATCCCCTGCGTGGAACGGCCGTTCACCTTGACCGTTGTTTCTCCCTCATTGGTAATCGTGGCCGGATAAAGACGCTGGGGTGCGGCAAGAAAAAGACAAAGCACGGCTAGAAAAAAAGCGGATACCTTTAGGAATAACGACTTGCAAGTCATCAGTTCTTTTTTCATCGAACGATTCTCCGGGAAAAGATCGTAAGCGCCTGCTGCTCAAGACCCACAGACGAAGAAAATATAAACCGCTTTCAAAATTCTGTCTATCACGGCTTCAACTTTTTGAAAGAATGGCTCCGGAAAGCTAGTACCCGTACTTCTTCACATACCAGGTCTTGATCTTTTGGGTGAGGGCGAGATAACAGAGAACGATGCCCGCAAGGGCAAAGCCATAGCTCCAAGTCGGGGGGATAAAACCGAACGATTTTCCGAAGGGCAACAGCGTGACCGCAAAAGCCGTCGCGACAATAAAAACGGACATACCGACCAGAAAGGAACTCGACCGGCTCTCAAAGAAAGGGACCTTCGCCGTACGGATCACGTGAATGATGAAAGTTTGTGTGCAAAGCGATTCCAGGAACCAGCCCGTCTGAAACTGTTGCGGCGTGCCCTTGAAAACAAAAAGCAAGAGACCGAAGGTCAGAAAATCAAATAAGGAACTAATGGGACCGAAGGTTAACATGAACCGCCGGATGGATGCGATATCCCAGGCTCTTGGTTTGAGAAGGTATTCGCTGTCCACGTTATCGGTCGGGATCGCAACCTGGGAAACGTCATAAAGAAAGTTATTGAGAAGGATCTGGATCGGAAGCATCGGAAGGAACGGCAGAAAAAGGCTCGCCCCAGTCATGCTGATCATGTTCCCGAAATTGGAGCTTGAGCTCATCTTGATGTATTTCAGGATATTCCCGAAAGTCCTGCGGCCTTCCAGGACGCCGTCTTCAAGGACCAATAGACTTTTCTCCAGCAGGATGATATCCGCGGATTCCTTGGCGATATCGACCGCATTATTCACCGAGATCCCCACATCCGAAGATTTGAGGGCCGGCGCGTCATTAATGCCATCCCCCAGATAGCCCACAATGTGGCCGTTCTCGTGAAGGGCGTGGATCACACGCTCCTTCTGGAGAGGAGAAAGTCGCGCGAACACCGTCGTTATCCTCACAAGATCTTTGAGAGCAAGATCACTCAGAGTCTCCAGCTTATCGCCCGTAACGATCTCCTTCACATCCAACCCGACATGGCTGCAGATCTTTTTGGTGACGAGTTCGTTGTCTCCCGTGAGCACCTTAAATTCAATGCCCAGTTTTTTCAGGCGATGGATTGTTTCTTTGGCGCTGGGTTTCGCGGGATCGAGGAACGCAAGATATCCGACCAGAACCAGTTCTTTCTCGTCTTCCCGGCTATACACACTTTTTTTCTCGGGTATATTCTTATAAGCCACCGCCAGGACCCTAAAACCATCGGAGCTTAAGGAATCGTATTCTTCCTTAAGATCCGACAAGATCAGGCTTTCCATTTCCAGGATCTCGCCCTCGAGCTCGTAATGGCTGCAACGTTTGAAGATCTCCTCAGGCGCTCCTTTGGCGATCAGCGTCTGACTCCCGTTGGCCTCTACAATGACCGACATGATCCTGCGGGAAAAATCGAACGGGATCTCATCCGCCTTGGTGTATTGCTCGGTGAGAGCCAATTCATGTTTCAGGATTGCGCGGTCTAAAAGATTCTTAAGACCGGTTTGATAGTAACTGTTCATGAAAGCGTACTTGAGAACTTCCTCATTCTCGTTACGGACCACATCGCAATGCCGTTCGAGCACGACATCATCCAGGGTCAGCGTGCCGGTCTTGTCCGTGCAGATCACATCCATGGCGCCAAGGTTCTGGATCGAATTCAGACGCTTCACGATCACCTTTTTCTTGGACATGGCGATCGCGCCTTTGGAAAGATTGACCGTCACCAGCATCGGCAGCATTTCCGGGGTCAGGCCCACCGCGACCGCGAGTGAGAAAAGAAGGGCCTGGACCATATCGCCCTTATTGAAAAAATTGATCGTGAAGATCACGGCTACAAGCGCGATCATGAGACGGATCATGAGCCATACGAATTTCTGTATTCCCTTGTCGAAGCTGGTCATCGTGCGCATCGTGGCCAGACGCTTTGAGATCTCACCAAACTGGGTGTCGATCCCGGTCCTGATGACAAGGCCGAGGGCTGTACCGCTCACGACGCTGGAGCCCATGAAGGCGATATTCCCGAGACTTGTGACCGCGACACCCTCGGTCTTCACCGGCGTCGCGACCTTCTCAATGGGGAAAGATTCGCCGGTCAGTGAGGACTGATTGATGAAAAGATCTTTGCAGGAAAGGATACGAAGGTCGGCCGGGATCATGTCTCCCGCGTAGAGATCCACGATATCGCCCAAGACAATCTCGCGCATGCCGATCTCCGTCTGCTTCCCGTCTCGATGGACGGTCGCCGTGGCACGCACAAGCTCGCTCAGCTTTTCGGCCTCTTTATGGGAACGATACTCCTGGGTAAAGGAGAGAAAGACGCTAAGAAAGATCATGAGGAGGACGAGCAGAGCCTGGATCTTTTCTCCAAAAAAGAGCGAGAAGATACAGATCACGATCAGGACGAGAATGAGCGGATCCCAGAATTTTTGGAGGATCTGCCACAACACGGTCCTCTTTTGCTTCTTGGCAGGCTCGTTATAGCCGTTCCGCTCAAGCCGGGCGGCCGCCTCCTCCGCGGAAAGCCCCCCCCAGGAAGTCATCACTTCCTTGAGGAGATCCTCGGCAGACGCGGCGCTAAAAAAAGCGAGAGGCTTCTGATCTTTCGACTTTTGAGAATTCGGCATAGACATCCTGAATAATGGAACAAGATTCATGAATCCGGAAAATTACACCTTCCGGCACTTCAGCGCGGCATTGTGCCACAAGAGAGGAAAAACTGAAACTTTAATCGGAGAGCTTCAAGGGTCACACTTCCAGAGCCGGAAAAGACACGGTGAATTCCGCGCCTTCGTTCACGGGGCTCGCGACATCGATCTTCCCCTTGTGAACTTCGGCAATCCAGCGGCAAAGCCCGAGCCCGATCCCCGTGGAAGGGGTTCCGTCCGACAAACGCTTGTGGCTGAAAAATTTATCGAAAATCTGCGGCAGATCCTCCGTAAGGATTCCCTTGCCCGTATCCCGCACGATCAAAAGAGACTGTCCTTCGCGTTCCACAACCTCAAACGTCACCCGCCCCTCGGACGGCGTGTGCTTGATCGCATTCTCAAGAAGATTCGCGACAAGCCGTTCCAGAAGTCTTCTCTCTCCTTGAACATGGACGGATCCTCCCGCCAAAACCTGGACCGAGACATTTTTTTCAAGAGCGATGCTCTCAAAACTTTGAGCGACGGAGCGGACCAAAGCGCCAAGTTCCAGCGTTTCCCAATGCACGGCCAGTTCCCCGTCCTCGGCGTGTGCCACGGCGAGAAGTTGTTCGACGACATGCGCCATGTCATTGACGACGCTCAATTGATTTCGCAACACTCTTTCGTATTCCTCATCTGTCCGGGCTTTCCGGAGGACCAGTTCAATCTCCCCTTTCATCACGGTCAGGGGCGTACGAAGCTCATGCGAGGCAGCGGCGCTGAACTGCCGAAGCCGTTTGAAACCGCGCTCAAACCGGTCGATCATTCCGTTGAACGTAAGTCCTAATTCCTGCAATTCATCTCCGGTCTCCGGCACCGCAATGCGGCGGTGAAGCCGCGACTCGCTCATCTGCCGGGCCTCGTGGATCATCCGTCCCACGGGACGAAGCACGAGACTCGCCAAAAACCATCCCATAAGACTGGCCAAAAGGGCCGTCGAGGGGATCAACCAAAAAAGCCAGCTTTTCAGACGGTCCAGTGAGGCATCTGCCTGGAGAAGAGAGGCCACAACTTGCACGAAATAGATCAGATGTCCCTGCTCGAAAATAGGGCACGTTGCCATGCGAGCCCTATGACCGTCGGAAAGAGCATAGGTTTCAAAAAGAGCCTTGCCCTCTCGGGCAGCGAGAAGCGTCGAATCGCTGACGGGAATGGCCCACTTGGACAGACTCGGAGAAAAAGACAGCGTTTCGCCCTCCAAAGAAACAATGCGGACGGGACGGACCGTATCCAGTTCATCCGTCACCTCCGTCCATCGCCCTACCAGTGCGGGCAATCCTCCGTGGCTCACCTCTTCATAAAAACTTCGGGGGATTTCGCCCTGGGGGATTTCCTTCAAGCGCTTGGCCTCAAGCTCGGCCTTTCCAAACGAAGAAATGGCATCTCCCACCCCGTCCGCTTCGGAAGCCAGCAACCGGTCGGTATCATGAAAGAGATTGGCCTTCACGTTGGTGTAAAGGATTCCCGCGAAAAGTGAGAGGATCACGATCAGGATCGCGACATACCACAAGGTCAGGGTAAAGCGGATCGAGCGGATCATTCGGTTTCAGGGATCTGGAGGATGTAGCCCCTGCCGCGTATGGTATCCAGAAGTTTCAGCGAGAAACCGTCGTTGATCTTTTGGCGCAGCCGGGCGATATGGACGTCGATCACGTTGGAGAACGTATCAAAATCCGCCTCCCACACGTTTTCGGAAAGCTTGGTGCGCGTCACAACCTCATTGGCATGCCGCAGAAAGAACTCGAGGAGGGCGTATTCCCGGTTCGTCAGATCCAGTTCTTTTCCGCCGCGACTCACTTTGTGCTTCAAAGTATCGATCTGAAGATCGCCCGCGGTAAGAACCGTCGGAACCATGTCCCCGCGGCGCCTGAGAAGCGCCCTCACGCGGGCAAGCAATTCCTCAAAACCAAAAGGCTTGGTCAGATAATCGTCCGCGCCGGCGTTCAGCCCTTCCACTTTATCCTTGGGCTTGTCCTTGGCGGTCAGGATCAGGACGGGCGTCCCAACCTTGGAGGCCCGGAGCGTCCTTAAAACCTCCATGCCCTCCTTCTTGGGGAGCATAAGGTCCAGAATGATGAGATCGTATTCGCCGGTCTGCGCCATAGAAAGCGCCTTTTCACCGTCCGTCGCCACATCCACGGCATATTGTTCTTCCCGGAGTCCCCGGCGAACAAAACTGGCCACCCGGCTGTCATCTTCCGCTAAAAGAATACGCATCAAAGCTGCTCCGGTTGTCTCTCACAAGAGGATCTTCTTTCAAAACGAGAAAAGTCTATCACTAAATCTTCACGTAAACAAAAAAAAGAGCCGCCCTTTTGAGGCGGCTCTTTCTCCCGATTCTTTTCTTGCGAAAAGCTTAGGCCTTCTTCGCAACTTTCGGCTCAACAACGACGCCGCCGGCCTTCGTGCAGTCTTCAACGGTGGCGACATGCTTGATTTTCCCGTTCTCTTTGCACTTCACCGGCTTCGGGGTAGCGGCGAAAGCGGATCCGGCGATCAAAAGCATCAGTGCAACGATGAGTGTCTTTTTCATTGTGTTTCTCCTTTTTGATGTTTCTGTTTCAGATTGTAGCTCTGTGGACGGCTGTCCTCAATTCGAATCTATACCCACATTGTAGCTTGCTCACATGACGCCAGGATGAATCCCAGATTACATTTTCTTAATCTTTCCCCGCCTGCCTGTGACCAAAACACCTCCCCCGAAGGGTTCCAGGCCCCCGGTTTGATTCTCTCAGGACCGTACCGCTATCCTGCGGACGAAACTTCCGCTCTTTCCTTCTCTAACCTTGTCTCTTTGGCGATCGCAAAAATCAGGACGGTACCAAAGAAGATCGAAGAAACCACCGTGCCAAAGTTAACGCCTCCCTTTGCGATCGGCTTGGTAAGAAAATCGCCAAACGTGGCTCCAAACGGCCTCGTCAAAACAAAGGCCAGCCAGAACAGCAATGTCCCGGAAATTTTTGTAAAAAAGTGCAAAAGTGCGATCACGACAAGCAATCCGGTTATGAGGATTGCGCCATTTTGAAATCCAAGCCCCAAGTTGTCCGCTATGAAATCTCCCGCGGCCGTTCCCAGTGTGTTGGCGATTAAAAAAGCTATCCAGTAAAAGATCTCGACGGATGGCGTCGTAATATATTCAACGTTGATCGATCTTTCCTTTTTATGCCAAAGAGCCAGGACGATCAATAGCAGCACGATCAAAACGGCAGATCCCGCTGCGTATCCGAGGCCTAAAGTGCGGTCAATGTAATCGGATATCGCTGTGCCGGCAATGGCGGAGGCGGTAAAAGTCATCCAGTAAATCAGGGGATGATAACCTTTCAACAAGAGCTTTATCAGAAGTAATAGGAGAAATAAGCTCATAAAGATCGCTATCGTCGTTCCATACCCTAAATTAAAGGTCATGGAAAACATATCTGCGCCGGTTTCCCCTAAGGTCGTTGATACAATTTTAATGACCCAATATAAAAAAATAATGTGGGGAACTCGATCCTTTACCGCGACCTTCACAAATACTTTCTCCTGAGGGAATGGCACTATTCTTTGCGCGATTAACCGGGCAAGACGCCGACATTCTTTGCCACCTTCTCAAAAGCATGGATGGCAAAATCAATTTGATCAAAACTGTGTCCCGAAGTGATGTTGGCTCTAATGCGACTGCTGCCGGCAGGAACGGCGGGGCTCAAGACGGGCAAAACAAAAACCCCCGCGTCCTTCAGCGCTTTTGCCATGATTAAGGCCCTCTCATCATCTCCGGTAATAATGGGGATGATCGGAATGATCGGGGTTTGAATGTTTAAAGAAGGAAAACCGCACTTCGCCAGCCCCAGAATGAAATAGCGCGTATTCTCACGGAGCTTTTTCACCCGCTCAGGTTCCTCGCCGATGACTTCGAAAGATGCTTTTGCCGCGGCGATTAAAGGCGGCGGCAATGCTGCGGAAAAGATAAAAGATCGCGCCGTATGTTTGAGATAAGTGATTATTTTAGAGCTGCCGGCAATATAGCCGCCAAGGCTGGAAATGGCTTTGCTGAGAGTGCCCATACGGATGTCGATGGCTTCCGGATCCTCGATCCCGAAGTATTCTTCCACGCCATGTCCGGTTTCACCTAACACCCCCGTTGAGTGGGCTTCATCCACCATAAGAAGCGCATCATATTTGCGTGAAAGACGGATCACTTCCGGCAAATTGACAATATCTCCTTCCATGCTGAAAACCGCGTCAACAACGACTAACTTCCCGGATTTTTTAGGCGCTTCCGCTAGCTTTTTTTCAAGATCCTCCATATCGTTATGTTCGAACCTGACAAGTTTTGCGCGGGAAAGCGCGCAACCGTCCATAATGCTCGCGTGGTTAAGCTTGTCACAAATGACCACGTCATTCCTTCCGACCAAAGCGGAAATAGTTCCCAAATTGGTCGCGTAGCCGCTTGGAAAAATCATGGCTTCATCCGTCTTCTTGAATCGGGCGATCGTTTCCTCAAGCTCGATATGAAGCCGGGTGGTCCCGGAAAGAAAACGCGCGCCCTGCGTCCCCATGCCAAACTCGGCCAGAGCCGATTGGGCGGCCTGCCGAACCTTCGGATGATTTAGTAAATCAAGATAGGCATAAGAAGAGAGCTGCAACAGCTGACGCCCTTCAATAGTGACGTAACCGCCGCTTATTTTTTCAGCAACCTGCATGTACGGATAAACACCGCTTTCTTTCCCCGCGCGTATCCGTTCGTTAATTTGCTCCATGCGAACGAAAATGGGATTGCTCTGATTCGGGCTCATGACTCATCCTTTATTAAAGTGGGTTTTAAGCCCAGGTTTTTAAAACGAAAACCCTAAAAGTTGAAGCCTTACTATAAGGACCAACCCCTCGGAACAAAAGACAATTGTTTTGTAAGTTCTTTCCCGCCTTATTATCCCAACGCACCCGCCCCCAAGCTCTATGCCTTTTGCTTGCCGGCTCATAGGGGCATGACACACACGCATTCGCAGACATAAAATCGGAACTACCCAACACGGGGGAAAGGAATGGATTGACTGATGAAAAAGAGAGTATCACGCAGAAACAGGCTTGACGAATGCCCTCGCATTCCATCGCATCCGACATCCGCGCCCCGCTCTCCCGTGAAACTTTAGGCGATCTCACCGGTCTGCTGACTGATGGCCCCCAGCATGAAGTCATAGCGGCGGACATTCGAGAAGCCAAGCTCCTGAAAGATACTTACCAGACCGGTCTGGGACGGAAAATATTTTCCGGAGGTCGGAAGATAACCGAATGAATTGAATTCTCCGCGATGAAAGAATGTTTTCCCGAGCCAGGGAATGAACTTCCGGAAATAGACCTGATGGACCCACGACAAAAACCCTTCAGGCGGCTTTCCGAGATCCAGATTTGAAACAACTCCCCCGGGACGGGTCACGCGCTTCATTTCTGAAAGCCCTACCCTGAGATCGTCGAGGTTCCGGAGCCCGAAACTGATCAGCACGCGATCAAAAGAACCATTCTCGAAAGGAAGGCTCATGGCGTTCGCTGAACGAAATTCGAGATTGTTGATCCCGATTGCCCGTTCCCGCGCGATCTTAAGCATTTCCTTGGAAACATCGATGCCGATAACATAGGCGTCCGGATAAGCCCGCGCCATCATGATCGCCGTATCCCCGCTCCCCGTACAGACGTCCAGAATCTTTTCCCCCGGACGGATCTGAAGATGACGGATGGCAGCCCGTTTGATCCGTTGATGCTGCCCCAGGCTCAGGACTTCATTCAAGCGATCATATTTCGGGGCGAGTCCGTCAAAGAACTGGCGGTTGAATTCCTCCCACGTCTCCGCTTTGAAATGATCGCGGAAACCCACCTCTTCGAGAAGTCGGTATTTTGCGTTCTTGTCATATCCGGTTTCAGCCATGGCAGAGTTCCTCCGTTGCGATCGGAATTTCGATGCACTTTTTTTTCTCCGAGACACACATTTGAAGCTTGGCACCATACGCTGAAAAACCTGCGCCAAAGGCAAAGATCAGGATCGCTTCGTCCGTCTCCGGGCAGTCCTTTTCCAAAATATCTTTCAGCACAAAAAGCACGCTCGGGGAGGACATGTTCCCGTAGAGACGAAGCACCTCACGCGACCGGGCTAATTTCCCGGCCAGCGCCGGCACTTTTTTTTCAATTTCATCCAGGATCATACGCCCTCCCGGATGCACGGCCGCGTGCCACCGGCCCACAGGGGCACGGCCAATGAGATCCGCCATCAATTCCCCAACCGCTCTCGCAGCCACTGCCGGGACGCTCCGGCTGATCACATTCCGGAGCCTGCCGTCTTCGGTCTTGAACCGCAAATCGTCGCGGTGTTCCGGCCAAAGCAGGGAGCTGAATCCCGTCAGTGAAAAACCCTGCCGTTCAGGATCATTGGTCAAAAGGCAAGCGGCCGCTCCGTCCGCGAAAATAGAATTGGAGAGGATCAGCTCGATATCGTCACCCCAGAAGATCGCGGCCGAGCAGATCTCGACGGAGACCACCGCAACGCGGGACGCCGGATGCAGGGCGAGATATTGATCCGCGGCCCGAAGCGCCGGCAAAGCGGCGCCGCAGCCCAGCCCGGCAAGGTCCATCGCAAAAAGGTCGGGACGAAGGCCGAGAGCCTCGGAAATATAGGACGTCAAACCCGGGCAAAGATAGCCCGTGCAAGTCGTCGTCACAAGCCCGTCCAGGTCTTTCGGTTCAATCCCGGCAGTTTCCAGGACTTTCCGGAGCGCCTCGGCACCGAGACGGGCCGCGGTCCTCCGGAAACGCTCATGGGTCACATTCCGGCTTTCTTCCAGGACTTCGGAAACGTCATCCACGGCAAAATGACGCGTTTCTATTCCCTTATCGGACATGAAGCGGTCATACCACCTCAACGTCGCGGGTTGTATCCCCTGCTTTTGCGCCGCGCAGGCGAAGGCGTCTTTCTGGCTCACGCAAAGGAGAGGGACTGCCGTTTCAATGCCGATGATTTTTGAGTTCATAAGGACGGGTGCCTTTCTTGCGGCCCGGGAACAAGCCGCCTTGGGTTCGGATCGGAATAGACAAAAGCATGCTGTTGTGCAAAGGCTGACTTCAAGAAACCCGGAAAAGACTGAAAAATATTCATCATAACTTCCGCCACGAACGGTTTGTGGCTGAGCTTCCCGAGAAAACGGGACATCCGGAGACGGCCGAGCAGTTCCCGGCGCCATAACCGTTCATAGTCACGCGCGACCGCTTCAGGCGAAAGTTCCGCGGCAGCCCCGCGTTTGAGAAGCCCTGCCAAAAGCCTGGAACTCTGAAAAGCCAGGGTCAAACCGATGCCTCCCACGGGATTCACATTGCCGACCGCGTCCCCCACATGAAACATACCCTCCTGAAAAAAACGGAATTTCCGGACCAGATAAATAGGGGTCCCCTTCCAGGGTGTGATCTGCCGAGCTCCTTCAAGCATCCGGTGAAGGCATCCGTTCTGCTGACGGAACAAAGCGAGGATCTCGGCGGGATCCTTGTGACCGCGTTCAAAAAGAACCGGGTCGGCGACGTACCCAACAGTAACGCGTCCTTGCCCGATCGGATCGATCCCACAGTGCCCCTCGGGAGCATAATGCACAGACACCTGGGACGGCGGAACATTCGCATTCTCAAATTCGGCCGCAAGCCCCATCGCGTGAAAAGGCCCTTTCATCTGCCCACGATCGATCCCGGATGCGTTCACCACGACGGCCGCCTCGATCACTCCTCCGGCGCAGGAACCCTCGGAACAGAAGAGACGATTTATTTTCCCATTTTCGATACGGCTCACCGTCGTCCGCTCCAGGACAAGTACCCCGGCCTTGCGGGCTTCTTTCACCAGGAGCTCATCAAATTCACGCCGCCAAACTCCCCACGCGGTTGTCGTCTTCCCTGGAACCTCAAGAGGGATCTCGATCGAACGGTCCCGGGGGACGCTCAGCAAAAGATTTCTGAGAATGGGGAAACCCGCCTGCCGCATCGGCTCATGAAGACCCAGTTCTTCAAGGAGTTCATGGTTCGCGGGTCCGATGAATCCGCCACAGACTTTATCCCGCGGCATTTTTCCTTTTTCCAAAAGAACCACACGCCAACCGTGGCGGGCCATGGTGATCGCGAGACTGCTTCCGCTCGGACCCGCCCCGAGGATTGCCAGGTCAAATGGATGCGTCATCGTCATACGGCCTGGAGAGGATCTTTGGGTTTGGGCAAAAGTTCTTGAGGCGAAGCGGCATCCCATCCGGTATCAAAATGGATCGAGACCTCGTCAAAAACCTTGAGGATCCCCATCACCGACGGCGGGTGCAGATCAAAGGCCTTGAGCGAAAGCTTGGCGTCTCCGCGGGCATGCAGTTTGCTCCCCTGCCGCTCGATCACAGCATGAAGCAGAACCGGAAGGGTCGTCTTCCGTATCGTCAGCTCGCCCGGAACGGAACAGCTCAGGCGGTCCGGATTTTCAGAAGCACATTGCATCGTGCTGGCTTTATAAAAAATCTCGGAATAATGATCGGCATCAAACATCTTGTACATCAAGACATCCCGCGCCTGCATCCCCGTGAGCATGGCACGCACAGGAAAAGTCACTTCGATGTTTTCCTGGAGCGCCGGTTTTTCAAAATCGAACGAAAACGGCTTGACCGAAAAAGAGGCGACCCTTCCCTCGACTTCATGAAGCGTGGAACCGACCTTGAATTCCAAGACGCTTTCGGGAAGGCGCAATGTATAGACCATCATCGCCGCCAAACCCGTTGAGATCAGAATGCCAGCCGCCAGGATCCCAACGCCGATCTTGATCATCCTCATGGAAGTCTTTGCCCCTTTTTGTGGATCAGACCGTCACGGCATGGCCCATCATCGCGATGGCATCCGTCCAAAAACGCGCCGATGTATGGATCATCTCCGCCGTTTCTGCTATGGATTTCACAAAATGATCCAGCTGCTCCGGCGTGGCGATAAGCGGCGGCGCCACTTTCAGCACCATGAAGTTGTTCCCGCAGATCTGTGTCAGGATCTTTTTCTCACGATAGAGATGCATCACCAGGATTTGGCCAAACATGCCGGGGTGGATGCGTTTGAACAATTCGAAGGGGACTTTCAGACTCAGCCGTTTGGGAGCCTGCCACTCGATCCCGGAGAGCATTCCCAGGCCGCGGACCTCTTTGAACATTTCATACGGGGCCAGCGCCTCGCGGAGCCTTTGCCGGAACGCCATGCCCAATGCGGCGCTCGCTTCTCCAAGCTTCCCGCCCTCCAAAACATCCAAGGTTGCGAGCACCACGCGCATGGCCAGGCCATTTTCGCCAAAAGTCGAAGCATGGACAATGGCGCGCTTTAACGAAGTATAGACCGAGTCGGAAATGGCCTGCGTCATTAAAACCGCCCCCACGGGAATAAGTCCGCCGCTCATCGCTTTGGCAAGGATCACCATGTCCGGTTCCACGCCGTAATGCTGCCCCGCCAAAAAAGCGCCTGTCCGGTAAATCCCCGTCTGCACCTCATCCAGCACAAAGAGGGTTCCATAACGGCGGCACAGCCGTTGGGCCTCACGTAAATAATCATTTTCCGGAAGCCGGATCCCGGCCTCGGACTGAACGGGCTCGACGATAAAAGCGGCGATTGTTTTTGAGGATAATTTCCGCTCCAGGGCCCCGAGGTCATTAAAAGGAATGGCGTCCGTTCCTTGCATCATCGGTCCAAACCCTTCTTTCCAGAAAGGATCTCCCATGAGCGAAAGCGCCCCGCACGTCAGGCCGTGAAAGGCTCCGTCACAATACAAGATGGCGTTCCGTTTTGTGTAGGCCCGTGAAAACTTGATCGCGGTTTCCACTCCTTCGCTACCTGAACTTGTAAAAAAGACGCGGGCAAGCGCTCCACCGGCAAGCCGGCACAACCGTTCCGCGACCACCCCGGCCAGTTCGGGCACATGACTTTGAAGCATCAGGGGGCCGTTTTTATCAAGCTCGTCCTTTAAGGCCGCGATGATCGCCGGGTGATTATGCCCCGCGTTGTAGACACAAAACCCAGAGAGAAAATCCAGAATACGGCCACCCGTTTCAGGGAACAATTCCGCGCCAAGACATCTCTCGTAACGCACATTCATGCCGAGAAGATCCAGGAGCCGTACCCACTGAGGATTCACATACTTCGCATACCGTTCCGACCCATCGGTTTTCGCCATGGTATTTTCCTTTACATGTTTTCTCGTTACGCAGCACGTCAGCTTTGAATCGCTTGAAGCCGCTTAAAAACCATCAGGTGCTAAAAGGCCCGGCTGCTTCCCGCGCTTGTTTTTCAGCGCAGTCCGCGAGACGGTTCGCCTTACGCGTCGCAATGTTCCTGTTTTTGATCTTAGGCTTTTTCCCAAGATTGCAGAACCAATCCCCGAACCGGTCGACCGGAGTATCCTTCGTACAATCGTTTGCATAAGCAGTCATCGAAAGGCTGCCCAGGATGAGCGTGAGAGCAAAAAAAACGATCGCGAACTTACGCATGATATTTCCCCTTCCATCGGCTGGGATTACAAACAGAACCCCGTCATCGGATAAAAACTTTCAAACCACTTCGCAAACATCTTGCAGTGAGGCCGGACTGCTGCCAACGACCATGCATCGAATAAGCAAAAGAAACTATTGTGTAAAACACCCTTTTCGGCAACCCCTTGCAAATAACCGCCGTTTCTGAAAAGCCTGAGGGACTACTTTTTTGTAACTCTCTTCACTTCAATCACCTTGCCCCCTAAATCCTTGCAAGCATCAACGGTCTTGAGCCACTTCGTATTTCCCTTCACGTCGCATTCTACGGTCTCTTGGGACATCGCGGCATAAACGACAGTTCCAGCGGCGATTAACATGAGCGCCATCAACAGCATCTTTTTCACCGCATGACTCCTCTGTTAGCCCTCAAAAAAACAAAGGGAGCGTCCTTTTCCGACAACTCCCTTTGTTCTACCACAGTTTCCTCGAAACTCCTGCGGACTGTCCCGATTATACCTTCTTCGCTTCAACCACCGTGCCGCCTAAAATCTTGCATGCATCGACGGTCTTGACCAGCTTCACTTGTCCATTCACGTTACATTCCACCTTCTTGGCAGGCAGAGCCGCATAAGCAGCAGTTCCAGCGACCATCAACATCAACGCGATCATGATCATCTTTTTCATTTTGTTTCTCCTCGGTTAAATAGTTTTTATTCCAGACCGTCCGCTTCTATCTAATGAATTCCAGCGCCGATCTCCAATGTGACATTTGAAGTATAACCCCAAGACATTACGGAAGGATGACTTCCAGATTACAGTTTCGTCATGAATCTGCGGCATTCACCGCGATTCGCGCGCCGGGCATGAAGGGAGGGCAAAAAACGCCGCTGAAGAACCGCATTCCTTGGGTAAAGTTCATTTAGCCATGAGTCCCCTAAAACCACCCGAAATAAGCGTCGCGATATCGGTGAGAATCCCGGGCAGAACAAACCCCCCGGGCGAAGCAATGAATTTGGGCTTCCAGACCGGTGAGAATTTTTCCTTATATTGTCGCAATCCCTGAAAGTTATAGAAACTTTCTCCGTAGTTAAAAAGAAATGAACTGATCTTATTCCATGCGGGTGAAAGACGGTGTTGCTCAAAACCCGAAAGAGGCGCGACCCCCATATTGAACCATGCGTAGCCCTGCTCTCTGCCCCATAAAAAAAGTTGAACGAACAAGTAATCCATGACACTTCCGGGGCCATGAGGATAATAACGCATCAGGTCTACCGAGAGTTCTTGCTTAGTGCCCCCTGGCCAAATGTTGGCAAATGCAAAGATCCTGTCGTCCTTTCGGACAACGGCGACCGGGAAATTCGCCAGGTAGTCCGGAGAAAACGAACCCAGTGAAAACCCCTTCTCCCGTGTTTTCTTTTCTGAAAGCCAGGCATCCGATACTTTTTTAAGCTCTGGGATCATGGCCCGCACCTGTTGGCTAGGAATGACCTCAAAACTGTATCCTTCCTTGTCGAACCGATTGTGAATGTGGCGAAGATATTTCCGGCCACTTCCTTCGAGCGTGAAATCCTGCAAGGAGACAAACGCTTCTTCGCCTGTTTTGAGCAACGTAAGCCCCAGATCCAAATAAAGGGGAAGGTATTTTTGGCCTATATCATAAAAGACGGTCCGGGCAGCATAGTGGTCCGCCATTTCTCTGAAACGCCAAAGCAGTTCCCGCGCTTCATCTGGCGGGCCAACCGGATCCCCGCAAGCCACCCAACTTCGGCGTTGGGTGCCGTACATAATAAAGGCATTTCCGTTTTCGCTAAAAAGGACTTCCTTATCGCCCAGGAAAACGATATTTGCGGCCGTCGAGGCGGATCCCCCGAGGATCGTCCGAATGCGGATCAGATCATCAGCTGTCGGAAGTTTAGGTTCAGACCGGGCCGGGCGAATGAGACGATTCAGGCTAAAGAGCAAAAGCACAACAAGGGCGCCCACACTAGCACGTAAGAACCGTGGCGCATCCGCATCAACCTCGAAGCGCCACCAAAGATCATGGGAATAATCCACATGCTTGAAAGCAAACATACCGAGCCACACGGATGCCGTAATGATCATAAGAATGGCAATAACCCATTCGCCTGTCAGAGGTTCATTCAGAAGCGATGTCTTCCGGTAAAAATATTTCCTTGAAGGAAGAATGCTTGCGAGCATGAGGCTCAGCGCAATCGCCTCCTCATAATCCAGCCCTTTGAGAATTGAAAACACGATACCCAATGCCAACATCAGGACTGAAAGAAGATAAGCTCCGTTGAGCCTTCGCTGCAGGCCAAAAGCGAGAATCAGAAGAGCCGCTCCCGTGAGACTTCCCAGAAAGTGGGATGTTTCCATTAAGGGAAGGGGAAGAAGATCCTTAAGCCAAACGAGGCGTGTTCCAATCGCGGGGGTTGCACCTGAAAAAAGCAAAAGGGTCCCGGCCACGAACGTCATGAATACTTGCACATTCGGGATGATGCGTGAAACCCATCGGCCCAAAAATGCAGCACCCCTTCGGATTCGGTTGCGGTGTTCCACAAATTCATAAATACCCAGGAACAATGTGGCGATCATGAGCGGAAAAAGGTAGTAGATCATCCTGTAGGCAACCAAAACGGCGAATGCCTGGGATTTGGGGATCGTCGCCGGTAAAAGCGCCAGAACTACACCTTCAAAGACTCCTAATCCTCCGGGAATCTGGCTGAGAAGGCCTAAAATCTGTGCTATTAGGAAAATGCCAAGGAAAGGGGCGAAACTGATTCTGCCCATCGAAGAAACCAATATGAAAAGGACGAGTGCGGCCAGCAACCAATCCAGCGAGGATACCGCGACTTGCGACAACGCAAGGGGGAGCGAAGGCGCGTCAACATTCCATTTGAAAATCCGAAAGGGTTTTTTACGCAGCAGGATAATGGAGAAATAGATGAAAACAATGCCGAGCAGAATGATGCCCATGGGTCGTGCGGTTTGAATACCAAAACGGTGGAACATGGCCGGAAGCGGGATCGCTTCGAAACAGAATACAAGTCCGGAAAGAGAAAAAAGGCCGAGAAAAAAGGAGAAGTTGTAAAAAGCGACGACCCGGGTAATGTCCAAAGTCGATAATCCCCAGGCCGAGTAAAGCCTGTAGCGGACCGAACTACCGGCGATCATGGAAAGACCGAAATTATTGCTAAAAGCGTAGCCGATGAAGGACGCGAAAGCAATCCTCATGTAGTGAAGGGGACGTTTAATGTAGCGAAAGGCAAGAGTATCGTAACCTGTGAGAACGAGATAATTCAGAAAGGTCACGAGGCATGCTGCCAGGAAAAAAATTGCTGGGATGCTCTTGAGATCCCTGGCAACTTCCTGATAGTGAACCGTTGCCAGCTTTGAGTGGAGGACCGCAAGGGCCGCTGCGAAAAGCAAAAATCCGAGGATGGGCCCTGCCAGCTTGAAGCGTCTCATCTTAAATTACCCATGTAAGAATATTATGATCGAGGACCGGCCGCTCGTTTTTTTTCTTTCCCAAAGTATCAAATTGAACCGATGGATTTGATATATTTTCGTTGCCCGCAGCTCTATCGTGACCGCACCCCCAAGGATTGAATTCGCCGAATGGGGTTAGGAAAAAATCCCAGGCATCATTTCCGAAAATCTTTATCGTCCACATGAAACTTATGAAGAATTCTGTGCAAAATAGGTGAAAAAACGACACCCATGACGGCGATAAACATAAGCCCGCTAAAAAGCGCATAGACCGATGCAAACACTTTTGCACCTGGATCAGGGAGCGGATTAACCGGCCCCATACCCCCCAAGATCATGGACGCATTCAAAAGCGAGTCAATCCAAGTTAAACCGGCGAACCAATGATATCCGGCGATCCCAATAAACAAAGCGGCCAAGATCAATAAGAGAGCCGCTCCAAAATACAGGGCCAACCTTTTTATGAAGACCGGGACCGGCGCTATGTTTTGATGTTTTCGTTCGAACATACCTCTGTCCTCCTTAAGAGAAACAATATAAACCCGTTTGGAGAAACTGTCTCGATTTTCGCGGCGGAGCCCACTCCGTCCTAAAATCGGGGCAAAGTAAAAATAAACCTGCTTCCTTTTCCGGCTTCGCTCTCCACCCAGATCTTCCCCCTATGGAGCTCGATAATATCCTTACTGATCGCAAGACCCAATCCCGTCCCCTCTTGTTTTTCAGCCGCAACCCGTTCATATTTATTGAACATCTTCGCGAATGATTCCTTAGGAATGCCGGGTCCTGTGTCGGCGATCTCGAAACGCACCTCCCTCGAGCTCCCCGATAGATGGATCGAAATGCTTTCCCCCTCCGGCGTGTATTTTATGGCATTGTTTACAAGATTGATGACCACGCGGATCAATGCGTCGCGATCCCCCACGAGCAACCCCACGTTGGGCGGGATCTCTTGCCGAAGAGTGATCCGCTTTTTTGAAATCTCCTTCGCATAGAGCTTTAACACTTCTGTCACTAAAATTCCGAGATCCATATCTTCCTGCCGTAATTTCATCTTCCCGGCCTCAATTTTTGAAAGATCCAACAGGTCGCCCACCAAGCGTATCAGCCGCTCCGTGCTGCGTTTTCCGATCTCAAGAATTTCCCTTTGCTCGCCGCTGACATCTCCGGCAATCTTATCCAGGATCAGCTCCATCGATTCCCGAATCACGCCCAGCGGATTCTTGAGTTCATGGGAAACTGTGCTCACAAACTGAGATTGCATATCCGCGAATTTCTGTATTTCGTTGTTAACTTTCTGCGTCGTGATCACTTGCTGCTGTTGCTTTCTGAAACTTATTTGTAAGCTGTTGAGGACGAGAGAAAAAGCCAAAAGAAATCCCAAGAGCGCGGTCCCGTTCCAATAGGCATAAATGGGGTGCGTGTACAAATGCCCGCCCCAAACATCTCCGCAGAACCAAAGGATTGTGCAAAGAACTGCCGTGGAAACTCCGTAAGGTCGACTGAAATACCAGGAAAAAAGAGCGACCGCGGGAAGGTAAAAAACCGTGAGTGAGATTTCATCGTTGGTAATGTAATCGAGGAACGCCACGGCAAAAATCCAGGCAACCCCCAAAACCCCTACGGAAAAACGATGCTTTCGGCAATATTGGTCGAAATCGAGCTGCCATGCCATAAATCAACTCCTTTCGCGCTTTCGATCATCCGCTACGGACCTCAATTTACGTATTGTATTGAGACTCGTATGTACAGTCTAGCATGTCCCGCCTGAAGCCACGATGAATAGCGGATTAAGCTTTCCTCATCTTCCAGCCCTCCCTAATGCCAGAAGTTGTCATCAATGCTATAATTCTCCCCCATGATTTCCTTTTTCAAAAATACTTTCGCGAGCGGCACCTTCAAAAGGGTGTTCAAGAATAGCGGCGTCCTGATCAGCGGGGACACCGTCTCCGCGGTTCTCGGGGTCCTGACCTTCGCGATCACGGCGCGCGCGCTGGGCACCGAAAAACTCGGCATGCTGGTCCTGATCGACGCCTATGTCCGGATCGTGGACAAACTCGTCAACTTCCAGTCCTGGCAGTTCATCATCAAATACGGTTCCGACGCCCTCACCGCCAAAAACCCTTCCGGATTCAAGGCTCTCGTCAAACTCGGCACGCTGGTGGACGCCTGCACGGCCGTCCTCGGCTGCGTGATCTCGATCGCGCTGGCCGGTCTCATTGCGCGCTGGCAGAACTGGTCCCCCGAAATGCTCCGCCTCGCGGTGATCTACAGCATGATCGTCCTCTTTGATATTGCCGGAGTTCCCACGGGAATCCTCAGGATCTTTGACAAATTTAAGTCGTTCTCGGCCCAAAAGTGTGTCACCTCAGGGATCAAATTCGCGGGTGTCGTGGTCGCCTGGGCGATTCACTGCGATCTGAGCGGATTCCTGTGGGTCTGGATGCTGACCGAGATCGTCGACTATGTATCGCTCACGGCCATGGCCTGGATCGAGCTTCACCGCCGCGGTTTCCGCAACATCTGGGCCGAACCTCTCGCGGGGATCACGAAGCGTTTTCCGGGAGTCTGGAATTTCCTGATCTCAACCAACCTGACGGGATCCGTCAAGATCGGGTTCCGGGAATTCGACATCCTGGTAGTGGGAAAACTTCTTGGATTCGCGGATGTGAGCCTTTACAAGCTGGCGAAGAAGCTCTGCGCCGCCCTGGACCGCCTGACCAATCCCCTCTTCCAGTCGCTCTATCCGGAGCTCACGAAGCTTTGGGCGAAAAAGGATTACAGGGATTTCCGGTTCGTGGTGAAGCGAATGACTTACATCATGGGCGGGATTTCACTCTTGAGCTGGATCGTTTTTGTGATCTGGGGGCATGAGATCATTCTGATCACAACGGGACGGGAATTCATTTCCGCCTATTCCGTCACGGTCTGGTACATGCTCGCCAACGCGATCGCCGTTACGTCCCTGCCGCTCGCGCCTATGATCCTTGCGATGGGACAGGCGCATCTGAGTTTCTGGATCCAGTTCCTTCCCACGCTCATTTATTTCCCGATCCTCTTCTGGATGCTGGAAGCCTGGGGCTTGAGCGGCGCGGGTTATGCCTACATTGTGTATCACACGATCCGGTTCGCTCTCCAGTACGGCTTCGCGAAACATCTTCTCAAAAAAACACCGCAGGAAAGTTTTGTGACTCCGGAATTAGCAACCCCCGAAGAAGACGGCGTCTGACCGGATCAAAACAGCAAGTCGCCTTAATCGGTCTGGATCTTCAATACGTTGCGGAGTGAAATAATCTCGAACCCTTCTTTTTCAAGCTGGGGAATCTCCTCGGCCAGAACATCCAGCGTGTTCTTCCGGTAATGTCCGATGGCCACGGCCGTACCGCTCTCCCTCGCGATCCTCCGGAATTCCACAAGCTGCGTCTTAATGGCAGCAACAGCGTTATCATTATCAAGAAAAATACCGCTTTTCAAAAAAGGCAGCCCGATCGCGTGGCAGATCTCGGGAGCGACAGATTTTGACGTCGTGTGGCTGTCGAGAAAGAAGAGTTTTTCCCGTTTAAGCTCCCTCAGGATGATTGTCATGAGACGCCGATCTGAAGTCCCCTTGGACCCCATGTGATTGTTGACGCCGACATGCCGGGGAACGGAAGCCAGGTCCCGCCTTAGCCCGCTCAAGATCTCGCTGTCGGTCATCTCTCCCGTAATCAGACCTTGGCCCGGAAATTGGTCGGTATGCACTGTTTCAAGCGGCAGATGGAGGATCACATCCGCGTGCATGCGTTTCGCCTGTGCGGTAAAGTAGACGGAAAAATCGCGAAGCGGGAGGATGGCATAGGTCACTTTAGAACCCAGTCTGGCCAACTCGTTCTTGAGCTTGTCGTGTTCGCCGATATCATCGATCACGAAAACGATCTTGGGTTTAAAAAGCTTGGGCGCAACACGGTGGGCCCAAAATCTTCCGTGGTTTTGAAAAAACCAGCACCCGCCCCAAGCCAACAGAAGGATCCCTGAAATGGCCAGAAGGGCTCGAAGTGCCTTGCGATTGAATTTTATATGTTCCACAAATCCCGACATGGGTCTAGTTATAGTATAAAAGAAGCAAAAAGCAAGCTGCGTGAATATCGCGCGCGACCTCAAGCGATCCTTTATGACGGTTTTCAGCTGCGGGATGCTCGGCGGCCCTGTCACGGGACTGTTCCTATTTCCAGGTGGAATCAGATGCCGCGAGGCATGTATAGTATGTAGACCCTATGACTTCGACACCCAAACAGATCGAGCTACTGGCTCCGGCAAAAAATGCCGCCATCGGAAAAGCCGCCATTAACTGCGGGGCGGACGCCGTCTACATCAGCTCTGAAAAATTCGGCGCCCGGGAACAGGCCGGCAACAGCCTCGCGGATATCGAGACCCTTGTTTCCCACGCCCACCTTTATTATGCCCGCGTCTACGTAGCTCTGAATACCCTTCTCACCGATCGCGAACTGGACGAAGCCTTTTCCATGATCACAGCTCTTGCATCGATCGGTATCGACGGCCTCATCATCCAAGATCCCGGACTTCTGGAGCTCCCACTCCCCCCGATACCGCTTTTCGCGAGCACCCAAATGAATAATGACTCTTTGGAGAAGATCCTTTTCTTGGAAAAGGTCGGCTTCTCGCGCGTCATCCTCCCGCGCGAAATGACCCTGGCCGAGATCGCCGACATACGCAGTAAAACTTCCATCGACCTGGAATGCTTTATCCAAGGAGCTTTGTGCGTCGGGTACAGTGGGCAGTGTTATTTGAGCTACGCGTGCGGAGGCCGAAGCGCGAATCGCGGCAACTGCGCGCAGCCCTGCCGCCGCGTCTATTCTCTCGTGAACTCAAAAGGCACTGTCCTCGCAAGGGAGAAGCATCTCCTTTCTTTAAAGGATCTCAACCGCTCCGGTTCCCTCGAGTCATTGATCGACGCGGGAGTCAGCTCCTTCAAAATAGAAGGGCGGCTTAAAGATATCGCTTACGTGAAAAATACCGTGGGCTATCATCGCAAACAACTGGACGCCATTCTTTCCGGAAGGAAAGAGACAAGAAGCTCATCGGGCGAAACGACGCTTGGTTTTACCCCCAACCCCCAAAAAACATTTAACCGCGGCTTCACGGATTTCGGCCTCAAAGGCCCCCTCGCGCAGGCGTCTTCGCATGACACCCCCAAATCCTTGGGCGAAAAGATCGGCAAGGTTGAAAAGGTTGGAAGCTATCACTTCACCCTCGCCTCTCCCCATGATTTACACAATGGGGACGGCATTTGTTTTTTTGATGAAAACGGCGTATTAACAGGCTCGGTGGTAAACACGGTCAGTGGGGTGCGCGTTTATCCGGATAAAATGGCGGGGTTAACACCGCGTGCCGTCATTTACAGAAATCATGATCACGCATTTCTCAAAACATTGGCGGCCAAAGATTCTTGCGAAAGAAAGATCGCCATCTCATTGACCCTGAATGAAACACAGGACGGATTTTCTCTGACCGCCCAAGATGAAGAAGGCCATGCCGGGACATTTTCCATGGCCGCCCCCAAACAAGCCGCGGAGAAAAAAACGCTCGCCGAAGAAACGATCGCGAAACAACTTTCCAAGGTCCATGACACGATTTTTTCCTGTCGTGGCGTCACGCACACGCTGCGCGAAACTTATTTTTTTCCCATGTCCCTTCTAAACTCCCTGCGACGCGGCGCCGTGGCCCGGCTCCTGGAAGTAAGGGAAGAGCATCGCCCGCGAGTAGCAACACCCCTTCACGCCAACGAAATCCCCTTCCCCGAGGCGACCCTGGACTATCGCGGCAACTGCCTGAATCAAAAGGCCGTCGTTTTTTACAAACGTCACGGCGTGAAAGTGGTGGAGATGGCCGCGGAATCAGGCCTCTCCATGAGGGATCGCATTGTGATGCGCTCAAAATATTGCATCAAGGGCGATCTCGGTTTCTGCAAAAAAGAGACCGGCCCTCTTTTTCTCGTCGATCAGGAGGGAAGGAAATATCGCCTGGAATTCGATTGCGCGTCCTGCTGCATGTCGGTATTGGCCCCCGACAGGTAAGACCTCTGGAGGTGGACTTCGAAAGCGTTTCTAGGCTTTTGGCCCTTACCTCAAAAGCGCTCGATCAATGGGCGGCGGACACCGCGCCCTTGGCGGGTATTACTTTTTTAAACAGAAAAACGCCGGGGATAATCAAAAGACAGGCCATCCCTACGCCGCGAAAATTATCCACAAACGCCATAAGTGTCGCCTGGCGGACAAGATCCTGATAGATCACGCCATAAGCCAGCGGGTTCGTGATCCCGCCTCCGGCATGAGCGAGAAGGCCCTGCACCTTCTGGAACATGATCTGATAAGCGGGATCATACGGCGTCAAATGGCCGACCAGGATCGACTGGTGGACCTGGCTCATTCGCGCAAGCATCGTGGTCGTCAGCGCGATCCCCACGCTTCCCCCGATATTGCGCATCAGATTAAAAAGTCCGGTGGCGTTGCCCATTTCCTCTTTGTGCAAAGTCCCGACGGCAAGGATGCTCAGAGGAACGAAAATGGCGCTGATACCAACCCCCGTCCCGATGATCGGCCAGATAACGTTCGACATACCGATCTGCAAATTGATACCTCCCAAAGCCAGGCAATTGATCCCCAAGAACCCAAGACCCATGGCCACAAAAATCCTCCCATCCACTTTCCCGATCATGCGACCCACCACGAGCGCCGTAAAAAATGCGCCGATCCCGCGGGGACTCAGCGCCAACCCGCTCAAATACGCCGAATACCCCATCAAACCCTGCAAAAACATCGGGAGAAGTGCTGTGGTGCTGTAAAGGACGGCGCCGATCACAGTCACAATGCAGACGCCTGTAAAAAAATTCCGGTCTTTGAGAATGCGAAGATCCACGACAGGGTGCTCGGTCCTTAACTCCCGGAAAACGAACGTGACGAGTGAAACCACGACAATGACGCTGGACCAGCAGATCCATTTCGCCGCAAACCAATCCACCTCCTGCCCCTTATCCATGATGACTTGGAAAAGTCCCAACCCGAGCGCCATCAGGGCAAACCCCAAATAATCGATGGAGAGAGCTCGGTTCTTCTTAATGTATGGGGGATCTTCCACAAACGCGTTCGCCATGAACACGGCCAAGATCCCAATCGGAAGATTGATCAGAAAGATCCAGCGCCAGGAATAATTGTCCGTGATCCATCCCCCGACCGTAGGGCCGATGATCGGCGCGACGACCACCCCGAGGGCGTAGACCGCCATAGCCTGGCCGCGCTTTTCTTTCGGGAAACTCTCCAGGAGAATGGCCTGCGCGATGGGTTGCAGCGCGCCACCGCCAAGGCCTTGAATGATCCGCGCGACGATAAGAAATCCCAAATTGTGCGCCAACCCGCAGAGCGCCGAGGCCGCGGTAAAGAGCATGATGCAAAGAATCAGGAATCTTTTGCGCCCGAAGAACCCGCTGAACCACGCGGCCGTCGGCAAAATAATGGCATTCGCGACAAGGTAGCTCGTGAGCACCCAGGTGGCTTCATGATTGCTCGCCGAAAGATTCCCGGCAATGTGAGGCAGGGACACATTCGCCACCGAGGTATCCAGGACTTCCATGAAAGTCGCGAGCATCACCGAAAAAGCGATGATCCAGGGATTGTGGCGGGGATGCCACTCTTCCGGGGCCGGGAGGGCTGGATTTTTCGCGGGGTTCTTTTCTTCGGGAACTTTGTCCACCGCTAGCGGACTTTCACTTCCGGGACGGCGGACATGCCAAGCGCCAGAGGATATTTTTTGTCCGGGGCTTCTTCAAAGACGATCTTGACCGGCACGCGTTGGACGACCTTTACATAATTCCCGGTCGCGTTCTCCGGAGGGAACAGACTGAAGCGGGCGCCCGTCCCCCGCTGGAGACTGTCCACGTGTCCCTTGAAGGTCTTGTGGGAGTAAGTGTCCACCTTGATCCTAACTTTCTGTCCGGGATGCATCAAGGTCAACTGCGTCTCTTTAAAATTCGCGATCACCCATTTTTCTTTCGAGACGATCGCCAGGAGCGGTTGCCCCACAGGCACCAGCTGGCCGATTTCGACGCTCTTTTTGGTCACATGGCCATCGATCGGGGCAGCGATCCTGGTATACGAGAGGTCGAGGCGCGTTTGCTCCACGTGCGCCTTGGCCGAGGCGACCTTCGCATCGGCAATTTGAGTCCGCAGCACGGCCATATCCAGTTGTTGCTTGGAGACTTCGTCCTGGGAATTCAGTTTCTTGTAGCGTTCGGCATCTGTATGCGCCTTTTCCGCTTCCGCTTCGGCCGCCTGCAACTCCGCTTTAGCCATTTGATCCTTGACCCTGAAATCATTGGAATCCAGTTCGATCAAGAGATCTCCGGCCTTCACTTCCTGGTTATCCTCCACGGGAACCTTCGTCACATGCGCCGAAACCTTGGCGCTGATCGGAACCACGTGGCCTTCTATAAATGCATCATCCGTCGACACATAGCACAGACTTTGATGGATGAACCCAAGCACCAGAATAAGCAGGCATCCGCCCGCACACGCCACCGTGACCCGGAACTTCGGATCTTCGGCGTAAAGCTGTTTTTTGAATTCGGTACGGTTCATGCCTTTTATTTTTCGCAAGAGATTTAGCACAGCGGTTTACTCCTTTTCTTGATCTGCTTTTTTCAGATAAAAAGACCCGGTTTGCCCCAATGCAAAGGATAAGTTAAGACGTGCGACATGGTACGACGTCAACGCCGAAACATACGTGTCGCGAGCCCGGGCAAGCGTGGTTTGCGCGGCGATCACTTCCACATTGTCCCCCAGACCCGCGCCAAACCGGTCCTGGGCCATTTTCAACTCCTTCTCAGCCAACTCCAAAATCGAACGTGAGGTGTGGACCTGCTGCCTTTCGGTTTTGATCTTCAGTAATGCCAGGTGAACATCCTCTTCGATCTGTCTTTTGAAGTCCGCTAGCTTTTGTTCGAGCTGCCGCTTCCGGCTCGAGGCTTCCTTGATCGCGCCCCAGATCTTGCCCCCTTCAAAAAGCGGCATCGTGGCGCCGGCCACGATCTGTCCCGTCGCGCGGTCATTCTGCCGGGGCGTATTCCCGCTCAGTCCATAATCCCCACTCAGCCCAACCTTGGGGAGCATCTCGCTTTTGGCCGCCCGGAGAAGATAATTCTCGGCCCGGATCCCGTCGCTTAAGATTCGTATCTCAAGTCGGTGGGTCTCGGCAAGATCAAGCGCTTCATCCTTGGACATCTCGGGTTCTCCAAGATAGGAAAGCGCATCGCTTAAGCCCAGGTCCTCTCCATAGGGAAGTCCGGCCACCCTCTGAACCTGAAGGTAGGCTTCGCTAACTCCCATGCTGGCTTGTTGCAACAGGTAGGTTTCTTCCGCGTCTCGGGTGGTCGCCCGGGCGACATCCACCCCGGTCGCGATCTGGGCCTCATGCTGATGATTCGCCTGGTCCAGAAGACGCTTGGCGAGTTTGGCATCCGCTTCGGCCGCCTTGTATCTCCCCTGGCTCTGGAGAGCCCCAAGATAGGCCAGCGACGCCTCGAGGATCACTTTTTGTTTCGCAAATTCTTCTTCATATTGTTTGACCTTGACCTCGGTGCTACCCGCCTGAAAACGGGAGATCGCGCTCAGATCAAAGATCGTCTGGGTGAGTCGGAAGCGCGCGTCAAAGGTATTAAACGGCCCAATCAAAGGCTGATTCGTCTTAAAGCCCATCGCCTCAAGATTCATGCGCCCGACGCGGGCTTGTGAAATCCCCGCCTCCACATGGGGGAGAAGCTCCGAAGCGGCCTGCAGTTTTTGGCCTTTGGCGGCTTCGATCTCTTCCAAGGCGAGTTTGGTCAGCAGATTATTCCGCAGCGCGAAGTTGATCACATCCTGAAGGCTCAGCGACTCCGCGCGGGCCTCCGCCCTGGGCTTTTCTTTTCCCGCAGGAAAAATCTTTTCGAAAAAACCACTCCACGAAGCCTCGGCATAAAGCGCGGGGATCATCCCCAGCATCAAAAGCACGAGCGTGAGGGTCTTAAGACCCCGAGGTGAGAAACGCCGAGATTTGCGTACGTTTCGGAAGAGTAGCTTCATCAAAGAATACCGTCTTTAAATTTAAGGAGAAGCTGATCCATCGATTTTTTTTCAGCAAGCTTGAATCCGGAAAAAATCCGGCCGACCTCCGCGTAATGATATGGGAGATAGGCCTCAAGCAAGACTTTCCCTTTGGGGGTGATCTTGACAAGCCAGGCCCTCCGGTCCGTCGGGTCCGATTCTCTTTTGGCCAAGCCCTTGCGGACCAGGGCGTTCACAAGCCCCGTCACATTGGCGCGGCTGACAAGCAGAAGCTTGCTGATATCGTGCTGCTTGAATTTTTCCCCTGACCCGCGACTGAGTATCATCAGCACATTAAACACTGCGGGAGACAACTTGTAGGCAGACATCAATTTTGAAAAACGGACCATCAACCCATCATAGGTGTCTATAAAACGAAGCAGGACCCGGACGGATGGCCAATCAAAGTTTTTATACTTTCTCCCGAACTCCCGGACCTGGGTCCAATAATAATCTGTCCGGAGATCCTTGGAACTGGACGAAGCTGAGGAGGTCATTTGATTTTTCATGGTGGGATTGTAACGCTGAGTGGATGCTTTGTAAACATCTTAACAAAATATCAAGACGCCTTTTAAAAACCCTCTGTTCTCTTTGCGGGCGATCAAACTGCGAGAGATCAGGCTTGCCGCGGAAAACACTCACAAATAAAAATGGCGGCAACCCTAACCCTAAAGGGCTACTTCGTTGAGGTCGCCGCCATTTTATGTCGAAATCCCCTATTCTCTATTTCTTGCAATACCTCGCCCTCAATTGTTCTTCTGTAGGATGATCCGTGTAAAATTCTCCTTGAGGACCCATAAAGCCCTTGTCGGTTCTCTGAAGAGTAACGACCGTAAAACTTCCATTGCCGTTGGGAATATAAGTTTCTACGGCGCTACTAGGTTCACTGGCTGCGGGTGCGGCAGGTTGCTGGGCAATAGGAGCCGGCACAGGGGCTTGTTGAACCGGCGGAGCGCTCGGGGCTGCTGCGATCGGCGCAGCAATAGCCGGCGGCGCTGTGACCACGTAGCCGTTCGGGGCCGCCGCATAATAAGCATTCCCGTAATAGTAATACGGCATATTACCCATATAGACCACCGTATAGCCGGGCGGCAGGGCCGGAACAACGGCTCCCATCGGCGCCGGAACGACCAGATAGCCGTTAGGCGTCGACCTGTAAAACATTCCCGCGCTATAAAGGAACTCGGCCCCCGCGATCGACAATGCAACGATCCCTAAAGCCGTCGATCCATGCCATCCCGGACCTCCGTGCCATCCGCCCCCTCCATGTCCATCATGTCCCCCATGCCCGTCCGCAAGGGCTAACGAGGGTTGTAAAAAACATGCCAAAATTAACATCCCTGCCAAGATTTTCTTAAACATTTTTGTATCTCCTTCTTAGCTTATGGGTTCATTGCATTTTCCGTCATTATCCGGGAACCATGCCACGAGATATGCCGAACATCTCGCTTCTTGATAACTCAGACAATGCCACGGCGTAAAAAGTTCCCGTTGCCCCGAAATAAAAGCCTCTTTCACTTCTATGGGATAAGCATAGTCCTCTCAACATGAAGGAAAGATGAATCCTGGATTATATTTCTTTCATCTTTCCCCCTCCTCTCGAGGGAGAGCGCGCAATGCTGCGGGACTATTGAAACTTCCAGCCGGGACGCGCTGTCTCAGAGGGTGAAGATGCGAAATAAAAACTTCTCAACACGGAAAGGACCACTTCCATGAAAAAGACACTGAGTTGTATAGGATTAGCGATCGTTTTGAGCATTTCCGGATCTATCCAAACAGCGGCGGCCTTTGAACAAGGCTCTCGGGAAAACCGGGCACCGAAAGAGACGCAACGGTCCCATGTGGGTCAGGCCTCCCGGGAAGAATCAAGATCGGGATTTCGGAGGGAGCAGGGTCACCAGGAAGTCCGTTTTCAAAGACCGGCCCATTATGAACGCCGCTTGCCGGCAGGTTATAGAACCATGAAAATCGCGAACATGCTCCTCTATTACCTGAACGGCATTTTTTACCAGTCCACGCCTTACGGGTATCAAATGGTCACCGCCCCGACGGGTGTGATGGTGAGTGCATTGCCTTCCGGGTATTATCAAATCTTCTACGGGGGTACCACTTATTATGTGGCCAACAATACTTACTATGTTCAAGGCCCCATGGGATACAACGTTGTAACACCGCCCCAGGGCATCATGTTCCCTGTACAAACCGGTTGGTAGAGATCGAATCTCTACCAACCCAAATAAAGGCGCTACCGTTACCTTCTCCGCAACAGGACGGATTCGCCCAGTGCATGGTGGCGGACGCAACTCGCCACGACTTCTGAAGAAGTTGTAGTCCTTTATTTGATGAAGGTATTGCCCCTAGCTCCGCTTGGGCGGCCTGATCCTTCCTCCTGACTTACGGTCTTCACTTGCCTTTGCGAAATCGGCAGGAGGCACAAGTTGGCCCGCCTCTTGCGGAACACTACCTATGCCGAACATGAAGTCCGTATTAGGTATCTCGGGCATAGCCACCGGGGTCGAAAACCGATAGGCCCCTTGAGGCACGACATCAAGATTCCTGAGCTTCACCAGGGCCGCTCGTTGATCCGCCGTGAGAGTTTTGTTGACCTCTGAAAACCGGGAGGCATAGAGCGCGGACACCTGTCCATCTAGTTCCCCATAGCGTTCAATGAGAGAATAAACTTTTTCCTTATCGATCGTTCCTCCGGTGATCGCCTTACGCAACTCGGTCGAAACGTCCGTTCTGATCTGCTTTATTTCCTCAAGAGCCGACCGCTGTTCGCCAATAATCCCCGTGATAAGAGCCCTCTGGTTTTGGTCCAGAATGTTAAGGAAATCTTTCCCGCTATCCCCGGTAATAGCCGTGCTGATGAAGTAATTCGGATTATGCATCGCCGGATAATCCTTCATAAAGAAACCGCCGAAGTAGGTGCCGTGACGTTCCGGGCAGAAATACACATCCGCATCAAGGCCACCTTTATACCAGGAGAACAGTTCGCTGGCATACGTCATCACCGCGACAAACTCAGGATTGGTCATGCTCCGCTTGAGCATTTCATCCTCCGCCACTTCCGGCCACGAGGCATAGTTATTGAACTGCATTTTTTCCAGATAGGCCTTTTGCTCGGAAGTAAAAGAGTGGATGATCTCCCCGATCACGACGGCGCGGTTGTAGCTTAGATCCGCGTCATTCTTGTAAAGGCCTGCCGCATATTTTGAGACCGCCTGAATATCAAGACCCCTTGATCCGGAGGGGATATTTCCTTCCAAACTGCGGCGAAAAGCATTTGATAACAGAAGGCGGTTATAGGCAAACCGGGTATAGATCGGCGCCTGTTCTTTTGCCAAAGCCACCAGCTTGGCTTTTTGCGTGTCATTCAACAGGTAAAGAACATTGCTGGCAACCTTGGTCAAAAAAGTCGTGTTGTGCCCATACCCCGCCGTATCCACATCCCGCATATACTGGAATCCAAAAAAATCCGCTACCTTGCCGGGAGGAAAGAAAGTATCGCCACCAGCGTTCCCGGTGATAAAAGCCAGGCCGCTGAACGCAATGGTCGAAAGCTGCGCGTTGTCACTCATGGCCTGTTCAAGAGTATATTGATTAGAATTCCCTCCTGACTTTGATCCTTGGCCCGGGCCTTGAGATTGTCCGCCATCACTCCCTCGCTGCTCTTGCGGATTGTCCGGTCTCTCTTTTTCTCCCTCTTCGGCAGGACTGCGACGATCCGAGGAGCCTCGTTCAGGCCTGCAGGCAAAATACTGCCGGTCCGATGTATAAGCACAATCCCCGGATTTGGTTCCCTCGGGAGTGGAAACTTCGCAGGAAGTCCCTTCGGATTTCCCCACACAAACATCAATGGCAGACTGCGATGGCATATGGGACTCTTGGCCCACGAAATCTTGAGCAGAAACAACCCCCGCCATAAAAAATGAAGATAAAAACAAACTGAGAATTTTCTTCATCACTTATTCTTCCTTTCAGCAACGACTCTTTTGGATTGAAATAAAAAAAGGCTTACAGCTCCACATAATCATCGGAAAAAAAACGCCCGGCTTTAACAAGAGACCGGCCGCGCTATTCGCTAAGCGCTTCCGAATGACGGGGACTTCCCCGGGGACAAGGAAATCTAAATGAAACCGGGACGACCCCTGTCAATGTGCTCTCTTGCTCTTTTGACCTTCTCAGCAAAGTTGCCTTTCTTGAACTGTTGGGACCACTTCCTCACCGTGATCCAACCGCCAAAACGCATCCAATGGTTTCTCCAGGAATGATACCAGCCCCGCCATCCCAGCTTCAGGTTATAAAGGAAAAAAAGCAGGGACGGGAAGTAGGCGATATCACAGACCGCCAGGGCCACGTTCTTGAATTGATAGATCATGCCCATGATCTTTGTAATCGCCGCCTGCATTTCTTCGACTCTCATAGGTTCGTCGGGCTCAAAAAGCGGGAAATTGCCGTCATAATATTCCCAGCCCACATCCCCGGTGGGATAGATCCTGTTCTGCTCCCGGAGCCGCGCCCTCAACTGCGTCCCCGGTAACGGGACTGGCAGCAGGACCTGGACGGTATCCAGCTTCGCTTTTTTGATGAAAGCCTTAAACCTCACTGCCCTTTCCGCGGCCGCCATATGAAATTTTTCCGCGTCCCGCGAAGGATAACCAAAGATGAACATCCCGTGGATCAAAAATCCGAACTTATGGAAGGTGTCGGTCAAGGACAGCATTTCCCGGGGATTGATATGTTTATTCATGGCGAGTAGCTCTTCTTCAATAGGGGTCTCATAACCGATCGCGACCACTCGAATACCCGCCTCATACATCGCGGAAAGGAGTTCCGGGTCCTTCGCCTTATCAAGCCGGATCTGGACCATGAACCATAGCTGCTTGCCAATGTTTTTTTGATAGTCCACAAGCAACCGGCAAAACTTCAAGGTATCCTCCCGCTGCTGGCCGAAAAGATTGTCCACAACAAAAAACTCCTTGGCTCCCTGCGTTTCCACAAGCCGCCGGACATTTTCAAGCAGACGTTCGGCCGACGCGCATCGCGGCCTGCCGCTGACGGCGCAGAATTCGCAGTTCATCCCGCACCCGCGTATTCTTTCAATGGGATAGATCTTGATCTTGGCGTAACGCACCAGAGAAAAATTAGGCAGAGGCAGAGGGTCAAAATCCTCGAGGGGCGCCCTGGGCGGAGTATAAGTGATCTGCCCGTGATCCAGATAGGCGATTCCCCGGACCCCACCTGGCTCTTTTTCCTGCTCAAGGACGCGTATCAACTTTTTGACCGTCTCTTCCCCCTCGCCGATCACCACATAGTCGATCCCCGAAGACAACGCCTCTCCGATGGTTTCCGGAGTAAAGTGATGCCCTCCGGCTAGCGTAATCACCCCTTGTTCCTTGTAAAAACGGGCGATTTCATAAAGGCGGGGGATAGTGCTGGTCAGTCCGCCGTAAAATCCAGCGATGTCGGCGGGCCTTAACTGCTGCAGGAACGCGTGGTCCGCGCCGCCACTCTTGCTTCTCGGGCCGTACCGGCGGAGATTATTTTCGTCAATGACTTCGGCATCCCATCCCCCCATTTCACTCACGGCGCTGGCGACGCACACAGGCCCCAACGCTGTGGTTTTTCTCGCAGCGGAGGAATAGATGTTAAAGGCAGGGTATGCGGGAATAATTATTCTCAACCGACGTCGTTTGGAGGATCCACCAAGCATGAGAACCTCCTTCCCGGCTTGGTCAAGCGCTGAGAACTCCGACCCCTATGCTAACTCCAAAAAAGAGCGAAGTTCAAGGAGAATTACAGACCATGAGCATGACAAAAAATGAGAAAGCCCTTCGACATAATCGTCAAAGGGCTCTCTCGTCTGGAATGACTCCCCTTATTTACAACAACACGAAGAACTAGCCCCGCAAGCTTCCTTCACGGCTTTTTCGATCGCTTCCCGGGTTTCGCCGGTCGCCTTCTGGATGCGGCCCAACAGTTCTTCCTGCTTCCCTTCGTCGTATTGCACATCCGCATCCGTGAGCTTCGCCCACTTCTGCTTCAGCTTGCCCTTAATGATATTCCAGTCGCCTTTGATCTCAAGTTTGTTCATACGAGCTCCTTTTTTAGATTTTAAGAACTTCTTTTCACATCAATTTGCATTACAGCCGGGGTAGCAATCTTTCCCTGATCCGCGATTTTTTCCTTACCCAATGAGGTATTTATTGGCGCCATCTGATCACGCGCTTCCCCAACCGCCGCGGAAAGCGGACTCACGTAGAACGGAGGGTTTTTGTTCTCGACTTCAGGCTCTCGCGCGGAAGGAGGCACCGCGGAAGGCGGGATCGGCACTACTAAAGGCGGCATTGCTTCCAGAGCCGGACTTCCCGACGCTTTCTTTTCCTTTTGCTCATCCCCGACTATAACCGATTGCTTGGGTTGGACTGAAAGCGCCGCGGCATCCCCCCCACGTCCGGGGGCCACAAAGATCGGTCCTGAACGTTCCGGAGCAGGTTGAACCTCCGGAGCCTGCGCGGGACCCGGAAGCGGCACTGTAAGAGGCGGACGCTCGGCCTCCGGTGTAGGCGTCGGCGGAACCGCCGGACCAGGGAGCGGAATCACAGTCGGCAATATCCCAAGGCCTTCGATCGGAAGCACATCGATCCCAGAAGTGTTGATACTCGTGGCTGGAGCGAACGCAAACCGATTCTGATCGAAGAACGGCGGGAAATCAGCCGAGTGACGGCGATCGAATTGCCCATAGGCCGGCAAATTCACGGGATTGGGGTTGTCAAAGAGATTTGAATTCCCGGCTTCATACGCCTGCACGGGTTCTCCTCCGATCACCAATCCATTGAATGCCGCAAGCCCTGGAGGATTACTCAAAAGATTGACGCTGTCTCTCGTGAAATTCCCCTGAACATTCACGGACAGAGGCCCCTGTTGGCCGCCCGCCTGCAGTAATAAATTGCCGGGGTGATTCAAGTGTGTCTCAATCGGATTCGAGGCCGTGCCGATCACGCCGCCTGCGGTCAATTTAATCAGGTCATTCCCGGTCACACGGATCTCCGGCCCGCCCGGAGAAAAAATCGAACCGCCCACGTTCAGCGTATTATGACCGTTTGGCGCAAAAAAGTGCCCAAGGTTCAAATCATGCGTTACATCCGCCAGGATATCCCCGTTTTCCGTGGTCACGTTGGAATCCGGAGACATGTTCATATTCGCGGTCTTATTCGTCGGCGCATTCAGCAAGGTAGCATTGGAATCACCCGGCAATTTCCCGGTCGTGTCATACCCGGCCCCCAGCGTGACCGAGCCGCTGCCCGCGGCGCTCACTGTCGTTCCGGAAGCCATGTTCATATCCCCGCCCGACACCAGGCGCACATTCCCATTTCCTCCCTGGGAGCTGACATTCGCATTGATATCCATGGAATCCGCAGCTGCGCCGCCGACCGTATAAACGTTCACATTGCCGCCGTCGTAGTTGGTGATCGGACTGTCGATAGACATTTTTCCGGAAGCGGTCACAAAGATCTCAGAACCCGGATCCTTGGGACCCGTCGCACGGTCATCGATCGTGACACCCGCCACGCCATTCGCGCTGGTGATCTTGAGATCCCCGGTATTATGCAGCTGGACATCTCCGGCGGCGGTGATCGCGGAAAGCTGTCCTACCTGCGTCTCAAGCCGATCCGTAACCACCCCATTCGTCCTGTTCCAACTCACCTGGATTTTATTTCCGGGCAATATTGTGACGCCCGCCGTAGCGCTGATCTGAACACCAGGTTTTCCGATCGGTAAGACCCGAAAAAATCCATGTCCAACGTTCGGGGTCACAAAGGAATCTGTTCCCTTATTCGTGCTTTGCGAGGCTATCGTCGTCCAATGGACAAGATCCGTGGAGTTTTCGAGCTGATAGGTTACCGTCTGATTGGACCCGATACCGGTCGCCGCCGTCAGCGTTGCGATACCGTCCGGGCCCGTAAGAATGTTCGGATTCGTGTGGCCGCTATTGCGTATTTCCCCTGTTTCTGCGGTCAGGCGTACTGCATCCGAGGCGTTACTTCCCGTCTGCACGGAGCTTAAAGAAATATCACGTCCGGCAGTAAAATCAATCTTACCGGTCTCGGTCTTCGCAACCGTCCCGTCATCCATAAGAATATCCCGCCCCGCGCTCATCTTGAGGCTCAAGCTCCCGGAGTCGTTTATATCCTGATGGACTAATGTATCACGGGCTGACTTCAAGGTCAGCGTGACGCCCGGCCCCACCCCTGTCGTGGAAATAGCCGCGTTTACGGTAAGATCGCCCTCTTGAGTCCCCGATGTTCCGGTATTGATCTCGACGCTGGTTCCCCCCTCCAAGGCGCTTTTGATGGTCGAAGCGCTTATCTTGGAGTTATCCGTTACCGGAGTAAAAACGCCTCCGAAAAGAGTTCCAGCACCCACCAACCCGATCGTCACGTTGTAAGGATCCAGCAGCCATTTGCCTGCAGTTCCATTAAGAGCGCTTGCATCGATCTCGATCCCCTCCACGTCGAGCTGGCCGGCCGAAGTTTCGATAAAACCCCCATTCCCACTCAAGGCGCCGCCACGGGCCGTGATAGTTCCCAAAGCATGGGTCAGTTCACCGGCCCACAAAACAGTTCTTCCGCCATTCCCCCGCGTGATGGCATCGGCATGGATCTCGGCGCCGGGATCCATATAAACAGCCTTGGCCAGAGAAGGCATCGGAACGCCGCTCTGGATCCTTTCCAGCAGAGGCAGAATGGGTAGGTCGCCCGAAACCGCCGGCAAAGAAGCCGGATCTCCGGGCATCACCGTGAGGCTGGGTCCCCCGGAAGAGGACGGACCGGAGAAGTCATGCTCTGAAATGCCGACATAAACCTCGCCGCCCCCGGCATCCCCCGAGACATCGATGCGGGCCTTGGAGTCCAACCGGATCTTTTCACCGGTCACTTCCACGGTCCCGCCTTTTCCGCCTGCGGCATACCCCGAGGCGTCGAGTTTTCCGTCAACCCGCACCACGCCCTGATTGCCGCCGTCCAGGACGATCTTCCCGTCCTTTTCTCCGATCGTTTGAGCTTCGATGATCCCGGTGTGATTAATGATATTGTCGAACGCCTTCTCGGCGCCGCGGGCCTTGACGATCACCACGCTTCCCTGAATCAACCCGCCATTCTGCCAAACATCGCTGACCTTTTTTCCGTCCTTGTCATACACATCGGCCGTAATCGTGTCCCGAACTTCCATCGAGATCGCACCGTCCGCGCTCAAGGGAAATGTCACGTTCTTGGAACCCGCGGAGATCCCGACCACACCGCCACCCGCGGAAAGGGTCCCTAAATTCTTGAAGGTGCCTGCCGCGACCGCAAGCCATTGCCCCTGGGCTGTAATGGAACCGGTATTCACGAACCGGCCTGGGCCTTCTGGATTCTGATTCAAGCTGGCTATGCCCGCAAAAAACTGAGCTGCATCCACACCCAAAGTGGTCATAAGAAGATTACCGGTTGCAGTGATATGCCCAGAATTGATGGTGTTTTGAAACGCCGTGAACCAGTCAGGACCAAAGAATTTAATATCCCCTGCGTTAAAAAAATTGGTGCCTCGTAATCCGGCCGGCCCATCCGAATGATAGTTCAACTCACTTCCGGCAAGGTTATGGACGTCACCTTCCAGAACGGTTCCGGCTTGGACATAAATGTCCTGTGCATGCAAAGGCCCGGAAAATGTAAGCACATGAAGGGCTATCGTGAGAGCTGCTAAAGAGCTTTTGATCTTCTTATTCATATTATTTTCTCCTCGTTCAGGAACGTTTTGATTTTTGGGACGTTCGCAGAACACTCCTGTTTGCCCACTACATGATCTCAGCGGAAACGCCATAATAGAAAGCCGTCTCCGAACCGTTGCTCGCTTTAGAACCTGTGGGAGTCGCCCACTGGATCCTTCCATAGACTTTGTCAAACAGACGGATTCGTATCCCTATCCCCGTACCAGCCAGAGTGCGGCTTTCCTTTTCACCTGTCATGGGCTTGCGAAGAGCGCCGCCGCCGACGTCAAAAAATGGAACGGCCTGGATCTGCTGGCGCAGAGGTTCATTCGAGCGCGGCAATTTCCAATTCTTGGGGAAGAAATAAGTCGGGATATAGACTTCGTTCGTCATAAAGGCGCCGTAATCCGCGAGATATTCTCCCTCCGGATAACCCCGGACGGCCAAGGCGCCGCCCAGATTCAGCTGTTCCGAGGGTGCGAGGGCATTATTGGTCAGCTGCAGTTGGCCGCGAAAAGTGTACATCATGCCCCACGGAAGCCGCTGATAGCGCATCAGGGAAGACCGGTAGATGAAGAATTGGCCGCCCGAACCCGGACGCGTGGCACCCGGGTCGTTCTTATGGGAAGCGCCGAGGAATCCGCTAAAGCCCTCATGAAAAGAGTTCGGGAAATAAGTTTTTCCCCAACGGTCCGTAAACTCCGGATTCACACCTACGTTCAGGATACGGAGCTCATCGACGCCGGATTTCGAGCCCAGCATCTGATTCTTCGCGCTTTTCCAGTCAAATCCAAGATTCAGCGTTGTTTCAATCCAAGACTTACGGATAACCGGCTGAAGGGCATAAACGCTGTAAGTCGAAGCTGCACCATTGATCGCCAATGATTCGAAATCCCCGCCAAGCTCCACGGAAGAGCGACTGTAAGCCATTCCCAAAAGCGTCCCCGAAGAATGAACAGGAATATTATAATCGGCCCCGACCGCCCAGACGCTTTTCCCGAGCTGAAAACGGGAAGAAAGCTGATCCATTTGTCCAAGAAGATTCGTGTCCGAGAGAGAGAACCCGACGCGTGTTTTACCGGTATTCGGTGTGCCAAGATTATTGACGTCCACTCCGGGATGGACCGGAAACTTGTCTTTTGTCGCGATCTCAAGATCCGTCGTCCCCGACTCTTTTCCCGGCTTCAGGATCGCCTTGACCTGGATATCGCGGTGCTGATTGATAAAGAGAAGCCCTCTACGAAGATCGTCATAAGAGAGAATCTCCCCCTCTCTGAAGCTGAGAAATCTTTTGATCACCTTATCAGAAAACCATTTATTGCCGGTCACCTCGATCGTCCCGAGCTTCCCTTCGATAACCACGATCTCAACTTTGCCGTCGGAGATCGTCTGGGGCGGAAGATAAACGTACGCGGAGATATAGCCCGCATCGCGATAATAGCGTTTGATCTCCGTTGCGAGGGAACGGAGATCACTCATATAAACTTCCCGGCCCTTGTATTTCTGAAGGATGGGCGCGAATGCTTCGGAAGGGATACTATCGTTCCCTGTCAGCAGGACATCTGTCAGCAGGAAGGCTTTCCCTTCTTTCAAGCCCTCGGCTATGTCAGGGGTCTCAATCTCCGCCTTCGCGCGTTCTTCGAGCCTGGTTTTCAGGACCCTCGCGCGGAACTCCTGCTCCTGTTGAAAATAAGCCTGCTGCGCGCCTGCGGATTGGTTCTTATCCAGATCCGTCGCGGCAAATATCGCAGGAACCCCGAAGAGCATCCAGACAGAAACCATGAAGACCAACGCGATGTGTTGAGCCGGGCTATGCTTAATAAGTGTCTCTTTCTCAGAAAGGAATATCAATGGGAAATGCCCTTACGCTAATTGTTTTAATCCGGATGAACCGGATCGCTTTTCTCCCGAAACACGATCCGGTTTATGCGACCTTCAAATGATTAAAAAAGACTTCCGATGGCTTTGAACGGCCAGATCAGGACTTGACCGATCACGTAGAAAAGGCCACCGATCACACCGCGAGGGTGCGCACTGGTCTCTTTCTGTGTCGTCACAGAAGTCGTACTTCCTCCGCCCGACGCTCCATTCGTGGTCTGGGTTATCACCGTAGAGGTCTTAGTACTTCCCGCACAACCCGCCATCGATACCGCGGCCAAACTGAGAAGGCATACCATCGCCATCAAAGACCAGCGCTGCATAATTCCGTTTGTTTTTCTCACATCTCACATCCTTTCCTGTTTTAACATCTAATACTTCCCGCCGGAGTTCCCTGATATTGCCTAACACCTCATCCCAAGGGAGGAACTCGAGTGTCGGAACTCCGACGAGAGTAAGTTTAGATCTTGCCGTCCCAACGCCCACCCTGCCGGGCGATCAAAGCATCCCACCCGGACCAAAGGCGAAAAGGCGGAAAGAGTCCAATAGCAGCGTGAGTCCAATTCTTCTTGGTTTCATTACCGTTGAGATACTGCCCGATTCCCGGCCAGATGATCAGAGAAGAAAGACCGAAGCATACGGTCTTCCCCGTGATTTTTCCGTGCGTGGCTGTATTCACTGCGAAAGCCTGCGACGGCACGCTGGCAAAGATCAGCGCGAATATTAAGAGCGTTAACATTATTTTTTTCATTTCACTTCTCCTATGGTTTTTCGTCTGGTGCGAAACTTTTTTAAAAAATGAAGCCATGCTTTTTTGACCGGATGGACTGTAACGCCCGGTTACTTAGGACCATTGCTGCCAGATGTTGTTCCAGATGCAAGTTCTCTTGTTTCAGAGCTTGGAGTCTCAGCGCGCGACGAAAGGTTCCTTCTGTCTCAACTCTGCACGGCCCCATATTGACTCCGAAAGATTTTTTGTATGTCATGACTTATGTTAGACCTAACGCTACCCAACCTCTATGGGGTGTTCACCCCAAATGAGACTAGTTTCTCAAATCAATAGGTCTCCGGCGCCTTACACTTGAAAGCAAATCGGTCGAGAGAGGCAGAACCCCCTCCTGACGCACAAAGACCAACAAGAAGGGCGATCATGGCGAAATTCTGGAGGCCGGATAGATTTAATCCCGTAAGCTCTCTAAGATTGGCGTCCAAAATCGAGATGGCAAGGAGACCGAGCAACAAAAGCGCCGTAAAGCGCGTGAAAAGTCCAAGCAGCATGAGCGCCCCGAAGATAAGTTCAAGGGCGGGGAAAACGGCATCCCAGCGATGTTTAATGAAAATCGCGACCCACAGAAAACCCAAGGCATCTTTCGCAGGATTCAGCACATACAATTGATTCCATCCTGTCTGGATAAACACAAGCCCCATAAGCATCCGGGCCAGAAATGCCGGCAACCACCACCACGCTGCCACGAGCCCCGTTGTTTTTTCTCCATCGGTGAGGGATAGTCTCTGCGGGCTAACACGGCGGAGAGTCTTTATCTGTTCAGTATCCATAAAACTCACTCCTTAAGTCGGATGACTTAAAAGTTCATGAAGGGTTCATTAACCCGGCATGATCTTGTTGAACTTAGAACCTTCAATCGTGAGGTTGTACATGAGACCCTTCTGGCCTAGCACAAACGCAATGATGGGCTGATTGGTCTTGGTGGTATCGACCGACCCGTCGGCACCGACGACGATAAGTGCGACCGACCCGTCAACGCCCGCTTTCCAACCATCCCCTGCGCGGAAATCCGAAAGGGCTTTGTCCGACATAAAAAGCAGGTACATGCTTTTCGCCTGGCCACCGAGCTGGAAGCCGATGGAACCGCTGATCGTGTTGTAATAGTCCGCCGTCTTCCCTTTGATGCGCAACGCGCCGGTACCATACTCGGCCCCGAGGCCAATGCCGCCTCGATAAACGGGCGCCAAAACAAGCACCCCTTTGGCCTTCCCGAGCATTTCCTTGGCTCCAAAAACTTCGTCCTTAAAAAGGACAAGGGCCGTGTCCACGCTGGCGTCAATTTCCCTGCCCGACTTGGCGTAGGAAAGAGGCGACACAAGCGTCAGAGCGAGAAAACCAAGAGCTGCAATTCGTATCAAATGCTTCGATTTCATGATGAGACTCCTTTTTGTTGAAAGCCGGGCGTTCTACTTTTGCATGCTGTTTCCCATCCTCGAAACATCGGAGCCAGCTCCGCGAATGATTCCGCTGTGACAACCGGCCGTCAGGCCCAGGACGCAGATTAAAATCAGGATCCCTAGAATTGTTTTCATGGTTTTCCTCTCCCTTTTCTTATTCAAAGATCACTCTCGCCCATCGAAGCCTTGACCCACGCGTTATATTTTGACGCCTCACGCAGCCACCGCCCCGACGACGCGAAATACCCCAAAACAATACTCCCCGTCAAAAAATTTAGCCCTCCCAGAGCAAACCCAATAACAATCCTTGTGGGAGTTGCCACCGGAATGTAAAAAACAGCGGCAACCTCCATAAGGATCACTCCTGAGACTAAAAACATCACGCAGGCAAGGAGCCCGACCTGGTAAAGAAAAAATTCGCGGACCAGACGCACGCCTTTGAGATAAGCCGTTGCCCCATAGATCTGGGCGATGTCAAAAGCATTCTTCCTGCAGGTCCCGAGGATCTGCAGAGCGGCAAACCATCCCAGATCGGCCCACTTGCGATGCTTCTTCATCTGTTTGTCCCTCATTGGTCTTTGATCACAAAACCCCGTGAAATCCCCGGCCTTTCCAAGTGGCTATTTTTTACGCCCGAGGATCAGGCCGAGCATTAACGACCCCAAGGCCGCGCCGCCCAGGAACAACCAGGGATCTTTGTGAATTTTCTCATCCCATTCCTCTACGACTTCCTTCAGTTTCTTTTCTTCCTGATGCAGTCCCTTAAGGATCTTTTTTTGAGTCTGTCCCGCGATCGTCTCTCCGTCGGAGATCATATTTCCAACGATCTCCTTCAAGCATTCATACTTGTCACTAAGAAGCACCGCGACTTCTTCCTTCTTCTCACGCGCCGCATCATTCAGCAGCTCCAAGGCTTCCTGGATCTTGTCTTTTTTCAGTCGTTCGCTCATAAATTTTCCCTTTCTGGAAACTTCTTGAAGATGTCCACGATCTTTACTGAAAAACCGCCATTTTCTTGATCTGGTCCTTGCGGATGTCATACTCCGTCTGATTCATCTTCCCAGCCGCGAAGTCCTTGTTGAGCTGAGCCATCTTCGCCGCTGCATTAATTTCATAGCCCGCTCCGGTCGCAACCGTTCCACCGCCCAGGCCGCCCCAAAACGCTCCACTGCACGCGGACAAACTTAAAATCATCGCCACGCCACAAATGCCGAGCATTATTTTTTTCATTTTAGCCTCCTTTGTTTTCTTGAATGATGATACGCGTAATCACTCCGGGGAACTATGGGGTCTTCACCCCAACCGTTCAGAACATTCGGGGTAAGCGGCAAATGGCTAGAAAGCACGGGGGAAAAATGAGCCTAGGGAGAAGGGAGATGATATCAGCCGTAAAAGCGTCGGGCTACCTCTTGCTCCAGAAATTGTTCGGGCGTGCATTTTTTGAATTCAGAATTTTGTGTACCGCTTTTACAACGTGAGCCATGTCCGAAGTTTTGACTTCAAATCCGTCGGCTCCCATTTTATGGGCCAAGGAGACTTTGATCGCCGCGGCTTTTCCCGTGACCATAAGCACGAACGGCGGGTTCGGCTGGAAAACAGTTTTGATGTTGCGGCAAATATCATATCCGTTGATGTCCGGCAGAACGACGTCCGTAATGACGAGATCAGGCACTGTTTCTTGCACTTGGTTCAGTATCGCATCAATGTTCAAGGCCTCGATGACAGAATAGCCTTCCGCCTCCAGGCTCGTCACGAGCTTCTTTCGATCCTCTGCGTCATCCTCGATCACCAGTATTTTTTTCGTCATCTCATTTCTCCATTTTAAGAATTGATTTTTTTCAATAAAAAAAATTCCGACTCGCTCGCTTACTTTGCCGGTGCTGTCAGGTGTTTCTCAATCATCGCGAGCAGCTCTTCAGCTTCGAACGGCTTCGGGAGGTAACCGTCGGCCCCACTCTCCCTGGCTTTTTCTTCCAGGGTCTCATCAACGGCGGAGATCAGCACGATGGGTATGACTTTGAGAATGGGATCTTTTTTTAATATCTTGGCCACCTCATCTCCATGCATGCCCGGCAGAAAGACATCGAGCAGGATGAGATCGGGCATCTTCTCGCGCGCTAGGACCAGAGCCTTCTCACCGTCCACAGCTCCGAACGCCTCATAGCCTGATTTGTTCAATCGGAAGAGCGTTGTTTTAAGCAAGCTGGCTTCATCATCCACCACGAGTAAAATTTTCTTTTTCATAAAACTCCTTTTTTTATACCGGTAATGAAAAATGGAACGTGCTCCCTTTCCCGAGTTCTGACTCCGCCCAGATCTTTCCGTGATGCGCGAGAACGATCTCCTTCGTGATCGCCAGCCCCAAGCCCGTACCGCCCTTTTGATGATTCCCTGCCTGCGAGAACGGTTCGAAGATCTCATCCAAATGCTCGGCCTTGATCCCCTCGCCCAGGTCCCGGACACTCACATGGATCGCGTTATTTTCCAGCTGCGTCTTAATAATGACAATCCCGCTTTCACTATATCTTATGGCATTACTCATCAGGTTCATAAGGACCTGAAAGATCTTGTCGCGATCGAATTTGATCTTCGGAAGGTCCAGCCCGAGCTCCATCACAAGATCCTCGCTTCTGTTCCCCGCAAACAGCACCGCACTTTTATGAACTTCCAGCACAGCCTCATTGATCTCATTTTCGAGCGGGTCACACCCTGTTTTCCCGGCTTCCATTTTCTTGTAAGCCAGAACATTTTTGATCAAACGGCTTAAGCGATCGATGTTCTCTCTCGCGGTCCCCAGCAGATCCTTCTGCTCCTCATTCACAGGACCCGCTAACCCCTCCCAGACAAGATCCGTGGCCGCTTTGATCGTTGAAAGAGGGCTCCTGAGCTCGTGGGAGACCGTCGATGTAAACTTAGACTTTGCATTCGTCAGCTTCATCAAGGACTCTTCCGCCACTTTGCGCTGAGTGATGTCCTCAATAGCCAGAAGAATGATCCTCTCCTTTCCCAAGGCTCTTTCAATTTGCCGGGCATTTAAAAGCATGATTCGTCTGCCGATGTCTGCGAAATCGTGTCCCACCTCATAGTTATCAAAGGTTGCCTTTTGCGGCAGAATGGTCTCTAAAAGATCCCGCAGTTTCGGGATATCCCACTGTTTATTCCCCAGATCATAGATGAGCTTCCCCACGGTCTCTTGGGGATTCACCTTAAAGACTTCATAGAAGGAACGACTCGCGGTGACAACCCTCAAGTCCTGATCCAAAGAGATCAAGGGTTCACGCACGGTGTTGATGATACTCTCGGAAAATTCATGCGCTTCATCCGCCGTCCTCTTAATAATCGCCAGTTCTTTCCGGGTTTTTTCCAGGCCTTTCTCTACCTCCCTGCGCTTGCTAATATCCTCAATGGCGAGAAGAATGATGCGTTCTTTCCCCGAGGCTCTTTCAATTTGCCGGGCATTTAAAAGCATGATTCGTCTGCCGATGTCTGCGAAATCGTGTTCCACCTCATAGTTATCAAAAGTTGCCTTTTGCGGCAGGATGTTTTCCAAGAGTTCGCGCAGCTTCGGGATATCCCACTGCTTATTTCCGAGATCATAGATAAGCTGCCCCACAGTCTCCTGGGGGTTCACCTTAAAGACTTCATAGAAGGAACGACTGGCAGCAACGACTCTCAAGTCCTGATCCAGAGAGATCAAGGGTTCACGAACTGTGTTGATGATACTCTCGGAAAATTCATGCGCTTCATCCGCGGTTCTCTTAATAATCGCCAGTTCTTTCCGTGTTTTTTCCAGGCCCTTTTCGACTTCACGGTTCTCGGTCACATCACGAAACACCAGCACCGCACCACCACATGACCGGCGCGATCACGGATAGGAGAACAACTGTCAGCAATAGCGCACTCGCTCCCCGCGCGGGAGATCAACAGAGTGTGATTCGCCAGGCCCTGGATTGTGCCCTTTGCCAGGGTTTCCATGACCGGGATGGTGGCAGGTAAACGTGTTTCCTCGCCGATAATGCAAAAAATTTCTCCGATCGGGCGACCGCTCGCTTCCGCCTCCGTCCATCCGGTGAGTTGTTCGGCGATCGGATTCAGGCGTGTCACGCGCGCTTCGGCGTCGGTGGTCAGCACTCCGTCACCGATGGAATTAAGAGTCACGGCGAGCTTTTCCTCGCTTACCTGCAAAATGCCATTCGTCAGCTGGAGTTGCTTATTCATGTCCTCCTGGATCTTGAGCAAATGCTTTGTTTCAAGATGAACGGAGTCTTTAAGCCGATGTTGTGTTTCCCGATAGCTCAAATAAGCGAACGAAATCGCCAACAAAAGCGCAAACGCGCTTGTGGCAACGATCACGATAAACAAATGGCGCATGGTCGACCGGAACTCTGCGTCATGCTTCCCTAAGGTTTCTTCCTCAACCTGGATGAATCCACGCATCTCGGCACGGATCGAATCCATCAGCTGTTTCCCCTGGCTACCACGCGCATCGGCGATTGCGGCAGGCATGTCGCTATTTCGACCCAGCTCGATGTTACGCGATAGATATGCCAATTTCTCAGAGATGAGTGGCTCTAGCACATCCAAATGTCTATGCGCAGTGCTCGTAATGCTAAGTTGCCGCAATTTTTCAAGCTGGCCGCGAATGCTACCTTGAACCGTCAAATACGGTTCCAGAAACGCCTCATCGCCGGTCAGCAAAAAACCGCGTTGCCCAGTCTCGGCATCCACCAATGCGGACATCAGTTCGTTCCCACTGCTTAGAACCATAAAGGCATGCTTCCGCGCCTCGGCAGCATCCTCGATCTGCCTAAAGGTCCAGAATGACAGAAACGTTACTGTAGCGATCAGCAACAATACGCCGATAAGTGAGGCAGCTATTTTAAAATTCGTCTTCATTCAATATCCATCCTTCTCTGTTTATGTTCCGGATCATCCAAGAAGCAATCCTCTCAAGGCCGCTAAGATTCTCCTTCAGACGGGTTGCCCCCAAAGAAATCCTTGTCCGTACGGGACCCCCAATTCTTTAAGAGTCTCAAGATCCTCACGGGTTTCAATTCCCTCCGCGATGATCTTGGTGTGGAGACTTTCCACGACAGCCAAAAGCCTCCGAAGCATTTCTTTCTGGCTTTTGTCGTGGCTGATACCGTTCACAAGCCGCTTGTCGATCTTGATCACATCCGGCTGCAGAAGGATCAGGCTTTCGAGACAACTTCGCCCAAAACCCACATCATCGATCGCGATCCCGATCTTCCTTTTTTTTAATTCCTGGATCACAGGAACAAGGTAGGACGGATCCCCCAGGATCTGTTGCTCGCTCACTTCAACGCAATAAGCGCCGCAGAGACTGACCGGTGGGAAGAGCTTTGAAAATTGTTCGGGCTGAAGGGCCGCCAGGGTGGAAGGGAACAGGTTAACATGTTTCCCGGATCCCGGTGAGACCTCTTTTGCGGCCGCCAAGGCGACCTCCAGACATCGCTGATCCACCCCCGAAAGAATATTGTTTTCCATGCTGAAATTGAAAAAATCATCGGGCATTTCAAATCCGCCGATATTGGTTCGCGTGAGAAATTCATAACCGATCGTCTTTTCCGTTAGCAGGTCCAGGATCGGCTGCTTCACCGACCGGAAACACTCGCCCGCCCGTAGCGTGTCCACCACGCTATCCGCCCTCGGCTCCCAACCTTCCCCGGCGCTTACCTGGTTCTTCCCCGAGCGTTTGCTTTTTGCCAGCGCCGCATGGGTCTCTTCCAGAAGTGAATCGATCGAAGCCGTCCGTTTATTCACGGTCATGACGCCCAGACTGGCCGTGACTTTAACCGTTTGTGAACCGGCGACCAAGACAGGCGCCTGGCTGATCGCAAGCCGTATTCTCTCGGAGAAGTGGACGCCCTCCGCCAAACGGGTGTTCGGAAGCAGGATAATGAACTCATCCCCGCCCACGCGAGACACAGAGTCGGCGGCTCGGACGGTGCTGTTCAAGACTTTGGAGACCTCCTGAAGAACGCTATCGCCGACCGCATGCCCGAACTTGTCATTAATAAGCTTGAAGTTATCCAGATCCAGAAGGATCGCGCTAATATTGGCCCCTTGACGGCCGGAGATCTCAAGCTCCCGGGTAAGCATCCGCTGAAGACCCCGGCGGTTGAGCAACTGGGTCAGCGGATCCAGAAAGGAAAGTTTTTCGAGACTCTCATTCAGCGCTTCGATTTGTTGTTTTTGGTGATTCCGTTCAAAAGCATACGAGAGAACGCGGGCGAGCATCTCTCCGCTGGCCTCTCCTTTGACGACGTAATCCTGAGCCCCTTTTTTCACCGCCTCAAGCGCCAAAGCCTCATCATCGGTACCGCTCAAGATCACGCAAGCGATCGCGGGATAAGCGGCGGCTATCTTCTCGAAAGTTCCCAGGCCCCGGCTGTCAGGAAGTCCCAGATCCAGAAGGATTAACTGGAATGTTTTTTCTTGCAGGATCTTGAGCGCTGATGCAAGGGTATTCGCCGTGTCGAAGACAAACGCCTCCCCAGACTAGACGAGTTTAGAACCAGTCTATTGAGTCTTTCTGAGTACGAATTGGCTGAAATTCTAGCATAGCTTATTGATTTTCTGCTCTAGGGGGAGGGGGGTCATTGAGGGGGATTTGCCCTAATCGCTATAAACAGACCCACTGTAGCTTTCTATCGATGAGAAATTTACGCAATCTTTGACTATTTTTTACTGCCTTAATTGAACACGCCTAAAAATCTCCTTTTGAATCTCAGCATACCACTCTTGATACACTTTCGGCTCTTCAACTAATCCCGTACCCTTATTCACATCTTTACCGTTATTCATCCCAGACAGCACTTTGTAAACCGTAAGCCGAATGTTTGTAATTTTGTCCGTCACTTTTTCAAAAGTTATTGTTGTTTTCATTCTAAATTGATAATCGCCCGGACCTGTATAAGCAATGGCTAACTTGGATAAAACGCTGGGGTCAGAAGCGGGATAGAGGTCTGATTCTGCATAAATAATACCGGCTTGATAATCACTGGTCTTGATGTTGTACTGCCTATCCTGCAATACGGCTAAGGTTGCTTTAAAAGCGTCATCAAAGGAACCTTCCAATCGCTTGCATTCATTAGCCCTTCTCTGAAGAGGCGTAAGCGTCGAGCCTGCCGTAGAACATCCAGCCATTAACACTAGTATTACCAGCATGCATAGTTTTTTCATGGCTTTATGCTACTCATCGGTCTGTATTAATCAAGGATAACTTGCTAAGTGCTTCGTGTTAAAACTAGCGGGTTATTTCTAGAATTCCAAGCATGGGAAAAGACATAAGGCTCAGATTCGCAGACAGACTCAGACAATTAAGGGAACAAAAAGGTTGGACTCAGGAAGAACTTGCAGAATACGCCGACATAGCTGTTAGGCAGGTTCAATATCTAGAGAGTAAAAATCCCTCCCCCGCAAAAATCGACACCCTCGAAAAACTTGCCAAGGCGTTCAAAATCACACTGCCAAAGTTGCTAAATTTTTAAATTGAGCCTTTCGAGAGCGCACTAGCTGAAATACGCCTATAGGGGGGGGGGCTTAAAACGTTTTTTGAGTCATTCCGCCAGACACCCCCACTGTTCCCGTCTCTCGAAAGCTATTTTCCAAGAGAGTATCTATAACCCCAATACTTTCTTGTATTTCTCTTTGATTCCTTCAAGCGCCACGAAATGCGGCATAAGTTGGCTGGGAGAAGGCACAGTTTGTCCGACAGAATGGTCATCATGAAGGAATGGTGTTGTAAAGTCGTGGGTATTTTTCAAAATGGGTTCATCCGAAGGGTCGAATGTCCTACACCGTTTAAGTAACGTGCCAAGCTCGCCCCAAGAAACATTGCGGTACCTTTTCGGCAAAGACCCCCTAGTTTCAGAAACATACAACTCCTTAACGAAACGCTCAATGAACTTTCGCATATCGAGAGGAACAGCCTTTCGAAAATCAGGGTTAGGAGAATCTTTATTTGCCCGAATATCTGCCAAAAACCGTGGTATGCCTGAGCCGTTGTATTCAATTTGAGGCCCATTGATGAGGTAAGCTCGAATTTGATACAAGCAGAGGTCGTTAATTGTTTGACGGTATAAAGTTTCAACTCCGTGAGCAAATCTGTCGAGCTGGGTAAGCAGTACCACCTGAAATCCCGCCTCAATCAATTTTTTAATTACAGACATTTTAAACGACTCAGAGTGTTCATCATCCATAGATTGAATAGGGTCATCAATTACCAAAAATCTGAATGGGGATTCTGCTCTTGTCGTACAAGCTAATGTAATGGCCAAACCGACACAGTTTAATTGCGCCGTGCTTAAATTTGGCGCAGCCATCATCATCTGGCCGAAAGTCCTTCCCCGTAATTCTAATGCATCTGTCCCTGGAACAATCGAATCGTATCCAACTCCTGACCCGGGATTCATTAGGTCATACCAGTCCTTAATTTGTTTATCTCTTAACCCGAGAATATGTTTTTGCTTCCCCTCTATATGCTCTCGGGTTATCTGTACCATTTCAAGAAGCTTGTCCTGAACAGAATCGAGATACTTCAGATAACACACGGAAGGCCATTTCTCCAAAGCCTCTATCAAGCAAGACAACATTGATATGTCAATCGCTGACGACAAAACCCTTTTTATGACGGGGTCCAATGCAATATAGGCATCAGTATAATCATTAAGCTTTTCGGCGAGTGACTGTAAAGCCTCCGCATACTGCTTGAGGATTTCCTCAATGTCAGGCATGGCCTCATACGCCTTTTGTTCCATGCTAAGAGCTTGTTTAGATTTAAATATCGCCTCCAGAAGAGCCTCTTTCAAACCCGAGTTCTTTTCCACGTAACTTGACACATCATCAGCCAGAATTAGAAATGGCACATCCTCAAACGACTTCTTGTTTAGAAGCGCACATATCTTTAGCTTTTCTTCGTCATTTGGAAGTTTGGGTATTAAGCCAAGAGCCCTTTTCCAACCAAGCGTTAAATCATTCTCAAAATCACGGAGAGCACGCCCTACCTCGTCAAGTTGCTTCTGAGCCGTGGGCGATTGACTACATATCGTTTTAATCCGCTCGAGTCTTTGAGAAGTAAGTGATGCTGTTAGACAAAACGGGCATGTAACAGACTCTTTTTCTATAAGCCTCAAACCTATACGCAAGAATTCTTTGAATTCGGCGCTATCTTCCTTTGCTTTCTCGCTAGCTACCTGAACAACTAGCTTTCCAAGACTTTCTTTTAAATACTTCAGTCTCTCCATGGTCCCATTTAAATCTTTTATGAATGGATGATTTTCATCAGGCCGTAGCTTCTGGAAAGAAAACTTGCCCCAATCAAGTTGTGTTCTCTGCTTGAGAGCATGCTCTGCCTTTAAGGCGTCTAAGAGGCCCTCCGGCTCTGGTGGAGCTCCAGATATCCTTCCACTCGCAATCGCAACAAGTTGCTCATGTGCGGCATCAACTTCGTTTTTGCGCAACAAGTCAGCTACTACTTTTGTAACCGGCGTGTTTTCGAGTTTTGAGATAACAAGCTTTGCATTATAGATGCTATCTTTTATATCTTTCGGATATGCTCTTTGGAGATTATTTCTGACTGTATCTACCGAAGTGTGAAATCCGCTTGAAAGCGACACCCCATTCCGATTGAACCCGACACCCCGTTCCGATTCAAAGCGACAGGGTATTCCGATTGAAAGCGACACCTTTTTTGAGATTATCGGAATACCCTGTCGGATTGTCGGAACCC
>CAISGE010000054.1 GCA_903884815.1 Candidatus Omnitrophota bacterium | reverse complement strand
CCTCACGATGCCCTTAGCCCCCCTCACACTTAAGCAATACGACTTCTTCAAAACGACCCGTTTCAATCAGCCGGCGGCCACGGAAGGTTCTTGATCATGACGATTTCAGGAAGATGGCTTTCTCGAGGCTTCACCCATAGCTGTATGTCGTCAGACCTTTTTGGACACGGTTTCAGGATTTAAGTTTGCACTTTGACCGTGGTTTGGGTCGCGGTTGAGATTGTAAATCTTGCGTCTTTCCAGGGTCAATCGTTTCTTTTCTTCTCTCGCTTTTAAGATGGCCTCCTTTCGCCCCGCATAGACATCATTCGGAGACACGTTTTTGAGTGCCTCATGAGGCGTACGGTTATAAACTGTGATCGCCTCATCAATCGCCAGCTTCAGTTCTTCTGGAGAGCAGTACACCACCAGACAAAGCGTTTCTTTGATTCTGCGGTTGAATCGTTCGATCTTGCCGCGCCCCTGCGGATGGTAGGGCGTTCCGAGGATGTGTTTGATCCCATGAACGGCTAAATAATCCGCCATGATCCCCGAAGTAAAGCCGGAACCATTATCCGTGTAAAGCTTTGGCTTCTTTTCAGGATCGGCAAGATGTCCCTGGCTCTTCGCGTTCTCAATGGCGATCTCAACAACATCTGAGACCGCGAATGCGGATTCATCCGGCCGAAGATCATAGCCCAGGATCTTACGGGAATAATCATCCTCCACGGGGATCAGCTTGTAATAACCCCAGCCGACGATGAAGAGATTCGTTCCATCGCATTGCCAAAGCTCGTCCGGATGCGTGGTTTTATGCTTCCATTCCCGCGCTGCGGGCATCTCAGGCAAAGGACGAGGCGCAACAAGCCCGCGGGCTTTTAGGAGCCGGTAAACCGTGGATTCGGCGACCGTAAAGACCTCATCATCGCTGATCTTCACGGCAAGAAGCCTCGGAGAAAGCTCGGGGTGAAGTCTTGCGACCTCCAACACCCGAGTTTCCTCGTCAGAACTTAATCGGTTCCAGACTCTGCGGGCTGTGGGCTTCATTTTCTCAAGCCCCTGCACACCACCACGGTCATAGGCCTTTCGCCAGTGATAGTAAGTCGAACGCGGAATCCCAAGATCGCGCAACATATGCTTGCGCTCACCATCCCGCAATTCAACTTTCATCACAAGATCCATCCGTTTCTCGGCTTCCATGTCTCGATGCCAGCCGTTCTTTACGCATTCAGACTTTTTTTAAGAATCTGATTTTCGAGGGCCTGATTGGCCAGGAGCTCCTTGAGACGCAAATTCTCGTCCTTAAGGTCATCCACTTCCGATTTTGTCGCATTCCTCACGCTGTCGCCTTTCAAACACGCTTTCCCGGCCTCCATGAAGTTTTTGAGCCAGGAATAATACAGAGCGCTTGAAATGTTCTCCTTGCGGCAGAGTTCCGAGACGGGAGCCTCTTTGCGAAATCCTTCCAGCACGATTCGGATCTTTTCTTCGGCGGAGAACCTCTTGCGGGTCCGGGCCTTAACCTCCCGGATCAATCTTGCGGCACTTCCAGGCGTTGCGGTGACTTCTTCTAACTCTTGGGTGGCTGTATCCATGATAATTTCCTTTCTTAGGCTAGATATTCTAACCCTCTTGCCACCCAAACCATCAATCAAAACTGCAAACTACTTTTCTCCCCTCCGTGTCCAATGCTCGCTGACGCCGCACACCGCTGGCGTTAACCCGGAAACGGCCGCTTGCAACTCATGTGCTAACTGCGCAAGTACCGGATTCCTAGGGACTAGCGGTCCGAAGGGAACTGCCGCTGCGGCAACGGCAGTGGTTGTAAGGCCGGCTTGACACTTCCAGCATTGGACAAAGGCAGGATTGTTAGATTCGCCGCAGATCTGACATTTCTTGTAGTTACTCATTTGGCCCTCCTTACATCTTTTTGACGACTTGTTTCACTGTCTTTCTGCTTTAATAGACGCGCGGAGAAATAGAACCTAACAAGAAAAAAGGGGCCATCGGGACAAGGGAATGAGGCAAAACCCGCTTCGAGGAAAGAAAGGAGAACTATCTGACCAAATAATAATCGAGCGCGATGACTTCTCTTGGGACCGAGTAAATCTCGCGAATTTCGGGGGACATATGGGCGTGAGCGGAATAGACCTGCGCAATCCCGGCTTTTCTGAACGCCAGCTTGGCTCGTGTGAGATGAAAGTATTGGGAGACAAGAATCACGGACCGCAAGCCCTTTGCATCGGCCATACGTTTGAAGTTCAATGCCGATCGCCAAGTGGTGTTCCCTGCTTCATCCAAAAGTATGTTGCCCGGCGGAACGCCCAGACCCTTGAGATAAGTGGCCATAACTTGCGCCTCGGAATACCCTTCTTTACCAACGCCGCCGCTTACGATAATCTTCGAGCCAAGACCATCACGGTAAAGCTCATAGCCACGATCAAGCCGAGCTTTGAGGCGGCTGGAGAGTGTGCTGTCTGGCTTAACCTTGCTTCCAAGGACCAGAATGGCATCTGCGGGATTCAGCCTATCCTGACACCCATCAAAGACGAGATATGCCGCTTGGACGAGAAATAAGGCGACAAGGAGAGTGGTGCAGGATGCGAGGAACTTCTTCATTTCCACAATTCTTGCTTACCCTCTCGCGCTTCCTTCTCCAGTCTGTCGAATAACTCTTGATACTTCACATTCGGCGGGACGATCATGCCCTGGGCGTAACCAGCCTTAACGAGCACTTCGTTCAACATTGCATCTTTATAGTCGTCAATCATAAACGGCTTTCCTGTGCTTGGGTCCATAAAATCCAAAGGCTTCTCGTGTGTCGTTTGAAACCAAACATATGCCAGCATCGCCCCATCCTTGTCCTGCGGCAGCACATCGTGCTCAAGTCTGACTTGATGACCTTCAACGAGATCTCGGATAAAGTCTGGGGCTTCCTTGGTTGGCTTAATACCTATTAGTCGCACCTTCTCCCCATTGTCCAGCGCGAGAGTGTTGCCATCAATAACACGACTGACGGTGTATGCCCCATCGTTCAGCTCTTGAATCGCCTCTGGATTCAAACCGCCTAACGCTTCAAGAGCTTTTTCGGAAGAACTTTTCTTCCACGTGGCGCAACCGACTGCTATCAAACAGAAAATGCCGAGGGGGAAAACAATCCAGATCCCAATCTTTCGAAAAGTTTTTTTCGATTCAGCGCTTATCATGATCTCAGCCTCTCATCCATGTGGCATTCTACGCAGATTGTAAACCCAGCCACAACGTCTTTTAATTCTTGTTCTGATTTGCAAGAATCGCCAAAAGCAGAAGAACTACGATGGTTGGGAATGGATACGTGCAGAGAAAACAAAATGTGACAAAAATCATCGCGAGAGTAAATACGCAGCCTAGCATGGCGACTTTTCTCCCTCCGGCCTGCCTATCTTTACTGTGCGCGACATGTTCTTTCTCCTGTATCCCTAGTTACAATACGTTGTTTGGCCGTATGTGTTGCACACTACAGTGTGGCCGCCACTGTTTATATAAAGGGCATGCGCTTCACCGGCGAAAGCCATCAAACCTACCACCACCAGCACCACTGCGATTAAGTTTTTCATTGTATCCTCCTCGATCTCGTTTTAGGGTTTGAAAGAATGTTTTAACTGCTTACACCCTAATAGACGCTTGAGGCCGGAGAATCTAACAAGAAATATTAGTCCGAGCATGAATAAAAAAAGGCCCCAAGGAAGATCCCTGGAGCCTTTTGGGGCGGCCTTCGAGGAGGTTAAAAGCCGCCCCGATGTCGGCGTTAGTTACAATACGTTGTTTGGCCGTATGTGTTGCACACTACAGTGTGGCCGCCACTGTGGATATAAAGGGCATGCGCTTCACCGGCGAAAGCCATCAAACCTACCACCACCAGCACCACTGCGATTAAGTTTTTCATTGTATCCTCCTCGATCTCGTTT
>CAISGE010000053.1 GCA_903884815.1 Candidatus Omnitrophota bacterium | reverse complement strand
CTAAAGCTTTTGCGATTGAAATTACGGGAGATCGTCATCGCTCGATCCTGTGCGAAATCACCGGCCAACACGCTCGAAACTGTAGAGGTCAGATGAAAACGGCGGGAGAACCTTGCGGAGTTTCAACTAAGAAAAGCATTGAGCCTTTGCGAGATTGGTGCTGTAATGAGGGAGCTTGAGAACTGTTAAGGATCCTCGCCTGTTTTTTCTCTCAGCGACTCTGATTGGGTGTAGAATCATTCACATGCGGAGTTCTTATAGAGAGTAATCGGAATGATCCTCGGACTATTAACGTTCCCCTTTGAAAGGAAACTACGATGCTAAAAAAAATCAAGATTTCAAAAAATCAGCGCGTCAAATTAAGTAGGCCAGAGCAAGATATCCACCCCCATATCAAGATCATCGCTGAAAAGAAGGAAGGTTTAATGCGCCTTGATCGTGATCTCGAAAGTTGCATTAAAAAATCTCCGGCTATCACCAAATTAAAAGATCAAATCCAAAAGCTCGAAAAAGAACACGAAGACGATATTAAGACAATTATCGAACATACGAAGAGCCATGCGAAACAGGAAGAGTTGCTTAAGAATGAAAAAAACGCCCATGTCTCGCGGATTAAGGAAAGTGAGTCTAAAATTCAAATACTAACGAATCGTTGTGACGAGCTGACAGCGCAATTAAACGATGCGCAATTGAAATATCATGAATGCCAGAGCGCGCTAATTTCAAAAGAGGAGCATGGACGCGTATTAAAGGAAGAGCTTTCCAGCACCCAGTGGAGTTTGGGAGAGGAAAAAGAATTTAAGCGGCAAGCCGAAGATGCTCTGCGGCAGAAACAAACAGACCTTGAGCGGCATCAAGATGAAGTGCGCAATCTCTCTAACGAATGTGCTTCTTTAAGGAAAGAACTCTCCGGGTGCCAGTGGCATTTGGGAGAAGAGAGAGCGCTGAGGCAAAGGGCCGAAACATCTCTTGGAGAGTCCTCGGCTTATATCGAGCAACAGAAAAATGATTTAAATCAAAAGCAGAGTGCTCTGGATATTGCGGCAAAACAATCTCAGGAATCTCAGTGGTGTTTGGGAGAAGCGCAGGCAAGGATCAGGACGTTGGAAGAACAGTTGTCTTCAGAGCAAAGACGTGCTGAGGGTCTTTCTGGTCAAATCGCCGAAATGCAGGAAGCGTTTGCGAAAAGCAACCTGCTTGCAGCAGAATGGATGAGGCGGTGGGACCGTCTTATCGAGGAGGCCCTAAAAGGGGGCGGTGAGATCGACCGGGAGCAAATAGAGAAGGGGAAATTCTGGGAGCGGCAACTCTCCCTCTCGAGGCAGGAGATAGAAGTCTTGACCGCGAAACAAACCGAACTGGAAAAACAATTAAAGCAGTCTGAAGGCGAAGCCGAATACCTGAATCAGGTTAACGCTTCTCTCCAGAAAGATCTGTTGTCTGAGCGACAGAAATATCAGGCGCTTGAAAAGAATTATTCAGAGTCTGAGTGGTATCTGAATGAAGCCCGAGCGGAAATTCAGAAGATTCAAGGAGCCACCTGCTAGCTCGCAGTTGTTTGTATGAAATGCTGTTTCGGAAGGAATACTCCTATGATCATGGAAATCGGGATCGTTGCCGGAGAGATTTGGCATTACCTTGATGACAAGGAAAGCGCCACTGAGGATGAGCTCATCAAGAGATTGAAACGTCCCCGAGAATTTGTGCTTATGAGTCTCGGATGGCTCGCCCGTGAGGGCCATGTTACTTTGAGGGCACTCGAAGGCGGGTACGTGGCAACGCTCAATCAAAAATAATTTGCGAACGTAAAGCATTGTCACGTTCTTAGTGGCTGTGATTTTAAAAAAAGGGACCGGACGGATGGCCTTATTTCGGCGTAAGAAAAAGAATGGCCTGGAAGAAAAAACGGTTGTGAGCAAAAAGCGTTTGCTCGCGATAAGCGCAGCGGCTCGCGTCCAGGAGAAAATTGCTCCTCTTCCAAAATCCACCGCAGTTCTTTCCCCAAAGCAGTCTCTCTTGCCTTCCAAGGTCAAGGTGCGGGCTCATTCTGAAATGCCGCGAGAGCTTCCGGACGACTACGGCGACAACCAGGTTTACCTGTTAGTGCGTGATCCTTACTGGAGTTATGCCTATTGGGAGATCCAGGAGGATCACCAGCGGCACCATCTTGCGAAGCTCGGTGGAAGCTGGGAGAGTGTCATTTCCGTTCTCCGTGTCTATGACACTACGGAAGAAGGGAAGTCCCCATCGGTTTCTGACATCGTGCTCCAGAACATGAGCAAGTGTTGGTACATTAACACCCAGCCGAATCACAGCTATTTCGCCGAGATCGGGCTCCTGCATTGCGATGGCCGTTTCCTTTGTCTCGTCCGCTCCAATCATGTGACCACGCCGAGGTCTGGGATGTCCGAGATCATTGACGATCAGTGGATGTCGATTGATTTTGACAAGATGTATGCTCTTTCGGGCGGTTTCCAGGTTGGCAAAAGTTCCGAAGAGCTCCGCAATCT
>CAISGE010000052.1 GCA_903884815.1 Candidatus Omnitrophota bacterium | reverse complement strand
TCAAACTGGATCCGTTCCGCCTCCACGACAAGCGGCCGGTCTGAAAAGACAAGCTGGGGATTCTCTAGGATGATGCGTGGTTGGGGAAAATAGCCGACCCGGACAGTCTGATATTTGAGAGTTCCCTCCGTGAGAGCCTGGACCTTCTGGACCAGGAGTTCATGGAGTTTTGAGGAAGGAAGAAGACGATAGGCCTGAAACCAGAGAGATCCGACAAAAATAAACGGTAGGAGAAGAACGACGAGGAGCAACACCTTGCTTTTTTTCATCGTGCCCGATCTCCTGCTAAAGCGCGTCTCCCAAAAAGATCCGGATCAAACCCAGGAGAACCACCCCATCCGGAGTATCCCGGAGGGAATCAGGAAAACCGCCCAAACTTTCTATTTCTTTTCCAGAATGGTAGTTTGGACGGCCCCAATCTCCACTGCGTTTCGATGGATGGGTATTGGGACCGCGATCACTAGTTCGAACTTGACGGCAGGCCCATGGAAGGCTTGTAGCTGTAATCGTCCATGAATCCCTGGCAACCCGTCAGGACAAATACAAAGGCAAGAACAATCAGTCCGAAAAAGAAAGAGCGCCGAAACTTTTTATTTTTTTTCCACAATGCTGGCTTGGACAGCCCCAATTTCAGATACTCTGAAATTGATGGGCATTGGAACCGCATTAACGCTTGGTGAACTGGAAGCTTCTGCGCGCGCCTTTACGTCCCGGTTTCTTTCTTTCTTTTTCTCTTGGATCGCGGGTCATAAAACCGCCCTTGCGCATGGTCGGACGCATTTCGGGATTAAGACCGACAAGAGCCCTTGCGATCCCGAGTTGGATGGCGCCAGCTTGGCCGGCCACTCCGCCCCCCTGGACGCGGGCGCGAATACGCACCTGGCCAAGAAGATTCGCGGATTTGAGAGGCATTTCCACAAGCATTTGAAGATTCGCGCGTTTGAGATACTTGGCGCTATCCTCACCATTCACGATGAAACCCTTTTGACCGGGGAACACCCACACGCGGGCGATTGCGGTTTTACGGCGTCCTGTTGCGTACATAAGCTTCGGAGAATCGGTCATACGGGTTAAACCTCGATCTTGGTGGGTTGTTGCGCCTTGTTCCGGTACTCGGTGCCGGGATAAACGCGGAGTCTTTTGAGCATCACATCGCCGATACGGGTCTTCGGAAGCATACGCTTGACGGCGCGCATGATGATCTCGGTCGGATTCTTTTCCATCAGCTGTTCGTAAGTGTAAGTCTTGAGACCGCTCGAAAATCCGGTGTAATGGGTGTAGATCTTATCTTCCTTCTTATTGCCGGTCACATGGACTTTCTTGGCATTGATCACAATGACCTGGTCGCCGGTCATCTTATCCGGCTGAAAGCAGGTCTTGCCTTTCCCGATCAAAAGGGAAGCGATCTTGGTGGACATACGCCCGAGGGTTTTCCCGTCGGCGTCGATCAGATAAATTTTACGTGCGATATCTTTTTCAGTGGGAATAAAAGTCTTCATAGTCTTCTTTTCTGTTAGTACTGCGTTACGATTAACTTTACGGGTTCGCAGTACAATACCGTTCACCCATAACAAAAATAAAGAACGGTATAGTTTGAAACGGATAGTCGGAAAGGCGAGAAACCTTCTTGCGACTCAAAGTGTCTCGAAAAGTTCGGGGAGTATAGCAAAAACCCCCTGTGCTGTCAAACCTTTACCCCTTTTTTTTTGGCCTTGAAAACTATCAATATCTCACTTTAAGGAGGGTCAAACCCTCCGAGGGCGCCGTCTGTCCCGAAAACCGACGGGCCTTGGCCTTAAGGATAGTCGTAATATCTCCGGGTTTGCGCTTTCCCCTGCCGACCTCGCCCAATGTCCCGACGATATTGCGGACCATATGAAAGAGGAAGCCATCCGCCTCGATATGGATCGAAATAAGAGAGTCCCGCTTCCCGATTCGGAGCTTCTTAACCGTTCGCACAAAGCTTACGCCCTTCCTCCCCTTTGCGACCTGTGCCTCGGAGGTGAAGGAACGGAAATCGTGACGCCCCACCAAATACTTCGCGGCCTTCCGCATCGCGGCAAGATCGAGAGCCTGCGGCACATGATAAGTTCTGGCGACGAGGAGCGGTGACCGGTTCGTGGAATTCCAGATCCGGTATTCATAAAGTTTGGCTTTGGCGCTATATCGGGCGTGAAAGTCTGCGGGGACTTCTTCAATGGATTGGACAACGATAGCCGGCGGAAGGAGGGCGTTTAGGCCCTTCTGGATCTGCCAAAGCTCTCGGGCACTCGCGGTCCTGAAATTCACCACCTGGCCTTCCGCGTGAACACCGGTATCGGTACGACCGCTCGCGGACGAGATCTTCATCTTGCGGGCGAAAAAAGAAGAGAGGGCTTTCTCAAGGGCTTCCTGGATGGTCGATTTCCCCGGCTGTCGTTGAAAACCGGAGAACGTGGAGCCGTCATATTCGAGGACCAGCTTGATGTTTCTTATCATTAGATTTTAAAAGCCAGCTCGGCGATCTGCACGGCGTTGGTCGCGGCGCCTTTGCGGATCTGGTCGCCTGAGACGAACATCGCGAGGCCGTTCTTTACGGTCGGATCAACGCGGAGACGTCCGACAAAAATATCATCCTGGCCCGTCGTTTCAAGAGGCATGGGAAAGTAATTCCTCTCCCTATCGTCAACGATCTTCACTCCAGGAGCCTTCGCGAGCAGCGCCCGCGCTTCCTCCGGAGTGATGGGCCTTTCCGTCTCGATATTAAGCGCCTCGGAATGTGCCCGGAGCACCGGCACGCGCACGCAAGTCGCGGTGATCTGGATCGCGTCGTCGTGGAAGATCTTCTTCGTTTCTTTGACCATCTTGGTCTCTTCTTCATTGTAGCCGTCAGGGCCTACCTTGGAATTGTGAGAGAAAACATTGAACGCGATCTGATGCGGCAGAACCTCTTTTTTGACCGGTCTTCCGGCAAGAAAATCCTGCGCCTGGATCTTCAGCTCTTCCATCGCTTTTGCACCGGCGCCGCTTGCCGCCTGATAGGTGGCAGCAATGACACGCTTGATCCTCACGGCTCTATGGATGGGCCAAAGCGGGACAAGCGCGATGATCGTGGAGCAGTTCGGGTTCGCGATGATCCCTTTGTTCTTGGCGATATCCTCGGGATTTATCTCGGGGATCACAAGCGGCACTTCCGGGTCCATGCGGAATGCGCTGGTATTATCCACCACAAGCGCGCCTGCCTTCACGGCGTAGGGCGCCAGCGCCTTGGAGATCGAACCACCGGCGCTCGCGAGCACCAGGTCCAGACCTTTAAAAGAATCCGGCGTGGCTTCTTCAATCTGGTAGGTCTTCCCCATGAACTTCATGGACTTCCCCGCCGAACGCCCGGACGCGAGCATCCGGAGCTCCGCGAACGGGAATTTCCGTTCCTCGAGTATCGCGAGAAGTTCCTGACCGACAGCACCGGTGACACCCAAAATTGCGATTTTTAAATTCTTCTTCATAAAGTTCCGCTCCTTATTGATTAATGTAATCTCTCAACCACCAGGTCGCCCATTTTCGAGCAACCCACCTTGGTGGTTCCTTCAGAAAAAATATCCGCCGTGCGATAACCGGCTTCAAGTGTCCGTTCCACCGCCGCTTCGATCGCGCGCGCGGCTTTCGCTTCATGAAAACTGTAATCCATCATCATGGCCACGGAAAGAATGGTCGCCAAGGGATTGGCGATATCTTTTCCAGCAATATCCGGCGCCGAGCCATGGATCGGCTCATACATCGCGACCTTGTCGCCCATCGAAGCCGAAGGCAGCATTCCGATCGATCCGGTAAGCATCGCGGCTTCATCACTTAAAATATCCCCGAACATGTTCTCGGTCACGATCACATCGAACTGCTTCGGATCGCGGATCAGCTGCATCGCGCAATCGTCCACATAGCGATGATTCAGCTCCACATCCGGATAATCCTTGTGAACTCCGATCACGACCTTGCGCCAGAGTTGGCTAACTTCGAGCACGTTCGCCTTATCCACCGAAGTCACTTTTTTCCGGCGGCGGCGGGCAAACTCAAAAGCCTTGCGGGCGATCCGTTCGATCTCGGAGGAATGATAGATCATCGTGTTAAACCCGCGTTCTTCCTCACCAATCTTCTCGATCCCGCGTTGAGCGCCGAAATAAAGGCCGCTTACGAGTTCACGGAGGATGACAAAATCAAGCCCTCGGACGATTTCCGCTTTCAAGGAAGACCGTTCTACCAATTGCGGAAAGATCTTCACGGGACGGACGTTCGCGTAGGCGTTCAGCCCCTTGCGAAGGCCAAGCAATCCTTTTTCCGGGCGCTTGTCCGAAGGCAGGCTATCCCATTTCGGACCGCCGACCGCTCCGAGGAACACAGCGTCGGCGTTCTTCGCCTTCTCCAGAGCTTCGGAAGTAAGAGGGATTCCATGCTTGTCGATCGATACGCCGCCAGCGAGAAGTTCCTCGATCTCAAATTTGATATTTGAGATTTTCTCGACCGTACGCAGCACCTTCATCGCCTGCGCCGTCACCTCAGGCCCAATCCCGTCTCCCGGAAAAACCGCAATTCTTTTCATAGTCTTAGTCTTTTCAGCCCTTAAACTCTGTTTTTAGGATCTAACCCCTGAACCACAAGATCGCCGACCTGCGCCGTGGAATAGCCCATCTTTCCGGCTGCGAGACTTTTCAGTTTCTTCGCAATCACCCACTTTACCGACTCTTCAATTTCATGTCCCGCGCGATCTTCCCCGAGATATTCGAGCATCATCTGCCCAGCGCCGATCGCCGCAAGCGGATTGATAACGCCCAATCCCGTGTATTTTGGCGCTGAGCCTCCGATCGGTTCAAACATCGAAACACCTTCCGGGTTCAGATTGCCGCCCGCCGCGATCCCCATGCCACCCTGGATCATGGCGCCAAGATCCGTGATGATATCGCCGAACATGTTGTCGGTCACGATCACATCGAACCATTCCGGATTTTTCACCATCCACATGCAGGTCGCGTCCACGTGAGCGTAATCCCGCGTGATATCCGGATAATCCTTCGCGCCAACCTCATGGAACACGCGCTCCCAAAGATCCCAGGCATACGTCAGCACGTTCGTTTTGCCGCAAAGAGTGAGCTTCTTGCGCTTATTGCGCTTGCGGGTATATTCGAAAGCATACCGGAGACAGCGCTCGACACCTCCGCGCGTGTTGCGGCTGATCTGTATCGCCACCTCATCCTTCGTCCCCTTGTTCTGAAATTCCCCCTCGCCGACGTAAAGACCTTCATTATTCTCACGAACCACCACGAAATCGATATCCTCGGGCTTTTTATCCTTCAGCGGGCACTCCACACCGGGATAAAGTTTGACTGGCCGGAGATTGATATATTGCTTCAGGGAAAAACGGAGCTTGAGTAGAAGTCCCTTTTCCAGAATGCCGGGCTTCACGCCCGGATGCCCGACCGCACCGAGGTAAATCGCCTGAAATTTGCGAAGCTCCTCAAGCACGCTGTCGGGAAGCACTTCCCCCGTGCGAAGATAGCGTTCCCCGCCAAGGTCAAATTCCTGGCGTTCCATTTTGAAGCCGAATTTTTCGCCAGCGGCCGTCAGGACCTTGTTGCCTTCGCGGATTACTTCAGTGCCGGTACCATCGCCCGGAAGCACTGCAATCTTGTATGTCTTCATAAATTCTCCTTATATCGGAACGCCCTAAAATCGGGCATCGGGTTGATTGGAGACCAGGGAAAGGCGAAACGGATCAGGATTTCTCAATCTTGAACGGACGGCGCTTCAGGGTCTCATAGAGCTGCCCGTACTTCTTGGCCGAGGCTTCCCATGAAAAATCACTTTTCATCGCGTTCTTGATCAATTCCTTCCAAAGCTTCTCCTGCTTGAAGATCTTCACGGCTCTGAGCAAGGCCCCGTGAAGCGCATCACTCGTGTAGTCCTCAAAAATAAAGCCGTTCCCCTTTTGGGACGCCGTCTCAAAATTTTGAACCGTATCGGCCAGGCCGCCTGTCGCGCGCACGACGGGGACCGTCCCATAACGGAGCGCAATGATCTGCCCGAGCCCGCAGGGTTCATAATAAGAAGGGATCACGAGCATGTCGGCTCCCGCGTAGATCCGCTTGGCCATCTTCGGGTCAAAGACGATGTGGACGCCGAACCATTTCTTGTTTTTCTTGGCGAGATCGCGAAGCGTCTGATGGTACGGATCCTCCCCGGTCCCGAGGAGCACGAACTGAACATCCTGCTGTTGCGCCAGACGTTCCAGCACGGGGATCAGAATATCCAATCCCTTTTGATCCACCAACCGGGCCACAAACCCCACAAGCGGGACCGCCGGATCCACCTTAAAACCGTTTTCTTTCTGGAGCGCCGCCTTGTCGAGTTTTTTTCCGGAAAGGTCCTTCGGATCATATTTCGCGTCGATATCAGTATCCGTGGAAGGATCCCAATCCGCTGGATCAATACCATTCACGATCCCCGTCACCGTATCTTTGCGCGCGGCCAGAACACCCTCCATCCCACATCCGAATTCCTTCGATTGGATCTCGCGACTGTAGCGCTCACTGACCGTCGTCACGGCATCCGCGAACACAAGCCCGCCCTTGAGGAAGCTGAATTTTCCGTAGAATTCCAAAAAGTCGGATTTGTAAAGTTCCCAGCCGAATCCCGTCGCCGGGAAAGAGTCCGGCGGGAAATTCCCTTGGTACGCGAGATTATGAATCGTGAAAATGCTGCGGGCTTTCTGCAGAGGCGCGTAGCTCATTTCCCCGGCCTTGAGATACACCGGCACAAGTCCGGTCTGCCAGTCATGGCAGTGGATAATATCCGGAGCAAGCTTCAACTTCTCGACCGCCTTGAGCACCGCGCGCTGAAAATACGTGAAGCGCCGGTCATTGTCCTGATAATCCCCGATCAGGGTTCCATAAAGCTCCTCACGCATAAAGAAGTCAGGATGCTCAATGAAATAGACCTTCACGCCATTGGAGAGTTTTTTGAGGAAGACGCGGGTGGCCTCGAGCTGGTTGCCGACGATCAACTCAAAATAGTCGACCGCGGTCTCGAGTTCCAGGGCCTGAATGTCGATCGAACGATAGCGCGGCAGGAACACCGAAACATCGTGTCCCAGAGCGCAAACGGCTCCCGAAAGGGAAGCGACAACATCCCCGAGCCCCCCTGTCTTGGCGAAGGGGGCCATTTCAGAACTAATGAAGAGGATCTTCAAGGAAAACTAGAGTCGCGAAACCTTACTTCGCGACTTCCAGGACGCAATTCCAGCTGCCGAATCCATTCGGAACGCATTCGACCGGTTCCTGCGCATTCTGCCAGACCCCGTCGACGAGATAACGGTACTGATAACGTCCGGCCTTAAGTTTCAAGGACGTCTTCCAGTTGCCCGAGGCATCTTTCTTGAGAGGATTCTTGTCCGCTTTCCAGTTATTGAAACAGCCGCCGAGCTCGACCTTTTTGGCCTGAGGGGCATAGAATTTGAAATCTGAGGTTTTCTCGCAAGACACGGTTTTTGGACTGCACTTGGTCGCTGTTGCGGTGCTGCACTTGATCACTTTGGCCATGATAAACTCCTTTTTGAGTTGATAGGTGGAACTTGCGCGTAAAATAATTGCGGCAAGAAAGTATATATCAGAAAAAACCGCTTGCCAAGAAACATCTCCTCACTATAATAGCCGGCCTATGAGAACCTGTTCCATCTGTAAAAAGAAGCCCTTAACGGGCAATTCAATCGTACGTCGCGGTCTTGCAAAGAAGACTGGCGGCATCGGTAAGAAGATCTCCGGCATTACGCGCCGTCGCTTCTTCCCCAACATTCAGAAGGTGAAAGCCCTCTTTTTGAACGGGACAGTGCGTCGCATTAATGTCTGCGTGAGTTGTTTGAAAGCCGGGAAAGTCAAGAAAGCCCCTTCCCGCCGTTCTTACACCCCTGCTGCGGCGGTTTAACTCCGAATTTTTTCCCTGAATTCTTTCACGGACAGGACGAGTGTCTTCATTCCGTTCCACTGCTTTGTCTTCACGGAGTAAGACGCCTCGAAGCGGGATCCCTGCCCCCAAGAAACGCAGGCCATCATCTGTTTTTCATTCAAATGGGCCTGATAATTCAAAAGGCCGTCGGTGAGCACCACTTCGTAGGTCTCCCCGTAAAGTCGCCTCGGCTTCGATCTTAACTCGAGATCCTCACTCTTGAACACGGGCCGGGGATTCCCCATGCCGTGAGGCTCCAAGAGTTCAAGCTCTTCCAGAAAACGAGCGGATAATTCACTTAGTTTTAATTCCATATCCACCGCCACGTGGCGTTTAAGCGCCTCGACAGGCAGATGCTCAAAAGCGAAGGCATTGATCTTTTCACGCAGAAGCGGTATGTTTTTTTCAAGAACTGTTAGCCCGGCCGCCTGAGCATGTCCTCCGAATTCTTCGAGAGCGTCTTCGCAGGAACTAAGCGCGTTAAAGAGATGGAAACTTTTGATAGAACGCCCCGAACCGCGTCCGGTACCTTCTTCCACCGAGATCACGATCGCGGGCCGTTCATATTTCTCGACAAGCCTTGAGGCCACGATCCCGATCACGCCCCTGTACCAGCCGGCGCCATCCACCACCAGCACACGCTCGCGATTAAAATTGACCGTTCTCTCGACTTTGCGAAGCGCCTCCTGCGTGGTCTCCCGCTCCGAACGCTGCCGCTCCTTATTCTCCGCATCGAGGATCTTCGCCAGACTTTCGGCTTCGCTCGGGGCCTGGGTCAAGAGTAACTGAAGCGCGGTATCCGCGGAACTCATACGTCCCGCCGCGTTGAGACGCGGTCCCAGAATGAACCCGACATGTCCGGTATCCACCCGGGTGGCTTTCATCTTGGCAACTTCGGCAAGCGCGCGGATCCCGACATTTTTTCTCTCCGAAAGCATGGCGAGGCCATTTTTAACGAGAATACGGTTCTCCCCCGTAAGCGGCGCGATATCGCTGATCGTGGAAAGTGCGACGAGATCCAAATGCTCCATCGCCGCATCGCCGGTCAAGGCTTGGCTCAATTTAAAGGCCAGCCCCGCTGCGGAAAGTTCCTTGAAGGGATAGGCACAATCGCCCTGAAGCGGATTGAGGATGAGATGAGTATCCGGCAGGCCTTCAGCAGGAAGACGGTGATGATCGATCACGATCACGTCCATTCCGTAGGCACGCGCGATCTCGATCTCTTTCTTTGCCGTGATCCCGCAGTCAACCGTCACGATCAGAGTGACCCCCTGGTCCCGTGCCTGATGGATCGCAGATTCGCTCACGCCATAGCCGTCACGTTCACGTTCCGGCAGAAAGGTCGTGTACTTGCCGCCAAGCTTGTCGAGAGTACGAGCCAGGACCGCGACGCCCGTGATCCCGTCCACGTCATAGTCCCCATGGATGAGGATTTTCTCATGGGCATGAACGGCTTTTTCGAGGCGGCCCTGCACTTCTCTCATGTTCTTCATGAGATAGGGATCATGCAGATCAGCAAGACCGCAAAAAAGAAAGGCTTGAATAGCGGCAGAATCCATCAAGCCGCGTTTTTCGAGAAGCTTACAAAAAGCGGGAGAAAAGCTCTGGGTTTTGTTTTCCAATTTTTCCTTTAAAGAAAAAAGGGGACAAGCATCGAGCGGCTGCCTGTCCCCTTTTGAAACCTCTGATTTTCGGGTGACCGTTTATAACTATTTTTTCCACTCCGCGGCCAAAGCAGATGCCACAAAGACTGACGAATAGGTGCCGACCGCGAAACCGATGATCAGGATAAACGCGAAATCCGCAATCGCGCTGCCGCCGAAGAAGAACAGGGCGAGCGCCGCCATCAACACGGTGGAAACAGTCAGCACCGTCCGTCCGAGCGTCTGGTTGATACTGATATCCACGATCTGGGCAAAGGGCGTCTTGCGCATCAGCTTCACATTGTCACGGACACGATCGAACGTGATGATCGTGTCATTGACCGAATAACCGATAATGGTCAGAACCGCCGCGATCGTGGTCAGGTTGATCTCGCGCCCCGAGAGCGCATAGAAACCGCAGGTGAAAAGCGTGTCGTGAACAAGCGCGACAACTGCCGCTAGCGAAAGTTTCCATTCGTAGCGCCAGCCGAGATAGACCAAAATCCCGATCCATGACCAGAAAATAGCCAGAAATGCTTTATCGCGAAGAGATCCGCTCACCGAGGGGCCCACTTGATCCACTTTCTTGATCTCGTAAGCTCCTTTTCCGACCGTCGCCTCCGCCGCCGACTGAACCTTCGAAGGATTTCCTTCCGCCATCTTGACGATGTACTGATGAAGATTCGCATCGCCGAACCGCTGAAGGGTGAAGGCCTTGAGGCCTTCCTTGGAGAGCTCACTTCTGAACTTCCCCTGGTCTACGTCACTCTTGAAACCCACCTGCACCAAGGATCCGCCGGTAAATTCCACGCCGTAATTATGAGCACCGCGCATGGTGAAGGCCGCGATCCCGATCCCGATACAAACCACGGAAAATCCGTAGGCCCAATAACGGCCCTTCAGAAAGGCGATATTCGGATTGTTAAAAAGGTGATGCATGTTGAACTTGAAGTCAGGCTTATTCTTAACGATGCGGTCAAAAACCACACGCGTCACGAAAAGCGCCGAGAAAAAGCTTGCCACGATACCGATCGTCAGCGTCACCGCGAACCCCTGCACCGGCCCGGTCCCGAAAATGAAAAGCAGGATCGAGGTGATCAAGGTTGTCGCATGCGAATCGATGATCGCCGAAAAAGCGCGATGATAACCCGCCGACACCACAGCGCGCGCGGTCTTTCCCGTCGCCGCCTCTTCGCGCATCCTCTCGAAGATCAGGATGTTCGTATCCACGGCCATACCCACGGACAGGATGAAACCCGCGATACCGGGCAGGGTCAAGGTCGACCCGAAAGCCGCCATCCCGCCGATCACAACGATCATATAAACGATCAGACCGAGGTTCGCAATCCAGCCGCAAAAAAGATAATACGCCGGCATAAACACCATGACAAAAAGGATCCCGAAAAGACTCGCACGAATACCGCTTGTGATGGAATCCTTACCGAGACTCGGACCGATGGTGCGCTCTTCTACGATCGTCACAGGCGCGGGCAACGCGCCGGCACGAAGAACGAGTGCGAGGTCACTGGCTTCCGCCGCCTTGAAATTCCCGGAGATCTGGGCCTTGCCGTTCGGGATCCGGTCACGGATCACGGGTGCGGAATAGACCTGGCCGTCCATCACGATCGCGAGACGTTTTCCGATGTTCTGATAAGTGACCCTGTCAAAAATCTTGCCGCCTTCATGATCCAGCGTCAGCTGAACAATCGCCGAACCGTACTGGTCAAATCCCACGGAAGCTGTGGTGAGATGCTCCCCGGTAAGCACCGGTTCGAGCGCGAGCAGAACCATCTCTTCATTCGGACTTCCCTTGACCTTTTTGTATTCAAAACCAGGAGGCAGCGTCCCCGCTTCCGCCTTCTGGATCATATCCACATCTTCCGACACGATCTTGAACTCAAGATGGGCCGCTTTGCCGGCGATCTCCTTGGCCCGCTCACGATCCGTCACACCCGGCAATTTCACCACGACCTGATTTCTTCCCTGAGTCGTGATCTCCGGCTCCTTGACACCGAATTCGTCGATGCGGTTGCGAATGATCTCGGCCACGCGCGCGGTCACGTCTTTTTTGGCTTCATCCGGAACCTTGTCCATATCAACCTGCAGGAGCAGCTGAACGCCGCCCTGAAGATCAAGCCCAAGGTTGATCTTCTTGTCCAGAGGGTACGCCTTCCAAAGAGAAAAAACGACGATGCCGATGATCAGCATTACTTTCCACTTATAATTTTTGTCCATTTTTAAGCTCTCCTTGATGGCTATATTTATTGGCGCAATCCGGCGATCGCGCTTTTGAGGACTTCCATTTTTGTATCTGAGTCCCCTGTCGTAATGACCACATAATCGTCCTGGATGCTGGAGACCGTCCCGAGAATACCGCCGTTCGTCACCACCTTGTCCCCTTTTTTGATGCCGGTGATCATAGCTTGAAGTTCTTTTTGCTTTTTCTGCTGGGGCCGTATCATCAGAAAATAAAAGATAATGAAAATAAGGATCATCGGCATGAACTGCACCAGGGGGTTCACCTTCGGGGTTCCTTCAACGGCAACATCTGCGGCATAAGCGATAGATTCGAACATAAATTCCTCTCGGGTTATCGTGAATGTGGATCAAAACGGTTGAAAAATTGCTTTTTAAACTGCAGGAACTGGCTTTTCCGTATCTTCTCCCGCATGGACTTTACTAAGTTTACGAAAAAATGGACATTATGCAAGGTAATCAATTCAGCAGCCAGGATCTCATGGCTGTTCACCAGATGCCGCAAATAGGCCCGGGAAAAGTTCCGGCACGCGTAACACGCGCAATCTTTCTGGATCGGATGCGTGTCCAGCCTGTATTTTGTATTCCGGAGCACCACCAGGCCGTCGCTGGTGAAAGCCGTTCCGTTCCTTCCGTAACGCGTCGGATTCACGCAGTCAAACATGTCCGCGCCGCGCTCCACGGCCTCAAAGAAATCAAGCGGCGTCCCAACTCCCATCAGATAGCGCGGCCTGTCGGCAGGCATCCTCGGCAGGATATCTGTGAGAGCTTCAAGCATTTCGGGCTTCGGTTCTCCGACACTGAGGCCGCCCAGTGCATATCCGTCAAAACCGATCTCAAGCGTGCGCTCAAGCGACTCCCTTCGGAGATCTTTGAAAGTCCCTCCCTGAATAATGCCAAAGAGCGCCTGCGATTTCAGCGTGTGACATTTCTTGGCTCGGGCCGACCACCGCAGGGTGATATTAACGGCCTTTTCGATCGAGGGTTTATCCTTACTTGCGGCGGGGCATTCATCAAAAATCATCGCGATGTCGCTCCCAAGCGTCTGCTGAATCTCCATCACCTTCTCCGGCGTCAGAAAAATCTCCCGTCCATCGAAATAGGAATTGAACTTCACGCCCTCTTCGGAGATATTCCTGAGCTTGCTCAAAGAGAATACTTGGTAGCCCCCGCTGTCGGTGAGGATCGGCCGGTCCCAAGACATAAATTTATGAAGTCCCTTGCACTTTTCGATCACCTCAAGGCCCGGCCTTATATAGAGGTGATAAGCATTCGAAAGGAGGATCTCGGTCCCGGATTCCTTCAGGTCGCGCGGCAGTACCGCCTTGACCGACCCCTGTGTCCCGACCGGCATAAAGACCGGCGTCTCCACGGTCCCGTGCGCCAGCGTCATCCGCCCGATGCGCGCGTTGCACTTCTTATCTGTCCCTAAAAGTTTAAATCCGATTTTTTTCATAGTTCCTTAAGCGATGAACATTGCATCACCGTAACTTGCGAAACGATAGTTTGAATCAAGGGCGGTATTATACGCGGCCATGAGCTTTTCATAACCTAAAAATGCGGAAACCATGGCCAGAAGCGTGCTCTTGGGCATGTGAAAATTGGTGATCAGGGCATCCACGATCCTGAACTGATAGGGCGGATAGATGAAGATCGACGTTTTTCCAGGTCCTGCTTTCAACTTCCCTTCCTCAGTCAGGGCCGACTCAAGGGCTCGAACACAGGTCGTGCCGCAAACCACGACGCGACGGCCTTCGCGCTTCGTGCGGTTAATACGCTCGACCGCGTCTTTCGTGATCTCATACTCTTCCTCGAACATCTTGTGGTCTTCAACGCGCTCCACAGTGACTGGCTGGAAGGTGCCATAACTCACATGAAGCGTAATGGGGACGATCTCGACGCCTTTCGCTTTGATCTTCGAGAGAAGCGCCTCGTCGAAATGAAGCCCGGCGGTCGGGGATGCCACGGCGCCTTCGTTCTCAGCAAACACCGTCTGATACATGCTCCGATCCAGCGCCTGGTCCGGGCGATCTATATAAGGAGGAAGCGGGATATGTCCGAGCTTTTTAATCTTGTCTTTAACGCCGTCGCCCCTGAAACGGAGAAAACGCGGCCCCGAATCCTGAACCGGTTTCGGCATCACTTCCGCCAGCAGCTCGATTCCTTCCGCGCTAAAATCGAGGGTCTGCCCTTCCTTGATGCGACCGCCCGGCTTGAGCAAGGCTTCCCAAACATTGTGATCCACCTCTTTAAGAAGCAAGGCCTCGACTTTACCGCCCGTGGTCCTTCTGCCGAAGATCCGCGCGGGCATAACTTTTGTGTTATTCAGCACAAGAAGATCGTCGGGCCTCAGAAGTTCCGGAAGATCGCTAAAAATCTTATGCGCGCAGATGCCGGTCTCGCGGTCGACGCAAAGGAGTTTCGCGGAGGGGCGATCTGCCGGAGGAAATAAGGCGATCTTGTCCTTTGGAAGTGGGTAATCGAGATCGGATAGTTTCATAGTCTTCAGGGGATAAGGTCGGGTGCAGGGATCAATCGATACTCTATAGCTTTGTTAATTGCTTAAGGGCGTGTGCCACAGAAGTCACAAAAACCAACTGCACGGGCAGATCAAAATGCGGGTCTTTGGCAAGCTCTCGCAGAAGCTTGCTGAGCTCTTTCCCGAGGATAATGATGGGCTTGCGAAGAAGTCCTCGATTCGTCATCTCCAGGACCACAAAAAGCTCGGTCAGCGTGCCGGTTGCGCCATCGAGAAAGATACAGGCGTCTCCCATTTCGATCAACTTGAAAAGACGCGCTTGCCAGGAAGGCATTGCGATTCGTGTCCCGGCCCACACATTCGCTTTCTTCGAGGCCCCGCGAATCATGACGGCAATATTGTGACCGTCACCGGATCGACAGCCTTTTGCCACGGCTTCCATCACACCCCGGTATCCCCCGTGACAAACAGTGTAACCTTCGTTGGCAAGAACCCGCCCGAGTTCCAGCGCCTGCCGATAGACGGGATCTTTCGCTCCCACCTTCCCGCTCCCGAGGACACTAACCCGAAGGGTTTTCCCCTTCTCAACCGCACAGTTTGAAAAGATTCTAAGCTTTCGCGGCATTTTCGATTCTCTCACCTTTGAGGATCTCGGGGACGGGACTGGCATCGATGCGAAGGCCGCCGTCATGCTCGATCTTTAGAGTATAGATCGTCCCAGGAAGGAACATGGAGCCCGGCGCCTCGATCTGAGCGTTCTTGATCCCGGCGCGCTCGCGCTTTTTGGGATCCAGCGCGTAATTCCAGAACTCCCGCCACAGCTTCTGTTCGTACTCATTGGCCTTTTCGGAGACCCGATAACCTCCTGGGATCTCATGTGCCTGGGTGATGTCGAATTCCTGGGTGGCCGGCCCGTCCAGCACGAAAGCCTTCATGAAAAACGCGGCGCTTTTTCCGCGCAAGCGGTCCCCCGCCTCGACCAGTTTGTCATTGAAACGTATCACAAGCGATTGGAACTGAATAATATTCCCTTCAAATGTAAAATATTTCGGTACGAGTGGCCTACCGGAAGAATCATATTCCAGGAACTTGATCGTGGTCTTGATCTTCTTCGTGGCCTCATCATATTCGCTTTTCGTGACAAGCACGTCCGCCACGCGCGAATCCGCGTGAAGCCGCTCGATGATTTTACGAAGCATCCGCTCCTTCTGGATCCAATGGATGGCACCGATGCCGGCAAGAACCACGGCAAGCGTTAAAATCCCGATCGTGACTATATTGAATATTTTTGAAGTTTTCATGGTACAATCTCCGCCGATTTTAGAAGTGTGCGTCCGCACTAAAGTGCTGGGCGCAAACAAGCTATCTATTAAAAGAAATACTAATGTAGTTTGCGCCCGTAGCTCAATTGGATAGAGTGTCGCCCTCCGAAGGCGAAGGTTGGCAGTTCGACCCTGCCCGGGCGCACTGATTCTCAATGAATCGGTGCGACGTCGCGTCGGCTTAAAGTGAGCCTCCGACGACACTCGCAGTTCAATTTATTCGATCAGGCTCGCGAGAAGCCCCCCCACCGATTCCTCTTCCTTTTCCGCTTGAGCCTCCGCTTCCTTCGAAAACTCAGGAAGCTTCGCAAGAGTGGCCCCGGGGTAATAATAGTCCAGGATCTCATGGTAACCGTAACCCAGTTCTCCAAGAGTTTTCATCCCGAACTGGCACATCCCCACGCCATGTCCCCACCCCCGGCCCTTAAAAACAAAAGCCCCGGCATCGTTCGTCTTGATTTTTGTGATCAGGCTGCTCTTAAGGTGCATCGGATCGATCCAGACCCGGAACGCGTCCGCATCCACGATCTTCTCCGCCCAGGTGCTTTGGATCACGAGTTTATGCGCGCGGCCGGTCTTATCGATCTTGTCGGTCCGAATGCCTAGCACGGATTGGACAGGCATGCCCTGTTTCGCGAGTTTCTGTTTGATCTCCGCGGGCGTTACCACTGCTTCCCACTTGTAATGCGGGGATTTCTGGCAGAATTTGCACTCTACGCCGCCTAAGGGAGGCAACGGCTTAATGTGCCACACAAGATCCGCCGCCGTCGTCGCGCCGCCGCACGTCGAATGGTAATAGGCCGGAAAAATCTTTCCCTTGTAGAGAAGGACTTCCCCCCGTGTACTCTCCACCGCCTGATCGGTCTTTTCGTTCTCAATTTGCTTTCCAGCGTAAACCTGGCTCGTCACTCCCGCGGACACATCGTATTCATCGCCACGCTGGGCGATCATGCGCGTCAAAGCAAAAGTGCGCGAGACTATCGCCTGAGCCTTCAAGGACTCGGCCGTCCAGGAAGGATTCCCCTCGAAAGGAACGACCCCCTTCAAATAATCATCCAATTCCAGACGATTAATGACATCAAGGCTTCCTTTTTGATTTTTATAAATAAGGACAGCGTCGCGATAAACTCCGCTCGACCCGATCCTTATGCCGTGCCCTAAACTCCGCACCACGATAAATCGGGTCTTCAGCTTCCGATCCCACCACTGGAGTCCTTCGGCAATAGGCTTCACGGTCACTCCATCAAGTTTTGGACCCCTTAACACCGGATGTCCTTGATCGTCCACCACTTCAAAGGAAGCCGTAACGCTGACCTGAACCTGAGGCTTGTCGCGCTGAACAAGAATACGGATCTTCGTCAAGGACTTAAGGTCCGGCGGCAAAGGCATAGTGAGGTCCCGGAGGGATTCCCCGGAAAAAGCGGGGGCAACCGCCGTGAAAAAGAAAACAAACAGTATGACGTAACGAAGGATGCGGGATGGCATAATGAGGGTATTGTAACAAGGAAGTGTCGTAAAAGGCGCAAAAAAAGGGCGGCCCCAATACTTTTTATCCCGCCAACGGCGGGATGGGCCCGTCCTTTTACCCACGACAGAAATAAAAAAAGGGCAGTTCCGATAAACGGAACTGCCCTTTTTAAAAACTAAAAACTCAGAGCTTACTTAATGGCTTCAAGATAGCTCTTGAGTTTGGCCCAAGTCCCACGGCCGCAAACGCCGTCCGCCTTGAGGCCATTATCCTTCTGGAAAGCAGCGATCGCGTCACGGGTTCCCGGACCCACCTTGCCGTCAATCGCGCCGTTGTAATAGCCGGCTTTCTTGAGGGCCTTCTGGATATTCACGGAAGGGATCTCAAAACCGGAAGGCGTGCGATACGTCCCGCCGACTGAAGCGCCCTCACCAGAGGAAGACACCGAAGCGGAAGACCCCCCCCCGCCCGCATTTTCCTGAGCCTGGATCGAAGCACGCGTATCCTGAAGCGACTGGTCCAGACGAACGAGTTCATCGGTCATCGCGTTCACCTGAGCCTGCATCGTATCCACTTTCTTACCGGTCTTCCTTGAAGCGCAACCACTGAAAGCGATCAAACCGACCATCACCACCAACATCGTCAAACGTGTAGCTTTTCCCATTTTTTTCTCCTGTAGGTCTATGCGTTGGTTAGAAAAATAATTCCGCGCGAAGGTCCAAAGTGTATCAGATTGTTTTTTTTAAATCAATACTAAAAGACCCAAAACTTGAAGCGATAAACCCCTGTCCCCGAGAGCTACGCCTGCGGACTCTGCCGTTCGCTCACCGGCCCGTTGTCTTTGCTACCTTCGGTTTTCTTTTCATCCGATACGGGCAAAACGGGAGCCGTTTCATCTCCGCTGACATTGGGCAGCACTGGAATAGGAGCCGACTGTCTGAGATCGGTTGTCACTTCGGAAGTCTTGACGGCGAAAAGCATAAATTCCGTGTGGCCGATCATGCGCTGGACCGGCCGGGTTTTCCCCGCGCGCGCGAGGATCTCACGCTCGAGAAGTTCCCGGGCTTCCACAAGAATAAAACCCTGTTCGCGAAGCGCCTCCGCCATCTTTTCGATCTGATTGAAGGTCGGGTTCAAGCTCACCAAACGGCCGCCGGGTTTCAGCGCCTGCTTCACGACCGTGACTTCTTCCCAAGGTTGCGGGATATCCAGCGTCACCGCGTCAAAATCTTTTTCCGTAAACGGATCCATGGCTTGCCGCTGACAGAACGTGACATACTTGCTAAGTCCCGCGCGGTCGATATTTTTGTATGCGTTTTTCGGAAGATCCTCGCGCCGGTCATACGAGAACACATGACCGTTCGGTGCCACGGCCTGCGCGAGCGCCATCGTCAGCGACCCCGAACCCGTACCGATCTCCATCACTTTGGAGCCACTGTGAATGCCGGCTTTCATAATGAGAAGCGCGGCGTCTTTCGGATAGATAATGCCACTCTCACGGGAGGCCTTCATCATCAGGTCCTCCATCGTAGGCTTCAGGAGATAGCAAAAACCGTGCTGGCAAATGATCTTTTTGCCGAACGGCTGGCCGATCCAATCCTCAACGACGAGCGGCTTGCCGCAATGGATCGCGACGCGTTTGCCGCGCGTCACATCGATCATGTAGGTGCGCTCATCATCGAACCACACGAGGACCAGGTCCCCTTCGGCGATCGTGCCCGGAATTTGCTGCGTGATTGTCTCATTCATGGCGGGTACACTATCTTCTTTCATGCCAATTTACCATCCCTTTTCTCTCGCGAGCGCGAGTAATTCTTTAAAATCATGCACAATATGATCCGGTTTCGCTTCGCGCAGGACCGCTTCACTCGCGAATCCGTGCGAAAGCGTTACAACCTCGACTGACGCATTCCTTGCGGCCTCGATATCCACGGGACTGTCCCCGACGAAGAGCACCGCTTCTTTCGCCGCGCCTGTTTCCTCCATCAAATGATGGATCGCCGCCGGATCCGGTTTGAAAGGAAGGCCGTTATCCCCTGCCAGGATCGCAATAAAATAATGCGCCACGCCGAGCGCCTCCAGGATCTGGGTGGAGAACGGATTGGGCTTGTTGGTGATCACCGCCTGCTTACGGTCCTTGAAATGTTCCAGGAACTCGCGCGCTCCGGAATAAAGATGCGTATGATCCATCATATGCGCCTTGTAATGATCGCGGTAAAGCTTCGCTCCACGATCCGCGAGCCTCTCGTCGTCGGTCCGGAATACCTGCCGAATCAGCTCGTGAAGTCCCGTGCCGACGCAATCCTTGATCTCGTCATCCGTCAGCTCCGGCCCGCTGAGCGTCGTGAGGGCGTATCGGACTCCGTTGATAATGTCCCGCCGCGTATCCGCCAGCGTCCCATCCAGGTCATACAAAATCAGATTTTTCATACTTCTTCCTTGAGCCGACATCCTGCGGTCATCTGTTCATTGGAATAATCCAGGATCTTCTGCTGGAGATTGCAAACTTTTTTCTCAAGACCGTCCAGACAAGCTTGGAAATTTTCCGTCGGGAATAGCTGGGTCACAGCCTTTTGATTCTTGAGGTGGTAGATGATAGCAGAACGCACCGGAAATTTGAGGATCTTTCCGGCGGCCAGCGCGTAGATCTCAAGCTGCAGATCGTACCCGCTCTTACGCGCCGAGGCTTCATCCCCGGCCGCGGTCTTATAATCGAGGATGTGCCAGCCCCCCTGTGCATCCTCGAAGAGAACGTCGATCTTTCCGTGGATCAGGCCGCGTCGCGCGTTCATCACAAAATCGATCTCTCGCTTGATCTGCCGGGCTTTGCGGAGTTCCCCGAAAACAGGTTGCTTCATAAAATCACTCATGATCTTTTGCGCGTTGCTTACCGCGTCCTTCCCGAAACGGCCGAAGATGCGTTCCAAACCGCCGGGTTCCAGAGAGTATTCCGGATGCTTGAAATCGAAATGCTCAAGGAATCCGTGCATCGCGGTGCCGAAATCTGCCGCGGAAAAGTCGTCTTCCGTCTCTCCCAGAACGGTGCTCTCTCCCGCCCATTCATTCTCGCCCACCGTCCCGATACTTTCCGGTTTCATCGAAGATGAAATCGGGGCGGTCCTTGTCAACCCTTCAAGGGAATCCTGGACAAGGACCGTCCACCCGATCTGATACGTGCGCCAGAATTCCTGCGGATCTTTCTGGAAGAGAACATAGGCGGAGACCGGAAGATCGATACTCCTGGGCAATGCGGGGCTCGGACTTCGCCTGCCCGCCAAGGCTTCTCCGCCAGAGGACGGATCCGTCCCAAGATTTTTGGCGGAAGTGGCGGGGGACTCGGAACTCGCTGAGAGACCTTCCTTCCATGGGGTATCGCGGATGAGGGCTTCGACTTTTTCACGCAGATCCTCTTTGCCTCCAACGCGCGGGCGGAACGAACTCTCGGGATTGATCGAAATTTTGAGGGGAAAACCTTCAGGGATCGCCATGGCCCAATCCATCCAGGACGCCATATCGCGAAAATGCTCCTTCTCCGTCTTTTTCTTCTTGTAAACGCCACTTAAGAATACCCGCGACTTCGCGCGAGTCACAGCAACATAAAAAAGACGCTTTCTCTCTTCGTCCCCACGATTCGCGATCTCGCGGTCCACCCACTTGAAAAAATAAGGTTCCCGCATTTCCAGGTCCACCGGATCCCGCACCTGCATCGCATAGCCGTCCGCCGCGTGGGCGATCACGGTCTTGGAATCCGAGCGCGAGCCCTGATGCCCCATATCGGCCACGAATACCACGGGGAATTCCAGTCCTTTGGCCGCGTGGACGCTCATCATCCGCACCGCCTCAACGCTTTTCTCCAGCACCGTCTGCGCCTCGGACTCGCGAACCTCCTGAGCCTGCAGCCGTTTCAGAATATTCAGAAAAGCAGCGAGTGACATGCGGTCGTAGGTCTCATATTCCCGCACCATTGCGACAAGCTTCTTGAGATTCGCGTAGCGGCGCACGCCCTTCGGGTCCATCAAAACGGAAAGCTCATAACCCGTCCCCTCGAGAATCCTGTCCAAAAGTTCTGAAAGCGGAATACGGTCCTTGAGCGGACTCAGCGCACGGGTCAGTTTCAAGAATCCCTCAAGCCTCGATTTTTGTTCGGGCAGGATCTCTTTTAAAAGTTCGAGATTATCCAAAGCGCGGATCAGCGGGGCCTCCTCACTTTCCGCTTTGGCATAGCGGGAAAGCCAGAAGAGCGTGTCATCGGTGATATGAAAAAGTGGCGAGCGAAGCGTCGCGGCAAAAGGGATATCCACCAGCGGCCGGTCGAGATGCGAGAGAAAGCTCATCATGTCCTGGATCTCGGGCTGTTCGTAGAACCCGCGTCCCGCCACGATGAAATAAGGAACCCCGGCAGATTTAAACGCGTCTTCGTAAATGCCGCTCAAGGTCATGGCTTGAAAAAGCACCGCGATATCGCCGTACGGGATCTTCTCTTTTTCATGAAGATTCCGGATCCGCGCCGCGATCACGCGGGCTTCGCGCAAACGGGCATAGCGCATGTCTTCTTTTTCTTTAAGTTCCGTCACCAAAAGTTCCACCGCGGGGCCCAGAGCCTCCTGGGTTTCTTCCGGCGTCTTTCGAGAGACGAGCGGTTCAAAAGGAAAGCGGTCCTCCTCCCACAGAAGTTGGAAGAACCGGTTCACAAAATCAAGCACCGGAGGCACGCTGCGGAAACTTTCGGCAAGAAAGATCCTCTCCCCGCCCGAGCCTTTCGAATAAAGCGCGTCCTTTTCCAGGAAGATACGCGGCTCCGCGCCGCGAAACCCGTAGATCGACTGTTTGTAATCGCCAACCATAAAAAGGTTCTCGCCCGAAGAAAGCAGTTCGACGAATTCCATCTGGAGGAGATTCGTATCCTGGAACTCATCGACCAGAATGAACTGGAACTCCCGCTGGTACCGCTCCCGCAGCTTCCGGAGCGCCGGCTTCTCATCGCGAAAAAGACCCACCGCTTTCATTTGAAGGTCATCGAAATCAAGAAAACCTTTTTCCCTTTTCGCGGCCATGTAGGCCGCCTCAAAGGCAAGCGCCATCCGCTCAAACTTTTCTTTCCAGGGCACCACCAGCGTCCCGAGACGAAGCGCGGCAAGATCTTCCAGGAGATCCCGCCACTCTTTCCATCCTGCCTTACGTTTCCCTTTGTAGAGAGCGCTCCACTCCCTGAAATCGCGGAGCGTCTCCCAATCCCACGCCTTGAGCCCCCGGAAACGCTCCCAGGCCTTGCCGTCGATCTCCTCCAGCTGCACGAGAAGAGCCTGCGCCTCACCCGGCAATTCCGCTTCCCTTTTCGCCAGGACGGCCTGCTCTTTTATTTCATTTTCAGAAAAAAAATCGTTTAGATTCTTGCCTTCATGACGGGCTGCCGTAAAAGCCTTCAGGATCCCGGCGCGCATCGCATCCTCGCCGTAGACCGGGAGGATCTCAAAGTCTTCGTTTTTCTCCTCATAGAACTTCGCGATCGTCGCATCCATCACTTCCTCTTTCAGAAGCTCGGACTGTTCGGTCTCGATCACGCGAAAATCCGGGTCGACGCCCGCTTCGATGGGATGTTCCTTAAGGAGTCGCGACGCGAAACTGTGGAAGGTGGAGATCGCCGCTTTTTCAAGATCACGCCGCGGCCGCTCCAGATCTAATTTCCGGAAGCTGTCCGAAAGACGCGTCTTAATCTCGTTGGCCGCTTTCTCCGTGAAGGTCAGGACCAGCAATTCCGTGATCGTCGCCTTCTGCGTCGCGAGAATATGGAGGATCCTCTCGACCAGCACACGCGTCTTCCCCGTCCCCGCTCCCGCTGAGACAAGGATGTTCTTGCCCGCCGCATGAACAGCTTTTTTTTGATCTTTCGTGAGAGTCATAATTGTTCTCATTTGCTATATATTGGTAGCTGCAACTTGTAAATGAGCCTCATTTGATATGATTTAATGAATCGCATTATACAAAAAAGAGGCCAGGTCTGGTAAAAATGAATATATGCGTTATACTTGAGACATGGAAAATGAAAAACGAAAATTCTTCAGACACCCTATCAAAGTGCCCATACAGCTCACGCGCATTGAAACAAAAAGCTCGGCTCTCTCCCAAGCGGAAGATCTTTCACAAGGGGGGCTCGCTTTTATGTGGCCGGAATTGATCCCGGAGGGAACGCAACTGGAATTATCCATCCCGGTCGAAAAGCAGCTCTTCAAAATGAGCGCTCAAGTCACTCACTCGCAAAAGGACGCGGACACGGGACTTTTCAAGACCGGTGTTTCTTTCCAGGATTCCGTCAGCGCCTTCCGCGCTAAACTCGCCGAAGAGATCATCCAGATCCGCCAATATCGCGAAAAGATGTCCCTCCTCAGAGGGCATCAACTTTCGGAAGAAGATGCGGCCAAGATGTGGATCGACAGAAACGCTGAGGATTTCGCGAAAGTAATGAGCCCGGCTTCTTAAAAAAGGTCGGTCGTCTTTGAGTCAAAGCGACTAGCCTTTTTTTATTCCTTCGGTATCTGCAAAGAAGAGATCAATTCCTTCGCCGGCTTGGCAAGAAAAAAGCCCTGCCCGTAGCGGATCCCCATATTGCGGATAAAATCAAGATCGGAGCGATGTTCCACGCCCTCCGCGATCATTTCGGAGCCGTTCATACGGCCCAGGTGAACCATCTCGCGGACGATCTGCTGATTGAGATAATTGCTCGCGATCCCCTGGACCAGCTGAAGATCGATCTTTAAATAATCCGGCCGAAGCGACGCCAACTGGGAGGTTTTGACGCTGATATCGTCAAGATCGTCCAACGCGAAGCTGTAACCGAAAGCTCGGATAAATTCCACGCCGCGCTGAATGAACGCGAAATCGGACTTCTTCACCCCCTCCGTCAGTTCAAACACTACCTGCTTCGAATAGCGCTTTATCCCCGTGAGGAATTCCTCTCCCTCTTTACCGACCGCAAAAGCCTGTTCGAGCGTCAGGGGCTCGATATTCATAAAAAGGTACTGCCCTTCCTGTAATTGCGGGAGGACTTTAACGGAAGATTCAAGACAGTGAAAATCAAAGGGGATCACGGTCCCTTTCTCATAGGACCGGCGGAACATCTCCGCGGGCATTTCCTTTTCGCTGCGGGTGAGGGCCTCATACCCAAGGACATCCCCCGTCGCGATATCCACGATCGGTTGGTAGACGGAATGGATGGGTTCTTTAAACTGGTCCCGCTGCTTTTTGAAAAAATTAAAATTAAACGGCATTATTTTCTCTCAGTCTTTTTTGAAAAGTTCGTGGGAATTATACACATCTTGCGGCAAAACACCAGAAAACGACTCATCCTGCGTCAGATTTATTTCTATGGGTTCATAGGACTGTCCAGTCCGGATCTCTTTTCATTCAAATTTCAAAATTGACACGACGCTAGGAATTTATCCATTTTTTCCAAGAAGCGACCCAAGTGCCTCCGGAAGCATCGGATACTGGAACCGGTAACCGGTCCGGATTAGCTTTACCGGGAAGGCTTTCTGACTGAAGAGAAGCATCGACGACATTTCGCCCAGAAACAGTTTGAGCAGAAAGCCTGGGATGGGAAACCCGCAGGGGCGGCGCAGGATCTTCGCCAGCATCTCACAGAAAACTTTCATGGTCACCGGCCCCGGAGAGGTGACATTGACAGGCCCCGAGAAATCCACGTTCTCTAAAATAAAAAGGAAAACCCCGGTCACGTCCTCGTGATGGATCCACGGGATCCATTGACGCCCCGTGCCCGGGAGGGCCCCCAGAAAATACCTAAAAGGCAAGACCATCCTCGAAAGCATGCCTCCCTTTTCGCCCAGCACCGGACCGAGCCGCGCCAAAACCACGCGTGTTCCGAAGTGTGCCGCTTTTCCGGCCTCAGCCTCCCACTGCTCGCAAGTTTCCGCAAGAAAGCCTTTCCCCCGCGAACTCGCATCCGTCAGAAACCCGTCCGGAACATCCCCGTAATATCCGACCGCAGAGGCATTGATCAAAACTGCCGGCTTTTTCCGCGCGCTCTGGATTGCGCTCACGATCGCGCGAGTTGCATCCACGCGACTGGAAACGATCACCCGCTTCCGCGCGGCCGTCCAACGGACCGTCGCGATATTCTCCCCCGCGAGGTTGATCACCGCGTCCGCGCCGTCCAGGCAAGCAGCCCAATCTCCCAAAGTTTTTCCATCCCAGGCGACGAATTTCTCACGGGCCGTCGTCGCCGCACCCTGGCTCCGTGTCAGAACGGTCACCTCATGGCCCGAGGAAAGAAGTTTATTCCTTAGCAATTTTCCGACAAACCCTGTCCCCCCAGCGATAACGATTTTCATGATTCAGATCCCGTGGAGCGGGTCGCGGCAAACGGCGAACACATTCGTTCCCCCGTTACCCGCTCCCCGAAAATTTAATATGTCTTTTTGTTTTCCTGTTGGTCCCAGGTCTCAAGGAGAGCCAAGCACTCTTTTCTCATAAAACCGGCTTTGATGAGAACGGGGCTTTGCCCCAATCGCTTCATCGTCCGGCTTGGGATAGAAAGCTCGTTGAAGCCCCGCTTTTGAACATCCTCAATGGAAGTTCCAAAGATCACCTGGCGAAGGCCGGCCCAATGGATCGCGGAAAAACACATCGGACAGGGCTCGGTAGTAGAATAGATCACGCAATCTGAAAGGTCGAAACGTTTGAGTTTACGGGAAGCCGCGCGGATCGCATTCACCTCAGCATGGCAGGTGGCATCGTGGTCCCGGAGAACCGTGTTGTGGGCGACGGCGATCACTTCCTTCCCCCGGACGATCGCGGCACCAAAAGGACCGCCGGCGGGCTTTTTGATCCCCTGCTCCGCGAACCGGATCGCGAGACTCATCCACTTTTTCTGGATTTTCTCCAAAGCACCCGAACCTCTAAGCTCTAACATACCGCAACCTGTCGGATCGCTTCCAGAACGGCATCGTGCAAAAGCCCATTCGTGGTCACAAGACCGGGGTTACGTGCCAGGGTAAGACCCGCGCTAAAATCAAGCTCGTGTCCCTCGAGATCCGTCACACGCCCCCCCGCCTCCGTGATCGCCAGGGCACCCGCCGCGACATCCCAGATCTTTTCCCGATGTCCCGGTTCTTTCCCCGGAAGTGTCCTGAAAAAGATCTCCGCATCTCCGGCCGCAAGCGCCGCCTGTTTGGCCATGCTGTCCATAATGACCGGCGGAGACGTGATCCCCAACCGTTCACACACCCTCAGATTTTTCTCGGCGTTCTTGTGTCCGGGATCAAAAGAATCCAGAAGGCGTGCCAGGCCCAGGTCCTGACATTTTGAGACTTCCACGCGAACCCAACGTTTGAGATCTTCCAGATCATCCAGCGAAGCAGCCCAGCATCCCCGTCCCCGCGCCGCGAAGATCCCGACGCCTTTGCCTAATTGTTTATGATTTTGAAGCTCCAACTCCGGGCACCCGATCGCGGCCAATTCCACAGCTCCCTTCTTGATCAGGGCCAGAGCCGTCACGTATTGCCCGCCGCGCAAAAAGCCTTTGGTTCCATCGATCGGATCGATCGTCCAGAAAGTTCCCTCGGGTTTTCCACGGCCCTTGTCGATCCACTGGCAGACCCTGCCGGGGCGAGCGTGAGGAAAAAAGGAATGAACATATCCGGTAACTTTCTCGAGATCGTCGGCGCCGGCCTCGGACCTTAAATGGTCCGAATCTTCCTCGCCGACAAGCACCGCGCCCGGGAGATATTGCTCAAGAAGGGCGCCGGCAATCGCTTGAATGCCCATGTCGGCGAGCGTCACGGGGGAACAGTCATCCTTGAGGATGGACTTCACGGAGGATTCGAAGCGGATTCGGGATGCAAGTTCGGCGCCGAATTGTATCACTTCCAGCGCGAACTGCCCTTCCTTGCTTGTGAGGTCAATGGCCAAGTTCGAAGAATTCCTTCACACTCTTGAGAAGCACCTCGCCGCTGATGGGCTTGGCGATAAAAGGATGTCCCCCGATCACGGAAGACCGGTCCGTTTCTTCTTCCTCCACCAGGGAAGTCATGAAAACGACCCGCATGCCGGCCAAAGATTTATCCCCCGCGATCTGCCGCGCGATCTCCGTTCCGTCCGCGTCCGGCATCACAATATCCAGCAGCACCATATCCGGCCGGGTTTCCTTGAGAAGGGTGAGGGCCACACTTCCTCGATTACAAACACGCACCGTATAAAGACCCGTCTGCTCCAGCCTCATCCGTGTCATCTCGCTGACCTCCACATCATCATCCACGATCACAATTGATTTCTTCCGGGCCATGACGGTCTCCTTTCAAGCGGTACAGAAAGCTTCGGGAAACATTCTAGTCTATCGTCCGCGAAGTTCAAATGAGAATTCAAAGAATGACTGCTTTAAATAAATTCTTCTCAAGCACACAAAAAATGACATAATAATCGCGGGAAAAAACGGAGGCGGCATGTTCCTTTTTCTAAAGCTCATCCTGGCGCACTTGATCGCGGATTACATCCTTCAATTCGAGGAACTGTATCAGCTGAAAGTCCGCAGTTTTCTGGGACAGTGGCTGCACGCCCTGATCCACGGCCTGGTAACGCTTGCCCTGCTTTATCCCTACCTGAATGAACCTTCGATCTGGGTCTTCACGGCCGCACTGGTCCTGATCCATTTGACACAGGACCTGATCAAATACACGTTCACCAAGAAAACTCCGGCGAACACCTTCGCCTATTTCATGGCGGACCAAGCCTGCCATTTTCTGGTGCTCAGCTGCGTTTTTCTTTTACCTGTGAGCCACGAAATCCGCGGATTCCCGCACGCCGCGTTCCTCGACTCCCTTTACAGGAGCAATTTCTCGACTCTCGTCGCGATCTTTTTTATCACGCTGACGTTCGCCGGCAGCTATATCCTGAACGCCTTTTCCAAAAGCTATTTGAAAGGCCACGCGCCCCTTTACCTCATTACTTCTCCGGAAATGACCCACGCCATTATTGAGAGGTCGCTCATGGCCGGGATCTTTTTCTTGAGTGATTCCCCGTGGCGGCTTCTTCTGATCCCCTGCGTGGGCGTCCTTCGTCTTCCTTTTAAATTACTCCGCGAGCGAACAGCTTTTCTTCTGAGCCTCGCCTACGCCCTTTTGATTTGCATGCTTTTCCAGAGGATCTTTTAGCACCGCATTACATTCGAAATTAGGGGTATGCGGTACAATACTGTTACCCCTAAAAATCAAATAGAGAACAGTATTAGGAGTCTATGAAAAAAACACCTCCAGCCCGTCGCAAAAAGACACGCCGAGTAATGGATCAAGATGTCCCTCAGAACCACACAGTCGAAAGTCTCCGCAAAGTCCTTGCCCTCAACACCATTTTAAATTCCACGCTTAAGCTGAACGAACTGCTCTCGATCATCATGAAAACGTCCTCGGAAGTCATGAGCTCCGAAGTCGCTTCGCTTCTTCTGATCGATGAGACTTCGAACGAACTGGTCTTCCGCGTCGCGCTCGGCGGCAAAGGCGCGGAGCTTGAGGAGAAATTCCGGCTCAAGATGGGAGAAGGTATTGCGGGTTCGGTCGCCGCCTCCGGGAAGCCGGAGATCGTGAACGACCCTCAGAACGATGCGCGGTTCGCCAAGCGTTTTGATAAATCCACGGGCTTTGTCACGCGGGCGATCCTCTGCGTCCCCATGAAAGCCCGCGGGAAAGTGATCGGCGTCCTCCAGGCCATCAATCCGCTGCAGCGCGAAGGATTCAGCCTGGGAGATCTGGAACTTTTTGAGACCTTTGCCGATCAGGCGGCCATCGCGATCGAGAACGCGCAACTTCACGGCGAGATCGTCAAACAGGAAAAGGCCAAGCAGGCGCTGAAGATCGCTCATGAGATCCAGCAGAATTTTCTTCCGGACCTTGCCAATCACAAATTCGGGATCGACCTTTGCGCCCTCTCGCTCCCGGCCTTTGATGTGGGAGGCGACCTTTATGATGTGATCGCACTCGATCGTGACCGGGTGGGCGTCGTCCTGGGCGACGTGTCGGGCAAAGGGGTTCCGGCTGCACTTTATATGGTTCGAGCGATGTCCGAATACCGGTTTCTCGCGCCGCAAGCCAAGGACCCGGCCGAACTTCTGACGGCCCTCAACGCGCGCCTTGCGGTGAACAGCCCCTTCGGCATGTTCCTCACGATGATCTGCCTTTTGATCGACCGCAACACGAACACCGTTCAGTATTCTTCCGCAGGCCATCTCCCGATTCTCTTAAGAAAAGCTGCGGACGGCAAAACCGAGATCCTCAAGGGCGCTCAAAGCCCACCGCTCGGCCTCATGCCGGAGACAGCTTTTTTCCTCAACACCGTCCATCTGGAATCGGGCGACGCTCTTTTCCTTTATACCGACGGCGTTGTGGAAGCGCGCGACAAGAACGGCAAGGAATACACGATCGAACGTCTCGCGGAGTGCGCCAAAGGAGAGGCGGATTCAGCCACGGCTTATTCGGAGAGGATTTTTGAAGAGGTCCGCAAATTCACCACCGGCGCCGACCAGCACGATGATATCACCGCGCTGACCGTCGTCCTCTGATCGCTCAACGTACTACGCACAACGCGCAACGAGGTTGTGCGTTTTTACCTTGACCGTTGCGCGTCGGCCGTTGCGCGAGGGAAGCTCCTCGGCAGGGTGAGAATAAACTTCGTGCCTACGCCAAGCTGACTTTCGACACGCACATTCCCGTGATGCATCTTCGCGGTGCGGGCCACGACCATAAGACCCAGTCCCGTGCCCCGTTTGCCCTTTGTGGAAAAGAACGCCTCGAAAAGTTTCGCCTTCACTTCTTCGCTCATCCCCGAGGCGTTATCCCCGACGATCAACTCATAATGCGTCTCGTCCTTGATCCGGGCACGTATCGTGATGCACGCCTCAGATTTATTCTGAAAAGCCTCGAAGGCGTTCTTTACAAGATTAAGCAGCGCGCGGTAAAGCGAGCGACCGTCCCCTTCAACGACCGGAAAGTCGGGATCCGCCCCGGCTTTTACATTCTTCTCATTAACGGTAGCCGGGACGGCCCCAATCTCAACTTCGTTTCGATTGATTGGTATTGGGACCGCCTTAAAATCAAGCTGGACATGATAGCCTTCCGCGCGGTCCGCGAGATCGCTTTGTAATTCCGCGAGGATCGCCGGCAAGTCGACCTTCTCGGGCTCAAGCTGATAATCCTTCGTGAGGCTCAGCATCTCGAGCGCGAATCCGTCCATTTCCTTGAGCGTCTTTGTCATTTTAGAAAGACCCTTTTCCAGGAATTTCTCATTCTTTTCCTTGATCCCCATGCGGGTCATCTCATCCGAAAAACGCGCGAGTTGCATAATATTCTTGATCTCGTGAATCACCATTCCCATGGCCTGCCCCACCGCGGCGAGTCGCTCCATCTTGAGATTCTCTTCGAAAAGCAGAATGTTTTTGAGCGCTCCCGAGCATTCGGAGGCTAGGTCGAAGCCGATCTCAAGTTCCTGGGGCGTGAAAACCGGCACTCCCACGTCGCGTAAAAGCACTGCGATCCCGATCGCGCTATTTCGCGCGATCAGGGGCAGGTACATGCGGGTCCCGACAATGCGCGGTTTCCCTTCGTCATAGAACTTTTTGGCTTCCGCCGCAAGCCCTTCCGGCAAGGGCATCTCAGAAGGGTAACCCCCTTCGGAAAGCAAGGTTTTGTTCTGGGTCGAGAGAAAAAGACAAGCACCGCGGGAGGGAACAAATTTAAGAAGCGTCGCCAGAAAAAAATCCACCAGGACCTTGTGATCCATGATGGCATCATAGATCCTGCCGACTTCGTGGGCCGATTGATACGGCTGTCCGGAGGTGTTCATGACAAGATACTACTAAGGAGAACAACTCAATGCAAGGACAGCGACAAAGCCCTTCGCCCGTGGAACGGGTAACGGGAAACGCAAGCGTTCCACATCATTCGCTCCCCAGTCTTATTCGTTCCCCGTTAACCTTTCCCCGTTTCCCATTTTTTGGGTATAATCTCCCCATGAGAAAAGCGCTCTCGTATATCGTCCCCGCGTTGATCCTTCTTGGGGTCCTCGCACTCCAGTACAGCTTCCCTTCCCAGATCGAATCGATACGTGCCAAGGTCTTCGACGTTTTCCAGATGATCAAGCCTCGCGTCTATCAGGACACCCCGGTGCGCATCATCGATATCGATGACGCAAGCCTTGAAAAGATCGGCCAGTGGCCCTGGCCGCGGACGGTCCTCGCGAAACTGGTCGTGCGTCTCGTCGAAGGCGGCGCCACGGTTATCGCTTTTGACGGCGTCTTCCCCGAGCCCGACCGCACCTCACCGAAAAACGTCATCCCGTTGTGGGCTGAAGGTCCGGCGAGTGACCTTTTGCGCGCCCAGTTTGAAATGATCCCGGACCACGACGAAGTCTTCGGCAAGGTGATCGCCCACGCTCCCGTGGTCCTCGGCTTCGGTTTAACGAAAGAGATCAATGCAAAGGTCCCCGCCTCCAAAGCAGGCAATTCATGGCATGGCGGCAGCGTGGACGACAAGCCCACGGATCATATCGCTCCGAAGTTCCGGGGAGCCGTGGTCAATCTCCCCGTCCTGGAGCGAGCCGCCAAAGGCAACGGTTGCTTCAACATGGGAACGGAATGGGACAACATCGTCCGTCGCGTCCCTTCCTTTTATCGTTTGAACGATTCGATCTATCCTTCTTTGGCGCTTGAAGCCATACGCGTCTACCAAGAGGCTTCGAATTACATCATCACGCTGGCCGGCGCATCAAGAAAGGATTTTTCGTTCGGGGAAAAAACAGGGATCGTGGATATCAAGACCGGACTTTTGGAACTTCCGACAGACCCGAAAGGGCGTATCTGGCTTTACGATACCGGCTATAAACGCGAGCGCTACATTCCTGCGTGGAAAGTCCTTTCGGATGACCGCATCCTGAAGGAATTGAAAGAAAAAATTCTTTTCGTCGGTTCCAGCGCTTTTGCAATGAGAGACATCCGCTCCACCCCCCGGAACCCGATGGCGGCAGGCGTCGATGTCCACGCCCAAGTTGCCGAGCAGATCATCCTTCAGGATTTTTTGAGGCGCCCGGACTGGGCCGCGAAACTGGAGTTTACCTTTCTGACGGTTCTCTGCATCCTGCTCATCCTGATACTTCCGCGCGTGGGCGCCATCTGGTGCGCGGTGATCGCGCTCATCTCCATCGCCACAGCGTTCGGAGTCTGCTGGTACGCGTTCGTCAGCTGGCAGTTCCTGATTGATCCGGTCTTTCCATCCTTGGCCGTTTTCGGGATCTATCTGGCCTCTTCGTTCCTGAACTTTCTCGGAACAGAGCGGGAGCGCGGCCAGATCCGCGGCGCCTTCGGCAGGTATCTCTCCCCCGCGCTGGTCGAGCGTCTCGCCAAGAATCCCGGACAGCTCAAGCTCGGCGGCGAGATACGCCCCATGACTTTCCTTTTTATGGATATCCGCAACTTCACAGGCATCGCTGAGGGATTTACGCCGGAAGAACTCACCCATTTCATGAACGGATTCCTCACGCCGATGACCGATATCATTCTGCGGACCGGAGGCACGATCGACAAATACATGGGCGACTGCATCATGGCATTCTGGAACGCTCCTTTCGAAGATCCGGACCACGCGCCCCATGCCTGCCAGGCGGCACTCGCCATGCAGGATTTCCTCCGGACCACGCCGGGCTTTGAGAATGTTCGCGTCGGGATCGGGATCAACACGGGAAACGCCTGTGTCGGCAACATGGGCTCCGAGCAACGTTTTGATTACACCGCACTCGGCGATGAGGTGAATCTCGCTTCCAGGATCGAGGGCCTTTCAAAAAATTATGGCGTGACCGCGCTCGTCGGACAGAACACTGTCGCCGCCGCGCAAGGGTTCACTGCGCTCGAGCTTGATCTCATCCGCGTCAAAGGAAAGACGAAACCCGTCAAGATATTCGCGCTCTTGGGAGGTGCGGAACTCCGGGAGAGCGGCGCTTTCAAGACGCTCCTCTTGCATCACGGGAAAATGCTCGGGGCTTATCGGAGCCAACGATGGGAAGAAGCCATGAACGCATTGGAAGAATGCCGGAGGAACCAGCTGCCGGGAACCGAACTTACCGCTCTTTATGAAGTTTACGCCTCACGCATCAAGGCCTACCAGAAAGCGTCGCCCGGCTCCGCCTGGGACGGCGTCACCACCGCCGAATCGAAATGACGGCAATGCCGTCATCCTGAGCTCCGCAGAGAGCGAAGAATCTCAAACGAGATGCTTCGCTGCGCTCAGCATGACGAAAAAAATTGAAAAAACCAGCCTGTCCCCTGCTTAGTTTTTATGTTTACGTTGGTGGAGTATACGGATCCTCAGAAGGTTTTTCCGGCTGATTCGCAGCGTTATTCCGCGCCTCATCCTGAGAATTGTCATCCTGATGCTGCTTCATGATATCCATGTCATTCAAAATATTGATCAGATCCTGGGTATCCACGCTGGTGTCAGGAGGAAGATCCGTATTCACCCCGCTATTCCCCGTGTTCGTATTGGGCTGACCAAGCGCCGCGGCGATCTTATCCAGATCCGCCTGAGAGACCTGAAACACGGGGATGGGTCCGCTATTCGGACCGTCAATGATGGTCGCGTTCCCAGCTTCGTCGATATCCACGCCGATCACCTGGCCGTTCACGGTATTCGTCACATAAATGCGCCCTACACCGACAGGGCCCAAAAGGACGATCATTGTTTTTTGTCCGTCAATAATACCCGCCACGTTCGTGCCTCGAAAGCCGATCGCCCCGGCTGGAAGATCGACCGCCATATTCGCTGAATTTTTATGCGCGATCTTTCCGGACACGACCCGGAAGATCCCCTTGAGCATGCTGGCCTTGACCTTGCCTTCGTCATTGGCCGGGTTATACACGAACTCATCCACCTTGATCGAGCTCAAAGGTCCCAGTGTAAAAACCGTCTCGTCCAGAAGCATGATCTGCAATTTCCCGTTGGGGTCGGTCTCAATAAGATCTCCCATCAGGACCGGATCGCCGCTTTTCAGGGCACGCGCCGAAGAACCCTCCGTCGTGATCTTCACGTCCCCTTGGACACCCGCCGCCACGCCGGCCTGCACCGGTTGGGCCCACACCATGCCTGCTCCCAGAAAAAGCGTGACCGCCATCAAGCATCCCGTAAAAATGATTTTCTTCATATCAGCACTGTTCTCCATCTGATTTTAGGGGTTAACAGTACTAATACCGCCTCCCCCCTGTGAATTTAAACCCCACCTCCTGAATAGGAATCAATAAAAGTAAGAAGCCTCCGTTGATATAATGGGTTGGGGAAAGAGTCCCTTTCACCCAATGGGTGAAAAAAAACAACAAACGGAGGCGGGTCATGATGCTCCAT
>CAISGE010000051.1 GCA_903884815.1 Candidatus Omnitrophota bacterium | reverse complement strand
AGAGTTTCAACTAAAAAAAGCATTGCGCCCAAATTCATGTTAACAGGAGTCAAGTCGATACCGCCTGGTCCATTTTGATTTGTCGCGCTCATCGCTTGATCAAATCGTTCTTGAGCCATTTTTTCCCATTCTTCGTTGGATGCAGGCTTGATTAATTTCCATGAATCAATACGGGTCATCACCTTAGTATTGTTTTTTCCCATCGATTGAAGCTCAACCTCTGTTACTTCCCAATGGAACCGACAGCGCTCAGATAAATTCCCCCCTTTCTGCTCTGATAAAACGGACCTTTCATTACCAGAGATTGTGAGCGGAGTCGAGCGGGACGAGCATTGGTCTTTGTGAACGATGTTGGCGGCGGGGGAAAAATCCAATCCTGGCTATGGTGGTCCCGGCGGGCGCGCGGCAATTTGAACGGGATCGCCGGCGTTATCGCCCTGCGGTTTAGCGCGCACGTGGGCCGCGCAGCACGCCGGGGTTTTGATCGATCCCGGGAATTATTTCTTTTTACCCGATTCCTGGCTGTCGCTGCCGTAAACAATGCGTTTGGGGCGGATGCTGATGCAGGTTTTCATATTGAATACGGCGCAATTAACCGTGATCCGGTCAAGAAGAGCCGCTGTAAGATGCGGGCTCTGAAGAAAGCTCGCCCATTCTTCAAACCCCAGTTGAGTGGTAAGAATGGTGCAGTGCTTTTTATGCCGGCGTTTCATCAACTCAAAGAACAATCCCGCCTGATCTTTTTCCAGAGCCGTGTACCCAAGCTCGTCGATGAGCAGCACATCGTAAGATTCGAACAGCCGCAGAACCTTTTCCTCGGACATGTCGCCTTTTGACTGTTGCAGCTTGTGGATCAGGCGGCCGAAGTCAATGAAGCAACCCCGGTAACCTTTGTTGATGGCATGGACAAGGAAAGAGGTGCCAAGGCCTGTCTTTCCGCAACCGGTGGGCCCGATAAACACCAGGTCTTCAGGCTGGGTGATGAATTCCATAGAGTCATAAATTTGGGTCACGAGTCTTTTCTTAAGTTGAGGTTGTCGTTCAAAAGGAAAAGTCTCAAGAATCATGATCTCCGGGATCTGGGCTCTTTTCAGACGGGCGAGTCGCATTCTCTCTTTCTTGGAATCATATTCCGCGTCGATGATCTCTTCCAACAGCCGTTGGTAAGACGGCTGTTTTGTTTTGGCATTCTTTAGGACGTCGCTCCACGTGGATTTAAGATGATTGAGTTCCAGGGCGGCAAGTTTCTCCGGCGTGCTCAAAATGGCGTTCATTTGTTCTCCTTTTCATCTAAAGGGCCTTCATAGGGCCCCAATGGGTTCTCCTGCGAGAAACACCCTTCACGGTAAGCCGGCCGGTTTTCATAATCTTTTCCAAAAAGATCGTCGCACGGCCAATCCGCAGAAGCTGTACCGCTGTTCGTGAGCGCTAACGTTGAAACTTTTACCAAAGATCCCATGCTTGTCAGCCGGTACTTGAGGGCGCGTTCGATCACAATGGACCATAGCGGTGGCGCAAGCTTCTTTGTGAGCGCATAAAGAGAACGTATAAATCTTGGCTTGTACCGGATATTGCTCTCCGGCGACTTCACAAAATCCAGATACTCCGCCGTTGCCTGACCCAGATTCCGAAGTTTTTGTTCTTCTTCCTCGCAAGATTTCTTTAAGTTCCGGGGCTCTCCGTAAGGATTTGTATCAATGCCCTTGGGACTGTATTTCGCATTGTGCACCGTCCAGTCAGGAAGATCATATTCGATCGGGGTTTCGCTCTCGGGATAGATCTTTATCTTTTTCTCATATTCAATGATCTTGGTGTTGGGTCGAGCTTTGCCGGGGATCCAGTAATAATTGGCATTAACGGCGATATAGCCGTGCTGATCGGTCCTTCTTTCAAGAATACGGCAGGGTGACGGCAGTGCCAGTGGGACTTTTATAAGATAAGGCTTTTCATTTTCAAACAAAGCCACGGGAATAAGCCGCGTCCTGGCCTGAGGGCGCCTGGCATAGCGGTCAGTGGCCCAGTCAAAAGCCTGGCTGTTTAGATCCGCCATATCCCGGAAGGTTCTCCCGGCAAGGAAGTTTGTCGAGACGGTCCAGAAGTTTCTTTCTTTCCCGGCTTTTCTGTTGGCGTGACCTTTTTCATGGGCGAACCACTCAAAGCCATAGGGCTTGGCGAACTGGATCATCTCCGGATGAAAAACCGCTTCTTTCCCGGTGCCGTGCAGGACCGCCAGATTCGTGTTATCAATAACGCAACGCCCCGCGGCATACCCAAGAAAAGTGAGCGCCTCATGAAAAAAACACTTCATCAAAAAGCGATTAAAGTACGGATAGAATTTAATGTAGCGCATTTTGCAATAGCGCAAGTAAAGGCCGCTGGCGATCAACCGGTATGATCTGTCGCCGAGCTTGATATGATAAGTTGAGGTGTCCTGTTGCATTTCTTCGCCAGGAATATCTTCCACACTATAATGGCGCGAATGATCCTTGTTTACCAACAGGCCATCCTTGCGCACAAGCCGGGTCAGGGTCGAATAAGCAATATCGCTCTTGTGCTCCTCCGTCAGGATCTCATGGGCGCGCTGAATATACCCGTTGGTGTTCTGCAAGACTTCCCGCAGCAGATTCGGATCAACCGCTTTGGTATCTTTACGCAAGCAGGCTTCATCTGTTTCCCCGGCGAGAATGGACCGGACGCTCTTGGGATCGATCCCCATGATCCTTGCGATCTCTTTCTTCCTTTTACCCTGACCAAAAAGGGCACGGACAATGTTTCTATTCTCCGTCGTGATCATGCGGCCCTCCTAAAAAAGTCTCCAGCGATGCGATCTGCTCAAAGATGCCGCCGATCACTAAACGGGCTTTTTCTAAAAATGCCGCACCTTTAAGCCTGGGATTCGCCGTGGCCAGAATCAGACCATTAATACACTGGCGCAGGACCTCAAGGTCCCGGAGGAACTTTTCTTCAACGTCGCTTGATCCTTCGCTCTCCGTCAGCACACGAGAGGATTTAAGCTGTTTTAAAGTCCAGAGGATATTGCCGTTTCGTATCTGTGTCTTTAGATTCTCACCGCCCTTGAAAAATCCAACGGCAAGTCTTTCAATGTCTCTTGTGCTTAACGCTTTGCCGCCAACACACCGGACAAACTCGTTCAGGTCTCTGTGGGTAATTTTGTTTACGCGCGTAAAGGGCTTTAGAGTGTACATGTAGGAACGCACAGGGAAGCGTCCCTGAAAAAGAGCTTCTTTAATTTCCAGGCTCATGTCATTGAGCATCCCCAGACGGACACTGACCCACGCGGGGGACTTTTTAAGACGATCCGCGATCGCACTAACCCCAATCTTGTGGTGCAGATGCAAATGATCGCAAAAAGCGGCTTGTTCCAGAATATTGAGGGTCTTTTCATTGGATTGGAAAAGGAGTTCACAGACAGCGTGGACTTCATCCACGCCAAGGCATGTCATAGGAACCGTCGGGATCCGAAGCTTCAATGCCGAGCGGAACCTTTTAAACCCGTCCAGAAGAACAACAGCACCGCCCTCTTCAAGAACACAGCCCAAAGGCTGAAGAATGCCCTCTTTCTGAATACTT
>CAISGE010000050.1 GCA_903884815.1 Candidatus Omnitrophota bacterium | reverse complement strand
TAATTCGCAAAGCCCGGCACCGCGGGAAACTGCTGGTCCGGCAAATGTTTATTTTCGCAGCAGCGGCTTACAACCTGGTCAGATTGAGAAAATTAGGCGTCGTGTAGGGCCTTGGTGCGAGAAAACAATAGTTTGGAGTCATTTTTCGAGGTTTTAAGCGCTCGTTTTTAAAACGACTTAACGCAACGATTCAAAATCAGGACCGTTCTCGTGAAAATAAACCGTTTTTCAGCAGCCTGCTAGTAGGTGGTAGGCGATGTGGGCTTTTGCTACGTACGACCTACTATCTACCACATACGGTTTTTGAGTTCCTGAAGAGAGGGTCGCGTCAATCGGCCTGAAGCTAAGGGAAAGAAAATTCGCGAAAGTTTTCTTGTCCCAGCTTCTTTTTTAGGAGCTGGGATTTTTTATTTTGAAGCGAAAATTAGCGGGAGGGGACAGTGAGTAAACGAGTCGGGTTTGTCGGAATCATTATTGAAGACAGGACGAAAGCGGCGCAGAAGGTGAACGCCCTGCTTTCCGAGTACGGGGATCTCATTGTGGCGCGGGTCGGGCTTCCTTACCGTGAGAGGAAATGTTCCGTGATCACGCTGATCGTGGATACCACCACCGATGAATTGGGTTCTCTTACGGGAAAACTGGGCGCGCTTGAAGGCGTTTCCGTGAAGTCGGCGCTTACAAAACAGTAATAGTCCGGAGTCGTGAGTTCAGAGTAGGGAAAACAGGTTTTCTCCGAACTCCCAACTCATCACTTCGATCTGATTTTGGAGGAAGTATGGAATATCGTATCGAAAAGGACATGTTGGGCGAGAAACAGATACCTGCTGATAAATACTGGGGGATCCATACCCAGCGGGCGATCGAGAATTTTCCGTCAAGCGGCTGGCCCGTGTCTGGCGAACTTATTCGGGCCATCGTCACAGTCAAGAAGGCCGCGTGTCTTGCCAATCTTGAAACGGGATACCTTTCCGCTGACAAAGCTAAGACGATCGTGGCGGCTTGTGACGAAGTCTTGGAAGGGAAGCTACTCGGAGAATGGCCGATTGACGCGCTTCAGGGGGGAGCCGGAACCTCGACCAACATGATGGTGAACGAGGTGCTCGCGAATCGAGCGATCGAGTTGTCAGGAGGCAGGAAGGGTCAGTATGAGCGCGTTCATCCCATCGAAGATGTGAACATGCATCAGTCGACCAATGACGTTTATCCAACCGCGGTCAAGATCGCCGCGATCCTGGGATTCAAGGCCTTAAGCGACGCGGCGGAGAAACTTCAGGGAGCTTTTCAGTCGAAGGAAAAAGAGTTCGTGGGGATCGTGAAGATCGGCCGAACCGAGCTTCAGGAAGCGGTGCCCATGACGCTTGGCGCGGAATTTGGAGCCTTTGCGGAGGCGTTCGCACGGGACCGTTGGCGAACATTCAAATGTGAGGAGCGGTTGCGTGTGGTCAATCTCGGGGGAACGGCCATCGGGACGGGCCTCGGCGCGCCGCAGCGCTACATCTTTTTAGTGACCGAGAAACTCCGGGAGATCACGGGGCTGGGACTGAGCGCAAGCGAGAACCGGGTGGATACGACCGCCAATTCCGATCCGTTCGTGGAAGTCTCCGGGATACTGAAAGCGCACGCGAGCAATCTGATCAAGATCGCCGAAGATCTGCGGCGGATGGCGCTCTTGGGGGAGATACGGATCGCTGCTGTCCAGGCTGGCTCTTCGATCATGCCGGGGAAGGTGAATCCTGTGATCTTGGAGGCGGTAATCCAGTCGGGAATCCAAGCCATTGCGAACGATCTTATGATCACGGAGACCACGTCACGAAGTACCTTCCAGATCAACGAATTCATGCCGCTTCTTGCGCACGCGCTGCTGGGATCTTTGAAGCTTTTGACGAATGCCTGCGGGATCTTTGAGCGTTGCGTTCAAGGGATCCAGGCCCTTCCGGAGGCTTGTCAGCACCACGCGGATATTTCGGAGACGATCGTGACGGCTTTTCTGCCGAGTATGGGTTATGAAAAAGCCGGAGCGCTTTTAAAGGAGTTCCACGCGTCAGATCAGAAAAATCTTCGGGAATTCCTGGAAACTAAACTCGGGAAGGACTTGGTGAAGAAAGTGTTGTCTCCTCAAAGTCTTTTGTCCCTGGGGTATCAAGATCATGGATAAAACACCGAAGTCGCTCAGACTGCAGATCGGGATCTTCGGTCGGACCAATGTCGGGAAATCGAGTTTTCTGAACATAATCGCCGGCCAGGATGTGGCGATCACTTCGCCGGTGCCGGGCACGACGACCGATGTGGTGGAAAAGACCATGGAGCTTTTGCCGATCGGTCCCGTGGTATTTCTTGATACCGGGGGCATGGACGACAGTTCGGTATTGTCGGAGCAGCGGATCCAGAGAGCCAAAAAGGTTTTTGACCGGGCCGATGTGGTTGTGCTGGTGACGGAGCCGGATGTGTGGACGGAATTTGAAAGTGCGATATGCGACGAAGCGGGCTCCAGAAGGACCCCGCTTATCGTGATCGTCAATAAAACGGATCTTCGCGCTTCGAGTCGCGGATTTCTTGCGAAAGTAGAAGCTAGGTCACTCAGGATCGTTCTTTGCTCAAGTCTGGATGCCGGGCAGAGAGACCGTTATGTGAATGAACTGAAGAGAAACCTTCTCGAGGTTTGTCCCGATGATTTATTGAAACCGCCGCCTTTGATCGGGGACCTTGTGCCTGCCGGGGGACTTGTTGTTTTGATCGTTCCGATTGATCTTGAAGCCCCGAAAGGGCGGCTCATCCTGCCGCAGGTCCAGACGATTCGGGAGGCTCTGGATAGTGACGCAATGGTGGCCGTTGTGAAGGAACGGGAATACGCGTCCTTACTCGAACGATTTAAAACTCCTCCGGATCTCGTGGTTTGCGATTCTCAAGTGGTGCTTAAGATGGTCGCGGATACGCCGCCTTCGGTCAAATGCACGACTTTTTCGATATTGTTTTCGAGGCTCAAAGGAGACCTGATGGAAATGGCGCGCGGCGCGGCGGCAATTGAGGCTTTGAATCCGGGGGATAAGGTGCTGATCGCGGAGTCCTGCAGTCACCACGCCGTGGAAGATGATATCGGCCGGGTAAAGATCCCGCGCTGGCTCAGGCAGTATGCCGGCGTGGAGTTGGACATTCAAAGTTGCGCCGGGCGCGATTATCCCGAGGATCTCGCCAAATACAAACTGATCATTCACTGCGGTTCCTGCATGCTGACCCGCCGTGAGACATTGCACCGCATCCAACAAGCAAAACAAAATGGCGTCCCGATCACCAATTACGGGATCGCGATCTCTTTTGTGCAGGGAGTGATCGAGCGGACACTCGCACCGTTTCCCGCCGCGTTGCAAGCTTTCCGGGTTGCTCGCCAGTCGTTTAAGAAAGGAACAAAATCATGAGCGCTGAAACTGCCTGGATCGCCGGGCGTATCAAACAGGACCAGATCGACAAATATCTCGCGGGGGGCCTCGATTTTATCGATGACGCCGCGATCTGGAAAAAGATCGAGACGGCACCGGAACCCGATCTGTCGACAGTGCGCGCGATCCTTGCGCGGTCGCTCGCCGTTCAGACGCTCACACCGGACGAGCTCGCGATCCTGATCCGCGTTAAAGATCCTGAAATGCTTCAAGAGATGGAAGCCGCGGCACTTACAATTAAAAAACAGGTTTATGACAACCGGATCGTCACGTTCGCGCCGCTCTACATGGGAAATTATTGCGTTAATAACTGCGCCTACTGCGGGTTCAAGCATGAGAATGTTACCGCCAAGCGCCGTGTGCTTTCCATGGAGGAGATCCGACGCGAGACGGAATCGCTCGCGGGGAAGATCGGGCACAAGCGCATCATTGCCGTTTACGGCGAGCATCCGCTGACCGGGATTGATTACATCCTTGAAAGCATGAAGACGATTTACGATGTCAAGGTGCCCACGAAGCACGGGTACGGGAATATCCGGCGCATCAACGTGAATGCGGCGCCTATGTCGATTGAGGAACTGATCCGCCTGCGCGATGGCGGTTTGGGGACTTACCAGGTCTTTCAGGAAACCTATCATCACGAAACCTACGCGAAGCTTCATCCGAAGGGGACGCTTAAGTCGGATTATCGCTGGCGGCTTTACGCGATGCACCGGGCGATGGAGGCGGGAATCGATGACGTCGGGATCGGCGTCTTGTTCGGTCTTTATGATTGGCGGTTTGAAGTGATGGCCCTGCTTCAGCATGCGATCCATCTTGAGGCGACCATGGGGATCGGCCCGCACACAGTCTCATTCCCGCGCATGGAGCCGGCGTTTGGGTCGGCGTTTGCCTCGGACTCGCCTTATAAAGTTTCGGACGAAGATTTTCTTAAGATCATCACGCTGATCCGGTTGGCCATTCCTTATGCCGGCATGATCGTAACCGCCAGAGAAACCGCCGCAATACGTCGCCGGTCGATCAATTGCGGGATCACCCAGACGGATGCTTCCACGAAGATCGGGATCGGGGCCTACAGCGAAGCGGGGAACGCCCAGGAGTCCGAGCGTCAGCAATTTATTCTCGGGGACACGCGGAGTCTTGACGAATTGGTCCGGGATTTCGCTCAGATGGGCTATATCACCTCCTTTTGCACGGCGGGATACCGTTGCGGCCGGACGGGAAAATGTATCATGGACCTCCTGAGGAGTGGGAAGGAAGGGAAATTCTGCAAACTGAACGCGGTTCTCACATTCCAGGAATGGCTGGATGATTTCGCGACGTCTGAGACGCGCGAGATCGGGTTGAAAGTGATGGAAAAAGAAGTGGAGGAGATCCGGGCCCGGAATCCTCAGGGGTTTCCCGCTTTTTACAATTTTCTCGAGCGTGTTCGCAACCGGGAGCGGGATCTATTTCTGTAAACGAGTACGGCTTACGGCGTACGGAGCGAACAAAGTCGTGATAAAGCTTTTTCTCCGTACGCCGTACCCAGTGCTCCGTACAAAACGAGAAATACATGCTTAATAAATTGACGCCGGGGGACATGCTGGTTTGGTTAGGTGAAAAAGATCCTCGGAAATTAGAGGAGCTTTTCCGTGAGGCCCGGGCGTGCGCGATCGAGCATGTGGGACCCAAGGTCTATTTCCGCGGGATCGTCGAGCTTGGCAATATCTGCGCGAAGGATTGCGCCTATTGCGGCATACGGAGTGGCAATACCCGGGTGAAGCGGTATCAGATGACGATCGAGGAGATCCTGGCGGCGGCCCGCGAAGCCTTTGAGATGAACTATGGTTCCGTCGTGCTGCAGGCTGGGGAGCGGCAGGACGAGGCCTTTCTTCTTCTGATCGAAGAGGCCCTTCAGGGCATCAAGGCTTTAAGCGGTGGCAAACTCGGGATCACGCTTTCGCTGGGGGAGCAGTCGGCGGAAACTTATGAAAGGTGGTTTCGGGCCGGGGGGCACCGCTACCTTCTTCGGATCGAAACAAGTGATCCCGCGCTTTATCGACAGCTTCATCCCGCGGATCATTCTTTCGACGCGCGCCTTGCGTGCCTTCGGTCGCTCAAACGGATCGGGTATCAGACGGGAACGGGCGTGATGATCGGGCTTCCATGGCAAACACACGAGAACCTCGTAAGCGACATCCTCTTTTTCGAACGCGAGAATATCGACATGATCGGGATGGGGCCGTATATCCCGCACGTGGATTCGGCTTTGCCGAAGAGTGTAACGGACAAGTATGATGCCCAGGAGAATTTCAGGCTTGGGCTTGTGATGATTGCGCTCACAAGGTTATTCCTCAAGGACGTGAATATCGCCGCGGCAACAGCTCTTCAGGCGATCGATCCCACGGGTCGGGAAAAAGGCGTGATGGCCGGCGCCAACATTATTATGCCGAACATCACCCCCGTGAAATACCGCGGGGATTATCAGCTCTATGCGGGCAAGCCCTGCCTGGATGAAGATCCCCGGAAATGTTCCGGATGCCTTGAGCTCCGAGTCCGCAATGCGGGCGCGGAGATCGGCTATGGTGAGTGGGGCGATCCGGTGCATTTTCTTAGAAAAAAGAAGACCGCAAAAGAATGTAAGTAGTAGGGAGTAGGTAGTGCGTAGTTTTTTTTGGCGCTGCGATCTTGGGTCGGAACTCTTTCCACCTATTACCTACCACATACCACATACGATTTCGGCGTATTCTAAGCTTGATATCTTGAAAAAATATGATAGAACATAGGGCCTCGGAACCGGTAAAGCCTTGTTTTAAAGCCCGCCTGCGGTAAACCCATGAGGTGGATGATGGATAAAAAAGAATTTTACGCGAAGTCTGAAAAGATCATTAATGACACGTTTGATGCCGTCAAGAAGTACGCCAAGGTCGTGGCGGAGAAGACGGGGGAAGCAGCTCACGTGACGCGCCTGCTGATCCAGAAGGCGACCCTGGAGCATCAGATGGCGAAGTCTTTCTCCCAGTTGGGAAGCCAGATCTATCATCAGTCGGTCAGGCAGGGAGAGGCGGTTGAGATGGAGTCTCCCGAGAATAAGAAAGTGCTCGCCGAGATTAAAAAGCTGGATACCGAGCTCGGACAGGTCGAAGCAGTTCTTGAAAAAGAACGCAAGGTTAAGGCTGTTAAGGAAGCGAAACTTGCAGCCGTCCGGAAAAGAACAGGGAAGTCCTCGTAACATACAGCAATTCCGTGAAATGATTATTCACGCGAGCGTGGTGAAACTGGCAGACACATCAGCTTGAGGGGCTGACGCCGCAAGGCATGGAGGTTCAAGTCCTCTCGCTCGCATTTATCTTCGTACAGCGTACGGAGTACGGCGCCAACATAAATGTTCCGCCGTACGCCTCGCGCCTTACTCCTTACGAGGTTGATATGATCCCTTCCCACATTTTCAGAGAATACGATATCCGCGGCAAAGCGGGAAAAGAGCTGACCGAGGAAGTGGCCCTCGCGATCGGGAAAGCCTTTGGGACCCTTCTCGTCCGTGAAGGGAAAAAGAATATCGTGATCGGTCACGACCACCGCTGGAGCGCCGAGTTCCTCTTTCGCGGTCTGTCCAACGGTCTTCAAAGCTGCGGTCTCAGGGTCATTGAGATCGGGCTTGTTCCCACGCCGCTCCTTTATTTTTTCGTGACGCACAACAAGATGGATGCCGGTATTTCCCTGACCGGTTCCCACAATCCTCCGGACGAGAACGGGTTCAAGTTCCAGCACTCCGGCCGTTCCTTTTATGGAAAAGATATCCAGGGCCTGCGAGAGCTCATCGAGAAAAACGACTTCGTGACCGGCCAGGGTAAGGTGGAACATGCTGACCATGACGCCCTGGTGAAGGAATATCAGGATTATATCGCCAGAGACTTTAAATTCACCAAGAAACTCCGGGTGATCATCGACACGGGGCATGGCATGGCCGCAGTGACGGCTCCCGCGCTTCTCTGCCGCTTCGGGCATGACGTGACCGTGCTTTATGAAAATCTGGATCCCAAGATGCCGGACCATCAGGCAGATCCTTCGGTCCCCGCGAATCTTAAAGATCTTCAGGCGAAAGTGCTCGCAACCAAGGCCGATATCGGCATTGCCTTCGACGGAGACGCGGACCGACTCGGCGTGGTGGATGAAAAAGGCCGGGCCCTTCCCGGGGATAAGTTGCTTCTGATCTACGCGCGTGAGATCCTCACCCGAAAGCCCGGTGCCATTATCATCGGTGACGTGAAAAGCTCCAAACAGATCTATGATGACATCGCCAAGCGCGGCGGCAGGCCCCTGATGTGGAAAACCGGGCATTCGCTGATCAAAGCGAAGATGAAAGAGACAAACGCCGAAATGGCCGGTGAAATGAGCGGCCATATGTTTTTCAGTGATCGTTGGCTAGGTTTTGACGACGCGGTTTATGCCGCCTGTCGTATCCTCGAGATCCTGGATAAGGCGAACGCGCCTTTCTCTGCACTTCTTGCCGATGTGCCGCAGCTTGTGAATACCCCGGAGATCAAGTTTGAGATTCCCGAAGAGATCAAATTCAAGGTGGTTGCGAAAGTTGTGGCTGATCTTAAAAAGAAATATGAAGTGGTGGACATTGATGGCGCTCGCGTTCAGTTTCCGGATGGATGGGGCCTGGTGCGCGCGTCGAACACCCAACCGGTGCTTGTGATGCGTTTTGAGGCCGAGACCCAGAAACGCCTTGAGGAGATCCGGGCGATCGTTGAAAATGAGCTCAAGGCTGTGATGCTTGAGATGAGCTGATGAACTGGGCGGTTATTATGGCGGGGGGGAGCGGTACCCGCTTCTGGCCGGCAAGCCGCAAGCATCGCGCCAAGCAATTCCTGAATCTCTTTGGTCGCAAGACACTCATTGAACAAACCTTCGACCGTATCAAAAAAGTCGTTCCTCCTACCAGGATTCTTGTTTTTACGGCGCAAGATCAAGCCGCTTCCACCGCGAAACTCCTGCGAATTCCGCGCTCCCAGGTGATCGGCGAACCGGTGGGCCGCAACACCGCGCCGTGCGCCGCGTGGGCCGCGTCTCTTATCTTGAAGCGGGATCCTTCGGCCGTTCTGGGCATCTTTCCGGCCGATCACTTTATCAAGAACGAAGCCGTCTTCGCGAAGCTTTTGAGGGTCGCCTATGACCAGGCCGATCAAAGCGGCGCGCCCGTGACTCTCGGGATACAACCCGATCAGGCGCACACCGGCTACGGGTATCTCGAGATGGGGTCGAAGAAGATCACGGCACGCGGCACACCGGTCTTTTATCTCAAGGGATTTCATGAAAAACCCGCGCTGCCTCAGGCGAAACACTATTTCCGTTCCGGAAAATTTCTGTGGAATGCCGGGATATTCTTCTGGCGGGCGGATTGCCTGCTCGAGACCACGCGGCGTCAGCTGCCCTTGGTTTTTCGCGCGGTCGTGAAGCTCGCGGCGGGCGGTCTTTCGACTACCTCCGTGAAAAAGATTTTCTCTAAAGTTCCGTCTATCTCCATCGACTACGGACTCATGGAAAATCTCTCCGGAGGTATTCTCACGATCCCTGCCGTGATGGGGTGGAATGATGTCGGTAGCTGGGCCACGCTCAGAAATCTTTTACCGCTCGACCGGGCGGGGAATCATTCGGTCGGAAATAATCTGCTGGTGGAGAGTTCCGGGAATATCGTGAAAGGGTGTGGCCGCCTGATCGCGACCGTGGGGCTCAAGGACCATGTGGTGGTCGATACGGGGGATGCCGTGCTCGTTTGTCCGCTCAGTGAGACGGAATCCATCCGCAAGATCGTGAACGAACTTCAAAAGAAGAATCAAAACGCGTTTCTTTAATCACTCAACAAGGAGATCTCTCATGAAAATGTTTTTCAGCTCTTTAGTCCTGATTCTTTCGGTGTTGGCTCTTTCCGGCTGTTCGACTTGCGGCAAGAAATCGGCATGCACGAATTGCGCAACACCCGTTGCAACCCAACAGGTAGCCCCTGCACCCGTGGTTCCTGCGGTGGTCGAGAAAGCCGCGCCGGTGGTTGAGAAAAAGATGACGCAAGAGCAGATCATGCGCGCAGTAAGCAAGTAGTTTCGTTTCCCCTCGTTAATTCCTGGTATTCCGCGGAATACCGGGAATTGCAGGGGGCTTTGGGTGATTTTAAAATATTGAGGGTCTCACGGTGTCGATCTGGCAAGCAATTTTCCTAGGGGTTGTTCAAGGGATCACGGAATTTCTTCCGGTTTCGAGTTCCGGGCATTTGGTGCTTTTCCAGCGTCTTTTTGGTATGAAAGAGCCGATGATGGCCTTCGATGTTGCCCTGCACGGCGCGACGCTTCTTGTTGTGATCGTGTATTTCTGGAGCGACGTTCGCGATGTGCTCATAGATTTTTGGGACAGCCTACGGAGGAGTTTTTCCCAAAAAGGCTTGCCGTCTCCGGCGGTCCCACCGCCGCACAAGGGGCTTTGGGTTTGTATTTTAATCTCCCTCATTCCGACCGGGCTTATCGCCGTTTTTTTTAAGGATTTTTTTGAGCACCAGTTCTCGAATTTGGGTTTTGTCGGCCTCCGATGGCTGGTGATGGGGACTCTGATTATTTTGAGTCAACGGTTAAGGAAGGGGCAGAAAGACCTTGGATCGATCCACTACGGCGACGCCTTCTGGATCGGACTGGCGCAGGGGATCGCGCTGATGTCGGGGACTTCCCGGTCCGGGATCACCATTCTCATCGGGTTATGGCTGGGCTTGAGGAAAGATACGGCCGCAAAATTTTCTTTTCTTATTTCCATCCCGGCGATCCTGGCAGCGATGGCGATGGAGTTGCGGCACGGAGTTCATTTCTTTTCTTCCCATTCCTCGGCGACCTTGGCTGGATTTCTGGCGGCCACCGTGAGCGGCTATCTTGTCATCCGCTGGCTCATGAGCGTCATCCAGAAAGGCCGCTTTTACCTTTTTGGTTACTATTGCATCGCGGTAAGCCTCTTCGCTTTCGTGATCGTGGCCCTCTTCTAGATGAAAACCGTCCAGTGCATTCTTCAAAAGGGTAAAGAACGGCCGGTCAAGAACCGTCATCCCTGGATCTTCTCGGGCGCGATCGATCGTATTGAAGAAGGCTTTGAAGCTGGAGATCTCGTACGGGTCTTTTCCGAACACGATCAATTCCTCGGCATCGGTTATCTTAATCCGGATTCCCAGATCGTCGTGCGCATGCTCGCCTTCGAGGACGTTGCGATCGATGAGGCCTTTTTTGAAGCCAAGATCGTGCAAGCGATCGAGATGCGCAAGAAACTCATTCCTCCCGGGACGAACGCCTATCGGCTTATCCACTCGGAAGGGGATTTTCTCTCGGGCCTGACGGTGGATATCTACGGAGATTTCCTGGTGGTGGAGTTTAATACGGCCGGGATCGATGCCTGGAAGCCGGTGATCGTGAAGATCCTCCGGAAATATTTTCCCGCCTTTTCCATATTCGAAAGAAGCGACTCCGATCTCCGTAAATGGGAAGGTCTCAAGCGCTCCGTCGGTGTGCTCGCGGGGTCGGAACCTCCCGCTGCGATCGAGATCCTGGAGAACGGGATCAAATTCGGTGTAGATATCGAGGGAGGGCAGAAGACAGGGTTTTTTCTTGATCAGCGCGAGAGCCGCGCGGTCGTGCGGGATCTAAGTGCCGGCAAGCGCGTGCTCAATTGCTTTGCCTACACCGGCGGCTTTTCGGTCTACGCGGCCAAGGGGGGCGCGAAAGAAGTCGTATCGGTCGAGTCTTCGGAGCCCGCGGTGGCGATGGGCCGTAAGAATTTCGAAAGGAACGGGATTGGCGCGGAACACGGCGTTTGGGCCCAGACGGATGTTTTTGATTACCTGCGTGCGACAAAAAAAGAATTTGATATGATCATTCTCGACCCGCCGGCCTTCTGCAAAAACAAGAACCAGGTCCAGGACGCGGCGCGCGGCTACAAGGATATCAATCTTCAGGCCCTGAGACAGCTGCCGAAAGGGGGACTGCTCTTTACGTTTTCCTGCTCCTCTTACATCACGCCCGACCTTTTCCAGAAGATCATCTTCGGCGCCGCTTCGGACGCCAAGCGTGACGTTCGTATCCTCAAGAAAACCTCCCACGCGTTCGATCACCCGATCAATATCTACCACCCCGAAGGGGAGTATCTGAAGGGCTTGCTCTGCGAGGTTCTTTAGAGACGTTTTTTTAGGGGAGCAGGACTACTTTTAAAGACTTCTTGGCCTCGGCGACGAGGCGGAAACCTTCCTGGGCCTGATCCAGTGGAAACCTGTGGGTGATCAGGCTTTTCATATCGACTTTTCCCGTCCGGATCAACTCCAGCGACTCCACGAGATCTTCCGGTGCCGCGCCATAAGAAGAAGTCACGGTGATCTCATTTCTCCAGACATCCACGGTCGGGAGTTGGATGTCTGTCTCCGGGATCGCGAAAAGAAGCAGGGTGCCTTTGCGGTCGAGGGAGCGGAAGGCTTGCTGGACCGCGGGAAGAGCTCCGGTGCAGAGAATGACCTTGTCGGCTTTGACCGGAGGAAGGTCCTTCGGGTGATAAACTTCGTCTGCACCATAGGCTTTGGCCTTCTGCAGGCGCGTCTCATCCATGTCCGTCACGATGATGCGGGCCTGCTTCAGCTTCGCGATCTGGACGTTCATCAGTCCCGAAATACCGCTTCCGAGGATTAAAACTGTCTGTCCCTTTTTCACACCGATGACTCTCTGGCCCCGTACCGCGCAGGCGAGGGGTTCGATCATGGTCCCTTCTTCATAGGAGACATTTTCCGGCAGGACATAGATCCCGTGCTCGACATTGATCTCCGGGACCCGGATGAACTCGCTGTAGCCGCCCGGATCGAAATTTCCGGTGTGAAGGGTTTCGCAGGCCGTGTGGTTGCCTGCCTTGCAGTGCTTGCACTCGTAGCAGGGGACGTGATGGCTGACAAAGACCCGCTGGCCCGCCTTGTATTTCGGGGAATTGGACTTGCTTATGTCGCCCGCGATCTCATGGCCCAGGATGCGCGGGGCCTTTTTAATCCGGTACCATTCCATGACATCCGTGCCGCAGATCCCGCTCGCCTTGACCTTGACCAGCACCTCGCCGGGTCCGATCTCGGGGACCGGGCGATCTTCGATACGGACATCACTGTTGCGATAGTAAACGGCGACTTTCATGAAAGTTTCTATTTCGCCGAGGGCTTGTAGAATTTGAGGGCCTTTGCGACCGAGGCCTTTTCATGGACGATCGCCTGGACGGCCCGCATCATGCCGACCGGATTGTCCGATTGGAAAACATTGCGTCCCATATCGACGCCGACGGCGCCGTCCTGGATGGCGTTATAGGCCATTTCAAGTGCCGCTTTCTCTTCGATCTTCTTTCCACCGGCAATCACGACGGGAACATTGCCGCAGGCCTTGACGATCTTCTGGAAACCTTCGCAGTAGTAGGTTTTGACCATGTGCGCGCCCATTTCCACGCAAATTCTGCATGCGAGTCCGAGGTAGCGCGCGTCGCGTACCATTTCTTTGCCGACCGCGGTGACGGCCAGGACCGGGATCCCGAAAGTCTCACCTTCGTCCACGATCTGCGCGAGATTGCCGATCGTTGCCTGCTCATTCTCGCTGCCGACAAAGACCGAGCAGGTGATGGCGGAGGCATTGATGCGGATAGCGTCTTCGATCGAAGTGGTGATGATTTCATTGGAAAGCTCTTTGAGAATGCTCTGGCCGCCCGAAACACGGAGGACGATGGGCTTATTCATGTCAGCGGGGATCCAGTTCCTGAGCGCGCCGCGCGTGATCATGAGGGCATCCGCGAAGGGGAGAAGGGGTTCCACGGTTTTGCCAAGATTCTCCAGGCCGGTGGTCGGTCCCTGGAAATAGCCGTGATCCACGGCCAGCATGACACAATTGCCTGACTGCGCATTCATGATCCTCGAAAACCGGTTCTTCATGCCCCATTCCATGATAAGACCTCCTTGAGTGATACGGGTGAGCGATAAGGCGAATATGCGTGGGATTATACTCTGAGGCCTTCGCGCGGTCATCCATCTTTTTCCAGTAAGGTGTACGGCGTACGGAGTAGAGCGAAAAACTTGGCATGGGTGGCGCCGTACGCCTTCCGCCGTACGGGGAAGCAGCTAAGAATTGTCTAAGTCTGGATTCGTGTTATAATCCCGGCATGTCAAACATTTCGATCACCACAGAATTTACGCCGAATCCCCACTCGCTCAAATTCAACGTGAGTGTTCCGATCTGCACGCACGGCACCGTCCAATTCGCGTCGAAGGAAGAAGCGGGGAAGTCGCCGCTCGCAGCCAAACTTTTTGAGATCGCGGATGTCAAAGAAGTCATGATCGGTCCGGACCTCGTGACCGTGACGCGCGATGAGCAGGTTCCGTCCTGGAGTCAGCTGATTCCTCAAGTGACGGCGACGATCCGGGAGTTTCTGGCCTGTGGCAAAACAAGTCCCAAGGTTTGCGAGAAGTGCATGGATGCCACCCATCCGAGCTCCGAGATCGAAAAAAAGATCATCGCGATCATGGACGAGCAGATCCGCCCGGCCCTTGCCCGCGACGGGGGAGATGCAGTGTTCTGCGGGTTTGAGAATGGCGTTGTGAAGCTTCACCTCAAGGGCGCCTGCGCCGGATGCCCCAGTGCCACCATGACGCTTAAAATGGGCATCGAAGCCTACCTCAAGGAATACCTCCCCGAAGTCAAAGAAGTCGTCCGCGTCTAAAAACGCCGGCACACGGCCTGCGATTCACGTTCCGACCCTTTCAATACCCGGTCTTTCGGGTAAGACCGGGTATTGAGGGGGGGCATCGACTGTTGTCTGTTGTTCCGCCGTCGGAATGGCCAGTCGCCGCGGCTTTCAATTTCTCCCAATGCATGCTACAGTTCTTATAGGGGATGCCGAACTAATAAGTGGCCGAATGGAATCGTTCTAAGGGGACAGACCATGAAAAAGGGATTCACACTGGTAGAAGTGTTGATCGTTGTTGTGATCATTGCCATTCTTGCCTCGCTCATTGTACCACGCATGCTGGCGCAAACCGAAAAGGCCAAAGCGGCGGAAGCTTTTCAAATGATGGGGGTCATCAAACGGGCGGCGGATAGGCTCTATGACTTCAACGGAAGTTATGATGTGCCTTCTGGGCAGATCTTCACTCATGCCGCTCTCGGATCCACTGATGGCAGCTGGGAAGATCTGGGACTTAAAGGCATTGAGAATACCAAAAATTTCGATGTTCAGTACCAGTCTTGGGGAGATTCTTATGAGGTGGATATTGGGCTGATAGACCCAAGCAATGGATGGCAGATAGATAGTATGTCGTTCAGCCATGATCCGGCCGGTTCGCCGATCGATTCTTGGACCTGCGGCGCATTGGTCGTGTTCAAACCCATAGAGCCCACGGTGCCTGGTGGGCACGTATCGCTCAAAGGCTGCACGGTTTAACAGAATCGTCCGCTGTTTGAAATCCCATTATTCTCCCGCAGGATTTTTCTGGTCTGGAATCTCGTCTGGCCAATTCAAAGGAATATCTCCCCGAAGTCAAAGAAGTCATTCGCGTATAGCTCGTACGGCGTACGGAGTAAGGCGTACAGCGAAAATCAAATGCCGTACACCGTACTCCTTCCGCCGTACCCAGGTGCATCCGAGGGTGTACAAATTCCGAGAACTCTGCCGATAGTCTATTCAGAGGAAATAACTCTATTCAGGGGAGGGGCTATGGCTAAGAAAGTTCTGAAGAAACTCAGCGCGAGTAAAGTCACCACGTTTAAGATCCGGAATCGTCGCGGTTATGCCGCGATCTATGCGGGAAACCTCACTGAGGGCAATACCGAGGGGATCGCCCTGGCGCGCATGGCCAAGGCCGTGAAGCGGATGGGATATCTTCTTGCGTAATGCGTAAGGTGTACGGCACCCAGCGAGTTCTTCGCCGTACGCCGTACGCCTTACTTGTTTCTATTCTAGCGTCCGCCTTCGCTCTTCCGCTTGGCGAAACAATCCTTGCAATAGACCGGGCGATCTTCACGCGGCTTGAAAGGAACTTCGCATTCCTTTTTGCATTCACCGCAGGTCGCTTTGTGCATTTCGCGCGGCCCGCTTCCAAATCCACCTTGTTGAAACCCCATGTTAGTTCCTCCTGTTGGCGCTGTTGTCAGCGCGGTTGTGGGAAAAAATTCCCGAAAATCGTGTTCGTGAAGTCTTAGCGCGGCCCCTTCCGGTGACGGAAGAAAGGCTTATCGCCGTGGCCGAAGCCGCCGGCGCGCGGTTTTCTGTCAAAAGAGCGTTCCGAGCTAAAGCCGCCTTCTCTGGGAGCGCGATCCTTGGAAAATCCACCTTCGCGGGGCTTGCTGGATGAAAAACCACCCTGAGGGGGACGGCTTCCAAATCCGCCTTCGCGCGGCGGACGGCTATGGGAGAACCCACCTTCGCGAGGGGGACGGCTGCTGGAAAATCCGCCTTCACGCGGCGCGCGGTTGAATCCGCCTTCGCGGGGACCGCGATGGAAGTCTCTCTTGCCGGAGGATGCTCCTCCGAAAGAGGGACGGAAAGGCGGCTTGGAGAAACGCGGCCGATCCGATGGGGACTGTCCGATCAAGAGATCGATCTTCTTTTCAAGAAAATTCAGCTGCTGCTGCATTTTCTTGACCAGGGTGATCACATCCATATCCGTTTGCGACGGGATGGAGAGATCTTCATTTTCATCTGAATGTTCGCTCATTTGACTTTGGCTCCTTTTGAGTCTGGGTTGTTATTATCGAAGCTGTTTGTGCCCTTGTCCATGCCTTAATCTTCGCCGGCAAGTGCCAGCGCTGTCAGGACAGAAGGATTGATCTGCGATGCGCGTCCCAGGCTCTTGATGATCCGGTCCGCCGTTTTCTTTAAGGAAAATTTATAAACACACGACAGCTCTCCAACCAGGCCCTTGGCCGAATGTTCCAGCGCCTGACGCTTTCTCTGGTCCTTCGCCTCGAACTTCTCATGGGCAAAGGAGAGGATCGCCTGGGCCAGACCCCAAGCCTGATCTCGCGGGCTGGGGGCGGCTTCGGCTACCAGGCGCTTCTTGCCCGGACCTTTTTTCATAAAAAGAAGGATCTTGTTCGCTTCCCGGGGTGAAACAAGCCCGTGAAAGCCGGAGACCTCCAAATCGGCTTCCGAGATCACAAAGCGCGATTTCATTTTGGCGACCACGCGGGGCACCAAGGAGTAGGAGGGTCCGCCCTGGCTGTACTGATCCGGGGGTGTGACTCTTTCCACACGGCAAAGACCATGGACGGGATGGTACAGCAGTGAACCGCTGGTGATCTTTCCCTTTTTCATAGGCCTCTTTTTGTGTGGAACGGTTGGTTTTTTAAGCATAGCGTGAGGTTTGAGTATGCCGATAAGACGGGCTTGTTTCGCGCTGGGGTCACTCTGGGGATCGCCAGGCTCTTTGATGACGTGAGGCAGTATACACCAGTTTGCTTCCCAAGAGGGAATTATTACGCAGGTCCGATTTGGGGGTTTCCGGACCTATTCATTTTGACACCGCCTGATCCTTCCGCTAAGATACCGCCAACTCTCAAGGAGACTCACCCCCATCATGGCGACACGCGTTCTAAGCGGTACACGGCCCACAGGAAAACTGCATCTCGGGAACCTCCTGGGCGCTCTCGAAAATTACAAGAAATTGCAGGGCCTCGACGCCTTTTTCATGATAGCGGACCTGCATGCCCTGACTACGGAATACGAGGACAAGACCAAGATCGCCGAGAATGTTATGGAGGTCGTGATCGATTATCTGGCGAGCGGCCTGGATCCCGAGAAATGCACCATGTTCGTACAAAGCGAAGTGCTGGAGCATGCCAATCTGGCGCTCCTCTTTTCCATGATCACGCCGCTCGGGTGGCTCGAGCGGAACCCGACTTATAAGGATCAGCTCGCGGAGCTCAAGGGGAAGGACCTTCACACGCACGGCTTTTTGGGCTATCCGGTGCTTCAGGCCGCCGATATCGCGATCTATAAAGCGGAGAAGGTTCCCGTGGGCGAGGACCAGCTGCCGCATCTGGAGTTGACGCGCGAGATCATCCGTCGCTTTTTTCATCTCTACAAAAAACAGGTTTTTCCGGAGCCTGAGGCGGTTCTAACGCATGTGCCGCGAGTGCCGGGACTTGACGGACGCAAGATGAGCAAAAGCTATGGCAATTGCATTTATCTGGGCGATCCCTCAGAGGAAGTGACCAAGAAGATCAAGACCATGGTGACGGATCCGGCGCGGAAGCTTCGCACGGACAAAGGACATCCGGAAGTTTGTCCGGTCTTTTTTTATCATCAGCTTTTTAATAAGGACCAGGCGGAAGCGGTCGCCGGGGAATGCAGGGACGCGGCGCGCGGCTGTGTCGATTGCAAAATGCAAATGGCCGCGAAACTGAACGAATTTATGGACCCGATACGGGAAAAACGTGAATCATGGATGAAGAAAAAAACGGAAATACGGCAGATCCTCGACCGGGGGGCCCTGAGGGCGCGGGAAGTGGCGAGTCAAACCCTCAAGGAAGCTCTTCAAGCGATGGGTCTGGTATCGTAGCTTCTCCGGAAAATTCCCCCGAAGTTTTATCGTCCCCTCAAGAGGGGGAATCTCTGCCGGCCGCGGTTCCGGAGGGTGTTGCGGGCCTCGAGGTACCGGCCCATCCTGAGTCTGTCGAGGTGGGGATGACTCCCGTGGAAGCCTCACCGCTTCCGCTTGTTCCGGAACCGGTTCCCGAGCATGACCCGATGCATATCAAGATCGCCGTTTATGACGGGCCGCTTGATCTTTTGATCGATCTGATCAAAAAGAACGAGATGAACGTCTATGATATACCGGTGGCCGAGATCACGCGCCAGTATCTGGATTATCTGAAGATCATGAAACAGCTGGATCTCGAGGTCGCGGGCGAATTCATCGTGATGGCCGCGACGCTTATTTATATCAAGTCCAAGCTCCTGCTTCCCACCGACAAGGATGAAGAAGAGGGCGATGGTGAGGATCCGCGCGCCGAACTCGTGAGAAAGCTTCTCGAGTATCAGGCCTTCAAGGAAGCCGCCAAGGAGTTGGGGCTTCTTCAGACTGAGCGCGGCAAGATGTTCACCCGCCAGATCACGGATTATTATCTTGGGGAAATGGACGCGGAAGACGCGGGCGTCGACACCTTCAGTGCGAATTTCTTTGATCTGATCGTCGCGTTCCAGAACGTCTTGGCGAAAAAAGAGCCTCGGACCGAGCACGAGGTTTTCGAAGAGGTTGTCTCGATCGAGGAAAAGATGATCCAGATCCAGAGCCATCTCGACGAGAAGGGGAAAGTTTCTTTCAACGATCTTTTCTCCGAGCGTTGGACGCGGAACGAACTCATCGCGACATTCCTCGCGGTGCTTGAGATCGTGAGGACACGTTTTGCCTGGGTGCGCCAGGACAAGCAATTCGGTGAGATCGTCATTGAAAAAAGGAATGATAATTAGTATAAAGAAACGGGTTTATTCACGGTTGCGGCACTTATTCGAATAACAATTCTAACAAGGAGAATCAGCAGGGGCACGGGGAATGGGGAACGGGGAACGAAAACGTTACCCGTTCAGCGTTTGCCGTTACCCGGCTTTTAATTATGGCAACGACTCCGGCAGCGAAAGAACGGGAAAAACAGGCGAAGCTCAAGGCTCTCCGCAAGGAACTGGATCAGGAGATCCAGGAACAGCTGGAGGAAAAGAATGCCCTTGAGGAGCTGACAGGCGCCCAGAAGTTCCAGATCGAATCCCTGCGTGAAGAGGATCTTCAGGATCCCGCGACGGCGAAGCTCGTGGTGGAGGCGCTTATTTTCGCGTCTTCCAAGCCGCTCACGCCGGCCGAGATCCGCAAGGTCACGAAAGTTTTGACGGTGAAGCAGATCGAGGAGATCGTGGCGGGACTCAAGGCGGATTACCAGCAGACCGGGCGCTGTTTTGAACTTCTCGAGATCGCGGGCGGCTATGAGCTGTCGACCAAAAAAGAATTCGCGGCCTGGATCCTGAAGATTGAACTTCAGCGCAAGGCACGCCAGGCCACGCAGTCGGCCCTGGAGACGCTGGCGATCCTGGCCTATAAACAACCGCTCACGCGCGCCGAGATCGAATCGCTCCGTGGGGTAGATACGAGCGGGGTGCTCAGCACGCTTATGGAAAAGAATTTCATCAAGATCGTGGGAAAGAAGGAGGTCCCGGGGCGCCCGTTCATGTACGGGACTACGGAAAAATTCCTCGAGCATTTTGGTTTGAAGGCGCTCGTGGATCTTCCGAGCATTGACGAGATCCGTCAGATGGTGGACAGCTCCGTGAAAAAGGACGATTTGATCGGGACCAAGAAGATGGTGGACGTGCCGCAGAATGTGTCTGACGGTACGACGGAGGAAGGCGCTTCGCCGGAAGATGCTTCCGAAGGTGTTTTGCAGGAGGAGGGCGCGACGGAGGCCTCTCAAGAGACGGAAGAAACGACACCCAGTGAAAGTGAGGGGAATGCCTAATATGGACCTGAGCCAATTAAGGAAAAGGATCGACGAACTGGACCAGCGGATCATCGGGCTTTTGAACGAGCGCACGGAGTTTGCGCGTGAAGTCGGGAAGAAGAAGACCGAGGCGGGCAAGGAAATTTATGCTCCGGAACGCGAAAGCGCGATCTACCAGAAGATCGAGAAGCTTGCGGCGAAGGGGGTTTTGCCGGCGGATGCGCTCAAGTCCATTTATCGCGAGATCATGTCCGCGGCGCTGGCTCTGGAAAAACCGCTTGCGATCGCTTATCTTGGGCCCGAGGCGACCTTTACGCATCTCGCGGCGCTTTCCAAATTCGGATCGAGCGTCCAGTACCGGTCCTGCGCAAGTATCGGGGAAGTGTTCCGCGAAGTGGAACAGGGGCGCGCGGATTACGGCGTGATCCCCATCGAGAATTCCATCGACGGGGCCGTGAGCCACACGCTGGATATGTTCATTGATTCGGACCTTAAGATCTGTTCCGAGATCTATTCCGAAATTACCCAGAATCTGATGTCGAACGTGCGGGACCTGAAACAGATCCGGCGCGTGTATTCCAAGGCCGAGGTGTTCGGCCAGTGCCGCATGTGGCTTGAGGCAAACCTCCATCACGCGGAACTTCTGGAGGCGTCCAGCACGGCGGCAGCCGCAAAGCGCGCGGCAGATGAAGACGGGGCGGCGGCGATCGCCTCCAAACTCGCGGCGACCTATTACAATGTTCCTCTTATGGCCGAAGCCATCCAGGACATCGCGAACAATGTGACGCGCTTCCTTGTGATCTCCCGGCAGATCCCGTCGAGGACAAAGCATGACAAGACTTCGATCCTGGTTTCGATCCGCGATAAGGTCGGCGCGCTTTATGAAATGCTCCTGCCGATCAAGAAATACAAGGTCAATATGACGAAGATCGAGTCGCGTCCCTCCAAGAAGCGGGCTTGGGATTATTATTTCTATATCGATCTCGAAGGCCATGTGGAAGATCCCCGCGTTAAGAAAATGCTCGCGGACATGGAAAAAAAGGTCAAGTTCCTCAAGGTGCTGGGCTCTTATCCCGCCGCGGGGAAGACGAAAGACTGACTAGTACGGCGTACGGAGTTCGGAGTCCGGAGCCTGCGCCGATGAGGTTTTACGCCGTACACCGTACTCCATACTCAGAACAGGGACTTATGCTTCCATTCAAAAAAAACATCCAGGACATCAAGCCCTACGAACCGGGGAAGCCGATCAAGGAGCTTCAGCGGGAGTACGGGATGCGTCACGTCATCAAACTCGCCTCCAACGAGAACCCTCTCGGACCGTCGGGGAAGGCGATACGCGCGATGCGCGCGGCGATACGGGATGTGCATCTTTACCCTGAGGGAAGCTGCCACTACCTTCTGACCCGTCTTTCCGAAGAGTTGGAGATAGACCCGGCGCATCTTATTTTTGGAAACGGTTCCAACGAGATCATCGAACTTCTGGCTCGAGGTTTCTTATCGGAAGGGGATGAAGTGATCTCTTCTGAAATGACGTTCCTGGTCTATCCGATACTTTCGCAGGTGTGCGGCGCCAAATTCGTGACGGTGCCGATGACGAAGGACTACCGTTACGATCTTGAGGCGATCCTGGGGGCCATCACGCCGAAGACCAAGCTCATTTTTATCGCCAATCCCAATAATCCCACCGGGACCTACGTGACCGCCGGGGAAGTCGAGGATTTTCTTTCCAAAGTTCCCGCGAATGTGGTGGTGTGCTTTGACGAAGCCTATGTGGATTTTGTGGAGGCTGAGGATTTTCCGAAAATGCTCACCTATGTGAAGGCGGGGCGGCCCAACGTGGTAGTTCTCAGGACCTTTTCCAAGGCCTATGGACTTGCCGGGTTGCGTATCGGTTACGGTGCGGCGTCGAAAGAGCTTGTGGCCTATCTTCACAAGGTGCGCCAGCCGTTCAATGTGAACTCTCTCGCGCAGGTGGCGGCAACGGCGGCGCTCGATGATTCCTTTTTTCGCTGGCGTACCAAATGGCTCGTGGTCCGTGGCCGGAAATTTTACTATCGCAAACTCAAGAAATTGGGGCTCGGATATCTGCCCAGCCAGGCCAACTTCATTCTGGTGAACATGAAGTCCGATGGCCAGGAGGTTTATCAGTACCTGCTGCGTCAGGGGATGATCGTTCGGCCGATGGGGGCTTATAAATTGCCGGACTGGATCCGGATCACGATCGGACGACGCAGTCAGAATGTGGAATTGATACGGTTGCTTAAAGGCTACTTAACAAAAAAAGGGGAACGGGGAACGGGGAACGCATAACGAAATCGTTAGCCGTTCATCGTTTCCCGTTTGCCGATTTTTTATTGGAGAATAAAAAAATATGATCATCGTTCTTAAGAAAACCGCCACACCGCAGGAACTTGAGCACATTTGTCAAAAGGTTCGCGAACTGGGCCTCACGCCGAGCGTTTCCCGCGGCATTGAACGTACCGTCATCGGGGTGATCGGGGAAGAAGAGAAACTCCAGGTGCAACCGCTGGAGGCGTTCCCCGGCGTCGAGCATGTGATGTCCATCCTCAAGCCCTACAAACTGGCGAGTCGTGACTACAAGGCCGAGAATACCGAATTTGATATGGGCAATGGCGTGAAAGTCGGCGGCAAGAAGATCGTCGTGATGGCGGGACCGTGCTCGGTCGAGAACTACGACATGCTTCTCCATCTCGCGAAAGTCGTGAAGAAGGCGGGCGGGACATTCCTTCGTGGCGGCGCTTTTAAGCCGCGAACCTCCCCCTATTCCTTCCAGGGGCTTGGGGAAGAAGGTCTGAAATATCTTCGCAAAGCCGCGGATGAAACCGGCCTGCTTGTTTGCACGGAAGTGATGGATACGCGGCAAGTCGAGCTTGTGTCGCAGTACTCGGACATGCTCCAGATCGGCGCTCGCAATATGCAGAATTTCGATCTTCTCAAGGAATGCGGGATGACCAAGAAAGCGGTGCTCCTGAAGCGAGGGCTTGCCGCCACGGTCAAGGATCTCCTGATGTCGGCGGAGTACCTGCTCTCTAAGGGGAATTTTAAAGTCATGCTCTGCGAGCGGGGGATCAGGACCTTTGAGACCTCGACGAGGAACACGCTGGACCTGAACGCGATCCCGGTGATCAAGAAAGAGACCCATCTTCCGGTGCTGGTTGATCCTTCGCACGGAACGGGCTACCGTGATTTTGTCGCTCCGATGGCGATGGCGGGCGTCGCGGCCGGTTGTGACGGACTTATGATCGAGATCCATCAGTGCCCGGAAGAGGCGAAAAGCGACGGCGAACAGTCGCTTCTGCCGGTCCAGTTCGAGGAGATGATGAAGCGTGCCCGCGCTGTTGCGCAGGCGGTAGGAAGGGATATCTAATCGTACGGCGTACGGTGTACGGAGTACGGCGATATGTTTCTAAAGATTTTCGCCGTACGCTTTCCGCCGTACTCCTTACATGAGGAATGAAGCACTTATGTTTAAGAAAATATCTATTATCGGGTTAGGATTAATGGGTGGCTCTCTCGCGGCGGCATGCCGCAAGAAGTTCCCCGGCGCCCGGATCACCGGGATCAGCCGTAGTTACGAGGCGCTTGCTCTCGCTAAGAAAATGAAATGGGTGCATGAAGCTACGCGCGAGCCTCTTTTTGGCGCGCACGGCGCAGACCTCGTCATCCTCTGCACGCCGGTGGATACCTTCCTGCCTTATCTTGAGGCGATCGACAAGGTTTGCGCGAAAGGCGCTGTGGTTCTCGATGTCGGGAGCGTCAAGGCCTCGGTTTTAAATCAGGTGAACTCACGCAAGTGGAAAAATCTTTCTTTTGTCGGATGCCATCCCATGGTCGGTTCCCATCGGCGGGGGATCGCGGCTGTGAATCCCGCCCTTTATGAGGGCGGCCTGGTGCTCATGACGCGGGATCGCAAGACCTGCCCTTGTGCTTACAAAACAGCGAAAAAGTTCTGGTCGCGGTTTTCATCGCACATCCTCGAACTGACTCCCGAAGCTCATGACCGGCTCGTCGGGGAAGTGAGCCATTTGCCGCACGCAATCGCGGCTTGTCTGATGCACACCGTTTCTGCTCCCTCTCTCAAGGTGGCTTCTACGGGTTTCCGTGACACCACCCGGATTGCAGCCGCGGCATCGTCCATCTGGCAGCCGATCTTTTCCTCCAACCGAAAAGTGATGTTGAATGTTTTGACCCGCTTTGAGAAAAATCTCCACATCTTCAAAAAACTCCTGCAATCCCGCGATCCCCGCAAGCTCGCCAAGTTTTTGGATGCCGCGCAGCAAAAACGGCGGAAGCTCTAGATTGTTATCCTTGTCGCCCGGAAAAATACGGTCCTCATAATGGAGGAAAGCCGGGTATGATGCCGAAGGCCAGAACCTTTGCGATCTATCTGATCCTGCTCGCGCTGGGAGCATTTGCTTTGGTCCGGTTCTCTTCGGAGTGGCGTGCGGTTCAGGAACTGGCTTGCGGCGATATTCGCGACCATTTGCATCCGTCGCGTCGCCTGATGGCCGGGTACGATCCGAACTGGTATATCACGCCGGCTTTTGAGAGAGATGAGTTTCGACAGGGTCTTACGCCGCAGAGGTTGCGGGCGGCGCTTGAGCGGGATGGCATAGCAGTCCCCAATATCAAGTCCGATCTTCAAGCTTTAAATCTGATATTGAGAAACATCCGCTTCGTCCGCAAATTGCTGAAGCCAGGCCTGCCCGGATTCGAGGCGCTTACGCTGCGGGCAGGTCCCTTAGAAGATGACTTCCGGAGGAAGAATCGCAGGATTTTGGAGGCGGCTTACCCCCTTCAATGCCCGCGGCTGGCGCTGAAGAACGACCTGAAGACGCATAAGCGGCCGACATTAAGGAACGGTCCCGTGCAATCAGCGTCGCCCTCTTTCCTTGTGGCCTTTTACCCGCTTTACCGCTTGCCGCTTGAGTTCGTGAAGCCTTTCTGATTCTTCCTCACCTGGGTTCTGATGCTTTTTTCGGTGCATCTGCTTGCGTCCTGCGCGCGCTGGAGAGGTGGACCGCGGGCGGTTTGGATTGTGGCGCTCTGTTTCATTGCCGGAAGTTATTCGTATCATTTGCATGTGATCCGGGGTCAGAAGTATGTTCTGTATCTGTTTCTGCTGTCGGCAGCCTATTATTGTTTTGATAAAAAGAAGCTCGAGTTTGTAAGCGGTTTTGTGCTTGGATTTTTGGCTACGTTCAGACTCAATGCGGTATTCATCCTCGTTCCATTCCTATTCTTGAGAAAATGGAAGTTCCTGGCAGGAACTCTAGGAGGCTTGGCTCTCGGGATCGCATTGCCGGTCGTCTTCGCCGGGCCAGCGGTGTGGAGCGGCTATTTTACGCAAGGTAAGGTGTTAAACGGGGCCTCTCTCTCGTCCGTATATGCCGGGGCACCGGTCTATCATTATGGCAATTCGTTCTTTGATGGCGCGGCCCCTGATGTTCAGAGGTCTTTTCTGGAGTGGGATCCGGCACCCGACAACATTAACGCATCCTTTTTGGGGTCGCGAAGTGTTTTCCCCGGGCTCTTTGAGCGATTCCAATTCTTTTCAAAAAAAATCGGGATATTGCTATTCCTCCTTTTTTTGCGGGGGGAATGCTGTGGCTCAGGCGGAAGCGGATCGGGGAGTGTTTTCGGTTTCCGCGTAGTAGCAAGAGGATCCCGCATGCCATCCCGTGGTTGATCGGATCGGGATTATTCTCGGCGTCAAATTATTTCTGGGTGATTAATTTTTCTTACACGGATGTCTTGTGGATCTTTCCTCTGGCGCTGATCATGATCCATTCCAACTCGTGGGCATTCTTCTTTAAAACGGCCGCTTTGCCTTTCGCGGTTTTTTTGTTCCTCGGAGCTTTTGGTTTTAATTGGCTTCCCGTGAAGGGAATTGGGGTTGCCTTCGGTGAGTTCGTGATGTTGCTCTCTCTGCCGTTCATGATCCTTGATCTTACTGTTAGGGATCGTATGGACGAGGGTGCGGATTTGAAAAGCGGAGCCGGCCATTCCGCAGTTCTTTTATCATCTTCTGGCGCATAGCCTTCCGATTTTAAGGACCCTTGATAAGCCTAGATCAGCATGTTCTAAAGAGCTATTTCTTGCTATAAATGAACTTTTGCAAACCGTTGCATATAAAAAACTTTTAAGGTAACCTTTGGGTATGAAAAACGTTGATATGAAAATCATGAAATGCGCGACGGGAAATTCGAGGTTCGTAGCGGTGATTTTGGCGCTACTCATGAGTTTCATTTCTGTTCCGGCCTATGCCTCGGAAACGGTTATTTCAACTGGTGAGCCCAACCAGTTTCAGGCGGTCAAGCAGTATGTGCCGGGAGAAGATACAGCATCCGCGCAAGATATTCAGCCGGCTGTTCAAGCAGATTCGTCTTCCTTCTCGTACACGTACAATACCAATCCGCTATCTCTTCCGGAGTCCGCTTCTGAAGGCGGGCAAACGGAAAAAAACGCGGCTTCTTCCGGAGATACCGCAGCTCTGCAAGGGCGTTCGCTCCAATCCCAGGGTCTGCATCAATATCAAGCCATTGATTCAAATCCCGGCGAGACCTATACCTATTCCTATGATCCGACCAACGGAGTAAGCTATACGTATCAGGTTCCTGTATCCCTGTCGGACATGGCGAACTTTTTAGCCGACGGTAGCACGTACACTAACGTCGAGGATAGTAGAATTATCAAGGTGCCCGATCTCGTTCAGGATCCCACGCAGAATAAATCCTACGCCGCAATCTCTGAAAAGGACGAGTCTCTTGTCATTCAGTTGACGCCGGATGATTATCAGATCCTCGGAAAATTCCTGGATAATGTGTTCACGGAGGCGTATCTGGATGCTTCCGGCCGTGTGCAAAAAGAAACGTCCTACCGTGTCGACGATCCGGTTGAATTCATCAGGAACTATCTTAATGACCCCACTCACGTGGAATATGAAACGCAGATCGCGAATCGGCTCAAGGAGATCCTGGTTCGCGATCCCAATACGTCCGAAGGAAAGAACATCGAAACATTCCTTTCCGACACCCGCGGCGTGGTCGATGTTTTCGATGCTCATATCAACCGGTTCTTTTCGTCTTCGAAAGGAAGCGATGGGGCGTCGGGTCGTAATTCCGGGACCTCGCCTTCTAGTTTGCAAACTGGTGGTGCGTTATCCCCAGCAAAGCCGAGGGTCGTTTTCGCCGTGACCGCGCCGGGTCAGTCCGTCCAAACGGCGCATCCCATGTCCTACATGGAACACATTTTCGATCGCATCGGGCAGGGACACATGAACGTTATTATGGACAATATCGGGAAGGCGCAACAGAATCTCGGGCAGGCCGCGCTGTCGGAGCCGTTCAGTGACGCGCAACGTAGAAACGAGACGGAAAGAACGGCGGTCGAGCATGTTTCACCGGCTGATTTTTATACGGAAGACTCGGTCTATATTGATTCGTTTTTCCTCCGGGTCCAAAAAATACTCAATCCTCCCGAGGCGCTGCATCCCTATCTGAAATGGGTCCTTTATGGCAGGAACCTTACGGCCAAGGACCTTGCCCGGTATCTCAAGGTGCTCAAGAGGCTGATCGAGCTTCAGGAAAAGGCTAAAGCGGAGGGGGGAATGTTTCGATACAGAGGGAAAGTTTATGACACCGTTTTTTTTAAATTTCCTGAAGCAGTGGGCAATGTCGAATTTGTCCGGCCTATTCAGCGAAATTGAAAGGGGTCCGCGTCCTTTCCGGCGCATCCATGAAAACGCGAGCTCGGCTATCCCCGGTAGCATGTTTTATCTTCGTGCTAACGTTTCTCGTCCTTTTTGGCCCGCGCCTTTTTGCCCAAGAACCATCCCGTGAAGAGCTGACCCGGCGTTACGAATCGGTCCTGTCCCAGGCGGAACAGTACGGGCTTTCCTCTGAAGATCCTCTCGAGATCCTTCCCAAGCTTCGCGAGGCTAAATACTCTTTGGACAGGGATTCGTTGCAGGAGGCCGGAGCGGCGCTCGACCAAGCGGCCCAGGACCTGAAGCTCTGGAGCTCCCTGAATCGATCCACGGGCGAGACGCGGAAACTGCAGTGGCTTGAGACGTACTGGGATATTCTCCAGAAATTCGCGTTCCTGGCCCTGATCGCGTTTCTCTTCATCCGGAGCTCGTCTTGGCGAACAGCTCTCAAGCGAAGAAATTTTCCAATTTTGTTGAAGCTTCGTCTTTCTCTGTTCACGGTCATTCTGGCCGGACTTTTTTGGGGCCTGGATGTTTATCGCTATGGAAGTTCGGTGTTCGCTTTTTTCGATATGCGTATCGTGCTGATCATTGTGAGCGGGCTGATCGGGGGATGGCTGACCTCTCTGCCGGTCGCTTTGATACTCGGAGCGATCGCGATCCTTATGGGGGATCTGAGCCCATGGCCTTTGGGACTCATGATCGCGTCCGCGCTGATCAGCGGGGTGGCCTCACGGTGGGTCAAACGATACGACCGCTCGGTCAAGATGGCTTTGGGATGTGGGTTAGCCGTTGGTCTTATTCACGGGGCGGTGGTTTACATTCCGTCCGTCTCGGTATTGCCTCCGCTCTATATGGCCTTCAGCATGCTGCTCCTGGCGGGCCTTGAGACCGCCGGCGTGGTGCTCTTTTTTGCGGTGGTGAGCGCCGTGCTCCGGGAAGAGCTCAGCCGCGACACGGAGAATGAATTGCTCCGGACGCACCTTCTCTTTCTTCAGGCCCAGCTTCGTCCTCATTTTCTCTTTAATGCCCTTAATACCATCGCGGATGTCTGCCATAATGGAAAAACCGATATTGCCGAAAAACTGATCCTCAAGCTTTCGGAATTCCTGCGGCATTCTCTTGACCGGAAAGAGGAACGGGCGACTTTCCGCGAGGAGATGAATTTTATGGAGGCCTATCTTGAGATTGAGAAAGCAAGGTTCGGTGAAAGTCTGTGTGTCGAGAAAAAAATTGATCTTCCGGAATCCGTTTGGGACATGAAGGTGCCGCTTCTTGTGTTCCAGCCGCTTGTCGAGAACGCGGTTCGTCACGGACTCCGTAAAAAACAGGGAGGCGGGACGCTGAAGATCACCGCGTGTGTAAAAGAAAAAATATTACGGGTGGAGATCTCGGATACCGGAGCCGGAAAGCCCGAAGGGTTTTTTGCGGACCTGATCTCCGGGAAAACGAATAAAGTCGAAGGGACAGGGATCGGGGTTCGGAACATTCACCAGAGGCTCGTTCGCGCCTACGGTGCGGATCACGGTCTTCAATATGAAGGCACGCCGTCGCAGGGGACAAAGGTCACCGTCCGCATCCCGGCTTTAATAGAAGGAGATAAGCCATGATCAAAGTTCTTGTGGTGGATGACGAGAAATCAGCGCAGAACAGGCTCCTTCAATTTCTGGGTGAAGAAAAAGACTTTGAGGTGGCCGGCACCGCAGCGACAGGGGTGGACGCGCTGCGGATGGTCAAAGACCTTGCCGTCGACATGGTTTTTCTGGATATTGACATGCCTGGCATGAACGGTCTGGAAGTGGCGGGATGTCTTTCCAAATGGAAGGAACCGCCGCTTGTCGTTTTTGCCACGGCATTTGACACCTATGCCGTGAAGGCTTTTGAAACGCATGCCCTGGACTATATCCTGAAGCCTTTTGACGGGAACCGTCTGAAGGAGGCCTGTGAGCGGGTAAGGGAACAGCTCCGGCTCAAGAAAAGTGCCAAGGAGAGCCTTGCGGCACTGGATAGAGACCTTGTGGCGCGGGGGACGGTCAAGAAGGTTATCGGCCGGAAACGGAACTCCAAAGAGAAGACCTTGATCGATCCTGAGGAGGTCTATTATTTTCACGCCTTGAATACCGAGGTGACGGCCTATCTGGCGGACCGGGAACTCATCATTAATATGACGCTTGAAGAACTGGAGGAGGTCCTGGACCCGACGCGATTTTTCAGAAGTCATCGGGCTTTCATCGTGAATGTTTCAAAGATCGAAAAAGTCGCCCCGCTTTTTAACGAGAATTTCGAGATCCTGCTCAAAGGGTCTCTCAAGGCCAAGCTTCCTCTTTCCCGCCGCCGCGCCGGCGAGCTCAAGAAGCTGCTGAGTAATTGGTAGCGCTTCTTTAATTGCCGGGAAACGGGGAACGGGCAACGCAAGCTGTTCCTCGTTCATCGTGCGGTGTTACTTTCCCGAAAAGGAATTTCTTTAGCCGTTTTCCGCCTGGCGATTTTTGCCAGGTCCCGCGGGGTTCTCCGTTTCCCGTTCCACGTTCCCCGAGATTTTCGCTCATCTTTTTCCGCCGTTCGCGCTCCTTTCCCCGCTCTTTGTCGTTTTCTCTTTGCCTATTCTCGTTTTCTGCGGGCATGTTTTTAGTGGGAGGAGAGAAAATGAAAAACGAGAGCGAATTGAAAATGGAAGATACGGTGAAAGGGCGGTTGAGAGTCCTGTTGTTGCCTTGGTGGGCGAGGCTTCACAAGGCTCAACATTCCCAGACCCCTTGTTCCGCGCTGGATACTCCTTATATCCGGAACTGCTCAACCTGCTGGTGTTTCCTAATCTGCTCTCAGAAGAATCAAAGGGATTCAAAGATGTTTTGTCAGGAGTACGATTCACAACGGATACCCCTTCATAGGGATAACTAGTTTGGCCGCTTTTTTCACCGCGCCTTTCCTGCCGTTCATCACCGTTTTCCTGCCCCTCATCCGTATTTTGTAGAGGGAAATCCTTCTGTAGGGCACAGCCATACCAGGAGGAACAAATAATGGAAAAGGGAACGGTAACCCAGGCGGAAAAGGCGGAGAAGCTGATGATGAGAATGATCCCGTTGTCGTCATGGCGGAATGTCCTGGTCTACCAGCGCCTGAGAGATGGAGTTTATCTCAAAGAGGTTCGCCACATGCATTATTGTGGCGGTTGCCATTGCTTCATGATCTGCTCTTATGAAAATTGCGGGAGCTTAAAGATGTCTTGTCCGGAATGCAGTACCAAAAACCAAACGCCCCAAGGAGGGTACTAATATGAAAACGTTACTTTTCAGAAACACGGCATGGCTTTTGATTTTAAGCTTTTGTTTTACTCAGGTGGCGCCCGTCGCGGCAGCGGCACCGGGAGTGCTTTTTAAAGAAGGGGAATCCAGTCGTGTGCCCGTCCGAGTGCCCGAGAGGGGTGTGCTGCAGAAGCCCGCCGAATCTCCAACCTCCGTCCCGCTCGGAGGTTACGAGCGGTTCGTTACGAAGGGACCTCTGGAACCGGTCCTTCGGAGGACTCCTGAGGAACTGGCGGCCATGGCTGCCGCTAAAGTGGCTAATGAGTCGACTTCCTCCAATTTTACAGAAGATACATCAAGTAAGCCGATAGTTCGCAAAGAACCTGACCCGAATCTCACGGAATCTGGGAGGCCGATAGTCCGCGCTTCGGCGATCCTGCCGAAGGAAGTCTTTCAAGCGGCGCAAGTCAATCTGAGTCCTGCGGAGTTGGACCAGCTGAATCGCGCGATGCGGGATTTCGGACCGAACAGTCAGTTCAGCCTGCAAGTGGGACTTAACGGGCAGGGCCGGACCTGGAATTGGACGAGTGCTGATGGAAAGACGAAGTACTCACTGGTCGAATCGGTGATCTCGATCCAGAACCCTGACGGGACCCTCCATGTGGATACCCAGTGGAGCTTCTCTGCCGAAATGCCTGCAACGGCGGATGAGCTCCGCGCGCTGGCCTCCGGGCTCTCGGCGGATCAACGGGCAGGTTTTCTCAGGGCGATCGACGCGGCCGTCGCGGCTGGGTCGAAGTTCCTGAAAGAGGTCTCGGGGGGCGCGGTTTCCTACCGGTGGAACATGGCCGGTGAGCTGGAGCGTATCTACAGTATCGATGTCGGTCCAGGTGGGGAGCTGAGTTTCTCGAGCCAGTTGAATATCGCTGAGCTTGAATCCAAGGGCTGGAAGCACGTGCCGTCCATGACGAATACGGTGTATCAAGTCATTTCCGGAAACAAAGTGCGGGTGATGGACCTTTTGACGGGTGTGGTTTCAGACAAGCCGAGTTCGCAGAAGAAAATGAACGGCTTGCCCCTCCAGGGGGCCTATTACGTGATCACCACGAAGGGGATTCAGGAAATCTATTCGTTCAGTCTCGGGGGATTCAAGATCTTTTTCAGTTATGACCCCATAAAAAAAGTGTGGGCGTTCTACAGCGGCAAGTGATTTTTTGAATCCTCATCGGGGCGATTGGGCGCGGCACAGGCCTGGTTACCCGATCCGGCGAGGAAAAAATAGGAGGAAATCTGGGGGACGGCGGACGCAAGCCGTTCCCCGTTTTTTTGTGATCTTCCCCTCTAATACCGGGTATCAGAGGGGGGATATTTTTTGCCCTCGGTGGATGTTTCCCGAGACTTTGCGGTATTTTCCATCTGCCGTTATCCGCCACTCATCGCCGTTTTCCCGCCATTTATCGGTATTTTGTAGAGGGAAACCCCTTTATGGGGCACAGTCATACCCGGAGGAACAAAAAATGGAAAAAGAAACGATGTTCCAAACGGAAAATGCGGAAAAGCTGATGATGAGAATGATCCCCCTGTCTTCCTGGAGAAGGGTTCTGATCTCCCGGCATTTGAGGGAGGGAGTTGCTTTGGCAAGTGCCCGCCACATTCATCACTGCGCCGGTTGCGATTGCGTCATGATCTGTTCTTATAAAAATTGCGGGAGTTTTCATATGACTTGTCCGGAATGCAGCACAAAAAACAAAACACCCCAAGGAGGGTACTAACATGAAAACGTTACTTTTCAGAAACACGGCATGGCTTTTGGTTTTAAGCTTTTGCTTTACTCAGGTGGCGCCCGCGGGACTTGCGGCCACCAATCTTAATGATCTTTCCAAGGACCAGGGTGTGTCTGCGACTGTGGATCCTTTGGCGGAAGGGGCGAAGAAGCTGGCCGAGGAGTCGAAGCTGATCAAAGCTCCCGGCACGGACACCATCTCGTTCATGCTTGGGGGAGGCGGCATATCTAATGACGTGGGTGCGAGCTTTTCGGTCGTGAAGGAGGAAAAGGCTGTTCAGGATCCGATCACGCCAAGGACCCCCGAAGAACTAGCGGCCACGGCTGCGGCCAAGGCGGCTACGGCTGTCTCTGATGAGACAGTAAATCTGGCGGAAGCTGTGAAGGATTCCGTTCTCAAGAGCGATTCGGGGATCATCGAAGGAGTGTTGCCGGAATCCAATCCGGTGCAGGTTTCGGGCCAGAAAGTTGGCGTCACAATCACGTCGACGATGACGACGACAGAGATTCAACCTGATCCGTTGCCGCTGCCGGTGATAGACCGGATGCCTGCTGCGACTAAAAGTGAAATCCATGTGGTGACCGATCCGGCCTCAAACAAGGCTCTTTCGGTGACGATCGATGAGCACGGCATTGCGACGGTCAAGTGGGGCGATGAGGAATACAAAGGTTTCTACGATGCGCGCACAAATTCGCTCACCCTTGTGACCAAGAATAACGATGTTTGGACGCTCCAGTTCGGGAAAAATGACAAAGGCGAATCGTATCTCCAGAGCTTCCAGAAAAGGAACTGGAGCGAGTATCAGTATTCTGAAGAGACGTACACCTACAATCCTCAGGGGCAGCTTGTCCGGAAGGATTGGCTGACGGAAAGTAACTATTATTATCGCATTCTTCAGGAGAAATCGGTGCCGGAGTGCTATGACTGTGGCAATTACGGCAGTTACCGTTCCGGCGGAACGATCGACTATGTGACGATCAACGGCAAGACGCTTGTAAGTCATGAGAAATCCTGGAGCGAGAATAACGGCCGGATCTATTACGAATATAACTTGAATGAAACGAATGCCTCTCAAGTTAAGGGTTATCCTATTAACCATTCCGAGACCGACACTTGGTACAGCTATGACGGGCAGGGGAATCTCCTCGCGAAGAACTGGAACTCCACGGGCAGCTATGGCAACAGCTACGGCCAGGAGATCTACGTTCATATCAACGGCCGCGATCTCGTGAGCATCCGGAGAACTTGGCAATACGGTCCGTCTGGATACGGAAGGGTGGTTAAGGGTGATGATCCGATCGTTATGCCTATTCATATGACTGAGTTGAAGGACCTCTCGCTGAATGAAGCGGATGTGAAGAATATCGATAGCGCGGTTAGCGAGTTCTACTTTCCGTATGCAAGCTCTCACTCCGAAGAGTATTACAACTACGACAGCGACGGGAATCAGATAGGCTATGTCAGTATTTGGGAAGGTGTGGACTTTAAGGGTAAGGGACGTACCAGCGCCTCTTATTCCGTCTATAACGCGCAGGCTGGTACTTGGGAAAGCGCATCTGCCGAGGGTCTCAATATTTATCAGATCCGCTCGGCAAACGATTGGAAGATCATTCAGTCCGCGGCGCAGAGGAAGAACGTTTATGTCGGGGGTGCTGCGGGCAACCAGTGGAGTTATACGCATCGCGTGGAATACACGAGGAATCCGGATGGTTCGATGACCGCCAAAGCGGTTTACGACAATGAGGGCAACGTGTCTATTGTCCTTAGGGAACCGGATGTTCTGAGCGGCGGAACGGATGATATCAAGATCAAGATGGGACAGCAGCCGAATGGTCAGAATGTCTCCTACGGGGAAACCGGGCACTGGGATGAAAACGGAACTTGGGTGAGTGAGGGCTACCGGCTCACTTTTTCCGGTTACGATGCAAACGGGGCTTGGAGTTCCACCGCCGTCGATTTCCCAACCGCCGATACCGTAGTGCTGAACGGCGTTCGCTACAAGATCACGTTCAATGCCGAAGGCGTTCTTAATCTGGAAGCGCTCAATAACCCGATCCCTCCCGCGGTGCAGGCGTATATCGATGCGTTGAAGGGGCAACTGGGAGACAGATTCTCAGTCGCGGCGGTACTTCAAGCAGACGGCACGTATCTCGTGACAGTGGGCCGCTTGAGTTCGTGCGCTGGTGAGGGGACGGCTTGTGAGGAGTCGGCCCTGCCTCCTGGATACTTTTCGTTACTGGAATTCCGTTTGACGGCAGAGGGTGCCCTTATCCGGAATTCCCTCAAAGCGGATTACAACGGGATGAATGCCGAAGGAAAACTGCTTTTTGAGGCCCTTGAGCAGTTGTACCCGCCGCCTCAATTGATGCCGTGCGCTCCGGGCGTCGATTGCAAGAGGTTCGAGTTTGTGAATAGCGCTGTTTTTTATGCCATGACCCGGCTCGTGGTCAATGGCGTGGACGCGGACGGCGCGATCCATTTCACGATGCCGGACGGTAAACAATTTAAGGCCTATCGCGATGCTGATGGAAAGGTGATCATTGGAAATGAGATCCCTTCCGCGGTGCAGGCGTATATTGATGCGCTGAAGGGGACGCTTGGGGACAGGTTCTCGGTCACGGCAGAGCTTCAAAATGATGGCACCTATCTCGTGAAGGTGGGGCGAGTAAGTTCATGCCCCCCGGGAGCGATTTGCGAGCAGATGCTTCTGCTGGGAGGATTTTCGTCGCTGCAATTTCGTTTGACGCCGGAGGGAGTGATCCGGGATTCTGTCAAAGCGTTTTACAACGGCATGGAAGTAACCGGAATCATTCTCTTGAATGCGATGAGTGCTCTGGAGGGATCTTTTCACCCTCAGGGTTCCGCGTGGATGCCGCCGCCCGAGACTTATATCGCGGGGTTGGTAAGATTAATGACGGAGCTTGTTGTCAAAGAATCGGGGGAGAATCTCCTTCGTTTTGATCATGACGGGAAGTCCTACACTTGGGCCCCCGATGAGAACGGAAACATGAAGCTGACACAGGACCTGACGCCCGAACAAAAAGCGATCGCGGCGATGAAGTCGGCCGCCCAGACAGGGCTGATGAATACGTTCGGATTCTCGAAGGCCGCGCTCGACCAGCTGATCAAGGACGGGAAGATCGTGATTACGGTGGATCTGGAGCATTTGACCGCGACCGTCACGATCGATCCTAGCGTGACCTTGCCCGCAGGGGCTGTGAATCTTGTTGATCCACTGGGGCAACAGGCTCTTCCGCAGAGGATCACGTTTCAATATGCCGTAGGTCAGATAGAGAATGTCATGTGTGCTCCCGGCTTCACCTGCGAGCCTCCGACATTTTACTATCTTAAATCCGCGAACTATCAGATCAAGGGGCTTAGTTATCAGCTGAGTTATATTCCGGCCGAAGGGACGGTTGTATCGGTTCCGGAAGTCCATTTCATAGGGGACAACAAGCTCCATTCGGTTGACATCTACAACGAAACACCGGATTTCGTGTGCGTCAAGGCGCCGTGTCATGAATTGGTGGAAACGGTCACGTTTATCTATCCGTCCAGTTCGACTGCGACTTCCATCACACTCTCGATCACGTATCATAAACCGCAAGGGGGCGTGGCAAGCCGGGATGTGGTTCTGAATGTTATGGAAGACGGCCAGTATCACATCCAGACCGTGACGGATAAGGACGCAGCCGGGAAGGTGATGGCGACCAGCCAATTCAGTTATCTCCTTTCGCGTATGGGTGGCGGACATGGCCCTGCGGGTATCGGGGTTTCGGTCTCGTTAGCCAACATCACCCGCACTGACGCAGATGGTAAGGCGCTTTCCGAGATCGCGATCAATGGTGACAAGGCCCTGATCACGCTTTCGAATGGACAGACCCAAGAAGTGCCGTTCCACTCTATCGAAGGGCTTCTTGAGCAGGCGCGGCAGCTTGAATACAACATGCCTACTCCTGAGGTGCAGAAGGTTGTGGATGCCTTGCAGGCGCAACTCGGTCACGCCTATATCGTGGGCGCTGTTCGCCAGGGGGATTCGTATCTCATCACCGTGAATTTCAGAACGGCCAATTGCACGTCCGAGGCATGTACGGGTGTGATCTTTATCCCGCAGGCAGGGCAGCTCACTACTCTGAGCTTTGTGCTTTCCGCTGGCGGGCAGATGGATGTCAGCACGCTCGTGGTGACATTTAATATTCCCGGCATGGTGCTGAGTAAGGAGGATCTTCTGAATGGTAAAGTGCCGGCGACGATGGACGCCCGGCTGCTTTGGAGTGCGATGTCGAAGCTTGTGAACCATGACGGCCTTTCTATCACTCCGCCGGCTCCCGGTTTCGAATGGATGATCCCGGTCCGATACCTCACCATGATGACTCAGTTGATCGTTACGGCGATGGACAAGGACGGCGCGATCCATTTCACGTTCGAGAGTAAGAACTATAAGGCCTACCGCGATGCGGCCGGAAACCCGAAGCTGGCGGAAGAGGTTGCTGTTTCTCCGGAGATCCTTGCCAAGGCGAAGGGGATACTCGGCGCAAGCGTGGTCAGAGGAGTTATTCTTGTGGAGGTATCGTCTTCTTCGATTGTGGGGACAGTCGAGGGGGCCGCTGTTGTGAGCTATTTCTATAACGCCGCCGGGGAATTTATGGGGACTTACACCACAAGTCCCTCAATGGGTCCCCAAGACAAGCCCACCTGGCGCGACGCAAATGGGAACATCTTGAGATATGTTCCTCCTGCGGCGAAGGCGTTGATCGATCAACTGGCGGCGCTTCTCGGGCTGTCGGGGGATGGCAAAACGAACATCGGCGTAGTCCGGAGCGAGCAAGTTACCTGGAGCAATGGCTGCCTAGGTTTTGGTCTTCCCGGACAAATGTGCACGGAGGCGCTTGTGAACGGGTCCCGCGTTGTCCTGAGCCTTTTCGGGAATGAATATGAATTTCACAACGGTATCCTTGATCCGGTTAAAAAGGCCGCCATTGAGGTGATCAAACATCAGGTTGCCAACGGAAGCGCTCTCGCGGATATCCGGATCTTAGATGCGAAGATCGTGGAGGATGGGACCGATGCCGGGAACTGGCATTTTCAAGTCACGCTCGGCGGCGAAAAAGAGGGCCGCAACGTTATCACCTCGATCTCCCTTGTCTCGCCGCAGTATCAAGTCGTCAATACGCTCCAGCAGGGAGAACTCAGCGTGATCGCGGCGCATTTCGGTATTGCCGTGGAAGATATCGTTGCATTCCAGAAAATTGAACCCGGCATGGTTTGTCTGGGGACCGGATGCCCGACGTGGAGCTACGACGTTGAGTTGACGGCAATGAAAAACGGGAAGGAAGTGTCTCTGTCCGGCGGGGTGGTCGGACCGGCTTGGGGCTTGGTTGCTCCGGTTTTGGAAAGACCGGCTTCGCCCAGCATAACTCCGGACGAATCCAAGGAAAAGGATTCTCCGTTCCTCACGCCGTATTACAGCCCGATCTCTTTCCGTGGTTTTTCGGGAGGGGTGGCGCGGCGTGTGCCGGTGGGAGGAAGTGTGCAGTCGACCTCATTTTTGAGGATCTCCGCCGCACCGAGAGTGGTGGCCAATGACATGTCCTATTCCATCGCGATGAGCCGGACGGCGCGGAATTCGGCGATCTTCGGCTTCGAACGCGGGAATCTTCTTTTCGGGGAAGCGATCACTGAGGTGACGAGGTAAATCAGATAGCGTAAGGTGTACGGCGTACGGCGAAAAATCGCAAAGCGTGACGCCGTACTCCGTACGCCTTTTGCCGTACTTTTTAAAAATCCCCTTCCCAAATCCGGAACATATGCTATACTCCGCAGGTTCGCATCGATTTCAGTTCCGGCTAACGCCTGGCTGAGAGGGAAAAACGGTGCGGACCTCCATTCTCATGCTTTCCCAATGAGAAGGAGACTCTCAAGGAGGTTTTCCCTATTATGCAATCCACGTTCGCAGAGCTGTACGAGAAGTCTTTTCAGGACATCAAGATCGGTGAGGTCGTCAAAGGCACGGTGATCGCGGTGCACGCGCGCGACATTGTGGTCGACATCGCTTACAAGGCCGAGGGCATCCTGCCCAAGGATGAGTTTTCCCAGCCGGAACTTCTCGTTGTTGGGTCCGAAGTCGAAGTGTTGTTCGAAGGTTTTAATGACGTCGAAGGCACGGCCATTCTTTCCAAACGCAAGGCCGATCGCCAGAAGACATGGAATGATATTCTTTCCAATGCCACCGAAGGTGCCATTGTGGACGGACGCATTTCACGCAAAGTGCGCGGCGGTTTCATGGTCGATATCGGCATGGAAGCTTTCTTGCCCGCGTCGCTCGTGGACATCAAGCCGGTCCGCAATCAGGACATGTTTATCGGTCTCCAGAGCAAGTTCCTCGTCGTGAAGATCAACCACAAGCGCAAGAACGTGGTGGTCTCCCGTAAGGATCTTCTCGAAAAGAGCCGCAACGAAGCCCGCACGGAAAAGCTGGGGACCCTCAAGGTCGGTCAGCTCGTGAAGGGCAAAGTCAAGAACATCACGGATTTCGGCGTCTTCATTGACATCGGGAATCTGGATGGTCTTCTTCATATTACGGACATGAGCTGGGGCCGCATTTCCCATCCCTCCGACCTCGTCAAGATCGGCGATGATATTGAAGTCGTCGTCATCTCGATCGATCAGGTCAAGCAGAAGATCTCCCTCGGGCTGAAGCAGAAGGGGACGGATCCTTGGGGTACGGTCGATCAGCGTTATGCCATCGGCAACCAGGTGCACGGCAAAGTGGTCAATATCCTGCCGTACGGCGCTTTCGTGGAACTCGAACCCGGTATCGAGGGTTTGGTCCACATTAGCGAGCTTTCCTGGACCAAGCGTGTCAACCACCCCAGCGAAATCCTGACCATCGGGATGGAGCTGGATGTGGTGATCCTGAGCCTGGATACCGCCGCGAAGAAGATCTCGCTCGGTGCGAAGCAGGCGCAGGAGAATCCATGGACGACTGCCGCCAACAAGTTCCAGGTCGGGGCCCGCGTGAAGGGCACCATCCGGAATCTGACGGACTACGGCGCGTTCATCGAACTTGAGCCTGGCATTGAAGGCTTGCTCCATGTTTCCGATATTTCGTGGACCCACAAGGTCGCGAAACCTTCGGACGTTCTCAAAAAGGGCGACGCCGCGGAAGTCATGATCCTCGCGGTAGACACCGATGCGAAGAAGATCTCGCTCGGCATGAAGCAGCTGACGGATGACCCGTGGACCGAGCTGACCAAGAATTTCCTGGTCGGTCTGGACCTTCAGGGCAAAGTCACGCGTATCGTGAACTTTGGCATCTTCGTGGAATTGGATAACGGCCTCGAAGGCCTGATCCATGTTTCCGAGATCCCGGATTGCACGGCGCAGGACCTCGCGAAGCGTTTCACTCTCGGTGACACGCTCCGCTGCAGTATCCTGAGCGTGGACAACGAAGGACGCAAGATCGCGCTGACCTGTAAGAACGAGCCGATCACGGCCTAAGACACAATCGACCGATGACGTCCCCCAGGAACCGCAGAGTTGTTATCACGGGCCTGGGGGTCGTCTCGTCGGTCGGCTTCGGCAAGGAAGCTTTTTGGGATTCCATCTCGAAAGGCAAAAGCGGCGTCTCTAACATTACCGCGTTCGACACCACCCCCTTCACCACCCATTTCGCCGGCGAGATCAAGAACTTCGACGCCTCCGCCTACATTCTTCCCAAAAAACTCAAGCGTATGGACCGCACGACGCAGTTTGCCATCGTGGCTTCCAAAATGGCCGTTGAAGACGCCAAATTGGATCTCTCGGCACCCGGGGTGGGTGAGCGGACCGGCGTGATCATCGGAACGGCTCTTGCCGGGGTGGGTTTTATCCTTGAACAAGCGGTTGTTTTGCAACAGAGAGGGCCGATGCGGCTGAATCCTTTTACGGCGCTGGCTTCTTTTCCCGATGCCTGCGCGGGCAATGTTTCCATCGAATTGGGTCTGAAGGGCCCGAGTTTTTCTCTCGCGACAGCTTGCTCTTCGGCATCCGACGCGTGCGGGTACGCCTTCGATGCGATCCGAAGCGGCGATCTTGATTTTCTGATCATGGGCGGCGCTGAGGCGACGATATTCCCGGGCATTGTGGCTTCCTTTTGCGTGGCACGCGCCCTTTCCACGCGCAACGACGCTCCGGAGAAAGCCTCGCGTCCTTTTAGCATGGACCGCGACGGATTCGTGCTTGGTGAAGGAGCAGGGATGTTCGTGGTGGAAGAATACGAACATGCCAAGAAGCGCGGGGCGCATATCTATGCCGAGATTCTCGGCCATGGCATGACCTGTGATGCTTATCACATGACCGCGCCGGATCCGGAGGGCACGCAGGCGGTTCGCGCTATGCAGCTTGCGATGGAGACAGCGGGTGTATTGCCGGAAGAAATCGATTATATTAACGCGCACGGGACCTCGACGCCTCTCAACGACAAGACCGAAACCCTGATCATTAAAAAAGTATTCGGGGAACGCGCTTACAAGATCCCCATGAGTTCCATCAAATCTATGATCGGACACTTGATCGGCGCGGCCGGCAGCGTGGAGCTTATCGCGACGCTTCTCGCCATGCAGCATCAGCTGATCCCGCCGACGATCAATTACAACTCCAAAGACCCCGAATGCGACCTGGATTACGTGCCGAATGTGGCGCGTCCCGCCAATATTCGCATTGCCATGAAGAATTCCTTCGGCTTCGGCGGCAAGAATTCCATTCTTATTCTGAAGAAAGTATGAACGGCGTACGGCGTAAGGTGTACGGCGAGCAACTCAAAAACAAGACTCCGTACTCTGTACTCCGTACGCCGTACTTGTTATAATCCTGCCATGTCAAATACGATACATCCTGCAGCCATTCTCGGAAAGGACATTCAACTCGGTCAGGGAAACCAGATCGGTCCGAATGTTGTGATCGAAGACGGCGTGAAAGTGGGCGCTCACAATCGCATCCTTCAGGGAGCCTTCCTGGGCCGGGGGACAGAACTCGGCGATCACAACGAGATCCACATGAATGCCGTGATCGGCCACATGCCGCAGGACCTCGCGTACAAAGGGGAAGAGACTTACACGAAGATCGGCCACAAGAATGTGATCCGGGAATTCGTGACGATCCACCGGGGCACCAAGGCCGGCACCGCGACCGTGATCGGGGACGGAAATTTCATCATGGCCTATTGTCATATTGCGCATAACTGCGTGCTCGGGAATCAGATCATCATGGTCAATCAGGCCTCGCTCACGGGGCATTGTATCGTGGAAGATCGCGCTTTTCTCTCCGGCATGACGGGTTTTCATCAGTTCTCCCGGATCGGGACCCTTGCGATGGTGAGCGCCCTTTCGGCTTTCAATAAGGACATTCCTCCTTTTGTGATCTGCGGTGGTCGCCCGGGTGTGGCGCAGGGGATCAACGTGGTCGGCATGCGCCGCGCGGGGATCGGACTTGAAACACGCACCGAGATCAAGGAGGCGTATCGCCTTCTGTACCGCTCGGGGCTTAACACCACCCAAGCGCTCGAGGCCATCAAAAAGAATATGAAGAGTTCCGAGGTCGCGCACTTCGTGAAATTCATTGAAGAATCCAAGCGCGGCATCATTGACGGTTCTCAAGGCTCCGCCGATACCATTTCTCACCGCAAGCACCGCTCCTCCGAATCTGCCGATTCCGTTGAGGAAGTCGACGAAATCGTCTGATCTTTTCGCCTCTCTTACCAAACCTTCTGATTCCCGGTATTCTCCGCCAGAGGACGGATCCGCCCACCGGTGGAGAAGTAGGGGAAGGCTGAAGGATGCTATGGCCTGCTCCATCCTGCAAGGGCTGGTGAATGTCAAATGGATTTTGAGATTTTCCATGAAAATAATTTCATAAAAATCGCTCCGTCCCCTTGTTTTTTCAAAAAACATCGGTTATAGTTCCGTCAACTTTCTAAAGGACAAGAACAAACTAATAAAATCTGTTTCCTCGCCTCTGAAAAAGACGTTCCAAAATCCCTAAAAAGGACGGTTCAGAATAATGAGAGAGAGAGAAGTTTTTTGTACGGGTGTTTCAGGATCCTTCACGAAGCGAAGTAAGTCCTTTACAGCCGTCATTACCCTCGTTGCTTTTATTGCCACCACAGTCTGGACGCCCGGCATTTCTCACGCCGCGGCCACCATGCCTATCGGCGGGCAGGAAGTCGCGCTCCCGTACCAGGCCGCGCTCGGTTCCGCGATGCGCATCGAAGTGCCGCAGACGCTTGGCAAGATCGAAGACCTTCATCTCGGCAAGGGTCCCGCTATTTTCCATATTCAAACCGCGCACGGTCACTATCAGGCGCAGCAGCAGATCCGCCAGATCCTCCATCACCTTGAAAAGAATTACGGCGTTACCACCGTCCTTGTCGAGGGGGGCATTTCCCAGCTCGATCCCGAGCGTCTCAATTTTTTCCCCCAAGATAAAGCTCTCACGCTTAAGCTGAATGAAGCCCTCACGAAGGACGCGATGGTCAAAGGGCCGGAACTTTTTCTGTTGGATGAGATCCAACAGAAAAAGCAGTACGGAGTACGGAGTACGGTGGACGACGAGACTCGTAAGGAGTACGGAGTACGGCGTACGGAGAACGAAAAAACCGTTTTACGTAGCGCCGTACGCCGTACGCCTTCCGCCGTACCCGCAGTTGCGTACGGCATTGAGAACGCCGAACTTTATGAAGCGAACGGCGCATCCTTCGTCGATGTCCTGAAACAGAAAGAAACCACCGCGAATTTCCTCGCCCAAATGGAAGAGGGGATCAACCGCATCTCGGCCCATCAGTTGAATGACACCCTCCGCCGTTTCATCCGCCAGCAGGAGGCCTTCGAAAAGAACCTCATGCCGCTCGACGCCTGGCTGAGCTTTATGAAAGACCAAGCCAACCAAGTTCTCAAGCTCGACCTCACCGATGCCGCCAATCAGGTGGAATGGCCAATGATGTTGCGTATTTTTAAACTGCGCGAGATATCTTCTAAGCTGGATAAGAATGCGTTTGTAATGGAACGTAAGGAATTTCTTGCGGCCATCAAACGATTTATGTCTACAAGGAGTACGGAGTACGGCGTACGGAGTAACGAAAAAGGCTTGTCGCAAGACGCCGTACGCCTTACGCCGTACCAGTCGATCGAGACCTTGTTACAATCTCAATCGACGAGCGTCCAGCTTCCCGACCCTGAAACGAGTTTCCTTTTCGAAGATATGGTCCAGCGTCTTCCGCGCGATTTCAATTATGACCTTTTTCCCAACGTACGCTACTTCATCGGGACGCTGCTTCTCACCAGTGAGCTCAAGGCGAACCGTCTTATGGCCGAGACCGCGAAGCTTGCCGACAAGATCTCCGAAGGACTTGCCAAAACCCAAGCCGAGAAGGACCTCGTTGGACTTCTCAAGGATTATCGCCGGTTGCAGAAGCTCTTTGCGCTGGAATTAACTCCTGCTGACTATGAAGTTATTCTTTCGCGAAAGGATGGCCTGAAACCGTCGGAAATCGTGAAACGATTTTCAAGTACGGCGTACGGACTGCGGAGTACGGCGAAAACGCAGGACGAACGCGGTACCCCGTACGCCTTACACCGTACAAAAACGGTTGTCTTCGCGCATACCGCTGAGCTGGATTTGCTCTATGCCAGCGCCCTAAAATTCTACTCCGGCGTTAAAGAGCGCGACGGCGCGATGATCCGGCGTATCGAAGAACGCCTCAAGGAAACCGGCGCGGACCGCGTGGCCGTGATCACCGGGGGATTTCACTCCAAACCTTTCGACGATTATTTCTCTTCCAAGGATTACACCTACGCGCTTATTTCTCCCAAGATCACCGGCGCCGACAAGGAAGGTTACGAGAATTACATCCGTAACGTCCTCCGGACAGTCGCCCCTCGCGTGTCGCCAGTCGCTCGTTCCAAAGCGCCGGAGACCCGGGACCCGAGATCCGAGATCCAGTCGACCTATGAAGCCCGCTACGCGACGGAACCCGGGACGCCGGGCGTTCCCGCGGATGCGGTTCTTGTCGCGGCCGGGAAGATGCAAATGTCCCGTCCCACGATCGCGGAGCTTCAGAGGCGTTTCCAAACTCGCGCCAGAGTCGCGGATGTCGCGGCCCAGCTGGAACAAAAAAACCGGGCTCTGATCCAGGCGAAATCCGGGATCGCCGCGATCGACGGCCGTCGCTCGGAGCATCGCAGCGCGGGTCTCGAGGCTCCGATTAAACTGTCTGATTCCCAGATCCAAAAAATCGTGAAAAGGGTCAGACGCGTCCTGGAAGATTCTTCTGAGGATGCCCTTATTCCCATGAGAATGACGGGCGCTAATTTCAGGCTTCGCGATCTGAATAACGTCGGGCGGCATAACTGGCTCCTGGGAGATGTGATCTTACGGAAGGAAAATGGCCGGTTGATCCTCGGAATTTTGGAGACTCTCACAGGGACCGTGGGATCCTTCCGCGAGTATTTTGTTCATCGCAGAAACGGCGATACCGCTCGCAGGGTCAATCACCGTTCCGATGAGACGGGTTTCATCGCCGTATTCCACCCAAACTTTATCCGCTCCGAGTTGCGCGTGCTCAGCCCTTATTCCGAAACGAATAAGATCAAGCTTACTGTCGCGGCGGATAAAGAGGAGGTGAGCCAACAAGCTCTCGCCATGGTTTTGGCCGACTACAATGAAGCCATGGCTCGAAAAGGGCATTACGTGTTGGGCCTCGCGACGGGTTCGACCCCGGTGCGTCTCTACGAACTTCTGGTCGAGGCAGCCGCGCAGGGAAAGATCGATTTTAGCAAGGTCACCACCTTTAACATGGATGAGTACGAGGGCCTCCCTCCGGAATATGTCGGGAATATGAGCCCGCAGCACCCGGGCGACCCAGACGTCAGCTACAAGGCTTTTATGTACAAGCATTTCTTCCGCCCGCTTTTTGACAAAGGTCTGGTCACGCAGGATTGGATCAATACCCATGTCAATATCTTTGATTCACATTCGGACGATGCGGAGGCCATGTGCGCCGCCTACGAAGCGAAGATCGCTGAGCTTGGTGGGGTTGACACCTGGATCGGGGGTCTCGGCTCGGATGGTCATATCGCGTTCAATGAGCCCAAGGGTTACCGGATCGAAAACGGAAAACAGGTCCCCGTCGATTCCGGAACAACGCCTGATTCCGTTTCACGGCGCGTGCATCTTCCCTGGATGACGGAGTACGCCAACGTGGGTTTTTTCAGATTTATCGGCCGGGACCCGAAGAATGGAAGCCGGTGGGTGAAGTGGGACCGAGGCAGACTTGTCTTTGTGAAGCCCGGGACGCCTGGCGCCAGGCCGATCACCCGGAAAGAGGCCCTTGCCATGGTCCCGAAGACGGCGTTTTCCATCGGGATGAGAACTTACCTGAACGCACGGCACCAGATCGTGCTCGCAACGGGAAGAGGAAAAGCCGATGCGCTACACAAGGGCATGGATCTGGCGCCGGACAACGATGTCGCGCTTTCCTTGTTGCAAGAAGCTGCCAACTGCGATCTTCTTGTCGATACTGCCGCGGCCGTTCTTCTGGAACGCTCCGAGGGACGGGACGGGGGCCAGGGCGTGATGGATTTTCGGGCGGCACAACGTCTTGAGGAGGCGAATCGTCAAAGGGAACTTGCCGAAGCGAAATTTAAACAGGCGGATGCAAAACTCCAGGCGGCGCTGGATGTCGCTTTCCCCGAGCGTTTCCTTGTCGGACGGACCGGTGAATTGCTGGAGATCGTGGATTACGAAGGGGAAGGTCGCACCTTTACGGATGGACAAGGCGGGCGGTCGGCCTTAGAAGCATTCCGTGCAGCGATGCAAGACGAATCCCCGAATCGTCTCAAAGTGTTCAATCAAACATACCGCTCCGAGAAGAGGCAGGTGATGAAATGGAAAGTCATCCGGCCGGGAATTGAACTTCTCAGAGGGGATCATGTGCAGTGGAAAGGCGAGGAGTGGGTCCTTTCCGGAAGGGTGGTCAATGACAAAGGCGACTTGGAATTAGGACTTCTCTCCGGGCAGGGAGTGCCTTTCTCTGTTTCCCGCGCGGCATTGAATGGCAGCCGGTTTGGCCGGTGGGGCCGGTGGGTATCGCTCCGAACCAAACCCCTCAGCGCCGAAGCGCTTTGGATGCATCTTCAGGATGTTTTTGGCGGTTCTGTGGAATGGGCCGCTGTTGCGGCTTTGGGTCTGACGCCGGTTTCAGCGAAGATGGTCATGCACCATCCCCGGATGGCACCCGCGCCTATTATTTCCGCGTTATCGGATGAAGATCGACTGGCCAACGCGTTGGCGAGCGCTCTTTTAGAATTGGCCGAAACTGCGGGACAGGGCGGTTCCTTTGTCAGAACCGCGATCGGAAAGAACGCGACTCTTCGCGCGCTCAGCGGGGAATATCCTGATTTTGCCGATCAAATTTCACAAATGCTTCAACTCGAAGGCTTGGATTCCCGGGAGGTGGAACGCTTTTACAAGGATTATCGGAACAGGATCGTCAAGGCCCTCACCGCCCGCGCAGAAGTGAGGCTAAAAATATCCGGAGTGATACGTAGTAGCTCTCCGGAGGTTTCCAGTCGCTCGGAGCAGAGGAAAGAAGACCCCAATCGTGGATTCGCTCTTGCGGAAGTTGAAACATTCAACCACACCGTTCCCTCATCATTATTCAAGGTCACGGTCCTTGATTACTATGATTCTGACGACTTGAGGCGGAAACTGGCCGAGGCCAAGGAAAAGCTCCGGCTCCGCGAAGCGGCTGTTAGGAGAGTTGAGGCGTTCAATCACGCGGCTCCTTCCTCATATTTCACGGTCACGGTTCTTCATTACAATGATGCTGACGACTTGGATCGGAAACTGGAGAGT
>CAISGE010000049.1 GCA_903884815.1 Candidatus Omnitrophota bacterium | reverse complement strand
TCTGGGATATTTCGACGAGGATAGCAAGAACTTGGAACCTTTAGAGTACCCGTTCGTACCGGAGATAGTGTAACCTATGTCTCCGGTACGAACTGTTACCCTCAGGTCCGGTATGGACCAATATGAAAAAGGGCCCCGTCTCTTATCCCTGACGAACCAGAAGGACAAGGACGATATCCCCGTGTTTTTAAATTTGAACAAGCGTTTTATAGCATCTTCCAGCAACGGCGACAACAGATTGTTTTTGGCGAGAGGCCGGAAGGTCTTGCGCAAGCCGGAGCTATTGATCAGCGCATTTTGGAAAAGCATCAATCGTATCTCCGACGTCTCGAAAACTTCCCCCTTAAGAAAGCCGCCTATTATCGCCAGTTACAGGAAGCCACGGGGATTAAAAGCGTCCGCGGTCTTTCTGAAATTACCGGCGAAGATTGGTCTTACATAGCCAGAGTTCTAAAGATCCTTGAACTTCCCGCGCCCATTTTGGATTTTTTGAATGCTCACAGGGAACCAGCGGCTGTGAAACATTTCAATCTGCGTCAACTTCTTGAAATTGTCCGAGCGGGCAATGAAGATCTCCAATATGCGCGATTCCGGGAGACTCTTGAAGCAATGGGAGCGTCGAGCGTGGGTAATACTGTTATTGGGGGGTGAGGTTTGCCGGTTCCTCTAGGATCGAGAGGATAGATTTTGCGCAATAAACGCGATCGCGTTTTGCCTCGCTTACTTTCGCGACAATGGATAATTTCTCGAGTCTTTCGATGGCTCTCTGTGCCGTTGTAAATGCAATGCCGAGATGTTCCGCGACCTTATTGATCGTCAGATAGGGATTGCCGGCAAGCATGTTTATCAGCAGGAGGGGAACTTTAGACGAGATTCCGCCCACTTCATCCCGCCATTCAATAAGTTTCCCATTAATCCTTCCCGCGCGGCCAAGCGCGTCTTCCGATTGCCGGGCAATGCCGTTAAGAAAATAGGCAAGCCATGGTTCCCACTCGCCGCGCTCACTGACGCCTGACAGAAGATCATAATAATCGCGCCGCGTGGCTTCAAAGAAAGCGCTCAAATAAAGAAGCGGTGTTGGAAGGATGGCCCGCTCTACCAGAAATAGAGTGATCAGCAAACGGCCCACGCGACCGTTTCCATCGAGGAAAGGATGGATCGATTCAAACTGGTAGTGCAGGAGCGCGATCTGGATAAGAGGCGGGAGAGAACGGTCATGCATGAATTTTTCGAATGCGCCAAGGCAGGACATAAGTTCTGAGGGGGGTGGCGGGACATAGCTCGCATTGACAAGAGTGCATCCTGCGGGGCCGATCCAGTTCTGTGAACGCCGGAATTCTCCCGGTGTTGCATGTCCGCCGCGAACTCCGGTCAAAAGGTGCTTATGCAATTCACAGATCAACCGGAGAGAGAGCGGCAGGGTTTTCAGCCGCTTGATACCGTGTTCCAGGGCCATGACGTAATTCGCGACTTCACGCAGATCGTCCGGACTTCGTTCAACCACCGCGCCGGCTTCAGCCGCCAATAACTCGCCTAACGTGGCTTGGGTTCCCTCAATGCGGCTGGAGAGGACAGCTTCTCGTCTTATGAATGGCCGCAATAAAAGATGCGGGTTGGGCAAGCGGCCTCCTTCCCCCGCGAGCCATCCAAGGGTCCGGTCTGCGTCAGAAAGAGCACGGACCAATTTCGAATCCCAGGAAAATTTCGGAGGCAACGGGTCGGGAATATAAGCCGTGTAGTTTTCAGGGCAACGGACTTTGCGGCCGGGTATTTTGATAGGTTTTCCCATGTGCCATGCCTTCCTTTGCGAAAATAGAGCCTAATGTTATTAGCGAAATAATACAAAAACGATAATATGAAGTCAACCTATTTTCGTCTCTTTTTTCGTCATTTGTTGTTCATTTTTGAGCAGCCTGAACCGTGTCTTTTTAGACTTTGCATTTTCTTATTGAGCGTTGCATTTGCATGTTGAACTGGGAGATCAGCTGACATTCGGTATGGGGAGAAACGGCAGGAAAAAACGCTGGGAAAAGGGCCCCGTCTCTTATCCCTGACGAACCAGAAGGACAAGGACGATATCCCCGTGTTTTTGTATTTGAACAAGCGTTTTATAGCATCTTCCAGCAACGGCGACAACAGATTGTTTTTGGCGAGAGGCCGGAAGGTCTTGCGCAAGCCGGAGCTATTGATCAGCGAATTCT
>CAISGE010000048.1 GCA_903884815.1 Candidatus Omnitrophota bacterium | reverse complement strand
CCAGAGATCCCGTGGATGAAATTTGTTTGACATGTCTCATTCTTTCAGTATAATATACGGAAGGAAATGCAATGTCAAGAGAAATATGGAGGGAACCACTTGATGAGACCCCCTGGTCAAACGCTCGAATCGCTCACCATTGGCCCGTTGCCAATCGTCAATCACTTCCTAGACCAGCTGAAGCTCCGAGAACTTTTTTGTCAAATGCTTCCTTCCCGTCCTGGTCGTCGGCCGATACTTCCCTGTGCGGACGCGCTGTGCGTTCTTGTACGCAACATGCTCTTGTCGCGCTACCCCTTGTACAGCATTCCTGATTGGACCCGCACCTTCGTCCCGGAGTTGTTGGGGATTCCTCCCAACCAGATCGATCTGCTCAATGACGATCGCATTGGCCGCTGTTTAGATCTGTTCTTCGCATCCGATCGCGCCACCTTCCTGACTCTGTTTCTGACCCGCATGATTAAGATCTTTAACCTGGAACTGGATGTTTTGCATAACGACTCGACCTCGATCATGTTCACAGGCCGATATCCACGTTGTAATCCTGCCGCACTGTGGATCACCAACGGGCATAGCAAGGACCATCGGCCTGATCTAAAGCAGCTTATTTTCGAGCTGACCGTTACGGAAGATGGGGCGGTGCCAATCCTCGTAGCTCTGCACAACGGGAATGTTACCGACGACCAAACACACCGGCAGACGTGGGATAGACTACGCAAACTCGTAGGTCGGCCTGATTTTATTTACGTGGCCGACTGCAAGCTCTGCGTGAGTGATACCATGACCTCGATCACGCGTAACGGAGGGCATTTTGTCACGGTTCTTCCTGCCACCCGCAAGGAGGAGAAATGGTTCAAGGAATGGATTCAGACGCATCCGGTCTCCTGGGAGGAAGTCTGGAAGCGGCCAGCTGTGCGCCGCAAGAATGATCCCCCCGACGTGTTTCAGGGCTTTGAGTCTCCGTTACCCTCTGCGGAGGGGTTTCGGATCCTCTGGTATCACAGTTCAGCCAAACACCAGAGGGATCAGGAGTATCGACAGACGCGGATTCGGCGGACGATCGTGGATCTGGAATTTCTGAATAGTCGAACAGGGGCATACAAACTTAAGACTGATGAGCAGGTTCAGCGGGCGGCAGAGAAGATTGTTCAAGACCTCGGAACGAAACAATGGATTGAAGTTACCGTGGTGTCGACGGAAAAGGTGGAGTACCAGCAAGCCTGTCCTGGGCGGCCTGGACTACAGACTCCCTACCGGCAAGTCAAGAAAGCGCGACCTCAGGTGAAATGGCGTGTACGCGACGAAGTGGTGGCGTGGGATGCCAAGACCGATGGTCTCTTTCCCCTGATCACAGACGTGGGCAAAGATCGGGCGGATCTCAAACAGGTGTTGCTATGGTACAAGTATCAGCCCCATCTGGAGAAACGATTTGAGCAACTTAAGACCGTGTTTAATGTCCGACCCGTTTTTCTCAAGAAGGTCGAGAGGGTAGAATCCTTTTTGGTGTTGTATTTCATTACGCTGATAGTGGAGGCGCTCATCGAACGGCAGCTACGTCGTGGAATGAAGATGGCGGGGGTGGCCGAACTTCCCCTCTATCCTGAGCAACGGCTATGCAAAGCCCCAACCGCAGAGCGGATACTCGAACTATTCGGCGGTCTGCGGCGGCATCGTCTCTTGCAAGGGGGGAAAGAGGTTGCTCGGTTTCAGGATAAACTGCCCACTTCGGGGACGGAGGTTCTAGATCTGCTGGGGGTTAACCGAGAAGCGTTCAGCGAGGGGTGCGCTACCTCGGTGTCGGTGGTTATAGGACGTTGCGAGGCTTGGGACAAGGAAAAGTAAAAAAAAGAGTTGATTTTTAATTTTTTTTGACGATAATATTACTGTTATTAAACAGTAATAATAATATGATTAAAAATGAATAGAAAACCATTGCACCTCAAAAAAGATCGAGATCGGTTGGCGGCTCATCTGCCGGATCCTGACCAATGGATTCGCGGGAGCTTGAGGGAGGCCTATCTCAACTGTGGTCGCGCTCAGTGCCGTTGCCATGGGGCAAAACGGTATCGTCATGGTCCCTATTGGTATTTGAGCTGGACCGATTCGAAGGGGCGGACGAAGAGTTCGTTGATTTCGCCGGCCGATCTTGGGAGGATTCGGAAAGGTCTGAATGCCTATGGAAAGCTATGGGAGAGTATCTGTAAGATTTCCGAGATCAATGTGGCGCTTATCAAATCCCAGGGATCGAGGTGAGAGATGAAGTCCTCTGAGCAGATCAGCCGTTGCCGGCAAGGATTAGGAGAGGATCTTGGGGAGCTGCAAAGCGCTATAGATCAGATTCAGCGGTCCTCCTTTTTGGTGCGAGCCAGTCTCTACTGGAGAGAACGGCAGTGCGGGAAGGAAGGCTGCCGGTGCCGGAAAGGAAAGCTCCACCGCTCAAGGGCAATATCGGTACGCCGGGATGGACAGTCCCGAGTGATCTCGTTAAGGGGAATCGATCTTCTGAAAGTTTCGGCCGGGATTGAGCATTATCAGCGTTTTCGAGAAAAGTCCTTGGAGATAAAACGGCTTATGTCGGAAATCCTGAAGAATGTGTCGCTTCTGGGGAAGCTTCAAGAGGTTGACCTGGAAGGGTTTCGGCGTTGACGGCCTCTTTGATCGGTGTTGTTTATGAACAGAAGACAGGGTACCTGTCTCAATGTGAAAAGAACCTGGAAAAGATCCTGGAGGGTTCCCCTACTATGAGTTTAGAGGACTTGGAAGAGATCGTGATGCAGAAGAAATTCGAGGAAGGGCGTCTGTTATTGGAGATCGCGTTGAGCCGGCACCCCGATCGTGATGCCACAAAGGTGCAAAAGTGTTTAAGCTGTGGGCGTATTTTGAGGATTCAAAAGGATGCGCAACCCAAGACTGTGAGGAGCCAGTTTGGGGAGATAGAATACAAACGGCCTTACGGTGTTTGTGATCGCTGCGGCCAGACGGGAGCACCTATGGATTGGGCTTTGGGGATCGGTAACGCGAAGGTCAGTGTCGGCGTAACTCAAAAAGTCTGCCATGCGGCAGTAATAGGGCGCAGCTTTGGGGACGGTGCGGAGATTCTGGCGGAACACAGTCGTTTGGAATATAGCGCAAAACATGTACGAACGATTGCGGAAGGAGAAGGGCAGAAGCTTGTTAAGGAAAGAGAAACGGCAGTCGAGAGGTTCCGGCAGCTTAAAACCCCTTCTGTCGTGAGTGGGCCGGCGCCCATGCTTTTCGTGGTGACCTGTGATGGTGGCCGTGTTCAGACGCGCGCTGAGACCCAAGACAGCCGGTGGAAGGAAGATAAGATCGGAGTCGTTTATGACGCCGTCCCCCAACCTAAGCCGGAGGCCGATTCCTATGATCGTTATGAAGGTGCTCGGTCACAAACAAAAACTTATGTTGCCACGATGGAGCCTTGGGAATCCTTTGGCTGGATGCTTCGAGTGGAAGCGGAAAAGCGTGGGTATCTTCAGGCAAAAGCCAAGCTTTTGATTGCCGATGGGGCCCAGCACATTCGGACGTTAAAAAACGATCACTTTCCTGAAGCTGAGATGATTCTAGATTGGCCTCACGCAACGGAACATCTTAGCGCTTCAAGTAAAGCTGCTTTTGGGGAAGGCACCCAAGCGGCAAGGGAGTGGTATGAGGAATATCGCGAATTGCTTTGGAAGGGAAAGCGCGATGAGATCATTAGGGAGCTTGAGAGGCTTTCTAAGAAGATCGGTTTTCCTGAGAAGGGTGAGTCCGACGCTTCTGGGCGGGCAATGCTTTATCGCAACGCCTACTCTTATTTCCCCAATAATTACGATGCTATCGATTATCCCCGGTTTCGCTCAAAAGGCTGGCCCATTGGATCCGGAGTGGCGGAAGGCGCCGTGAAGCAATTTGCCCTCCGGATGAAAGGCACTGAGAAGTTCTGGAATGTTTCGGAGAGCGGAGCGGAAGAGATGCTTGCGCTATGCGCTTTGTACCATAGCGAAGACGATCGATGGAAATGTTACTGGAAAGCGAGAGCAAAGCCCTATGATGTTCCGGCATAAGACACAGCGGGTTATTCTGATTACGAGTAGTCCAGAGGCCTCCCGGGCCCCCGCTTATTTGATATCTCCAAATCTGACACTCGATTCCTAATATTAACGTACCAGATATGAAAAAGTTTCCGACACGGAGGTAATGCACCCGAATTGCGGAAAGTGTTTGAAACACGGAAGAAAAGAATGTTATATTACGCAACGTGCGTTACGCAGCTTGCGTAATACGAAAGGGGCTAATGATATGAAGAATCCATTCGTTTATGGCGAAGAAGTTACCGGAGAGGCTTTTT
>CAISGE010000047.1 GCA_903884815.1 Candidatus Omnitrophota bacterium | reverse complement strand
TACTATCCCATCTACGGGCCGATCAATTTGTACTTCCTGGGGTTCTTCTTCCTGGTGCTTGTCTGTGCCTTTTCCAACTTTTTCAGCGCACTCTTTAAAGAACCAAAGGGCGTTCGCAAGACCCAGATCGGTCTTATTACGGCGGGTTTTCTGGTCTCGTTCCTGGGCTCGTTCGATTATGTGCCGAAGTTTCTCTATTACCCGGTCTTTCCCTTGGGGTTCTTATGCGTGTTTTTCTGGATCCTGGTCGTGGCGTACGCGATCATCCGTTACAAGGCGATGGACATTGAGACGGTCATCCATAAAACACTTATGTGGCTTCTCACGACGGTTGTCGCGATCGTCCCTTTCGCGGTTTTCATTTACTGGACACAAAGTCTGAGGGACACGTCCTCTGCTTGGAGTTCGACGTTCTATTACCTCGCTGTTGCGATCACCTTCTATTTCTATTTTCGCTCCATTCAGCCGCGCCTCGATCATCTGTTTCAGCGCCAGCGAAGGAACCTTCTTGCGGTCTTCGAGAAATTCTCCCGGGAACTCGTCCACCTTAAGAACCTCCGGGATCTTTTGCAGAGCTTTGCCCGTATGCTCCGCCACCAGCTATATGTTCGCCGGCTTTCGGTCTTTCTGCTCGATGAAAAAAATGATGTCTTTGTGCCTGCCATCGCGAAAGGTTTGCGCAGTCTGAAGCCAATCCCGATCAACCATCCGTTCCTGGCATGGCTTGAGAAAAAAGATGCCGTTGTGATGGGGAATCTTGTCATCGCGGACCCGGAGGTGGAGACCTTCAAAGTCGAGATCGAAGAATTCTTTCGCGCGACCCAGGGGATGGTCGCTATGCCGTTCGTACTGGGAGGGAGATTGATCGGGGTCGCAAGCCTCGGCCGGAAGGCGAACCTGAAACCCTACCGCGCCGCGGAGGTCCAGTTCCTTATGCAGCTCAAGATCCCCGTGACGATCGCGTTCTCGAACTCCGCGCGGTATGAGAATATCAGTGAGCTCTACACCCAAGTTCGCACGATGAGCGAGGAATTGAAGCTTTGGAACGTCGAGCTCGAGCATCGCGTCCAGGAACGGACGCGGGAGCTCGTCAGGACACAGGAGCAGCTGACGCAGGCGGAGAAACTCGCCACGCTGGGGACGCTCGCCGGAGGGGTGGCGCACGAGATCAATAATCCGCTCACGGCAGTTCTCACGAACGCGCAGATTCTTCGTATGAGCGCACGAGAAGACGATACCGAATCCATTTCTCTGATCGAGGAAGGCGCAAAGCGTTGCCAGAGCATTGTGCAGAAACTCATGAAATATGCACGGAAGACCGCCGAGGAGGCGCCTCACAAGGATGTGAATCTGGCCGAAATTGTCAAGGGAACCTGCGCGCTCATCGGCTTTCAATTGCAACAGGAGAATATTGCCGTGGAGCTGAAACTGGCGGCGACGCCACCCGTGAAAGGGATTGCGGGGGAGTTGGATCAGGTCCTGACGAATCTCCTCGTGAACGCGAAGGACGCGATCCGCGCCGCGAAGGTCCAAGGAAAGATCCTCGTCGAGATCCGACAGAGGGCGGGCGCCGTGGAGCTGGCAGTGACCGACAACGGCATCGGTATTTCCAAAGAGAATCAGAAGAAGATCTTTGATCCCTTTTTCACGACCAAGGACGTCGGCTCCGGTACCGGGTTAGGCCTCTCCGTGAGCTTTGGTATTCTGAAGCGGCATAATGCCAGCATTTCCGTGGAGTCCGAACCAGGTCACGGGGCCACTTTCATTCTCCGGTTCCCCTCAGGGATCTCTCTGAAAACCGGTGGGTGAGGGGACTGGGTTCCCCGAGGGCGTTGTTGCGGTCGAGAACCGTGGTTTCGGTCTATTTCTCTAAGGGATAGGTTCTGTCTGGCCGATACAAGAGCGACTCGTTTATTGTACAAAATCCTAAAGACGATGGGGCTCTATGAGTTTCAAGGAAGGGTTGGAGGATTTTTTTTACAAGAAGGTTGTGCGCAACCTGATATTACTGAGCAGCTTGGGGCGCCGCAGCGCTTCGGGGGAGGCTGCCACGGGCTATAATTTTGATTATATGTATGAGAACAAAGCCCACGGTGCGTGGGGTATCGGACTTTTGATCGATAAGGTGCTTCTAAACTTGCCGGCCGTGCAGGCCACTCGAGCCCGGCGTGAAAACATTGTTAAAATCTTAAGTAACGAGATCGAAAATCGGAAGTTGCGCGGTGAGACCACCCGGATCCTGGATCTGGCGTGCGGCGCCGGGCGATATCTGACCGATCTCGCGGAGGCTTTTCCGGATGAAAAGATTGAGATCGTTGGAGTCGATCTCGATAAGCAATCCTTGAAGCTGGCGAAGAATTTGAGCGATAGAAAAGGTGTCCTGAAAGAACGGATACGTTTTGTGAAAGGGAATGTTTTCAAGCTGCGGGTTCTCCGGAGCCTGGGGCGGCAAGTCGACTGGCGTCCCAATATTGTGATCGCCTCGGGCCTCACCGTTTATATCGATGACGCCAAGGTGACAACGATGCTGAAACAGATTTACGACGCGCTGGATCGGAACGGATCCGTACTGGTGGACAGTCAGGAAAATAACCCGAGTCGCAAACTGATGGAGAAAGCGCTTAGGACGAAGGAGGGCGCCTGGACCCTGTATTACCGTCCTCTTGAGCAGTGGCGAACATGGTTTCATGAGTTTGGTTTTAAGGATATCGTGATCCAGAGAGATCCCTGGCATATGTATAACCTTTGTATGGCACGAAAGCCCTGAGTATGCAGAAGGCAACGGTACTTTTGATCGATGATGATCCGCTCGTTCTGAGATCTCTTGAGAAGGTCTTGGCCCGGGAGGGTTACGAGGTTCTTCCGGTGGGGGGCTGTGCGGCGGCCCTGGGGATGATACGCGCGAGGAAGATCGATCTGATCTTGTCGGATATACGGATGCCTGAGAAAGACGGCGTTTCGACGGCCAAAGAGATCCAGCAAGCGCTTCTCTCAAGCGGCAAGAAAGATCTTCCGGTCATATTCATTACCGGTTACAGCGGCGAAGAAATTAAGCTTCAAGCCCCGTTCGTTGGGGAAACGCTCTACAAGCCCGTCGATGTGAATCAATTACTGGCGGTCATTCGGGATTATCTATGAAAAACAAAGTGGTGGTGACGGGGATCGGGATCGTGAGCTCGATTGGGATGGGGGTGGAGAATTTCTGGAGAGCCACCCTCGCGGGGGAGTCGGGAGAGGGAGGGATCACGCTGTTTGATGCGGAGCACTATGCGACCAAGATCGCCGCGGAAGTGAAGAACTTCAATCCGGCGGATTATATGCTTCCTGAATTTTACAGGAAAACGGATCGGTTCGCGCAGTTCGGAATGGCGGCCGCAAAAATGGCGGTCGAGGATGCAAATCTGGAGGGGGTGTATGATCCGCAGAAAAACGCTATCCCCGTGATGATCGGGTCGGGGCTCGGTGGGAGTTTGTTCCACGAAGAACAGATTTTCCAACTGATTGAAACTCAGGAACCCCGGAAGGTCCTGTCCAGTTCTGTCCCCAGGATCGCGCCCAACGCCGTGTCTGCCTTTATTGCCATGTTGTATAAGTTTCGTGGTGCAAATTTAACGATCTCTACGGCGTGTTCTTCCGGGGGGAATGCGATCGCTTTGGCCGCCCAGCAGATCTCGGACGGAAAAACAGAAATTGCTGTGACTGGCGGTGTCGAGTGTCCGATATCGCCCTTTACTTATGCCGCTTATCAATCTTTGCGAGTACTGGCGAAGGGGCTCTTGGGTTCCCAAAAAGCTTCAAGGCCGTTCGATAAGAAAAGGGATGGTTTTGTGCTGGGCGAAGGCGCGGGTATTCTGATACTCGAGAATTATGAAAAAGCGCTCGCGCGGAAGGCTCCTATTTACGGGGAGCTGAAAGGGTTCGGAAGTAATTGCGGGGTCTATCATATGGCTGCGCCTGATCCGAGTGGCGACGATGCGGCGGCGGCGATGCGGGAAGCCATAGCTCGGGCAGGTCTTTTACCCTCCGATATTGATTATATCAACGCTCATGGGACGGCGACTCAGGCGAATGATGTCTGCGAGTCCAAGGCGATCAATCAGATCTTCGAAAAAGGGGGAAGGGCTCCTTGGGTGAGTAGCACCAAATCACAGATCGGGCACACGATCGGCGCCGCAGGCGCGATTGGCGCGATCGCGGCCTTACTGGCCGTGAAGTACGACATGATTCCGCCTAATATCAACTGTGATGAATTGGATGAGCAGTGTGACATTCGTGTTGCCCAGGGGAAAGCCCGGCAGGTGCCCGTCCGGAACGCTCTGTCGAATTCTTTCGGATTCGGGTCGAATAATACGTCGCTGGTTTTTGGAAAAGTAAGGGCTTAATTTTTCGAAGGATCTTAACCGGAAGGAGAAATGCATGGCAGATCAAGCGCGCAGGGAAGTAGTCCTGGAAACTCTCAAGAAGAATTTCTCGAAACTTCTAAGATCGATGCAGGAAAAAGATGCCGCGAAGCGCCCGTCCGTATCGTTTGAAACGGATCTGATCAATGACCTTTCGATCGATTCGGTCGAGACGCTGGATTTTCTTAACAGCATTGAAGACGAATTTAACGTGAGCCCCGATCTCCATATAGCGAATACCAAGAAAACGGTGGGTCAGATCGTGGACTATATTATCGAACTCCAGGATGAAAAGTAGGGATCCGCACGACGGAGGCAATGTGAAATGACGATCAATATCCGCAAAGAATGTGAAGGAAGCGTTTGGGTCCTGGAGATCGATAATCCACCCATGAACAACCTGACACCTTCGGTGGTCCATGAGCTGAGCCGGGTTCTCAAGAGTTTTGATCAGGAGGCCTCCGCACGCGCGGCGATCATCACCGGGGCGGGCGAGCGCGCCTTTATTGGCGGTGTCGCGATTGAAGAGATCAAAAAAATACAATCTTGTCAGCATGGTATCGAGCTCGCGAAGATGGGCCAAAATCTCTGCAATCAGATCGAAGATCTTGGAAAACCTGTGATTGCAGCTGTGAACGGCCTTTGTATCGGAGGCGGGACCGAGCTTCTTTTGGCCTGTCATATGCGCGTGGCGTCGGAAAAAGCAAAGTTCGGACAGCCTGAGATTGCCATGGGGTTTATCCCTGGCTTTGGTGGCACCCAGAGGTTGCCGAGGTTGGTGGGGATGTCCCAGGCGCACCGGTTGATCCTTCTTGGGGAAACCATTGATTCCGAAGAGGCCTACCGGATAGGGCTCGTGGATATGCGGGTCGCCAAGGAGAAAACATTGTCTACGGCGATAAGCCTGGCACGAAAGATATCAGAAAAAGGGCCTGTCAGTATTCGCCTCGCCATGCGGGCCATGAGGGAAGGATCTGAAATGGATCTTAAAAGCGGATTGCAGTTAGAGACCCAGCTTTTTGGGGAGATATGCAAGACGGAAGATATGAAGGAAGGTCTGCAGGCCTTTTTGGAGCATCGGAAACCCGCTTTCAAGGGACGCTGAAATATGATCCGGGGATTGATCTGTTTTGGAGACAGCATCTTGGCAGGGACGGGGGCATCTTCGCGTGAAAAAGCATGCTCGAAATTGCTGAAATCGTGGCTGAAGGTCCCGGTGTTGCTCAAGGGGATCAATCGCCAGACCAGCGAGGACGGGTTGGTGCGTCTCTCCCAGGACGTTCTGGAGCAAAAAGAGTGTTCGCACGTCGTGATCTTGTTCGGGAATAACGATTGCCGCCTTGTCAGCCTGGATCAGTCCGCTGTGCCGCAAGGCCGTTTTATGGAAAATCTGAAAAATATGGCGCTTCAAATTAAGGGGAGTGGCAAAGTCCCCCTGTTTTGCAATTTGCAGCCGATCGATGCCGTAAAGTTATTCCGGGCCGTTCCGGATTTTCGGAAATTTCAGGTCCCGGGCGCTCCCGACCCCGAAAAACTCCAGGAGATCTACAGCGATCTGGTCGAAACGTTCTCGCACGATCACGGAGAATGCTTGGTGGATATCCGGACTTCCTTAAAGCTGAAAAAAAACGAGATCTTGGCGGAGGATGGTCTTCATCCTAACGACTCAGGGCATGAGATGATCGCTCGGAAGATCCTCGAAGAATTGAAAAAGCTGGATGCCTCCCTGTAGCCAGGAGCGTGCTCAATTGCACGAGAATAGGTAAATGATTTTTTATACTGTCATCACAGGACTTACCACCTTATCCTACGCCGGGTTGGGTCTTTTTGTTTTTTTGAATGATCGGAGTCGATTCCTTTTTCGGATCTTTCTGGCCTTCTGTATGTCGATCGCTTTGTGGGCGTTTGGCTATTTTGTGACCCTCCTTCCCGACGTCAATTATGCGACGGCGCTAATGGCAAGCCGCGCTTCTCATGCCGTCGGGGCGTTCATCCCGATTACATTTCTCCATTTTGCTTTGTCTTTTCTCCTTATCGATTCCAACCATCGAAGGCTTTTACGTGTCGGCTATCTGGTGTCCGCAATTGTGTTTGGCATTGCCTTAACGCACCTTGTTGTAAGCGACGTCGTCCAGAAGATGGATTTCCGGTTTTATCCTGAAAAAGGATTCTTCTACCCCGTCTATGCGGCGCTTTATCTGGTCTATGCCCTCGGGTTTGGCCAGTTTTATCTAACCAAGTCTTTCTTGAACGCCACCGGTATCAATAAAAAACGACTCCTTTTTGTTATAGTTTCAACCTTTGTAGGCTTTGTCGGCGGCGCTTCCCTTTTTTTGTTGATCTTTAACATCCCGGTTCCCCCTTACGCCAGTTCTCTTATCGTGATCTATCCCTTCGCCATGACTTACACCATTATTAAGTACCGGGAATTTAATATCGATGTGATTATCAAGAAGACCCTTGTTTTTACGGGGGTTTTTGGTTCGATCATCGGGGTAGTCGCTATTTTGACAGCCCTGGCCCAGAACTATCTGGGGCAGCATCTCGGGATGGGACATACCACGAGGCAGATCCTGAGCATTCTTATCGCCTTGTTGCTTTTTGATCCTATCCGGAAGCTGCTGGTGAATCTTACTGATAAGTTCCTCTTTCAGAAAAAATATGATTATCACAAGCTTCTGAAGGACGCTTCACGGGGGATGTCGAATATCGAGTCGCTCGAGCACTTGCTGGGGCTCGTGATGCATTTTATCACCATGAAGATGCGTGTGAAGAACGCGGCGGTGCTGATGCGTGAGGGGACGAGTGATCAGTATCAGCTGGTGTATCAGCGCGGTTTTAATAAAAAATTCCTAACGCTCACGCTCTATGACAACGACCCTCTGATCCATTATCTCGAGACTCACAAGGAGGCGGTGGATATCGAGCGTGTGAAAGAACAGGTGGAAGCGGCTTCTTCGCAACGGGACAAGAGCGAGCGGGCTTATGATTTTGAGGCGATCCGGGAGAGGATGAACCAGCTTCAGACGAGTTGCTGCGTGCCGAGTTTTCTGGGCCGTGAACTCCGGAATATCCTGATGCTCGGAGAGAAAAAGTCCGGGGAATACTACTCGAATGAAGATCTCAACTTGCTCTATACGCTGGCGCAGGAATCCTCCATCGCAATCGAAAATGCGCGGCTTTACGATGAGGCCCTGAGGAAGGGGCTTGAGTTGGAGCGGATCAACGATCAGCTCGAACACTCCAAGACGCTTCTGATGAAAGCCCTTCAGGAGGCCGAGGGGGCGAATAAGCAGCTCCAGGACACGCAGGCCCAACTCATTCATGAGCAGAAAATGGCAACGTTGGGACGTCTTGCGGCGTCCGTAGGGCATGAGGTGAATAATCCTTTGACCATCCTTTCCATGAACGTGTCGCGCGTCATTCTGAAATATCGTAAAAATCAGGATATGAAGGTGACGGAGATCCTGGATGTGTTCGACAAGATGGAGAAAAATATCGAGCGTATCAAGGCCGTGGTGAACACGCTAACCGGGCTCCTCAAAAAGTCCGAAAAAGGAAAATTTGAGCCGCTTTCATTGAAGCTGATCCTGGAAGAGACCCTGCCGCTCGTGCAGTTCCAGACCTATCTCGACAATCTGTCCGGGACGGAAGTGGATTTTAATGTGCCGGGCAATGTGCCGCTCATCCGCGGGGATTTGGAGCGCCTACAGGAAGTGTTCCTCAACCTCTTTATCAATGCTTATCACGCCATGGCTGGGAAAAGACATCGTAAGATCGGGGTGCTGGCCGAGATCGATCCGAAGGATTCGAGCATGGTCGCGGTTCACTTTCGCGATAACGGTTCGGGAATGACCGAAGATGTCATGAAGAAGGTTTTCAATTACGGGTATACGACGAAGGCGCCGGGCAAAGGCTCGGGCCTCGGACTTTACATGTGCAAATATATTATCGAGCTCCACGGCGGGACCATCACTGTGACGAGCAAGGTCGGAGAGGGAACGACCTTTACGCTGACGCTTCCGATCTATGGGGAGACGGCGGTAAAATCTGTTCCCCCAAGGAGCCTTGAAGGATAGAATAAACACAAGTGACACAGAACCCGGTGAGGCGAAATGCCGAACGCGAAGAAAAAAATACTGATCGTGGATGACGAAGCGGGCATCGTCCTGGAGATCAAGGAATTCCTGGAAGAGGAAGGCTATGAAGTCTACATGGCCGACACCGCCAAAGCAGGGATCCAGTTGGCCGAGGAGATGCTTCCGGACGTGGTCCTGATCGACGTGAAACTTCCAGACGCGTCAGGGATCGACGTGCTCCGGGCCGTCAAAGAAAAATGTCCGAAGATCAAGACGATCATGGTGACCGGGTATGTGGACCAGAATGTGATGGACGAGGCCGAGAAGCTCGGTCGTGATACCTTTCTCCAGAAGCCTTTTGATCTTGTAAGAATTACTGAGGAAATCGAAAAGCTGCTTAACTAGCGTACGGAGTGCGGCGAAAAAAATACGCCGTACGCGCGACGCCGTACTCCTTACTGGGTTTTAATATGAACTTCATCCAAACAGACATCAAGGGCGTGATCGTCATCGAGCCCAAGGTCTATCCTGACCCGCGCGGCTACTTCTACGAAAGTTACCAGAAAAAACTTTTTGTCCAGAGCGGGATCAGGGACACCTTTGTTCAGGATAATGTCAGCTCTTCCGCCCGGGGAGTCCTTCGAGGGCTTCATTATCAGATCGCGCCCCGTGCCCAGGCCAAACTTATGCGCGTCCTCCGAGGCTCGGTCTTTGATGTTGCTGTGGATATTCGGCCGCGTTCCAAGACCTTCGGCAAGTTCTTTTCCGTGGTGCTTTCCGCTGAGAACAAGAAGATGCTTTATATCCCCAAGGGATTCGCGCACGGATTCTGCGTGCTGGAAGAGGGGACGGAATTCATGTACAAGGTCTCGGATTATTACTCGCCCGAGCATGAGCGGGGAGTCCTCTGGAGCGATCCCGCTCTTGCCATTCCCTGGCCTAAGATCGACCGGGCGTTCATCTTATCCGATAAGGACAAACAGTATCCTGTCCTGAGCCGTTAGCCCTCGCAGCGGGCCGTGGATACTTGAAAGGAATCCCATGAAAAAATACATTTATGGAACTGTGCTCGTTGCCATGATTGCAACGGCCTGGATCTTTCTGGCCAATCCACCCGCGGTTACGGACCACGCCGCCTCCACGATACTTTCCATCACATTCCGTTTTCCTGCGGGTTTTCAATTCACCGAGGGTGCACCCTTCTCTCTGACATGGCAGGCTGAAAGTCCCGCGGGGGAGCTCTCGGTCCCGATGAAGGTCCGGAACTTCGATCCGCTTGTTTCCCCTTATCATCTTTCCGTAACGCCTCCGGGGGCTTCGGCGGCCGTGGTCCTCAAAGCGCGTCTCTATTACTGCGATAAAACCACGCACATGTGTTTCCAGCATGATTATGAAACACGCGTACCGCTTATCCCGGGCCGTGTCGCCGTGCCTTGGGTGTGGGACATCACCCCGAAAAAGGCCTGAGCTTTTCTCGCATTTCAAATTTGAAATTTATCTATGAAATATACCCTCAAAGTTAAAACGAATGCCAAAGAGAACGCCGTCGAAGAGGGACCGGGAGGCGAACTTCGGGTCCGGGTCAAGGCTCCGCCTCAGGAAGGCCGCGCGAACGAGGCTGTGATCGAAGTCCTGGCGAAGCATTTCGATGTGCCCAAAAGCCGCGTGGCGATCGTCGGCGGATTTAAAAGCAAGACGAAGGTCGTTCGGGTCGGGGATTGTCGATGTTGAGAGCCAAGTAAGGCGTATTGCGTACGGTGTACGGCGAAAAAGGATCCGGCGCCGTACTCCTTACCCCTTTCGCAAAGAAAAGAATTAATCTAAGGATCTCTTTAGACTAGAATAGCGCCATGTTTCGCCAATTCGCAGAATTCATCCATCATTTTCGCTGGCCGGTCCTTCTGGTCATGCTGATCAGTGTCTACTTCTTCGGGATCGCGCTGACCCACCTTTCCGTCGATCCCTCCATGGAAACCCTTTTCATCAAGAAATCTCCCGAATATCAATACTACCAGCAGTATCGCGTGAAGTACGGGAGTGATCAGATGATTGCGGTCGCGATGTCGACCGAGGACCTCTTCACGATGGAAAATCTCAAGACCTTGAAGAGTGTCACTGATGGAATCGCGAGCTACTCCCAAGTGGAGCGGGTGATCAGCCTCACCAACGCGATGGACATCAAACATAAGATGCTGGGTGTGAAAACGGTGCCCGCGCTCGAAGGGGTGTTCGAGGGGGCGCGATCGATCGGTGAAGCCAAGGCGGAAATCCTTCACAACGAACTCTATGTGAGCAATATTGTCTCCAAGGACGGCAAAGTCGCGAATATCCTCGCGTATTTGAAGACGGCTCAGAAAAACAGCGCTTCGGACAATGGGGAGTTCATCGCGGCTCTTAAGGCCTACCTGAGCGATTTTGAGAAGCCGGGCGTTAAGTTCTACATGGCGGGAGCTCCGGTCGAACAATACGAATTCATCGACCTCATCAATCGTGATCAGATGGTCTTTGTCCCGGTCATCACGTTGGCATTGATACTGATGATCTTCCTGATCTATCGGAGTATTGCCTGCGTGATCCTTGCCATGTCGATCGTCTTTACGACGCTGGTCTGGACGTTGGGGTCGATCTCCCTTTTAGGTCAGGAACTGAACTTGATGACATCGCTTCTGGCGCCGGTGATCATGATCGTTTCGGTGATCAACGCCATCTATCTGATCAATCTCTTTTTTGAGGTCCGTCCGCATCATCCAAGCCTCAAAGAGGCGGTCACCGTAACGATCCAGCAGTTGGGGATGCCATGTTTTCTTACGCATTTTACGACGGTGCTGGGTTTTGGATCGCTCGCGCTTTGTCCCATTCCGGCGATTCAGAGCTTCGGGATCTTCGCGGCGCTCGGGACCTTTTATTCTTATATTGTGGAGCAGGTCCTGACGACGCTGCTGCTGCCGATTCTGCCATACCGGCCGCTCGATTCCAAGGGCTCGAAGGACGGACATTTTTTTAACCGGGTCCTCCTCGGCTTTCTTGAAAAATTGGAGTTTCGCTGGAAATGGTGGATCCTGATCATGACCGCTCTCGTGTGCGTGCTCGCGTATCAGGGGGTGCAAAAGCTTCAGGTGGACACCAATATCGTTAAGCAAATGAAACCGGATCAGCCCCTGGCGATCGCGACAAAATTTATCGATGAGCGCCTGACTGGGGTCTATTCGCTGGGGTTTGTGTTCCGGCGCAAGGACGGGGAGAGCATGGTCGACGCGAAGACGCTTCAAATGCTCGATCAGTTCAAGACTTATATGGAGAGTGAACCCGGGATCGCGAAGGTCAACAGCATCACGACGCTTATCAAAAAGATCAACGAGGCGCGCGAAAACGACGCTGATTCCTACCGGATCCCGAAGAGTCCCACGATGCTCAAACTCTATTTTAAAGGCATGATCCAGTCCAACGATCCGGAGCTTTGGAAGATGGTTTCGCATGATCTCAAGGAAGTGCGGCTGGAGGCCCGTATGCGCGCCATTGGAACGACGCAGGGGGCGCTCTTGGAGGAGCGGGTGCGGGAATACCTCCGGTTGCATATGAGCGACCACTTTGAATATCAACTGACGGGGAACGTGGTGCTTCTCGGGAAGATCGCCAAAGGCTTGGTTCAAGAGCAGGCTCAGAGCTTTGCGTTCGCCTTTATCTCCATTCTGGTCGTGATCATTCTGATCTTTCGTTCTATCCCACTCGGTCTTTTAGCGGCGCTTCCGAACCTGATCCCGATCCTTGCTGTTTACGGGATCATGGGCTTTGTGGGAGTCGAGCTCTCCACGGCGACCGCGATGATCGCCAGCATCGTTCTGGGGTTGGTGGTGGACGCGTCGATCCAGTTTCTCTTCCGGTTTCGAAAGGAGTTCCAGCAACGCTCTCATTACATCCAGTCCCTGCACCACACCTATCGCAACATGGGCCAGTCGATGGTCGTCTCGACGCTTATTCTTTGCGTCGGCTTTGCATCAAGCGTCTGTGCGAGTTTCCGCATCACCGTGCATTTTGGGCTCCTGACGAGCCTCACGATCTTTTTGGCGCTCCTCTGTTCGCTTTTGGTGATGCCGGCCCTCCTTATTATGATGAAGCCCTTCGGTCCACAGCGGCTGTTCAAACGTAAAGTCTCCGGGCAGGAAACGCTTTACGGGGCGGAAACTCCCGTAAAGCACGTTTAAAGGGGGTCCTTCTTGAAACGGGACTCCATTTAAAGTGGGTATGTCATTAGCTTCGACATTATTTTTCGGGGTTGTTTATTTTTCCTGTTCTTTCTAGTACAATGTCGCGCCTTGCTGCCCGGGTCTCGCATTGAGCATTAAAGGTTGACTGGGCCGTATTGATTGACCTGGATTCTTTCATTGATGAGTATCAATGCTGGTGTAGCTCAGGGGTAGAGCAGCTGTTTTGTAAACAGCGGGTCGGGGGTTCAAATCCCTCCATCAGCTGATTTGCGCGTTGTGCGGTTTTTTACAGGGGGAGTTGCCCGAGCTGGCCAAAGGGGACAGACTGTAAATCTGTTGGCTTCTAGCCTTCAGTGGTTCAAATCCACTACTCCCCAATTTTATAAAAAAAGCAGGCCTGAGTGCCGCCAACGCGGCGCTTGGCCTGCTTTTTTGTTTTGTGCTGTAGTCAGTTATCGGTTCGTTCTTTTACGGAAGATATGCCTGCAGGGAAACATTGCGGATCCATCCCTCCCATTGTTTCCAGCTTTCCAGGTCCAGGGTCGCAGGGCCGCGCGAGTCACGGTTCCAATCGATGAAGGTTTCTGCTTTTTTCCCGGAGTTCCACTTCTCAGCGAGCCCCCGTTCTGGGGTGCCGTCCTCATTGAATTTTAGCAGCGCGTGATAAGTGAGGCCTGCTTTGGGTTCGTTCCCGATCTGTTGGTACTGCGTCCAGGCAAGAGAGCGTGTCTTTCCCGTATCAAGGTAATATTCATAGACCATCAGTTCCCGGGTAGTCTTCGCGCCCGCCAGTTGATAGGTAATATCAAAAAACTCCTTCTCTCTAGATTTTTGGTTCTGATAATAGTTATAGTCGAGGCGGTGGCGAATGGTCTTTTTAGAGAGGAGCGTGCCGTTTTCGTCGAATTCATCGATGACGGTCTGGCTTTTTATTTCGTCACCCTCATTCGCGTTTTGGGTGAGGATCGTGGCGTGGTGGCCGTTTGAATAGCTGCGTTCGCAGGTGGTTGTGCCGTCACCGGGTGTTCCGGTTTGAGAGCATTGCTCCGAGACGAGCATCGCGACCGCCTCAGGGCTTCCGATCTCCGGGTTTGTTGGATCCTGAGGCGTAGCCGGAAGAGGTTGGGTGACTGCGGGTGCTTCTGGCTCCGGAGAGAGGGTGGTACCAGCCGCAGCGTTCACGGATTCCTTGGAAAGTGTCGGGGAGTCCATTAGAAAATCGAGTGATTCTTGAGGGAATTGCGCATCTAGGGCCTGAGTCATGGCCCCCGCAGCTTCCGGGCTTGTTTCTGCTTTAACGACCGGCTCAGCATGATCGCCATTCTGAAATAGGGCTCGTCCGTCCTCCTGCGCTGTTGCTATTGGGATGGCTAAGAGAGCGAATAAAAGGGCCGCAATAACCCATATTTCCAGGCGCCCTCCTATTGGGAGAGGGTACGTCTTGGAGTGTGTTTGATAGGCCTCAATTCTTGTGCGGGCCATTGCTAGATTTTCTCTCATTGTCTTGTCCATAATAGAAAAGTAACACATGAAATTTTAAAATAAAAGGCCATAATTGAATAAAATCAATAAAACCTTATAGCAATAACTATCAAATATATCAATTTATAGCATTCAAATGATTAAAATAAGATTTTTATTCTAATAATTTTTAAAAACATCGGTTTTAAAATAGTTGAATTGCTACTTGAATGAATCAATTATTGTGTTACAATCATCTCAAGGGCAGTTAAATATAAATTATTAAGTCATTGTTATAATTTGCATCTTTTGAAAAAGGTCTAGCTTATGGAAAAAAAACAGTATCGAGTTCTCGTGATCGAAGACGACCCCAATGCATTTCTTCTTGTCAGCGAACGCCTCGCGCAGAATAAGAATCCCGTCTTTGAAGTGATCCGCAGCAAGCACATGCAGTCCGGTGTGGAGCGCCTCGACCAGGGAGATATTGATGTGGTCCTGCTGGATCTCATGCTTCCAGATAGTCGGGGGATCGATAGTTTTCATTCCATTTATAATAAATTCCAGGGAATTCCGATTATTATTCTCACGTCCGTGGATGATGATGACCTTGCCGCGAGGGCGATCGCAGGGGGTGCCCAGGATTATTTGACCAAGGGGAACTTTGACCGGGAACTTCTGGTCAAGAGCATTTGCTATGCCATAAGCCGTCACAAAGGGCAGCGTCAGTTGCAGCGGTATTATCACGAGAATGAGCTCGCGAAGCGGACGCTTCAGGACAAGGAGCAAAGATTCCGGAGTCTTGTTTCAAATATCCCTGGGGCCGTCTATCGCTACTCGCTTTCAGAGGACAAGCAATGGCACCTGGAATTTGTGAGCGACACGATCGAGGATATTTGCGGACTTCCGGCAAGTGAGTTCATCGAGCGGAACATCCTTTGTTATTTTGAAAAAGTCCTGCCGCAGGATCTTCCCGTAATCCAGGGGGCGTTTCAAAAGGCGGTCCTGGAAGGGGGCGCCTTTAACGTGGATTACAGGATCCGCCACGCGAATGGGGATTTCCGCTGGGTCCATGACCAGGGACGGGCGATCCGGGACGGAGAGGGAAAGGTGATCTGCGTGGACGGAGTTGTATCGGACACGACGGAGAGGACCCAGGAGAAAGAGCGCTTCACCCGACTGATCTCTTATGATGCCCTGACCAATCTACCAAACCGGGAACTCTTTTCGGACCGTTTGAACCAGGCGATCCAGCAGGCCCGGCGCAAGAAAGACAGCGGCGCGGTGTTGGCGCTTGATCTGGACCATTTTAAGCGCATTAATGACACTCTGGGGCATTCAATAGGGGATCAATTGATCAAGGCGGTCTCGGCGCGTCTCATAAAGACCCTTTATGAATCTGATACAGTGACCCGAATCAGCGGCGGGACCTTCGTGATGCTCCTGGCGCGTATCGTCAAATCCGAAGACGCGGAAAATGCGGCGAATAAAATCCTGATGTCCTTCAAGACGCCGTTCCATATCGGCGAGCATGAACTTTATACAAGCTGTAGTCTCGGTATCGCGCTTTTCCCAAACGATGGGGAGACGAGTGATATTTTGATCAAGAATGCCGATGCCGCGATGCACATCGCCAAGGAGAAGGGGAAGGACCGTTTTCAGCTCTATTCTTCTTCTATTGCGACCAACAGTTTTGAACGCCTGGTCCTGGAAAACAGTCTCCGCCGGGCTTTGGATCGCAATGAATTCCGGTTGCATTATCAGCCTATGCTGGATCTTCGCACCGGAAAACCTGTCGGGGTCGAGGCCCTGATCCGTTGGCAGCATCCGGATCTCGGATTTATTCCTCCTCTGGAATTTATTAGGATCGCGGAGGACACAGGGCTCATTCATCCGATCGGGGAATGGGTCCTGAAAACAGCCTGTGCGCAAAAGCGTATCTGGGACCAGCAGGGATTAAAGTTCCTCCGGCTCTCTGTGAACCTTTCCGCGCGTCAGTTCCATTATGCGAATCTGGTGGATATGATCGGCGGCATCACCAAGAAGACCGGTATCGACCCGCGTGACCTGGATCTGGAATTGACGGAAAGCACCCTCATGGACCATGCAGGAGAAACGGTTACGACATTGCGCCGGCTCAAGGAAATGGGAGCGCATATTTCAATCGATGATTTTGGGACCGGCTATTCCTCGCTGATGTATTTGAAGACCTTTCCCATCGACACCATCAAGATCGACCGGTCGTTCGTCAAGGATATGACGACCGATCCCGACGATAAAGCCATCACCCAGGCCATTATCTCCATGGCGCACAGCCTGAAGCTGGAGGTGGTCGCGGAAGGTGTGGAGACTAAGGAGCAGTTGGGTGTTTTAAAATCCCAAAGCTGCGATATTATGCAGGGCTATCTCTATAGCAAACCGATCCCGCCCGACGATATTCCGCCCCTTGTTATGAACGGTGCCGCCAAGAAGATCCTCTCCTGAAAAATAGTAGGTGGTAGGTAATAAGTGGTAGGTAGCGACATTCAGTTTATTTTTTCCTGTTTCCCGATACTCCCTTCTACCTATTATCTACTACGTATTGCCTCTAAGATTCTCTGGAATATTTTTCAGAAAAAGTCATAATGCATCCTATGGCCTACCCCTTTTTATGCGATCACTGCGGCAAAAAGTTTGAGCTGGAGACTCCTCTGGCCAAGGAATGCCCGTTTTGTTTCTGGACTTCCTCCGTCAAGAGAGAGGATGAACTGGCTTCCGAGAAAAAAGGCAAAGCTCCTTCCTCTCGCGATGCCGTCGCAGGTTCTCGTGGTAAGGTTTCTTTCGGGAATTTGAAATATCTTGCCAAAGCGTTTGCATTTCTCGTTCTTGTGGGTGCCGTTGTATTCTTGGGTTTAAAGGCTTACAAAGCTTTCGCCCCCGCGGCCTCTAAAGGTTGGAAGGCTTTTTCGATCAAAGCTCCCCGTGAAAGCAAGAACTCTCCGCACGCTCAAACTGTGGCCGCGGCCCCGGTTCTGACTCCTCAGGAAAAGGAAGTGCTCAATCGTGAAGTGACGGTTCCCGTGGACCGGGTTCCCACCGCAGGGGAGCAGGAGATCCTGGGCCGTGTTGTCCCATTTCAGACGGGACGGACTGAAAAACTACCTTCGGCGGCATGGACGCTTGAACAATATCAAAAAATGATCGCGGACCAGGAAGCGTTTTATAAGATGCCCTTCGCGCGGAGCTATAAGAAAAAACTCGAAGAACTTTTTAAGACGAAATATCTCGCCGCGTCGGACGCGTTCGGGAAAGGCGATGTTCTTATGGCGCGGAACCTTTGGGTGGAATCGCTCGCGTTCCCTCTTTATTCCACGGACCTGAAAAAGCACCGCGCTGTCGCGCTTACGATGCTTCGCCCTTTTATCAATGACACGCTGGCGAAGATCAGTGCGATGAATCAGAGTCTGGTGGATCGTGGGAAACGGGTTAAAGAGGAGGCCATCAGCGCTTCGTACCAGAAGCTTGGAGCTTCGATCGGCCAGAAGCGGTGGGGGGAGGCGCTCGTCGTGATCGATCAAATGGCCCCTGAGGTTGACGCGCTTAGGAAGAATTCAAAGGCCGCGGAACCTCCGGCCCAATATCCCGCCACTTTTGGAACCATCGATCTGGATCTTCAGCGGCCGCTTATGGATATGATGGCCCCGAATCCTTCTTCCACGGCCGACCTGCAGCCTTTGCAGCAGGACTTGGTTGAGAAAAAAGAAGTGCTGCAGACATTCACGGAGGCCTATGTGAAGAATGCCGTGGCTATTTATCAGGCGGCCTTGGGCTTGATCCGTGAGGAGAAGTGGCAGGAAGCGGCCCAGTCTCTTGGCTCGATCCAGGGTCCGCCGGCGCTCGTTCAGGACGCGGCGGAGAAGATGGCCATTCTAGGAAAGATGCTGAAAGATGCCCCTTAATCCGAAGGTAACAGAAGGAACTTCGATCAAACGCGACGCGCTTGTCGATGGCGCGATCTCGGCGAAGCGAAGTGTTTTTTCGCTGGTGGCGGATATGGCTGCGGCGATGCAGATCGTCAAATGCGCGAAGCCCCTTCACATTGGCGTGCGGAATTTTGACAGGGCGGAGAAGCTCGTCACGCAAGCTGCTCTCGAGCGCCCGTTCCTGGTGATCCTCGATTTTGAAAAATGTGAAGTGGAAGCCTTCCGGGTGCTTAACGAATTGCGCAATAATGCCGATTTAAAGAGTGTCCCTGCGGTGGGTTTCGTGACGCAGGCAAAGTCGATGGTTAAACCCGAGGCCGAAAAGGCCGGTTGTTCGCGGGTCTATATGAAAACCGAGTTCGGCCGAGAGTTGCCGGACCTGATGACGAGGTACGCGGTATGATCTTCCATATGGGGCATGAACTGCCTGTCAGAGAAGAAAAGTCGCTGGATTGCGAGGCTCCGGCCTTTACCTCGGAAGAGACGCGCATCATTAAGAAGCAGATCCGGAGGAACATGGCGGTGATTGACGCTCACATCCGGAAGATTGATCTTTTTGTAAACCATGAGCGTCACCCCTCACGGGCGGCGTACGTGGAACAGTTGCATGAACGTCTGTCTCTTCTGATGGAAGAGAACGATACTTTCCGTAATGTGTTGTGGAGTCAAACCCGAAAAGAGAACCTTGGAGCTTATTCCCTATGACAAGACGTGTAACGACATTGATCCTTGGAGGCGGGCAGGGGAAGCGGTTGTTCCCGCTGACTAGCTACCGCTCCAAACCCGCAGTTCCAATCGGCGGCAAGTACCGCCTGGTGGATATTCCGATCTCCAATGCGATCAACTCTTCGCTCGGAAATATCTTTGTGCTGACGCAATTCAACTCCGCGTCCCTCCACCGGCATATTCACCGGACTTATCCCTACGAGGCCTTTACAAAAACGAGCGTGGAACTTCTCGCGGCGGAGCAGACGACGGCGAATACCGACTGGTTCCAGGGGACGGCCGATGCCGTCCGGAAATGCCTGCATCACTATCACACGGACGCGACGGATGTTTTCCTGATCCTTTCCGGTGACCATCTTTACCGGATGAATTATCGCGAGATCCTTGGGTTCCATGAGATGCAGCGCGCTGATGTGACGGTCGCGACCGTTCCGGTGCCGGAGCGTCTCGTCAAAGGGTTCGGGATCATGAAACTTCAAAAGGATGGGCAGATCACGGACTTTCTGGAAAAACCGACGAAGAACGATCCCGTGGACTCCTACGCGATGCCCAAACCTTTGTGCGATCTTTATCGGGTAAAGGCGAAAGGGCCGATGTATCTCGCGTCGATGGGGATCTATGTTTTTAACCGGGATGTCATGCTGGACCTGCTCTCCGGCCACGAAAAGGATTTTGGTCGGGAGATCATCCCGAAGGCGATCAAGAATTACAAGGTGTTTGGCCATGTGTTCACGGGATATTGGCGAGACATCGGGACGATCGCGAGTTTCTACGAGGCCAGTCTGGAGCTGACGAACGCCGCGCCGCCTTTTAGTTTCATGTCCCCCGAGGGACGTATTTTTACGCGTTCGAGGTTCCTGCCGCCTTCCAAAATGATCGGGACGGAACTGGATCATGTGCTGATGTCCGAGGGTTGTGTGCTGACCGGTGTCAAGATCCACCAATCGGTCGTGGGACTCCGTTCGATCGTCGGGCAAGGGACTGTCATCCGAAAAAGCATTTTAATGGGCAACGACTTCTACGAATGGCCGGACCAGTCCCAGGAGCAGCGGGTCGGGATCGGAAAGAACTGTGTGATCGAGAATTGCATCATCGATAAAAATGTGTCGATCGGGGATGGCGTTAGCATTACGAATGCTAAGGCTGTCGAGGAAAAGGACGGGGACCATTATTACATCCGCGACGGGATCGTGATCATTCCTAAGGGCGTCCGGATCCCCTCCGGGACGAAGATCTAGTCCCGTGTCAATTTTATAATTAAGGGTATATGGTACTGTGAACCCATAGATTTAAAACTGACACGGTACTGGTTTTAAAAAGCTTTCAACCTATTTGGACCTATGAACGCTCGACGATTCAACAATCAAACGAGGCTGCTTTTTTTCTGCGGGGTCGTTTTATTTTTTCTGATGCCTGCAGCTTTGGCTCAGCTGGGTTCTGAGACTGAGGACTCCAACCAAGAAGCTTCCCCCTCCGGCGCTCAGGCCACGATGGCCTCTCTTTTTGGCCGTGGCGCCAAAATGCCCGCCATGCCACGGATCGGTGGAACCCTCGCCTTACCTTCCTTCGATAGTTCGGCGCTGAAGATTGATGGGACAGCGTTGGACGAAGCCCAACGCGGGGAACGGGCAACGGGTACCGGCGAACGTTAGATCTTTGCGTTTCCCGAAGAACGTTTCCCGTTCCCCGGTTTTTAAAAATTCGCTTTTTCCAGTTTGAAGAGGGCGTAAGTTGCGAAGAGGATATTCCCACCCCACGCGCTCAAGAAGGGCCAGAGCCTTCCGGATTTCCCCAAAGCCAGCAAGATCGCGTCACTGACGTGGAATGCGAAGACAAATCCCGCGCAAACGAGGACGCTCATTGCGATTGCCTTGCGGTTGCGCACGGTCCCCAGGAAGGGGATGACAAGGAGCAGCATGACCACGCCCTTCCAGGGGGCAGCCAGGCGGCTGTAAAGGTCCACCTGCTCGGCATACACGGAAATGCCGTTCTCTTTAAGCTTCTGGATCGTGTACTGGAGCTCATGGTAGGAAAGGAACATGCTGTCGCTTGCGGTGTTGATGAGGTCGCGCGGCGTGATCGCGACATCGGGATAGGTTTTCTTCGCGATGATCATGGGTTTTCCGAGGACATCGCCCTGACCGTCGGTCTGATATTCCGTGATCCCCTGGAAGACCCAGTGGTCCTCCGCCCACGCGCCCTTTTGAGCGAAGATCTTTTGGGTGGTGTGATGGGTCACGGGATCAAGCCAGATGACGATCGCGTCTTCGACGGTTTTGGGCCGCGGGGCGAATTTCCGGAAATAGTAAAGCGTGTTGCCGCCCGAATAATAAGTGACGTTCTTGAAGACCTTCCGGTCCGCAGCTCCCTTTTTCTTTTCGATATAGATCTCAAGGAGCTCGTTGGCCGTGCGGTAAGTTTTCGGGACAACCCGGTCGGCGACGAGGAAGGTCACGATTCCCAAAAGCAGCCCCAGAAAGATCATGGGGCGGACGATCGTCAGAATCTTGAGGCCGGCCGCCTTCATGGCCATCAGCTCGTTATGCATGCCCATATGGACCAGGAGGAAGATGGTTCCCAACCAGGTGGCCCAGGCGATGGTCTGAGTGAACGAGACCGGGATGAGGCACAGGTAATAACGCAGAATGATCAGGATGGGGGTTTTGTTCCTGAGGAGCTCGTCGAGGTTGTCAAAGAGGTCCGCCACCAAGATGAGCAGAACCAGCGTCAGCGAGCAGAAGACGATCGGGAAAATCAATTCCCGCACAAGATAACGGTCCAGAACTTTCAAAAGTGATTCTCCTCCGGCGTTGTATTAGGATGTCAGTCCCCGAAGCAATTTATTCCAAGAGTAATATTTTCTATTGGCGAACTATGGTCTTTTGATTGATTCACGATTATAGGCCGATAATAGCCTCTTGGTAAACGTGAGCAAGTGCATATTCCTTAAAGCATGATAACAAAAACACCTTGTTCTGTGCCAAAAAGATAAAAAACCGTTATTTAGAGCGATCCCTATCGAATTCTTTTCTATTTTCTCAGCAAAGATAATTGAATCGATGAAGCCAATAATCCTTAGATTATTTGATTTAAACATCACTTCGCCAACGAATTTCCTCACGCCTTCGTAGGCTAATGTGTCATGCAAAGCAATGATTCCGCCCACAGAAAGCCTGGGCATCCATGATTCAAAATCCGCCTTCACCGCATTGTATGCGTGATCGCCATCGAGAAAAATCAATGCTATGGATTCGGTAAATTCCTTCGCGGCTTCGGTCGAAAAATCCTTGATGGGTATAATTACAGGCGCAATGCTTTTCTTAGTTGAAACTCCGCAAGGTTCTCCCGCCATTTTCATCTGACTTCTACAGTTTCGAGCGTGTTGGCCGGTGCTTTCGCACCGGATCGAGCGCTGACAATTTCCCGAAGTTTTAATTTCAGAAGTTTCAGATAATGATGTCCTCTGATCCGATTCATTCTGGGTTCAGTATCCATGGCTGCCGAGGCCGTCCACCGCAGGATCTGATCGCTGTT